>JBAVCL010000027.1:0-25378 GCA_049586675.1 Dehalococcoidia bacterium
ACAGGATAAAAAGCACCACTAGCAAGTCTTGCCTCAGAGCGAAGAATACTACCGCAGTGATGATCAGGGTGATATAGGCATAAGTGAACGCCATCTGAGCTCCACCGGCGACCATTGGTTTCTTGCCGAAGAGCTTGATGACATCATAGAAGGGCTGTATTATCGGCGGTCCGATTCTTCCCTGCATATGGGCAGTTAATTTGCGGTCAATGCCTCTGAGCAATCCCCCTATCAAGGGGGCTACTATAACCGCAATTACGGCACTGCCAATTAACCAACCTGTGCTCATATCGTCGCCAAAACGAATAAAATAAAAAGTAAAACAATGCCCACGGGCACGACAAATCTATTAAGGTTTCCTTCTCCCAGTATATTTTCAATATAGAATCCGCCGGTCTTAAGCCCTGTTCTTTCATCAGCTACAGCCACAAATTCGTCTACCCCAATTTCCACATTCTCTCCACACATGTAGGAACTGCGAATTGCTTCGGGCTTTGCTCTGGTGGCAAGGGCAGGAATTAAGAGAGCCAAGGCGATTATTATGAAAATTGGCCAGGCCGCGAAAATACCCATGGGGGATTTCAAGAACCAGGCGCCGGTAGTAAAAGCTAAAGCCGCAGTGTAGCCTGCGTCAGTTAAAGCTGGGGCGACAATGCTGCTATATACTGGGGCAATTAGTATGCTAAATACCACGGCAAAGGTAACTAACATCAACAAGATGCCATGGTACAGGGGAATGAATGGCTCCATCTTGGAGCTTCCCGGCACAGGACTGTGGCATAGAAAGCGACCAATCCACTTGGCCCAAAAAACGGTAGTGGCTCCTGAGCCAAGCATGAGCAATACGAGCACCAGAGTTGACCATACGCCAATGCTAGAGGCTGCCTCCATAGCTCCCCACTTGGCGATAAGGACACCAAAAGGAGCTACCAGCATGGAAAGCATTCCCGCTATAGTTATGCCTGTCAGAAGGGGGAGATTTCTGGCTACTCCCTCCATATCTTCTATATTCCTGCTCCAAATGTGGTGCTCAATAGCGCCAACGCATAAAAAGAGAAGTCCCTTGGATATGGCGTGAAAGATCAGGAGCATAATGCCCACAGCTATGGCTAATGGAGTATTTATGCCAGCACAAAGTATGATGAGGCCGAGATTGCCAATTGTGGAATAAGCCAGAACCTTTTTTGCTTCGCTCTGGCTTATAGCTAGTATGGCGGTAGCTAGGAAGACTGCGCCACCATAAATAGCTATAAGAGTGGAAAGGTGGGTGCCTTGAAAGCCCGGAGCAATACGTAGCACAAGATAAACTCCGGCGTTAACCATAGTGCTGGAATGCAGCAAGGCGGAAACTGGCGTGGGGGCAACCATGGCTCCCAGTAACCAGCTCTGAAACGGGAGTTGCGCTGCCTTGGTGAAACCAGCCAGACATAGTAGAGCGAAGGGCAAAAGAAAAAGGGGACCGGTTGAGGCGCTGTTATTGATGACCTCCATCAATGAAATCGTGTTAAGTGAACTGTTCCACAGGAACATGATAGCCAGGCTGAAACCAACGCTACCGATAAGGCACATCCACAAGGCACGAAAGGCGTTGGTTATGGCAATTGGAGTCCTATCATGGCTAATCAAGCCCCAGCAAGCCAATGTGGTCATTTCCCAGAAGAATCCCAGCCAGAGCAGATTATTGGCGAAGACCAGTCCGTTCATAGCACCCAAGAACATGAGCATAAAGAAGAAGAACCTGGGCTGTGTTGTCTCCTTAAGCTCCCCGAGATGCATTCGATGCTCTTCATGATCTCTCATATACCTTATGGCATAAACACAGATAAGTGAGCCTATAATAGAAATGATAAGGCACATGATTATGGATAGATGGTCAATATAGAGGGCAGGGGTAACTTCCAATGGCGTTTGTGGCGCCCAGGAAAACTCAAAAATTGCTAAGGGGATACCTGCGGCCAGGGTTAAAGCTATGGTGAGGATATTGTGTCGAGATATACCTCTTTGGACAATATCCCTGATAGCTAAAAAGATAAAAAATGCCAATATGACGTAATTAAAAACTAAGATGACCGAATCCCATGTAGAAGCAGGCGAATACTCTATGGGAAAAGAACCTTGGCGCAGGAAAAAGATGGAGCTTATTATGAGAACTACAGCAGTAAGAGAGACAATGCCGCCTCTGGCTCTGTGGTTTTTAATCGGTAGGCAAATAAGACCTGCGATGATAGGAAATAGAATTGATAGACCAAGCAGAATATTCATCACTAACTTTCCTTACGCCTCACTGTAACCACTATCAGCCTTAGCATTCATAGAAAGCCTGCATAAGTGCCTTGCGCGTCTTTCCAAGTCGGTCATCAACGATACGCACGATCTTTGCTAGGACTTTACTCCATATAACGGGATTTACCTCGCGCATTCTTCTCAAGTTGTTAGCTCTGACAACGAAAACCCTTGTCTTTTTCGTGGCTTGAATTGTAGCTGTACAGCGGTGTGGTGGTGCAATTGCTGACCAGCCGAATAGCTGATTTTTTGTTATGGTGTCAACTACTAATGGCTGATTAGGTATGGGTTCAATTACACACTGAACCTCGCCTTCATCAACTATGAAGATTTCTGTGCTTTCATCGCCCTCCTTGAAGATGGTGTCCCCTTTCCTATAGACTCTAGTTTCACAAGCCAAGGACGCCAGTTCAGCCTCGTCGGGGGTCAAGCAATCAAATAACTCGGTCTTCCTTAGCCTCTCTGCGGTAACGATGTGCTGCATGACTATATCGCATATATTTGGATAAGCATCACACATCTTTCTTAACTGGTCACTTTTGATGGCGAGAACCCTCGTCTTTTCTTCCGACCTAGCTGTGACTTTATGGTGATATAGTGGTAATATTGCTGCCCAACCAAGTGGCGAGTTCCTTGTTCTAGAGCCAACTATTATTGACTGCTCGGGTGTAGGATGGATAATATAGCTCACCATGCCTTTGTCGACCACGTACATTTCTTTGCCTTCATCGCCCTCTTTGAAGATGATGGCAGCTGGCTCATAGGTCCGAACTTCACAAATCTGAGATATCGCTTCCAGCTCATCGGTGGTCAGGTCATTCAACAGCCCTATTTTTTTAAGTCTTTCTACGCTCACCATCCCAGTGTCTTCCTGAATATCTACTCTAAGCCCTAAAGATGCCCTGACATTTGCCTCTCGCACTTTGCCAGAAATCATCAGCCTTTGCATTAGACCCTTGATTATTATGCCCAGTAACATGTAAGGAAGGTATAAGGATATAAAGCTAGGTTATAAAGAATTCATAAGAATTTCCAGCGCTAGGAAAGGGAGATGATGGTGGCGTTATGACCGCGCTCCGGCGAGCAGAGAGTTTGTGTGAAGGATATCACTCCGGCTTAACAAATCGGTAGCCCATTCGTGGCACAGTCACGATGAAGCGAGGATTTGAGGGGTCGTCTTCTATTTTGCGTCTGAGTTGCCCTACGAAAACGCGGATATATTCTCTCTCTGCACCATATTCGGGCCCCCACACCTTATGTAGTAGCTCCGCGTGGGTGAGCACTTTTCCGCAATTGGAAACCAGATGTGCCAGCAGTTCATATTCGCTCTGCGTCAGTTTCACTAGTTGTCCTCGGCGCCTAACCAGACGTTTAGACAAGTCAACTTCTAGGTCTCCCGCCATGAATAACGGCGCAACAATGGTTGGACCTCTGGAACGCCTTAGAGCAACCCTGATTCTGGCCAGCAACTCCTCTACACCAAAGGGCTTTGTGATGTAGTCGTCAGCACCCTCATCTAGAGCCTTAACCTTGTCTTTCTCATCTCCTCTCACGCTCAGAATTATGATAGGCATATTTGCCCACTCCCTTAGCCGGCGGCAAGCCTCAATACCATCCATGCGGGGCATATTTACATCAAGCACGATTACATCTGGCAGGATAAGTTCTGCCACTTCCAAAGTCTCAACGCCATCCTTCGCAAGATATACCTCATAACCTCGTGCTAACAAGTTAGCACGGATAAACATCTGTACGTTTGGCTCATCATCGGCGACAAGGATCTTGATCTTCTTTGCCATCGGTTTCAAAGTTCAATCGCTACCTGACAGCACCGCAAGCAACGTAAAGTGAAAAGTGGAGCCCCGACCGATTTCACTCTCGGCCCAAATTCGCCCGCCGTGGCTGGTAACAATGGCCTGACAGATAGCCAATCCCAGGCCGGCACCCCCAGGTATTTGCCGTTTCTGCGTCCCACGATAGAACTTGTCAAATATCTTTTCTAAGTCTTCCTGGGGGATTCCCACACCTTGGTCAGAGACGCTCACTCTTATCTTCCCATTCCCACTCTTGGCCGTTACCGTTATCGTTGCTCCCTCTTCAGAATAAGCCGCCGCATTTTCCAGTAAGTTGACCAGCACCTGTTTTATCTGGATATAGTCAGCGTAGATTTCGGGCAAATCGGGCTCTAAGTAGGTCTCGAAAATGTGCTTTTTGTCAATCCATTTCTGACGCTCCAAAGCCTCGTTGATAATGTCCGCGATGTGACAGTGCTCTTTTTCCGGTTCCCAGGTACCTGCTTCAAGCTTGCTCATATCAAGCAACTTGGTGACCAGGCTCGCCAATCTATCCGTCTCCTCGAGTACGCTACTTAGCAGCATCTGCTGGGTTTCATCATCCAATTTTACGTCTTTCTGCAACAGACTGCTGATGGCTCCCTTTATGGAGGTTAGCGGCGACCGGAGTTCGTGAGAGACATTGGACAGAAGCTCGGATTTCAGTCTGCTGAGTTTCATTAGTTCCAGTTCAACCTGCTTTCGCTGCGTGATATCTCTGAACGCAGTAAGCTGGCAGGCTTTCCCATCGGAATCAACGAAGGGTGAGGCAGTCACATCAAAAGTCCTACCATCTTGGAAGATATATTCCCATCTCTCAGTAGCCCCATCTATGACGTTTGACAGTCTGCAAATTCCCTCGCATGGGTCATCAGAGTTATGTAGGTATTTATAGCAGTAGGAACCAACGCCCTCACCGAAATCCCTCACCATTCTTGGATTAGCAAATCGTATTCTTTTGTCTGGGCCAATGATGATGACTCCATCTTCCATTCCCTCCAACACCTTCAGAAGCTTATCTTTTTCAGTCCTTGCCAGAAGTTCAAGTTGGCTTCGCTTCTCGTATTCATTGCGCATCACCCCAGTGAGTGACCCCACTACGCCAGCAGCTATAACGAAAAGCATCATCCTGAGCATCGGGTCGGGGTACGGCGATATAATAAGAGCGCGCGGCAAAAATGTGACGAAAGCAGCTAGCGTAACGATCAGCGCCCCTCTAACCCTATAGAAGTAGCCAGCGTAGATTATTGGAGCCAGAAAGAAGATGCGGTGCACGTCATGAACGGAGTAAAAAATCTCCCATCGCAAGGCAGTCCAACCAGCGAAGTTTACCAGTTCCCCGAAGTAGTAAAACAGAGTACAAACTGCAAACAGTGACACCACTATATAGAAATGGCGTCTTCTCACTGTGTGTAGGGCTGCTGTGCGATAAGGAACAGTTTTACTCATTCAACGTTTCCTTGATTGGGCTTGTTGCGTCCAGACAACACAATTTTCCCTCGGCTTCGGAAGGGACAGTTCCCAGCCATTTCCGCATAATTGCCCGTAGCTAATAGTATGGTTGCACTGAATGATACATTGTATCTCAAGAATTGTCTAACCACTGTACTCGTTCAGTACCTTAATGACACATTTTTATCGCTGAGCGGAGCCTTTTCCCTTTGTCGTTGCGAGGAGCATAGCGACGAAGCAATCTCGGTGGACTTGGCGGGGAATGAGATTGCCACGCCCCGACAAGGCGAGGCTCGCAATGACATGGAAGGTTATTATCAGATGTTGCAAACATACTGTAAAGTGTCACCCATCTATCTGAACTAGATCAACCTGAACTAGATCAACCGCAACCTTGCCCGACATCCAGAATATCAAGATATACTGTACATTTTGTAAGGTAAGACAATATTCGGAAACAGCATAAGTCATACCCCGTTGAGGTCGAGCGTAGTGAGGGAAACTGTACGGTACAATCATTTTTCATTACTGGTTCTGTAAATGATATGATATGCCTATCCTAAGTAGGGAAGGAGAATACAGACGAATGACTGTAGTTCACATCCCCGGCAAGAAGTCCGGTCACATCACGCTATACACCCTCACTACGTGTTATTGGTGTCAGAAGACTAAGGAGCTTCTCGACAATTTGGGAGTAGGGTACGATTACAAGTACGTTGACCAACTTCATGGTGACGAAAGGGAAAAAGCGATCCAAGAGGTGAAAGCCTGGAACCCCAGGTACACTTTT
Source organism: Dehalococcoidia bacterium (assembly GCA_049586675.1). Classification (GTDB taxonomy): domain Bacteria; phylum Chloroflexota; class Dehalococcoidia; order GIF9; family AB-539-J10; genus RBG-13-51-36. The sequence goes on from JBAVCL010000027.1 coordinate 6,358, forward strand.
CCCACTCTTATTATAGACAATGAGAAATGCATCGTTGGCTACAGGGAGAACGAAATCAAGGAGGCGCTGGGGAAGTGAATGAGCAGGAAGTAAATACGGCTGAGATTGATAGGCTGTATGAGAGGCTGGACAAGTAAGCAGAAGCCGCCTTGCTATTGCAAGACTATAAAGACAAATAGGCCGCACAACGGGCCATGCTAGGGATACAGCTTAACGAAAACGACCTAATATTCAGCGACCTTGAAGGCAAGGTATTCCTACCCAATACAGTAACCCACGCATGGATGAAGCTTGTAAGGCGTGCTGGGCTGAAAGGCGTCAGGCTACAGAGCGCTCGTCATACCCACGCTAGTTTAATGCTTAAACAGAGAGTACACCCCAAAATAGTCCAGGAGCGGCTAGGTCATGCTTCTATTCAGATGACCCTTGATACTTATAGCCACGTGGCCCGAGGAATCCAGAAAACCGCCGCAGAAGGCTTTGATAGTCTAGTGTCGCCAAAGCAGAACGATATCTATGAAAGCGAACCTGTTCAAAAGCATTATTAGCAAATTATTAGCAAAGGTCAGTTATGGCTGGTAGGCAACTTACCATAATGTGGATTTCGGCTTCAAAAACAGCGCGCCTAGAGGGATTCGAACCCACGACCCCCGGTTCCGAAGTTTGGCGTATGATGTCCCAAAGGGTGATTTTGCGTATAAAAGAGAACTTTTGTGTCAAGTGTCAAAACTCTGTTTTGTTCGTGAAGTGCCATCAAATCATAACCCGTTTTATGCAGTCTGTTAGCAAATTACTGGCAGAATTTCGGCTTTGTCTTATACGTATCACAATAGCAGATCCCTGTCACAACAAGGGGTTTATTCTTTTAGCGTGCATAAGCTCCTTGCTCTCCAAAGCGTGGTAGCAATGCTACCAGCACCTCCTTCCCTAGGGCGCGAAATTCTTATGAATTCTTTATAACCTAGCCTCATATCCTTATGCCTTCCTTATATCCTGCTGGGCATAATAAGCAGCAGTGCAATTCAGAAGCTCATGATTTCTTAGCAAGTGAGGGAGGTAAATAGCACGGGATGTTCAGTGTACGACCTAAAATGCAAGGAAGGAAGACATGGCTAAACTTAAAGTAGCTCTTTACTGGGCGGCTAGTTGTGGTGGCTGCGAAATTGCTCAGCTGCAAATAGGCGATAAGATTCTGAAATTAGCTGAGGCTGCTGACATCGTCTTCTGGCCTGTGGCCATTGATGTCAAGTATTCCGATGTGGAGAAGATGCCAGACAAGAGCGTTGATGTCTGCCTTTTTAATGGTGCTATTCGAACTTCGGAGAATGAACATCTAGCGCATCTCCTGCGGGCCAAGTGCAAGATAATGATTGCTTACGGCTCTTGTGCCGTTGAAGGGTGTATACCCGGGCTGGCTAACTTTTTTAACCGACAAATGATATTCGACCGCGCCTATATTGAAACACCGACCACTGATAATCCCAAGAAAATTTGTCCCCAGACGAAAGTCAGGGTGCCTGAAGGTGAGCTTGACATTCCGGAGTTCTATGACACGGTTAAAACCTTAGCCCAAACCGTGGATGTGGACTATTTAGTCCCCGGTTGTCCCCCGGAAGAAAAGACCACCTGGTTGGCCCTCGAAGCTTTGATCAAAGGTGATTTGCCGCCGAAAGGGACTGTTATAAGTCATTCCACAAGGGCTCTTTGCTATGAGTGTCCCCGTGTCAGGGAGGAAAAGAAAATCAAGAAATTTTACCGGCCTTATGAAATTATACCCGAACCCGAGAAGTGTCTGCTGGAGCAGGGACTTCTATGCTATGGCGTAGCTACTCGGGGCGGCTGTGGTGCTCTCTGCCCTCAAGCCAACATGCCTTGTACCGGTTGTTATGGACCAGTGGAGGGAGTCGTCGATCAGGGAGCTCACTTTCTGAGCGCCCTGGCGTCTGTTATTGACTCGAACGATCCTGAGGAGATTGAAAGGATAATCAACGATATTCCTGACCCAGCGGGCACTTTCTACCGCTACAGTTTGCCAGATTCATTTCTGAGAAGGGCAAGGATAAAATGAAAAAGATAATGATCGATCCTATCACCCGACTTGAAGGGCACGGCAAAATTGCTATCTTCCTTAATGACGATGGTGGGGTAGCCAATGTCTATTTTCAGGTTCCTGAGCTCAGAGGTTTTGAGAAGTTTGTCGAGGGATGCCCGGCTGAGGATATGCCTCAAATAACTCAGCGTATCTGCGGAGTTTGTCCTGAAGCTCACCACATGGCGGCAACCAAAGCCTTAGATGACCTGTTTCATGTTGAACCGACCGGTACTGCCAGAAAGCTTCGTGAGCTTCTTTATAGCTCTTTCTACGTTACTGATCATACCACCCACTTTTACATTCTCGCGGCCCCCGACTTTGTTATGGGACCAGATGCCGCTCCTGCGGAACGCAATATCCTCGGAGTGATTGCTAAAGTGGGGCTGGAGCTGGGTGGTGCTGTACTCAGGACACGTCATGAAAATCACTGGGTCATCCAGACAATTGGTGGGCGTCCAATACACCCTTGTTTTGGACTGCCTGGCGGCGTGAGCAGAGCCATAAATGAGGAAGAAAGGGCAAAAATAGAAGAAATAGCCAAATCGTCAGTGGAGTTCGCTAAACTATCGCTCAGGGTCTTCGACGACGTGGTTTTGAAAAATAAAGTGTACCTGGATATGATCCTGAGCGATACCTTCACCCACCGGACTTATTATATGGGCCTGGTTGATAAAAATAACAAGGTAAACTTTTATGATGGTAAAGTACGTGTTGTTGACCCCGAGGGCAAAGAATTTGTTAAGTATGCCCCTCGGGAGTATGCCGAGCATCTCGCGGAACATGTCGAGCCCTGGACATACCTCAAGTTCCCTTATCTTAAGAAGGTGGGCTGGAAAGGCTTTGTTGACGGTAAAGGCAGTGGAGTGTATCGAGCCACACCTTTGTCCCGGCTGAATGCTGCCGATGGTATGGCGACTCCCTTAGCTCAGGAGGAATATGAAAAGATGTATTCCACTCTGGGAGGCAAGCCTGTTCATCAGACTCTGGCAACCCACTGGGCACGTCTGGTTGAACTTCTTTATGCTGCGGAAAGAATGCTGGAGCTTAGCAAAGACCCGGAGATAACCAACCCTGATATTCGCAATATTCCTTCCTCTATACCTGATGAAGGAGTGGGTATTGTTGAAGCTCCCCGAGGCACCCTCACGCACCATTATATTACCGATGAAAAGGGTGTGATAAAGAAGTGCAACCTGATCGTAGGCACTACCAATAACCATGCGGCTATCTCCATGTCTATCAAGAGAGCAGCCCAAGACCTGATAAAACCTGGTAAGAAAATAACCGAGGGCTTGCTCAACCGTATTGAGATGGCCTGGCGTCCCTATGACCCTTGCTTTGCTTGTGCCACCCACTCTTTGCCCGGGCAGCTACCTCTGGAGGTGATCATCTACGATGCCCAGGGTAACGAGATTCAAAGGCTAAACCAAGGCATTCAATAAGGATGGAGGGTCAATGTGACGGAGGAAATTGTGGGAAGAAGCGTAAAGTCTGGTAGGAGGCCAATTTTTTAGAGTGAGGTTGTATGAATACGAAAGTGCTAAGCCCCTATAAGGAAGCTACAGATATAATAATAGAAGCTGGTGGTGAGCCTCTGGAATGGTGTTATCAGTGCGGCCTCTGTACCGCTATTTGTCCCTGGAATATGGTACGGAGTTTGATGGTTCGCCGCATCATGCGTGAAGCTCAACTGGGGGCAACCAACTTCGCTAGCGAGGACGATTGGATTTGTGTCACCTGTCGGGCTTGTGTTCAGCAGTGCCCACGAGGTGTAGAGATAATTGATGTCATGAGAGCTATCCGCCGGGCTATAGTCAGCCTGGGTGTTGGCGTCATTCCGGATGCTCTGAGAATCACAACCAAGAACATCGCTGGTGTGGGCAATCCTATGGGAGAAGAACCGACGAAGCGGAACGACTGGGCCAGGGACTTAGGCGTGAAGAGGTTCGGCCCCGACACTGAAGTGCTATTTTTCCCCTGTTGTTATCCAGCCTATGACTCTGACGTCAAGACAGTGGCTCGTTCGACAGCCACAATTCTGGATAGGCTCGGAATTAACTTCGGCATTATGGGCACTGAGGTTAGATGCTGCGGCGAATCAATTAGAAAAGCCGGTAATGAAGATGTCTTCCAGAGTTTAGCTCAGAACAATATTGATGTCTTCAGTCGGCACAGCGTCAAGACTGTGGTGGTTTCTTCACCACATTGCTACCACACCTTTAAGAACGAGTATCCTGAGTTGGGAGGCAAATTTGATGTGATTCATATCACCCAGTATCTGGCCTCACTGATCGACCAAGGCAGATTGAAGTTTTCTAAAGAGATAAAGAAAAAGATAATCTATTCTGACCCCTGTTATCTGGGAAGACATAATGGTGTATATGATGAGCCACGCAAGGTTCTGCAAAGCATTCCGGGCGTGGAACTAATGGAATTTCCTGACTTCCGTGAGGAAGGTCTCTGCTGTGGGGGAGGTGGTGGCAGGATCTGGATGGAGACTGTAAAGGGGGAGAGATTTTCCGATATTAGAGTAGAACAAGCTCTGAGGAAAGAAGCTGACATAATAGCTTTAGCGTGCCCCTATTGCTTCCTCAACTACAGGGACAGCGTGCTTTCTATGGACAAGGCAGAGGCTATACAGGTCAAAGATATCGTGGAGCTTGTTGCTGAGGCAATGTAACGACGGAGGATTAAAATGGAAGAACCGAGAATTGGTGTTTATGTTTGTCACTGCGGAACAAACATCGCTGGCGTAATAGACGTGGAAGAGGTAACTAAATATGCTGCAACTTTGCCTCATGTAGTGGTTTCACGTGACTACGGATACATGTGCTCTGATCCAGGACAAGAGCTCATAAAGAGTGATATCAAACAATTGGGGATCAATAGGGTTGTGGTGGCCTCCTGCTCCCCACGCCTTCATGAAAAAGCGTTCCAAGCAGTGCTCCGGGAGTCCGGCCTAAGCCCTTATCTCTTGCAGATGGCTAATATACGGGAGCATTGCGCCTGGCTTCATGAGTCCGGCCCCGAGGTTACTGAGAAGGCTAAAAGGATGGTTCGGGCGGCAGTGAACCGAGTATCTCATCATGAGGCCCTAGAAATCCGCCAGGTGCCTATTTTCCCGGCTACTCTGGTCATCGGTGGCGGCATTGCTGGCATACAGGCAGCCATGGAGATTGCCAATTCGAATCAAATAGTCTACCTCGTAGAACGGGAATCCAGCATCGGGGGACATATGGCACAGTTCGACAAAACCTTCCCAACATTGGACTGTGCTGCTTGTGTCCTTACACCGAGGATGACCGAGGTTGCTCGTCACCCTTACGTCAGGATCCTAACCTATAGCGAGGTTGTTGAGATTTCTGGCTATGTAGGTAACTTCAGGGTCAAAATTAAGAGAAAGCCACGCTATGTGGATGAGGAGAAGTGCATTGGTTGTGGCATTTGTCAGGAGAAGTGCCCCCGGAAAGTGCCAAGTGAATTTGATGTGGGCATGAGGGAGCGCAAGGCAATTTATACTCCGTTTCCTCAGGCAGTGCCCAATATTCCAGTTATCGATACGGAGCACTGCGCTTACTTCCTCAAAGGGACCTGCCGTGCCTGTGAGAAATTCTGCGACGCCAAAGCAATTAATTTCGAGCAGAAAGAGCTTATCTTTGAGCTTGATGTGGGCAATATCATTATCGCTACGGGATTTGACACTCTTGATGCCGCCAAGATCGCCCAGTATGGCTACGGGCGCTATCCTAATGTGTTCACCAGCCTCGAGTTCGAGAGGCTGTGTAGTCCGACTGGTCCTACTGATGGGCACATAGTGCTTGCCAACGGTCAGCAGCCAGATAGCGTGGCAATTATCCACTGTGTGGGCAGCCGGGATAAGAACTATCATGAGTATTGTTCTCGAGTTTGTTGTATGCATGCTCTTAAGCATGCCCACCTGCTTAAAGAGAAAACTGGTGCTGATGTCTATCAGATGTATATCGACATGCGCTGCTTTGGCAAGGGTTACGAGGAATTCTACCAGCGCGTCCAGAAGGAGAAAGTCAATTTTATCCGAGGAAAAGTAGCCAAAGTTACTGATGAAGCCTTAGGGGAAGAAGAAAAGGGAAAACTGATTGTCCTTGTTGAAGACACGCTATTAGGGAGTATTCTCCGTGTTCCGGTGGATATGATTGTTCTCTGTGTGGCGATGGAGCCGCGCAAAGACGCCCAGGAAGTAGCTAAACTCTTCCATCTGGGTCGGAGCGAGGATGGCTTCTTTTTGGAACGGCATGCCAAGCTTGATCCCGTGGCAACAATGTCTGAAGGTATCTTCATCGTCGGTTGCTGCCAGGGTCCCAAAGACATTCCGGATACAGTAGCTCAAGCCTCAGCAGCAGCGGCCCGGGCTCTAGCTATGATAGTCCGTGGTAAGATGGAGGTATCAGCAACAACAGCGTATATTGACGAAAACAAATGCTCCGGATGCAAAATCTGTAATCTCCTCTGCCCCTTTAATGCCATCTTTTTCGATGACGCCACCAAGGTATCGCGGATTAATCAAGTACTGTGCCAGGGCTGTGGTGTTTGCGCTGCTGCTTGTCCTAGCGGCGCTATCACGCATAATTACTTCACTGCTGATGAAATTATGGCAGAGCTAGAGGGGGTGTTAGCATGAGTTTCGAACCGAAGATTGTTGGATTCTTGTGCAATTGGTGCTCTTATGCTGGAGCGGACCTGGCGGGAGTCGCACGGATGAAATGCGTTCCCAATGTACATATTATTCGTACGATGTGCAGCGGTGGGGTGAGCCCGGCATTCATTTTGAAGGCCTTCCAAGCAGGTGCTGATGGGGTGCTTATATGCGGCTGCAACCCTGGTGACTGCCATTATAGAGAGGGCAACTATAAGGCAGTACGGCGGGTGACGCTGCTTAAGAAGGTGCTGGAGCGGCTCGGCATTGAGGAACAAAGACTCCAGTTACACTGGGTATGTGCGTCCTGTGGTGATGAGTTCGTTGAAGTCGTGAATAATATAACTGCGGAGTTAAAGGAACTGGGGCCACTGCGGGCTGGGGAAATGGAGGTGTAAATTTGATTTAGCGAGGAGAAACTATTAAAATAAAACGTACATTAAGAAAGGAGGGGTAAAATGCCAAAGTGGCAATGTCTTGAGTGTGGATATTTCATTCGGGAGGCAGCTAGACCACCGGATATTTGTCCCGGTTGTTCTCTGAGGTGTAGTTTTACCGATGTGACCTGCTATCGGCCAGAATGCGGCGGCCCTGTGAATCCTGATCCTCTGGTGATGCAAAATGTTGCTAGGAAGGGTGTGGCACCGCCTATGCGCCCTTCTGTGCCGGAAAAATCGAAAGCTCCTGGAGCAAAAGAGAAGGTTCCTGAGGAGGAAATTGTCTATGGGGAGAAGGCAAGAATAGGCACTTTATTCAAGGGTCTGACTGACGAAGAAATACGAAAGATACTAAACATCGGCCAGACAATGATATGTGAGCCGGGCACAGTGCTCTTCAGAGAAGATGATGACGCTCTGAAGATCTATTTTGTTGAGTCAGGTAGAGTGGCTGTCCGCATTAAGGAAGGGGGGACAGAAAAAACGGTCTACACTGCATCGAAAGATGACGTTCTTGGCTGGTCAACGGTGGTGCTGCCTTACCAGCGAACGGCGAGCGCTGTCGTGGTGGAAAAGGCCAGAATTGTTGCCATTGACACTGACAAATTCCAGCAGTTTTGTGACCAGAATGCTGGCATGTGTTACCGGGTCGCCCAGAATATTTCGCGGGCTGCAATCTCCAGAATGAGACTTGCTAGGGCGCAGGAAGTCGGGAAAGTGTATGGATAGCTTGGTAGTTTAGATGGCTTTGAGGCCGTGCCGGCTATGATCTGGGTCAATATCGCTGAACAAAATCGACAAGTATTGCCCTACTGAACCGAGTGGGCGTTTCTGCATCGGCTCTCTTCCTAGGGCGAAATTTCTTCGGTAATTACGGTGGTTTGCTGGGCCTGTAACTAGAAGCAGGTCAGCGTGTTTGGGGTTGCCTATGTTGACAGTGCTGAATCCTTCTATGTCACAGATGAAAAGTGTGGGCAGCAAACATCTTCATGTCGTTACTACAATCAAAATGGAGTAACCAATGTGACTTTTCTCTCGATGTGCTTAACCTAGGTTCGCGCCTTCTCTTTCTCAATAAAATGTACCGATGCAAGGCGGCACAGTCTTTGATTGGCAGGCAGTGCCTTGAGCTTGGCAACCTCATCCGCACCAATAACTGCTATCGTTCCAAATCTATCCTGTATATCCTGCGCAAATGCACAGGTAGCGCAGTCGTAATCATTAGTGCAGAGTCTATAAGAAACAGCGCCAAGTTCTAGCCAAACATGTTTCCCACTTGGTTTTCCAGTTTCTACCTCTCCCAGCATTCTACTGATTGCTTTTTCTAACTCTTCAACTTTGAAAGGCTTGGGTAAATAATCCACAAGTCCCAGATTTCGCGCCTTTTCCTGGCTTTCTTTTGAAGGGAAAGCAGTGATGAGGATCCCTTTAGTGTCAGCTTCAAGCTGCTTGGCCTGCTCGAATACTTGCAAACCATCGATTCCTGGTAGCCTTAGGTCAAGAACAATTACGCCATACTTCCCCTTCTTGATTCTCTCCAGGGCTTCCTCACCAGTTTCAACACACTCAACATCATAGCCATCCTCAGTAAGCCAATCTCGCACACTTTCTCTTAGCACAGCCTCATCTTCTACAAGAAGAATCCTCTTTTTTTTCGGTTCCATTGTTTCCTCCTACAATATTCTTGGGATGTCTCCCTCGACCGCCTGAATTCCACCTAACAAGCTCTGTTATCAGAACACCTTCCCCTTGTTATTATAACGCAGGGTTCCTCCTCTGGACAAATTATTCGTCCTTTTTTTGTCCAATGAACATATGCCAACAATCGGGGTTCTTGCTATGTTTTTGTCTTGGCTGGCTCCACTTCTAAGCTTGAGCCCAGAGGCTGTCCCTTGCCTTCTTCATAGTTCAGTGGTAGATATATGGTAAAGGTGGTCCCTTCCCCCACTTTACTTTGCACTTCTATTCGTCCGTGATGGCGCTGGACAATTCCATATGCCACAGCCAAACCCAAGCCTACACCCTTCTTTCCCTTAGTACTGAAGAATGGTGTGAATAGTTTACTCATATTTTCTGGAGAAATGCCACAACCGGTGTCTTGGATCTCTATCTTGACCTGACGATCGTTATCAATTGAGGTGCGGATAGTTAGCTTGCCCCCTTCAGGCATTGCCTGAATCGCATTGATGATAAGATTGAGGCAAACTTGCTGAAGCTGGTCAAAGTCAGCCACAACCTTGGGTACGGCGGGGCTCAGTTCTTTTGTCACTTGGATGTGCTGCAGCTCGGCTGAATGAGCAGCGAGGTCAAACGCTCGGCTAACGATCTCATTGATGTCCACCTCCCATAAAGTTGGTGGTGACTGTCGAGCGAAATCCAAAAGGTTTCGGATTAACTTAGTGCTGCGGTTGAGTTCGGCTTCCATTTTGGATAGGTTTTCGAGGGCAACATCTTTGGTCAATTTGTCACTGCGTAGCCTCTTTGTGAGCAGTTGGGTATAGACGAGAACGCCAGATAGAGGATTATTAACCTCGTGGGCAATAGAAGCTGCCATCTGACCCAACGAAGTGAGTTTCTCAGCCTGGATTAGCTGCTCCTGATTTTCCTTCAGCCGTTGAGTATATTCGCTAAGCTTCTGATAAGCTGCGCTCAAGTTGTCTTGCATCTCTTTCTCTGCGGTCACATCTCGGGCAATATGTTGGAGGCTCTTTGGCTTGCCATCTTCCATGATTAAGCTGGTCGTCAACTTTAGTATCCTCTCGGTTCCATCCTTCCTGATCAGACGCTGTTCATAAGGTTGTTCCACGGTTTCACCATGAAATAGCTTATGTCTAATCTGTCCGGCCAGATCAAGGCTTCCCGCCGAGAGAAAACTCTTCACATTCATTTTTAGCAGGTCTTCCAAGTTATACCCGGTAAGTTTCTCGCTCGCCTTGTTGGCGGCTATTATATTGCCATCTAAATCATGTATCCAGATGGCATCATTAGCGCTCTCAAAAATCTCCCGATATCGCCTCTCTGAGGCTAGGGCCTGCTGTGCAGCCAAGTGTGCTTTTTCATATAGCCGTGCACTTTCAATGGCTATCGCTATCTGTCCAGCTATGGTGGTTAGCAGTTTCACTTCCTCATCCGCAAATTGCCTTGACCCATGGGGGGCCACACTGAGGGTACCCAGCACCTTGCCCTTGGCTTTTAGAGGCACAATTAAGACCGCGCCAATTCCCTCTCGTCTTTCCAATTCCCTCGTAAGCCCGGGGGTTTGAGAAGCATAGTCTATGAGTAATGGTTCTCCGCTCTGGACAACTTGACCATGAAAGCCTTCACCCACTTTTAACCCTGTAAAGCCGTTAGCAAAGTCCTCGGAAACCCCCCGGCAAGTTTTGAGCTCAAGTTCTTGGCTCTCGTCATTTAGCAGAAATATGATGACAGTCTCCAAATCCATTACTTCCCTAACCTTGTCGGCAGCGGTATCTAGAACATGTTGGATCTCCAAAGACTGACTGGTAACATTGCTGATGGCAATCATGGCTCCTAGGCGTTGAGCATATTCGCTTAGCACTTGGGATGCTATGTTCAACTCGGTACGAACCTTTCTTTCCTCATCGATGCGATTAAGCTGTGTTGCTATGAATAGGCTGATGAAAGCGGCAAGGGTGACAAAGAGCAGAGGCCTGACTATTGCCTCGGGATAGGGAGAAAAGAGCAAGGCACGTGGCAAGACCACGCATAGGAAAACAAATGAAGTTATCAGGCTTCCTCGAACTCTGAAAACAGAAGATGCGTAGATTATAGGAATGAGAAACAAAGTCCGATGTAGATCGTGAACAGTGGTAAAAAAGCTGTGGTTAAACGGTGGTATGCCAACCAAGGGGGTCTGTTCAACATAGTAAATGAACGTAAGAAGTGCTAGTAGAGCTGTAATTATCCAGAAATGAGGGCTCCACACACCTTCAGTAGCCTTGCTCTGCGGCAACCAGTTAGCAACTTTGCCCTCTATGCTTTCTTCCCAGCGCCGCAGGGTGCTTTTGGGAATGGATTTGGTTGTCATTATAGTTTCCTATATAGGCAATCATATCTCGTGAGAAGGCCAAGGTCAACAGAATGTAAAGCAGAGACTAGATACTTTATATTTTCTGATATTGAGGCTTCACTAGCTATGTAGCCTGGATAATCGTGTTTTCAATACTTATCCTACAGGCTTGGCTTAGCTTTTAGTAAGTAGTCTTATCGTAGTTGATTATGTTACTACGCTGAAAACCTAGGTACTCGACGAACCTCCGCAACGGCTCATCATCCTGAGCAACAAGTGCACGTATCGTGTCAATGTCATCAAGATGGCAACGGTCTATTAACTTCTGGATCAATGCAGAGCCAATGCGACGGCCTTGATATTCAGGATCGACGCCCACACTGTAAATAAGACAAACTTCAACAAATGGTATATATACAAATTCCAGACGAGCTAGAATAAAGCCAACCATCTGACCCTTAGCCTCAGCCACAAAACTCAAGTCAAGCGGCCCACCAGGTTGATTGGCAATCAAGTCTCTATAGGTAATACGACTTTTTCCTTTGGTCATTTTGCTGATGAGAACTAGAACCTCGTCCAAATCATTAGGTGTCATGCGCCGAACGTTTATAGCACCTGTTTCTATTGCACTCACTTTAATCCACCTCCTAAATGAACTGCTCCGTCAAACTATCTGAATTTTCAAATTTTCACTTTACATCTAATCTGTGCGATTGTCAAATCAATATCGAACTCAATGTCTGGATTTGCTTCACGTAGCATTATTAGTAAGCTGGCTTGGCCTCAATGGGATATAAACGATTATTCAGGACAATGTATATGAAATGACACCACTGAAGTCGGTTAAAGTACTAAAGAGGTACGTTTATTGTCTCTGTTTCCTTAACCGCAGCAGGTTTAGTGTAATACTTATCTTGGCTTATTGCTTGTGGGAGGCAGGTCTCCACACATGTACCGCAATAGATACATTTGAAGGGATCGTATTTCCATTGCCGATTTTCCAAACTGACTTCCAGGGCAACGGCAGGACATACTCGGGCACAATCACCACATAAGTCACACTTATTGGGGTCCAGATAAATTTTACCTCTGTATCCAGGGAAAGGCTCTCTTATGTCCTTGAAGGGGTAGCGTCTGGTAGCAGGCCGGGAGAGCAAGTTTTTCACGATAGTCGGAAGCATACGCATTTATATCACCTTTCAGAGCAGCCAATACAGGGATCTATGGACAAAGTAATCACTGGAACATCAGCCATTTCACAACCTGGCAATATCGCTAGCAAAGCAGGCAAGTTAGCGAAAGTAGGCGTCCGAATCTTCAATCTCTCTAGATGATCGGTCCCATTGCCCCTTAGGTAATAGAAGACCTCCCCTCTAGGTTGCTCACATCTGGAAACAGTTTCACCCTGGGGATAACCATCAACCCTGACCAAGATCTCACCTTCTGGCATCGATGCTAAGGCCTTTCGCATCATCTCTAGAGACCGATATAGCTCTTTGACCCTAACTAATGTCCGGGCATAGCTATCTCCAGCAGTCTCCACTACTGGCTCAAAGCCCACTTCCTTATAAGCAGCGTAACCCATTTGCCTAACATCTATAGCCACGCCACTGCCTCGCGCAGTGGGACCGACCGCTCCTAGAAGCTCGGCTTGTTCCTTTGATAGCACTCCCTTACCCACGGCGCGGCGCTTAATAGTGGCGTCATGCAATAATGTAGGAGCCGCGCTGTTGTCTATCATCTCTTTAAGAGTAACAATCCTCTTGTGTACTTCTTGGGCCATCTCCTTATCAATATTCCTTCTCACGCCACCAACGACATTGCTGGCTTGAATTACCCTATGCCCAGTAGTCATTTCAGATAGGTCCTGGACTATCTCTCTGGCTCGCCAAATCTGCATGAACACACTTTCAAAACCTAAAGCATCGGCAAGAAGCCCCAGCCAGAGGAGGTGACTATGTGTTCTTGATAGTTCGGCCCAAAAAGTACGAAGGAATCTGGCTCTGGGCGGCACCTCAACACGCATCAGAGCTTCAACTCCCTGACAGTAAGTCTGACAGTGGATGAAACTACAGATACCACATATTCTGTCAACGAGATTCGTATTCTGACGGAAGGTATTTAGCTCAGCAGCTTTTTCAATTCCTCGATAGACATAGCCGATTATGGGCATTACTCCCACTACCTTTTCATCCTCTAACTCCAGTTTCAGATGGATAGGCTCGGGCAACACCGGATGCTGAGGGCCAAATGGAATTACTGTCCTTGCCATTTCATTCCTTTAAATCACATCGCCAGCAGCGCTGGCATTCAGCTACAGCCATATCTTGCGTAAGGCCGGGCTCGTCTTGACCAAACTTTATGATCTCAGATTTGGAATATTTAGGTAGCTTAGGGCGCCGCCTGGGTTTCTGTCTCTCAAGAAAGGTTTGTCGCGATGTTGGACCTGTAAACCCTATTTCCTCTATAGACAATTCCCCATTGCCACCAAGATATTTGTCGATAGAAATAGCCGCCTTTTTACCTGAACCAATAGCATGGACTACTGAAGTGGGTCCTAAAATGGCATCCCCGGCGGCGAAGACACCTGGCCGTGAGGTAGCAAGTGTATTTGAATCTACTTCAACAACAGTCATTCCATTCGTTATTTTGCTTGCCAATCCAAACTGTTTCGGTATCTCAGGTTTGCTACTAAGAGCTGCTACTACTGCGCCACGGCGCAATGCTAAGGGACAGCCAATAGCTATAAGAATAGCCTCATAACCTTGCCGAGAGAGTTCGTCCAAAGACTCTATGTGGCTATTTAGTCTTATTTCAACACCAATTCCCTTAATATCGTTGATTTCCTGATCCAATACGTCTCTCGGCAACTCGGTTTCGGATATTCCCACCCGCATCATGCCTCCTGGTTCAGGCATAGCTTCAAAGACTGTAACTTGATGTCCTTTCTTAGCCAAGAAGTAAGCAGCAGTAAGACCTGCAGGCCCCGAGCCTATAATGGCTACTCTTTTTCCCGTTGGTCTAGAAGCCGTCTTGCTCTTATGCTTTCCCTGCTCGAAAGCGAACCTCTTAAGCAATTTGATAGCTATGGGTTGCCCTTGCCTCTCCTGGCGACAGGCTTCCTCACAGGGGGCCAAGCATGCTCGGCCACAGACTCCTGGAAACGGATTAGCTTGTTTCATTACTGCCAAGGCTTCATCAGACTTGCCCTCACCGGTTAATCTAATGTACAAGGGAACATCAATTCCAGAGGGGCAGGCTTGACTGCACCTGACTGGAAGGCGTGCTGGCGGCTCAGGGACATAGGGAACAGGCTTGAGGAGTACAGACTCAGGACTTTCTTTTCCCCGAAGAAATCTCTTGTTGAAATCGATAGCGAGGCCGTCTATTTTTATATTGAAGTGATCCCGCATCTCGTTCTCAATGAGAGCGGCACAGAAATACACTTTAGATATGCTGGGCAGGGTTTCTTCCTTGCCTATATCGACTTTGATATGCTTGGCAAATTTTGCACTGTCTTCAAACTCAAAGTGGTAAATAACTTCAAAACGGTCACCCAAGTCGAGGCATGTAGCTGTGGCAAACCTCGCTTTCTGGGCCAGCATACCTTGCGCTTCAGAGACAAGGTCAGCTTTACTCACTATTATTTCATTCTGTAACATGGCATCTATTGCTTAAAAATCAGGCTCTGGGCTAGTATGAAATTGCTTTCGAGAACTCCCGTAGGACAGAGTGGAAAGCATTCTCGACATGGGGGACATGATTTGGGCGATATCTCAGGGATAAACATGACTTCTCGCTCTACGCCCCTGCCGATAAAACCGATGGCATCGGCTTTCTTAATTTCGGCACAGTATCTGACACACAGGCCACAAAGGATGCAATAACTCGCTTTCTTCTTCAAACGAATCTTGCTAGCTCCATATTCCTCAGCTAAGTCCTTTATGATTTTTGTTCCGGGAGCACGGGCCAGAAGAACCTCCAAAAGCATCTTCCTGTTTTGGATTACCTTTTTTGATTTGGTCTGTACTGCCAGTCCATTAGCCGCAGGGTAGACACAAGATGTAACCAACCTGGTTCTGGGGGCAGTCCCTATCTCCACAAGGCATAACCGACATCCTCCGTAAGGTTCAAGCTTTTCATGATAGCAAAGCGTGGGAATATCTATGCCAGCAAGTCGGGCTACTTGAAGAATTGTCATGCCGTCTTCGCCGGTTACTTCTTTACCATCAATATTCAGTGTTATTCTTTTCATCTTAGCCTTTGCGTTGTATTACCCTGGCCTGTTCAGGAATTGGTGCTGGAACTGGTTCGCCGGAAATCTTCTTGATAGCGCTAAATCGTGGGGGGCAGACTTCCAGGCAAGTGCCACATTTAATGCACTTACTCTGGTCTATGACATGAACGAGATTCTTGCCACCGCTGATAGCATTCACAGGACAATTTCTGGCACAGATCAGGCATGCTTGGCACTTATCAGGTTCAATATAAAAGGCGAGCAAAGCTCTGCATACCCCTGCGGGACATCTTTTCTCATAAATATGGGCGTCATATTCATCCCGGAAGTACCTCAAGGTAGTTAACACCGGGTTAGCTGCAGTTTGTCCCAGAGCACATAGGGAGGCTTCCTTAAGCATTCCTGCAAGGTCCTCCATCAGCTGAATGTCGGCAGCCTGCCCCTCCCCTTCAGTAATTCTAATTAAGACATCAAGCATATGATTTATCCCTTCACGGCAAGGAACACATTTACCACAGGATTCCTCGCTAAGGAAATGGATAAAGTATTTGGCAAAATCAACCATGCAAGTATCTTCGTCGGTAACAATCATGCCACCCGAGCCCATCATGGCACCAAGCTTGGTTAGCTCATCAAAATCCACCGGCGAATCCAGGTATTGTTCTGGTATACAACCACCAGAAGGGCCACCTGTCTGGACAGCCTTGAACTTTTTGTTTCCTCTAACACCCCCGCCTATTCGGTAAATAATGTCTCTTAATGGAGTCCCCAGAGGAACTTCGACAAGCCCGGTATTATTCACCTTGCCCACTAAAGAGAATATCTTGGTGCCTTTACTTCCCTCCGTGCCAATGGAAGCAAACCAATCAGCGCCATTATTGATAATAAATGGCACATCAGCCCAGGTCTCTACATTATTGAGGCAACTGGGCTTGTCCCAGAGGCCTTTCTCCGCAGTATGAATGTACTTTGGTCTAGGCTCGCCAACCTTCCCTTCTATCGCGTTCATAAGGGCGCTGGATTCACCTGAAACGAAGGCTCCCGCGCCTTTGTGAACTTTCACAATGAAGTCGAAACCTGAGCCTAGGATATTCTTGCCTAAAAGACCATAATCTTCGGCTTGCTTAATAGCAATAGCAATGTTCTCCGCAGCCAGAGGATATTCCTGGCGCACATAAATAAAGCCTTCGTGAGAACCCATAGCATAGGCACCGATGGTCAACCCTTCAAGTACACTATGAGGATTGCCCTCCATCAACGCCCTATTCATAAAAGCACCCGGGTCGCCCTCATCACAGTTAACAATGACATATTTCGGATCTCCTGGAGCGTCCCTTGTGGATTTCCATTTTCTGGCTGTAGGGAAACCACCTCCACCTCGCCCCCTTAAATTAGCTTTTTCTATTTCTGCTAATACCTGCTCTGGAGCCACGTCATATAGTACCTTCGGCAGAGCTTTATAGCCGCCCAAGGCAATATAGTCCTCAATTTTCGTAGCATCGATTAATCGGTTATTGCCCAAAATAAGACGTTTTTGATATTGGTAGAAGGGAATATCAGACTCGCGGGATATTTTCTTGCCAGTTACCGGGTCAACATAGAGCAACCTCTCAACAATCTGTCCCTTTATACTTTGGGAGATGATCTCAGCTATATCTTCAGGCAGAACATGAAGATAACAGACCTCTTGGGGATAAACGACAACAATAGGGCCTTGCTCACAGAAGCCAGGACATCCAGTAGCCTTAAGGTCTACTCTATTTTTAAGTCCCTGTTTTTCAAGCTCTGTCTCAAAAGCGGCAAATGCTTGTTGACTCCCAATGGCGCGGCAGCCAGTTCCTGAACATACCGTAAAGCACAGTCTATTGGGGTCTCTCTTAGAAACTATACCCTTCCTTAACTCTTCCAGTTCCAGAGCTGATTTCAACTTTGGCATATTGCCATCCTAATCATAGCTATCCAATGTTCGTTGCACCTGGTCAAGCGATAATTTGCCATGATAGACATCACCAACAACTATCACTGGCCCCATGGCACAGCAACCCAAACAGTTCACCGTCTCCAGGCTGAACTTAAAATCAGGTGTGGTTTCTCCAGGATGGATGCCCAGAGTCCGCTCAACTCTATCTAGAATTCGTGGCGAGCCACGAACATGACATGCTGTGCCCATACACACAGTCACAGTGTATTTGCCTTTGGGGACCAAGCTAAAAGCTTTGTAGAAGGTGACTGCATGGTATACTTGCCTCAGCGGCACATTCAATTCTTGGCTTATTCTGATTAATCCTTCTTTGGGCAGCCAACGAAGTTCCTTCTGAATCTCAAGAAGTACCTGAATGAGCAAGTTGCTCTCACCTTTATATTCAGCCAAGATCTGGTTGAGCCTTTTGACATTCACCTCGCTATTGTCTGTTACCATCCCTTAGCTCCTAGAGAGTTTTTTCAAAGCTAATACTACCCCGTCGATGATGGCTTCAGGCCTGGCAGCGCAGCCCGGGACGTAAACGTCCACGGGTATGATCTTATCTATGCCACCAATAATATTGGGGCAGTTGTGAAACACGCCGCCCGTGCAGCCACAGGTTCCCACTACTATTACACCCTTGGGATCAGGCATCTGCTCGTAGAGATTACGCAGCACTCGATAATTGCGGTAGTTTGCTGGACCGGTAACCAGAAGGACATCAGCGTGTTTGGGATTACCCATATTGACTATGCCAAACCTTTCTATATCGTAGAGGGGAGTAAGGGCGGCAAGTATCTCTATATCGCAGCCATTACAGCTACCACAATCAAAGTGTAGCAGCCAGGGTGATTTCATTCTCGATGTACTTAGAATTCCCATTTTTTCACATCCATCCTAAGTTGATAAATAGTATATTCAAGGCTACCAGACTTATGCCGGCGCCCCAGGCAAATTTCAGCATCCAGGACCAGGTGAGACGAGCATTGATATTATCCATAATTAGCATGATGAACCAGCTTGCTAAAGCTATTATGATGGATAGCCACCATAGGCTGCCTGTCACCCAGAAAAGCCCCAGGATAGATAGGAGCAAAACCATCTCGTACCAATGCCCTAACTCTATCAGGGCCAGATAGGGGCCGGAGTATTCTGTAACCACCCCTCTAACTAGCTCTTGATGGGCATGCTCCGAACTGGAGATGTCGAATGGGGATTTTCTCATCACTATAGCCAGAGCAATAAGCAGGGCAATAAAAGTTATCCACAAATCAGGAAGGAGTGGTTGTCCATACTCAAATATATTGGCAATAGAAAAGCCCTCAGCCTTTAAAGCTATAGGTATTGCTGCCAGGAGCAAAATCGGCTCATAGGCCAAGAACTGCAACAGTTCCCGGTGCCCTCCGAGCTGGCTATAAGGTGACTTCACGCTTAAAGCTCCCAGGGGGAGGCAGAGACTGCCAAAAAACAGGATAAAAAGCACCACTAGCAAGTCTTGCCTCAGAGCGAAGAATACTACCGCAGTGATGATCAGGGTGATATAGGCATAAGTGAACGCCATCTGAGCTCCACCGGCGACCATTGGTTTCT
>JBAVCL010000028.1:0-3004 GCA_049586675.1 Dehalococcoidia bacterium
GCCGAGCTACCGGTTATCGATTTACTGGTTGAAGAACCGCCGATTGAAGAAGTTATCGCCCGGGTTTTCGCCCAGGAGTAAAAGTGAAACCCCTTGTACAGCTTTACGTTCAGCAGTTTAAAACGACGCTGGCGATGATGTTCCAGTACCGGGCATCTCTGCTTATTTGGACTATCGGGCAAGTGCTGGAACCACTTGTGTACCTGATTGTTTGGTCGGTTGTAGCCAATAGTAGCGGCGGCAGTATCGGCGACTATACAACCGCCGATTTCGCCGCTTATTTTATCGTGTTGATGCTGGTGAGTCAGGTCACATACACCTGGATAATGTATGAGTTCGAGTACCGTGTCCGGGAAGGAATCCTGTCCGTTGCATTGCTGAAACCGGTCCATCCCATTCACTCAGACATCGCCGATAATATCTCGTCGAAAATAATTACCCTGCCAATTATGATAGCAATTGCTATTATCTTCATCTTCGCCTTTCACACCTCGGTGGCACCGGCACCCTGGGCGATCCTGGTATTTATTCCGGTGCTACTGCTCGCTTTCTTGGTCAGGTTTGTCCTGGAATGGACTCTGGCGCAGGCAGCTTTCTGGACGACAAGAGTTAGTGCTATCAACCAGAGTTACTTCGTGGCGTTTTTGTTCCTCTCCGGGCAAATTGCCCCGCTTACCCTTCTGCCGCACCCGGTCCAAATTTTATCTCTACTGCTACCTTTTCGGTGGCTGATTAATTTCCCTGTAGAGCTGCTACTGGGCAGGCTCACCATGATACAAGCACTAATCGGATTAGGAGCTCAATGTGGCTGGCTGATAGTCAGCACAATCTTGCTACGTATAGTCTGGCGTGCCGGAGTAAAAGCTTATACGGCGGTGGGGGCATGAGTTACTTTCGTATATTTTTAGCGTTCTTGCGGGTAAGTATTTACGTTGAAACCGCTTACCGTATCAATTTTATTGTCCAGCTATTTCAATCGCTACTTAACCTGGGCATGACACTTGGGGGACTTGCCATAATCTTTACCTATACCAACTTACTGGGCGGATGGCAGCCTCACGAAGTCCTAGCGTTGGTGGGAGTTTACTTCTTTATCGGTGGCATCATCAGGCTGATCATCCAACCTGGCATGGAACAATTAATAGAATCAGTCCGTGACGGCACTTTAGATTTCAGACTCACCAAGCCCGCCGATGCTCAGGCGATAGTTAGTCTTCAACGCGTGGAAATTTGGGAAATACTTGACATTATAGCGGGCCTGGGAGTATTGACCTATGCTCTGGTCAAGCTGGGCGAAATTATCGGTGTTCTACAAGCGGCAGAGTTTGTCCTCATGCTGACGGCCGGCGGTGTCATCATTTATAGCTTCTTTCTGATTTTAAGTACCTTGTCGTTCTGGTTTGTTAGGGTTGAAAACATCTTGGTCATTTTCCAGAGCGTGTACGAAGCTGGCCGCTGGCCGGTAAGTTTATACCCGGGTTGGTTGCGCTACGGATTAACCTTTGTTATACCGGTCGCTTTTGCCACGACCATACCTGTTGAAGCTCTGACCAGCCGTTTAAACTGGCAAACGCTAGCGGGCGCAATAGCTTTGTCTATTGCCTTGTTCATAGTCTCACGGATTTTCTGGAAAATCGGGCTAAAACGTTACTCCGGAGCGTCTGCATAAAGGGAGGTCCAGTACCAGACTCATCCATCTAAGTCATGAACTGAGTTAATGTGACATTTAACGAAATATTCTGGGACATAATACCTAATTTGTAGTAGGCCTGACCAGTATGGTGTCCCAGAATTCGAGAAGGATTAAGCGAAGCGACATAGTGCAACCTTTTTCGGCCTTCTGCATTACAGTAATAAGGATAACGGGGCCGGTGAAATAGATAGAATAGGGCCATCGATGCCTTGAGTGAGTGCAGTATGAAGCAAATAAACAATGCAGCAACTTCTCCCGGGAAACCCAGGGCTTCCTTTTGGGTCTCTGTGATTTTTAGCGTTTTCTTAGTAACAGCTTTTATTGCTATTGCCTCATGTGCCCCAGAAACCGACTACAAAACATTCAGCTTGGGAGATAGCTTCAATCTTACTGTTGGCCAAAGTGCTTCGATAGACGGGGACGACCTCGCTATCAAGTTTATCGATGTTATTGCTGACAGCAGCTGCCCGTCAGGAGTCGAATGTATCTGGCAGGGTGAAGTGGCCTGCCTTGTGGAAATAACTCATTCGGGAACAGGTCAAGAAAAAGTGCTCACCTATCCGGGTCTAACTCAAGAACCATCAAAGGCTCAGTTCGGTTCGTATCAATTCACCTTTAGTGTCGAGCCTTATCCAGAAGCAGGCAAGGAGATAAAAAAGAGCGAATACAGGCTGAGCCTCTTGGTAACAAGGGTCCTACCTCTTTCTGGCTGAGTCTTCGTAACTTTCGATACAACTTCCCTCTCGATTGTGTGATTGCATTCCATAATGATGTGCGGGACTGCGCGATTCCCTGAGGATTAGCCTTCCAGAAAGCCATACCCAAACGGGTCAGTTTCGCCGTTCAAGGTTTCGAATTGGAATTAGAACGGGACACGATTGACAAGATCCCGCCCAGTCTATAATATGCTTTTGAACGCACTCCAACTGGCCCGAATCCTGACGTGCCGTTCAAGGAGGCCATATGCCGGAACCACGGCGAAATGAGAAAGAGGAAGAAAAGAGAGGGGAGAAAGATGAGGAGAAGGGGAGAGGGCAGGGTTGGGATGAAAAATGGGAGCGTGACCGTTTGCGGATGATTTCTATTGCCGCTATTTTCATCTGGGGTGGCCTGGTCGCTTTCGCCGGCACGCTAAACCTTTTCAACTATAACTGGGAGGGACATGGTTGGGCGGTTTTCCTTCTAGGTACCGGAGTCATCCTTCTTGGCAAAGTTATTATCCGTGTGCTTATCCCCGAATACCGACGTGCAATTGGCGGTAGCCTGATAATCGGTTTTATTCTACTAGCCGTAGGCATCTCCGACCTGACT
>JBAVCL010000029.1:0-2834 GCA_049586675.1 Dehalococcoidia bacterium
CAAAGATTGGTCGTCCTTACAAGCCTGCCCCGGATCATCCATGGCGCAGACCTTTCAAAGTGCACATCGATAGGGGGTGACAAAATCGCAAAACAATTAAGGTGACATTTTCGCTGGACAACAACAGGGGGTGTACTCGTTCATATGATTAGTGACACCTCCTCCTTTCTTTTATTTTGTTGATGGAGCCTAAGAAATTCCTTTTGCGACATTTGAAATAAGTATTGTGTTCCCAAATTGTGCGGGGTAACGAACTGAGGCTGTACAAGAACTTTTTCCAGCCGGTGATGCAGTCACAGAGCAAAGAAAGATAGGGGGCAAGCTGAAAAGAAGGTATGAAGTAGCCAAGACACCATACCAGAGGTTCATTGAGTCAAGCCAAATCCCGGAAGAGGTTGGAGAGGAACTAAAGGGAATATACCTCAGCCTAAATTCCACCGAACTGAAGAGGAATATAGATGCCAAGCTAACCGAGCTTTACCAGGCATATGAGGAAGAAAAGAGAACCCAATATGTTGATCCCCTCAAGAAGTTAGTACCTCGTATGGTTAGATATTTATGATTCATCAATCTCCTGTTGGGTTGGGTACTTAAGTGATTTGACCCGTAGGTGGGGGAAAATTTTAATTTTTCGCCAGGGTCAGGACGCAGCTAGGTCAGCATCGTTTCTTAGGGGGCTCAGACAGCTTTGGGCCACCAATACTTGTAGCACAGGATACCCCAGACTAAGGTCGGGAAGAGGGCTGTGCCCAGAGTGATAAACAGGGTTATGGTGGGAAGGGGATTGGCGCCCGAGAGGGAAACCTTGGCGATGATGAGTATGGTGCTGACATGGATGAGGAACATGATGAGAATGGCAATGGGGATGAACATAAGGCGACGCCGCCAGCCTAAAGCCGGTGTGGCGGCGATGAGCGAGACGACCAGAAGCATTCCGTAATGCAGGGCTGAGAGCGGCATAAAAAACGGCACAAAATCTTCTCTTGGCGTTGCCACACATAGATAGTCGTCTTCCATGGGAACTCCATATGTTGAAAAAAACAGTTGTCTGAAGTCCTGCGTAGCATCCTCCCCAAGAATTATCCTGCCGCTACTCAGACTATCCGACACTGCTACCAGGGCACGATTGTAAGGCATAGCAATCAGAAAATTCCACAGCACAGAAACAGCAATGATGATACCGACAGCTTTGCCGGCAAAGATGAGAATAAGCCTAGTGCGGGGTGACACGGGCAATCTTCTCCGCCCAGAAGAGCCATAACACAATGGCTAGTACGATCATTACGGGTTGCCATATCAGGAAGTGGGCCGTGTTAAAGAAATTCGTGGAAAAGTGGCCGCCGATGAAGAACAGGCTCACCGTGCGCACTAAGTTAAGGATGAATAGCCCCACTATCCCCAAAGCGGCGCCAATTGCCTTCTGCTTCGCCGTACAAGGATAAGCCAGCACAGCACAGACAACAATAGCCATAGGAACAAGGGCGGTGCATTCCGTGACGATGCGCATGGAGTAGTCAGGCGATGAGATTAATGTGCCATCTACCTGGACTGAGGCACCAAAGATATTCAAAATGGCGCCGGTAGCCCGGGCATTGAATGTGAGGAAGCCCGCCAGCGCCTCGGTCTCCGCTATGCGCGAATAGATAAGCATGAATACCAGAATACCGCCAGCAAAAATAAGGCCGCCTTTCACTACCGCCCGGTGCCTTCTCAGGCCTAACTTAATGGCTTCAAGGGGCGCAAATTGCGCCCCAGCGGACCGTCTTTGCCCTTTGTGAACAGTGCCCCGTCCTTTCGGGCGGGGCACCGCTCCCTTCTTGTGCTTTTTTGCCATTGCCTTTTCAGGCTAACTTATTTACGAACCTAATCGCTTTCTCCTCACCGTCCAAACTATCAATCCCGTAAACAGGATTATCATGGCGATTATGCCCCACTTGGTCAGGGTAGGTATATTGGGCGGAGGAGTCCTGATTTCCTCGCGATTTCCGAACTCAACCCGGGCACAGGTTGCGCCAATTGTCACAGTCACCTTTTGCGCATATGGTGGGTCACCGCCGGGCCTGGTATTGTACCATCCGTTCTGCAATTCCTCGGTGACAATGTAATCGCCGGCAGTAAGGCCAGTAAGCACGACACAGCCATCAGTTTCTGTGGTTACCCACTCATCAAAATTATCAGGTCCCGTGACCTCGAATCTCCAATCAGGCAGCCATTCCTCACCAGGGTCCCACATGCCATTGACGTTGGCATCCTCGAACTTGCATATCTGCAGACAGCCTTCCCCCCTCACCCTAACATCCACTGTATCTCGCTCGCCCGTGTAGCCGTGGGCGTTACTGACCTCCTGGCCCAGCGAGTCAGTGCCAAAGCCCAGAGCCTCGAACGTGGTCGGGTTGTTGATGGGTTGGGAAGGTACATTATTCCAGTACCAGGTCTCGCCCGCATCGAGAACTCCGTCGCCGTTGCCAGCGTTGGTAGCGTTGGCCCGGGCCAGCGTGGTAATAAGATTGCTGTCCTGGCGGACCTCAACATAGGGGTTGGTCAGGTTGTCACTGCCGGTGTTCTGTTCGGTTACGTTCAGGCTAACCAAACCACCGATTGCAACCGTTGTCGCGTTGGCAGTAATAGTGGTTATAGTCCAGATTGTACCAACGTCCACTGTAGCTCGCTCGCTCTGGTAGGTAGGGTAACTGACCTGCTGGTTCATCGAGTCAGTGCCGAAGCCCTTAGCCTCGAACGTGGTCGGGTTGTTGATGGCACCGCCAGGGACGTTATTCCAGTGCCAGGTCTCGCCCGTATCGAGAACTCCGTCGAAGTCGTTGTCACCGTTGGTA
>JBAVCL010000030.1:0-1553 GCA_049586675.1 Dehalococcoidia bacterium
GGGTTTGGCCGGTCCCCTTTCCCCTGCCTGTGGCTTATGCCTCGAGAAGGTCAACTATCCTAAGCCTTTGGGGAGCTAGCCTTATCCTGAATTTGTCGAAGGAAATGAAGACTTATAGTACTAAAGCTAAAGATATCGAGCGGGAGTGGTGGGTGATTGATGCCGCTGATAAAATTCTGGGAAAAGTAGCGACAGAGGCAGCCAATTTGCTCATGGGCAAACATAAGCCCATTTATGCCCCCTACATTGATACTGGTGATTACGTTGTGGTAATCAATGCTGCCAAAGTACAGGTGACCGGGAACAAAGCCGAAGAAAAGATTTATTATAGATATACTGGGTACCCCGGCGGCTTGAAGAGCCCCAGCTTTAGGGAAGTATTTGGTAAAGACCCTGCCCGTGTGATTGAGCTTGCGGTCAAAGGGATGCTGCCTCATAATAGTCTAGGCAGAGCTATGTTCAAAAAACTGAAGGTTTATCCTGGGGATGAGCATCCTCACCAGGCTCAGAATCCCCTCCCATCACCCTGGCAAATCGAAGGGCGCAGAATGACCAAGAACAAAGAAAGCGAAATATTGTCAAAGGAAAGGTGATGATTTATGAGCGAGGAAAGTTACGTTTGGGGAACTGGTAAGCGCAAATGTGCGATAGCCCAAGCCAGGCTTTTCGCTGGGAAGGGAGAGATAATTGTCAATGATAGACCCTATCAGGAAGCTTTCCCTCGCATCGAACATCGCCATATGATTGAACATCCTTTGCAGGTTACCAATAGTATGGGCAAATTTCGTGTCACGGTGAAAGTGAATGGCGGTGGCCTCAGTGGTCAGGCTGGAGCCATTCGCCATGGCATTGCTCGAGCCCTTGTTAAGGAAAACGAGCTATTTAGGCCCATGTTGCGTAAAGAAGGATTGCTTACTCGCGATAGTAGAATCAAAGAGCGCAAGAAATACGGACTCAAGCGAGCTCGCAAGGCACCACAATATACCAAGCGGTAATTGTGCTCCAACCTGTTGATTGACAACGGGGCGCCGGTTTTCTGAATTTTCTCTAACCCCCATTTTGTGGGCATCGTGTTATTGCTCCAGATCAGAGAAGCAGCTATAATGGAACATACTGGGGATTAGTCTAGCGGTAGGACAGCGGGCTCTGGACCCGTGAGGCCAGGTTCGAATCCTGGATCCCCAGCCAGGAAAGGTGACAAAATCACCTCGAACTATCTTCTAATCGGTGTCAAACTAGAAATAGCAGAAGAGGCACAATCATGGACTACAAATGGATGACGGCACCATGCGGGTTGGATTGTTTCAACTGTTTGATGTACCTAGCGAATGAGAACGACGAGTTGAGAGCCAGAATTTCCGAGAACTTGGGCATTCCATTTGAGCGAGCCGTATGTAAAGGGTGTCGTGGCGAGGCTGGGAAACCAGATTTTCTTAGCTGGACTGAAGCCTGTAAGGTTTACAGGTGCATTACGAAAAGAAGCCTTGATTTTTGCTGTCAGTGTTCTGACTTTCCATGTGACAATCTTCACCCGTATGCAGACAGAGCATCCG
>JBAVCL010000031.1:0-9304 GCA_049586675.1 Dehalococcoidia bacterium
CGCGAATGAACGCTATTTCAGGGTCAACGCCTTCCAGATTCGTAATGTTCCACAGTTGGGATGTTTCGGCAGGGCTAAGGGTACCGGAATAGAAGCCATGTTTGCAGGCATTCCGGTTGCCTTTCTGGCCACCGCGCTTCCTTTTAATCTGTGTTTGGTTTGCAGTCAGATTTTGAGAAACCTCACCCGCGGGATTTGATTTATCAGGGTAACACACGAGTTCCATGCAGAGATTAACATGAATTCTTTATTCGAACAAGGGGAAAATGTCGCTTAGTGGACAGTAGACAGTAGTCAGTAGTCAGCAGGCAGTAGGAGCAACCCGAGTAATAAGCTAGGTTCAAATGCCAAAGCTCAAATGACAAATGAAACGGTAGACAGGAGACAGTAGTCAGTAGTGAGTAGAAGAGCTCGTAGCTCCCCCCGCCCTTCAATCTCTCTAACGTATCTCGATGTAGCCAATAATCGCAAACCTGAGGAGCCGCCCCAAAATGAGCGGGTGGCTGAAGCATCACTCCGAGCACATAACCCGCGGGCATAATACCTGATTTGCGGCAGACCCGATTGGTATGGAATCCCTGGAATTCGTCTGCCCGTGCCCGAAACTTGCCGCACTGTGTACTTAGTAGTATGATTGTCCTGAGGTCACAGGATGCGTAAGCGAATCTTCCTGAGGGGAGATAAGAAATTCTGGGCACCCATAGCTATCGGCAGTGGGTTGACTATTTTTTTCTTCGGAGCTACGACCGTACCTAATGATCCAGCTAGAGGTTTGTTTACACTTGGGTGTGGTCTATTGTCGGTAATTCTAGGGTTGGCGATAGCACCAATCAAAGAGCCGACTCCCAATCCTGCAACTGAACAGCTTGGTGAGCAGGCAAAGAGCAGTAACGACACTCAGCCTAGTTATAATGAAGCCGAATATAAGACGTACCTCGAAGAGCGCAGGCATTTACAGGATGCCTTGCTAGACCAGTCACGGAGTTTTGATAAATATGTCTTAACAATGGCGGCTAGCACTTTTGGGCTATCATTTCTATTTATTCAACACATTGTACCCGAACCAACGGCCGACACTATGAGATTCCTCGTGGCTGCTTGGGGGGCCTTTGCAGGCAGTATTTTGATTACGCTGATTTCTTTTCTACTCAGTCAAAAAGCTTGCCTAAGACAAATAGAGATATTAGGCAGATGGCTCGGCAGAAGATCCGAAGAATTGCAGAAACCAATCAACGTTTACACCAGAATAACGCAATGGTTTAATTGGCTTTCTATGGCAGCATTCATATCTGGTGTGGCTTTACTCATAACATTTGGAGCGAAGAACATGCTTCCGTAAAGAGGGCTAATATGGCAGACAAGAAGACGGACATAGATATTAAGAAGGGGTATACTCCTCCAAGTACACCAGCGAAACCTGCAGATGCTGGTTACACTCCACCGCAACCTCCTAAAAAGCCACGTCCGGAACCTCCTGATAAACGCCATTAAGATTTGTTCATCCTTACTGACTGAGTAATCCCACCACGGCATTGGTATTCCGGGAAATAATACCCGATTTGCGGCAGGCCTGATTGGCATGGTGTCCCTGGAATTCGAAATGTGCTGACTTCGTTGACCGGTATTCTTTCAAAATGCTAGAATATGAGAAAGTCTCGAGTGATTGTTCACGGCAGTTTGCACTCAAGGAGAATTATGGAGATCACTATACCAGAAGCTATAAAACAGCTACGTCAGGTCGTGAAACAACTGCAGGACGCGTATCCCACGAAAAAGTTTACACTCGACGGTCGCCTTGTCGGCGACCTCGGTGAGGTCCTTGCACAATTCGAATATGACATTGAACTGAATGATGCCCTGCAGAAACATCATGACGCTAAGGCCTCAGATGGTAGACTAGTGCAAATAAAGGCGACAATGCAGGATTCCTTGACCTTCCCTGTCGATCATGTGCCCGACTATTACCTAGGCATCAAGATTGAACATGATGGCACATTAACAGAAATATTTAACGGCCCGGGGGCGGTCGCTTTTGAAGCTGTCAAGAACCGCCAGCCCACAAAGACGAATCTTCATACAGTTCACATCAATACCCTAAAGCGCCTCAATGAAGAAGTACATTCAAGGGATAAAATTCCGAGACGGTCAAGGAAGCCTGTATAGTAAGATGGATAAGATTAGAAGGTCGTTTCATAGAGAAACGACTGGTGTTATTCGGGGGACGTAATACTTGTCTTGTAGCAGGCCTAATTGGTATGGTGTCCCTGGAAGTTCATAAGATCAGTTCCTCATTCTCTATTTGCGAAATCGTCCGTGGCGAAGTAGTGAAACAACTCCAATGATTGAAATAACGAGTCCCAACAAGACTATCAACCAGCCGCCTAGGGCACGTGGGTTATATGCTAGTAGCCCGATCCCTACTCCAAGAGCTGTGACACCTAACAAGTAGAAGCTACTACTCCAACTAAACTTTTGGCTTTTATCCAATTTATCTTCAATCCTTTCAAGACGCGCCTCAATCTTTTCCAAATCGCTTTCAGCCATTTTCTCCTCCTTTTCCTCTGGTGGCTCACAAGCAAGTAAAGCCAGAACACTTTGCCAACTATTGGCGACTCTAACTTTGCCTGACTTGAGTAGGTCAGTTATGTTTCTAGTGTCGTGGTTCCAAGGCTGCGCAAAAAGAATTGCTCGTCTATCTGGAGGCCCTTTCCGTATGAATGCCTCTATATTCTCAATATAGTCATCAATAATTATGTCGGCGTTGGCGAGAGTCTTTCCTTGTGAGCCAGTGTTTACAAACTTTTGATAAGGCACTCCATGCTTATCAAGCCATTCCTGACTCCAGGAATCCGTGCAACGCTCTCGGCTAGTGGCGATAACCACATCGAATTTTTTCGATAAGATTTGTAGTGCTTCTCTTGCATATTCCATCGGTGGCATCTGTAGAATGAACTCCCTTTCTCGCTCAGCTCTTATTATCTCAGTCTTTATGTCAGTTCCTTCGAAAGCGTACTCCCATTCGGTGATATCACACTTGTTAAGTTCTATGCCCATTTCCTGCTTAACCTTCTGAAGTACAGGTACCACTTGCTCAACTAAAACCCCATCCATATCCACTGCGATTGTGCTCTTGCGTTCTGATTTCTGTGTCCACGGTAGTTCACGCCATCCTCGGAACAACCGGTAGCTTATCATGGTTGCAAGTGGTAAGAGGACAAGTATCCACAGCGATGCTACGGGAAATCGAAACGATATGTGGGATAATGCGGTATAGGTACTAGCTCCGATAAGTGGAGCAATGCCATGGCGAACAATTAAATGAGGCTTGCTAGCTTGAGGGGTATGGTATTCAGCACACCGAACTTTACCTACGAGATAATATAGAGCAAACACAAATACAAATCCCCAGAGGTAGCCGGAAAGGTATTTATTTGTTTCTTCAGCAATCCTACTCCCAAAGAATAGGAGCGCTGCGTACGTTACTACGATAATCGCATCCACGATTAACCTGATTTCTCCCAACCGAGAATTGCTGTAAGGATATTTAATAGTGGACCTGTGCCAACCAGTCCAACTTGTGATTGCGGTAATATAGACTGCAACAAGTGCCCAGAAGCTTTGGTTGGCAAAAGCGGGCGGAAAAAGAAGCGCGCGAATTTCAGGTTCGGCAATGCTGGCCCCGAGAACTACAGCAAAAAAGATTTCAACAAAGGTTACAAAATGGTGGGGGAGGTTATTGCTACCTTTATCATTGTTTTCGGACATAACTATAATTTTATCACACTAGCTTAGTGCACACTCCACAATTGAGTGCCGACAAGCAGTTTGGAAGATAGCATGACTAAATTCTGGGGAAATAATACCTCATTTGTAGGGAGCCTAATGGATATGGTGTCCCTGGAATTCAGTGCCTGCGTATTATTCCGCCCCGGCCACGGTATCTATTTGCTGGATTTCTTCCTCAGTCAGCCCGTACAATCTGAAAACCAAGCGATCAAGCTTCGTCTTCGTTTTCTCGATAACAGCCTGCAATTCTTTTGTTTTTTCGCCGAATATGTCCTCACCGCTTTTCTTCATGGACTCGAGTTCTCTTTTCTGGTCGGTTATTTTACTAGCCAGGGTGACAATCCCGTCGTAGATTCCCTTGTCTACAGCTTTCGATAAATCCACCTTATGAAACGGGAAGTGGAGCAAGACCTCCTTGTCAACTTGAAGCTGGTCCCCTTGTCTCTTTTGTTGAAACAGCCAGAAATGAGCAATCTTACTATTAAGTATTGCCGTGGCAAAGTGCGGCGATATCTGCTTATGCTTTGTCAGCCTAATAATCAGTACGGCTTGGTCTCCGTACCAGGCTTCAGCTATCGCAGCGAATTTCGGATACCTAGTTTTTCTGACGCAAATGACCTTCTCTGGGTCTTCAAACCACTCAGGCTGTCGTGCCCTATGTATTCCGTACGGTTTATGGTCTGATGTTATAACTGGCTGGTATTTATCCAAGTGAGATTTGATATTCGGATACTTTTTTGGGTTGGATTCGATATCTTTCGCTATTTCTATGGGGGTATAAATAAGATAAAACTTGACTTCGGGACTATAAAAATAGCTGTCTACTTCCTCAGCGTAATGGAATGGTCTCAGGAGTTTTTCCTCTTCCTGATTCAACTTCAGTCTACTTACCTCAGCTTTGGTCAGGACAAAGATACCCTCACCTGCTTTGCGACTCTCAGGCTTATCCAATTTTGGAATTGCTTTCGACCTGAGGAAAGGCTGATGAACATCTGCCCCGACCTGTATTTCTTCGTCCTCTAGTTTCCAACTGTTCTTGTCTAGATTGGACAAGATACTTGAGATAGCATCCTCAATAGCATACACTTTATCTGTTTTGGTGTCGTATAGCTGGGCTCCCTCTGCCATCTTTCCTTCGAAGATATCCTGGTCTTGAACGTCCGAAGCCAGTGCTTTTGTGATTGCCTGCTCACTCACCTCGGCATCTTTAAGCTTCAGTACCAATGTCTTTACATCCTTAGCTTCAGACTTCTTGAAAACGGTGATCATGTTGTGCTGTCCAGGGGCATCTCTGAAGACCTGGTACTCACCGAAATCGACCAAGGCTAGAGGGCACATCTCACTAAAGATCTTTTGTCGCAGCTTTGCCGCATGTGCTCGCGAAACCCAATACTGCTGGACAATGAAGCCAAGGTAGCTACCGGGCTTCAATAGGTCAATTCCAAGCTCAATAAAGAAATAGAATATGTCCATTTTGGGCTCGTAATACTTAATCCCCAAGGGAGTGGCCCTCAATTGTCGGAAAATATCCTTGTTGTCTCTAAGCTCCATTAGATACGGGGGATTACCAATAACGATGTCAAATCCTCCTGAGTTCATGATATCTGCAAATCTCTCGCTCCAGTTGAATGGTTTCAGTTCTCTAAAATTGGTGCCCAAAGCCTTCTCAAGCTCGTCATCCTTACCAAAGATCAAGGAATTGCCACATTGAATGCTCTTTTCCAGCGAAGGTAGCACATCCCTTTGCGCTAGTGCTCTGATTAGTAAATTCAGATGGGCTATCTCAACCGCTTGGGTATCTAAATCTACCCCAAATATGTTCCGAGTGAGAATCGCAATTCTCTCCTGCCAGGTCAATTCGGCTACGGGTTTTCCCTTAACCTTGGCATGGTAGGATAAAAGCTCATCATAAGCTCTGATAAGGAATGAACCAGAGCCACAAGCAGGGTCAAGAATCTTCATGTTTAGAATCTCATTATAATTGTGCTCATCAATGTATCGGTTGACAGTTTGCCTTACTATGTAATCCGTCACCCATTTTGGTGTGTAATAAATTCCGCCCTTCTTTCGTTTCTCTTTCTTGGCCGATATTTCAATTTGCTCGTCGGTTGTCGGGAAGAACGTCTGCTGTAGCTGTGGTTTAGGCTTAACAGCTTTTGCTACGTAGCCCAGGTATTGCTCATACACCTGCCCCAACACGTCAGGTTCTATCACATTGAAATAGTATTTGGCGTAGTCTCCAGGGACTTTGTACAGTCCGTTAATAATTTCTGCAAGAACATGGTCATTGACCCAAATCTGTTGCCAGGGGTCTACTATTGGGAAGATTTCACTGTCAAACACATGAGCAAAGTCTTGAAATATGCTCCGTACTTTTTCCAACAATGGAGCCTCTGTACTTTCCCATTGATGAACAGCAGATAGCAACGGGTGGTTACTTGCCAGATCTCTGTCTTCCGCAGTCCGTATAAATATGAGGCGGCTGAACAATTTTTGTATCAATTGGTCAGTTTGGTCGAGAGTAATACCAATACTTTTGTTGAACCCATAAACTTGATTGAAGAGATCAGCGCGCCATTTGGTCAACTGTTCGTAAAGTTTCTTTTCTACGGGCACCCGGCGTGCCAACTTGCCATACCTCTCGGCTTTCTTGTCTAACTCATCACTTAAAGCGGATTCTTTAGAGACTAGCCGGAGGTCTTCAAACTCGGTCAAGTAGTCTTCACATCGTAAATCCAGAAACTGGGCACTCTTCAGGTCGCTCTTAACTTCAGCATTGAAGACTTGTGTTCGCCCGAAATTAGTCAATATTGCCCAGGTCAGCCCCTTATTATAGGCATAGCTGATAGCTTGCTCTCTGTCCTCGTCGATCAAGTCATGGCGAAGAGACTTCACTTCTACGCAAAATTTGGAGACTTTCTTGACCTTAAACAGATAGTCCACTCTCCCTTTTACAATGGTTTTTTCAGCTTCCACCTCATCCATGTTTGAAAAGTCCCACCCCAGAGCTTCAAATAAGGGCCTGATGAATACGTTGACCGTATTAGCTTCGTTGTAACTATTCTTTTCTTTTTCGCCCAGACCTTGGTACTTATGCACTAAGGCTTGAGTGGACTCTTTCTCACCAAGAAACACTGCTCATCTCCCACAAATATGGCCTATACTAATATTACTATGTCAGAGCACCATATTCAATCTACGAGGGATCTTCATTCGGCTGGTAGACAGAGCATTCACACAAATCGGCTAAAAGTTGAGGCAGGCGCGATGTCCTCGGGCTTGAAGCAGATGCTCCGCTATCCCAGAAGGGAAAATCCTAAATCCCAAGCACCAAATCCTAAACAATATCGAATCACCAAAATCGCAATGCCCAAAACAGTTTAGAATTTAGCCAATGAGATTGCCACGCACCTTTCAGGTGCTCGCAATGACACGGGAGGTTAGTACTCCTGTTAAAAATACTGGGAAAGCAATGCAATCAAAACGATGGTTAAGAAAGCTACAAGACAGAGACTACTATTCCTTGTCTAAATCTTTGATAAGCTTGTCAACCGAGTCGAAGTTCTTAACACGTCCGGTTTTGATGTCATCGGCAGCTTCCTTCTCGCCTTTCTGCCACTGCTTTGTCCAGAAGTAAGCCTGGCTCTTATCTACAAGTCTCTTCGGCATCAATACCGCTCTCTCGTCTTCAACCTTTATTTCTACTATGTCACCTTTCTTAAGTGAGTGGGCTCTTTAGTTATACCGACTGACGTCGCCAGTGCCGTAGCCATATATTGATTGAGGCTTATTCCTTCCGTTTCAGCCCTATATGCCAGTAGTTTATGAAGTGAAGGCGAAATTCTGAGTCTGATTTGACCACTATATTTGCGCGGCCTTGGCTCAGGAATACGAAGTCCTCTTTCTAGATTGGACTTTATCCAGTCCATCTTGACTTCCTGAATTTCTTTTATGACTCCCTCAGGTGTATCTGCGTGTATTAGACAATGTGGAAGCTCGGCAATCCTGGCTACCCAATAAGGACCCTCACCGTCATCCCATTGCTCAATAATAACGGTGTAAGGCAGCTTCGCATAGTATTCTAACTCTTTCTCTTTATTGCCTTTGGTTGCCATTTCGAATCTCCTTAATCGTAATCTCCAGCCGGTTATGCCTCTCGTTCTTCAATAATCTCCAATAACTCTTTTACGTAGCAGGACTTAACTGGACTTTCTCTTTTGAGTAACAGCACAAGTCTTTAGCCCGACATGCGCAAAGCTAGTGGTTGCCTGAGTGCAATTTAGCCCGAATCTCATGTTCTCGTTGCTTCAGTATATTCGATCGCTTGGCAGCCTCCGCCGCCTCAATCATCCGCTCCTTCCCTGCGATGAAGCTAGCTCTTGGCTTTCCCCTTGAAGTTTCCGACGGATGTCTTCGCAGGGCTTTCAATTCCCTTTCGGCCTTGCCTATTCTGGCCACTATATCCTCGAGTTGCTTATTGAGCTCTTCTTCTGTCTCCATGGCCTCAGCCTTTAGTCATCTCCCTTTGTCTGTCTTATCCATAGTAAGCTAACTGACGGTCACAGTCAATACCATTCTCTCACACAAAAGCCGGAATTGTTAAGTAACAAAAGATGTTTTGTTTAGACAGGCTATTGACTAGTCACCATCTTAATGTTATTCTCAGAAACAAATCTTAAGCGCAAGGAGGTTCAAATGCAGGCATATTGCATGAAATGCAGAAAAAAGGTTGAGATCAAGAATCCAAAGGCTATCAAAATGAAGAACAAGCGCCCTGCGACTCAAGGTATATGCCCGAGGTGTGGGACCAAGGTATTTCGCATAGGTAAGTAGATCTGGCAATCCTGGAATAAGGGCATCACCAAGTAACCCTCATATTATTAACAATAGAACTGGCTGCCAGCCGGCTAAACGTTTTGGCTAATTGTTATTAGTCCGTCGATTTCGTACCGTGTGCCTTCGTAATTGTTGCGTAGAGCGGACGTATCCTCTATCTGGCGCAGACACGTTATAATCAAAGCCTTGTAGCGTACGGCGCTCCAGTTTCACGTTAAGAATACGCTCAAGATCATCTACCATGGACGCGTCTACACTCGTCACGAATGTTAGCGCATCACCGTTTCTATTAACCCGACCTGTGCGGCCAATGCGATTGGTGTAGGCATCTATACTCTCAGGCATGTCATAGTTGATGACATGGGAAATACGCAAAACATCGATACCACGGGCGGCAATGTCGGTGGCCACCAGAATCTTAAACGCGCCAGAACGAAAACCATCAAGCGCTGCCTGACGCCTGGGTTGAGACAGATCGCTTTGCAGTGAGGTAGCCTTGAAGCCCGCTCTCTTAAGCTGCTGTGCAACGCGCTCGGTGCGATACTTGGTACGTGTAAAGACAAGTACTGATTTTGTTTCGGTACGGCGTAAGAGTTCTATCAATAGTGCAGTTTTGAGGTGTTGCTTAACCGGGTATAATGCGTGTGACACAGTGGTTGCCGGCATTATGCGGCCGATTTGC
>JBAVCL010000032.1:0-122849 GCA_049586675.1 Dehalococcoidia bacterium
ATTATCGTTTTCAGAATTTCCAGGCTCAACGGCGTCCCGAAAACCTCGGGAGAAGAAGGGGTAATGTGAACAAAGGGCAGCTGAGAGAGGAGGACTTGAAAAGTAGTGGTAAAGGGTATAGAAACGCTTCCCAGAGCAGTGGCAAACACGACGATCACCACCAGCAATGCAGCAAGCCCGAGTAAAGAGTAAACCCTATTTTGCCAGCGAATGGCAAAAGGGATAACGGGCTCGCTAAATACCTCAGATACAGTACGCGCCATCGCTCTTAATATTCAATACCTTCCCGGCTTTTTACTCCTTGACTATAAGGATGCTTCACTTCCCTTACTTCGCTGACTAAATCTGCTTTTTCTATAATCTTTTCTGTGACGCCTCGACCGGTTAAGACCAGCTCTAACTTTTCCGGTTTTGCCTCTAAAAGAGAAAGAACCTCTTCTTCTTTCAGAAAGCCGTCGCGCACAGCGATGTTTATCTCATCCAGGACCAGCATATCCCAGGATGGGTCCCGGAAAAGCTCCTTAATGAATTCCAGCCCTCTGGAGCATTCCCGGCAGACATCGTCGGGATTCAGTTCCTTATAAAAGTGAGGATGTTTTTTGGCGAAAAGGAAGGTCTTTACCCCTAGCTTTTTCAGAGATTCATATTCGCCATACCCGAATACCTCAGGGTCTTTGAAAAAAGAGATGAAGCCGACCTTAAAACCATGCCCGGCAGCCCGAGCTGCCTGACCAATAGCGGCAGTGGACTTGCCTTTGCCTGCCCCCGTATAAACTTGAATTAAACCTTTCTTTTTCATCCCAGCACCCTTTATGCTTCAGGAGGAAGAAACCTTCACCTAGCTACTCTCAGGCTCCCCAAATATCTCGGGATGAATGAAATGGGCAAACCACTCTAAGCCCTCGACCAGTCTGGAACCCGGGCGTTGAACTAAGTCATCATCGACTGTATAGATTCTCCCTGTTTGACTGGCGTTGGTACTCGCAAGCTCAGTCGCGTTCTTCGCCCAGTCGTACGACAATTCGCTAGTGATAATTATTTCAGGATCGCGGGCAAGGACATCTTCAATTGAGACCATCGGGTAACTGATGACATTTCCAAAAATGTTCACCCCACCTGCTTTTTCAATTAGCTCATTGATGAAAGTCCCTGAGCCAGCAGTCCACAACGGGTCATGCCAGACGATATAAAAGACTCTGGGCCTTTGTTCCAATTCTTCGGTCTGATTAGTTACTGCTTCGATCCTGCTTGCCATTGCAGATGTAAGTGCCTGGGCATCCAGTTCCTTATCGGTTATTTCTCCTACTCTTCTAATATCATTAAGCAAATCAGCTAAATCAGTAGTCTTTATACCGAATACTGTCAGCCCCAGCCCCGCCAAAGTATAGACAACCTCTATAGGGTTACCATACCCAGCCAGTACGAGGTCAGGGTTAAGAGCGACTATCTTCTCTATGTCAGGGTTGGCATATCCCCCTACTTTTTCCTTGTCCAGAGCTTCCGGAGGATAATCACAATAGTCTGTCACTCCCACTACCTTGTCCCCCAGACCTAGAGCAAACAGGATCTCGGTGTTAGAAGGAGCCAGGGAGACGATTCTTTGGGGTGTTCCGTTGATGGCGACCAGTCTTCCCAGGTCATCAAATACATAATTTATTACTGGTGTTTGCCCGCTAGGGCTGCAGGCTGTCAGGACAAGAGTTAGGCTCAAAAGCACCACTAAGAACCAGTTTGTGCCTCGGGTAAAGATTTGCTTAGGGAGCCTTTTCATGAGAGTCACTTTTGTCTCCTTTTATGCAAAATTACTTGATTTTATACAAGTCTGGTTGATTAAGTCCAATTATAAAATGCCCCAATATGGATGTCAAGGCCTCTGTTTGAAGCGTTTAGCGATGTCATTCTGAGGAGTCCCGACACATCGAGACGACGAAGAATCTCTGCACACTGTCCTGAGCATTATTAAGATTCTTCGCTTCGCTCAGAATGACAAGTGACGAAGGGCTCAGAATGACAGGAAGAGACAGGCTCGGGATGACTCACAATGACCGTCGTCTGCTAAAGGATGCCCTAGGGGAATCTTGACGTAGGTCAACAATCTCGTAATCCATATTTTCCTCTTCCAATCTCGGCACCAGAATTGAAACCTTGTCCGCACTACAGACAACCAGGAAAGACAGGCCACAGTAAGCTGCCTCTATGGCTGCTTCTCGGACACCATGAACATAATCAGGCTTTACACCTATCTGCCTCAATGCTACCAAAGCTTCCGTGCCCAGTGCTGCCACCAGCCTCGCTTCCTTTACTTCTCTTTTCAATCGGGCCAGGTCAGTGCTCCCGGAACCTCCATCCTGCACGTTGGGTATTTTGCCTATCATTACTTTAGCTGGCTGGAGTTTTATTACTCCTTCGATGTTGCGTATGCCGACATCCTGTCCTTTTTTAGCCTCAGTTACGGTTATTCCTTTAGCCCCTTTGCCCCTAATGGCGTTGGAGGCGAAGAGCAAGCCATCATTCATATATAGCGATGCTGGTTGACCAGCGGATAAGTCGCTGTCAGCTATGGCGGTGGTGGTGGATATATCAGCCACGGCTTTGCTCACAAACCAGGCGTAACTATGTAACTGGCGTGACATCTGCAAAATCCAATCTACGCCCTCCTTGGTTACCTTATATCGGGAGCGGCCCTGGGAGCTCAGCCAGCCGTCCTTTATCAATTCTCTTATGTATTCGGAAACTGCCTGTGAAGTGATGCCCAATCTGGGGGCGATGTCTTTTTGTTGTATGTTAGGCTGATGTGCGGCTATTTCCACCATTATCTGAAACTTAGTAGCCAGATTTTTGCTCTTTAGTATCTGCGCCATATTGACCATTATAGCATTTGCCGACCAGGCTATAACCAACTGAATAAAGCATTATGATTCTATCTCCCCTGGTGGGAGAGAGTTAGAGTGAGGGGGAAATTCACCCTCACCCAGACCCTCTCCCGTCGAGGGAGAGGGTCTATACGAAATTATCTAAGGGCTATGAATTCTGTAAAATCCCCCTCTTAAGGTAAGAGGGGGCTAGGCCTGCCCGCCGAACAAATTCTTTGGCAGGCGGGGGAGTTATGAAGCAGAGTATCCTTGCCTCACCATTCAAAAACGTAGTTGCCCAATTTATCGTGCGTGCCCCTCTGTCATTGCGAGGAGCGAGATTCTTCGCTTACGCTCGGAACAAGCTCCGAAATCTTTCCTCTCCACCTGTCTTTGCGAGAAGCCGTAAGCGACGAAGCAATCTAGGTGGGGTTCTCGAGGGCGGGGGATTGCCACGCCCCGACAAGTCGGGGCTCGCAATGATGAGAAGCGAAGGCCCTGATGAAGCAGGCAATGACAAAACTCTGGAATGGGCGAGGGTTTTATATGAAATTGCGCGAAGGGCTATGGATTAGCAAAGCGAGCTGGGGCAAGCGCCCCGCAATATGCACATATTGCAGCGAGGCTGCCGGGCGCGGCATATCCGCCGGCCATGCTCTATCATATGAATATGGAATTGATATACCTTGGAGGGCGGGATTTGCTCCTGCAGCAAGCTGTGCGCCTTCTCTATAGACACCTTGGAATCAATTAGTCCCAATCGTTTGGCTACGCGAAAAATATGAGTATCCACAGGCAGGGATGGCTTCCCTAAAGAAAAAAGCAGCACACATCTAGCTGTCTTATGTCCTACCCCGGGTAGACGCATTAAGTAGTCCTCAGCCTCAGCCATAGTCTTCGATTTGAGGGAATCCAGGCTGATACGACCCTGTTCCTTTTCAATTTGCTCCAGCACCTGCTTGATTCTAGCAGCCTTGATTTGGGATAAACCTCCAGACTGAATGACCCGGGCGATATGCTCTGCCGGAGCCGACGCTACATCTTCCCAGCTGTCGAAACTAGCTTTAAGAGAGGCAAAAGCTCTTCCCGAATTGGCATCTGAGGTATTCTGAGAAAGTATGGTCCCTATGAGCACATCGAGAGGGTCTCCGTCCACCTGACATTCTCGGGAGCCATATTCATGTTCTAAGAGCTCAATGACTTCTTGAATAGCCACTAGCTCAAAAATATCATGTCGGCGCCTCTTGCTGCAAAGGTGATTTCTTTCCCGGATTTTTGTAGTTGCCCGACATGTCAGTGCGTAGCGCGAAATCCCAAACAATATTCAATTCAAAAATTAAAGGCCAAAAATCAAAATTACAAGTCAAAATCCAAAATTTTTAACCTTTGCTCTGTCATTTTACACTTTTATTTTTGCATTTTGCATTTTGAAGGGATTTGTTCCTTGGGCGAGCAGTAGCTCAGGCAAAGTCTTCACCCTCGCCTATTTCGTTAGTTCTTCCAGGGTCTTACCGCCAATATCCGATTGGTACTCCGATGGATAGTATTTAAGCACCGCTCCATGTTTCGGGTCTGGATGTTTTTCAACCATGGTACTATCCACCGCCCCTTTTATGGTCGCCTTCTCAGAGCATAGCTGTCCAATTAGATAGGCAGTGGCTTCATCTACATAATCCAATTCCACGCTGGCATCCCAGGCAAGGTAGGCCGAGGCGCCTTTGCCAATGAATGCTTCAGCCAGGTCTGTCAAATAGATGCCGGAACAGCCCATCATTATGACGACAGTATTATTAAACTCCCCGCTCATACTTTTGCTGATGAATTTTGGCGCTATACTGAACACCCAGGGATAACCTTCACCAATGCTGGCCATAAACAGTCGGTCGTCTAACACATCGAACTGATGCTTTTTCAAGTCAAATTCCTCATTGGTAAACAATGTGGTCTTGTAATATGTCTGATTCTCTCCTTGCAGTATACCGGAATGAGCTCGAAAAACAATTAGTTTATAGCCCTGGCTTGGTAGCCCGCGGTAAAAATCAACCGTAATATTATCGCCCTGGTAGAGGTCAACTTTAAAGCCATAGTCCTCAAGCTCCTTGGTGACATTTGTAACAAAGGCTTCGTTTTCCCGAAAGCTAGAAAGCTGGTCAACGATTGCTGCCTTTAACTCCCCCCCATGATCCGCAGGGGTCTGGCCCGTGAGGTAGACACGGGCAAAGACCACAACGCCAGCAATGACTAATGCTATAAAGAGCCAAGCAAACCAGGGCCAGCCTCTCTTGGTGAGCTTGCCTTTAGTCTGTTTCTTGGCTTTTGGTCTAGGCAATGTTCCGCCTTGTTCGTGTTACTGGTTCAGTTAGGGCTATCAGACTGAGGAAAATTTCCTCTCACTAGCTCAAGTAATTATCTTCCTAATATTCGGTGACCGCTCTTTCCTTGAGACTAGAAACGTCCGGTTCGCCACTTTACCTCCATTTTAGCTTGTTTTGTCACTCGTATCAATTGGGTAAACCAGCACCGGCATCAAAAGAGTAGGGCAAGCCATCGGAAGATGGCTTGCCCTCCCATTCTGTCATTGCGAGGAGCCGAAGGCGACGAAGCAACCTTGCAGCACAACAGGAAGTGAATGTATTACAATAATGGGAAGGGGCTAACCGACTTCAAGATGATTGTGGAAATAAATGTTGGTGATGTAGTCCGGCTGCGCAAAGCGCACCCCTGCGGCAGCTACGAATGGGAAGTGGTGAGTGTGGGCGCCGACATTGGCCTTAAATGCCTCAAATGCCAGAGAAGGGTGCTTTTGGCGAGAAACGTGTTTGAGAGAAGGGTGAAGGAATTTGTCTCCAAAAGTGACTAACTAACCAGCTTAGCTACAATAAAAACGCCCTTCAATGGTTTGTGTCGTGCGTTAACAAAACAGGATAATATTACCCAACAATTGACTCTATTGTGATATTTGTTCGCCTAGCAAGTTTGTCTCCTTCCTTCCCCTCTCGGTTGTTAATAAAAAATCAAAGTTCTCTATCTTGAGACATAGATCTTTGTTGACTTGGGTTATCTTCAGAAAGTTAGGTTTTCAGAGTCTACATAGCAATATTATGACTCTAGAGTGCTTTAGCCAGTAGAGGGGTAATCACGTCTATTAGCTCCTGGACATTAAATGGCTTGGTTACGTATCCCTCAGCTCCCATCTCCATAGCAAACTTCTCGTTGAGTTCATGTCGGACACCAGTAAGTATAACCACCGGGATTCCCCTAGTTGCCTGATCGGCCTTGATTTCTGAGCAAGCGGTATAACCATCCATTTTTGGCATCATAAGGTCCATAAGGATGAGGTCGGGTTTCTGTCCTCTGGCGATTTCTACTGCTTCTTCACCGTTGGTTGCTTCGAGGACGATATAGTCTTTATCCAGCATCCTTCCTACTATTAGTCTTACACCTGTTTCGTCATCAGCTATGAGTATTTTTTTCTTGTCCATTCAACACCTTCTTAGTTCTTCACAATATTACCAACAATGTTTTAAAATGTGACTAATTCACCCTGGGATTGAAGAGACCGCTGCAATTTCACCGGGTTACTACTTTTCATTAAGGCATCTTCTAACTTGACTACCTTTCTCTTTACCAAATCAGCCAACGCCTGATCTAGAGTGTGCATCCCTTCTGGTGTACTCACCTCAATGGTAACGGGTATCTCGAAGACCTTCGCTTCACGGATTTTTGTTCTGATTGTATCGCTGGCCAACATTATTTCAAAGGCGGCTATTCGCCCTCCATCAATGCGCGGTAGAAGAGCTTGTGATATTACCGCCTCTATTACTTGTGACAATTGTATTCTAATTTGCTGTTGTTGACCATAAGGGAATACGTCAATTATGCGGTCAATAGATTGAGGAGCGTCGACTGTGTGCAGCGTACCGAGCACCAAGTGCCCTGTCTCAGCAGCTGTGATAGCTGCACTTATCGTGTCTAGGTCACGCATTTCGCCGATGACAATTACATCCGCATCATGCCGGAGAGCATGTATTACTGCGGTGGCGAATGATTTGGTGTCATCTCCGAGGTATCGCTGCCGGATGAGGCATTTCTTGTTGCGGAATACAAATTCGATAGGATCCTCGATAGTAATAACACTTTGTGTTGCATTATCGTTAAGATGACTGAGCATCGCTGCTAGGGTAGTTGACTTACCACTACCAGAGGGACCAGTTACCAGAATAAGTCCCTTCGGCTTAAGTATAAGTTCTTTGAAAATTTGGGGTAGTCCCCATTCATCAATAGACGGGATATAAAATGGTACAAACCGAAAGGCAAGACTAATTACACCTCTCTGTCGCAATGCGTTGACCCGGAATCGAGCCAATCCGGGAATGGTATAGGTACAGTCCAGCTCCCATTCTCTATCAAAAACTGACCTCTGATCTTTGGTCGCAATTTGTTCTAGAGTGATTTCAATATCTTTAGCTGTCACTGGTGGTAAACCTCCCTGTGGTATTAGTTTGCCATCAATGCGGAGTACCGGCGGGCTTGTCACCGTGAGGTGTAAATCTGAAGCTCCTTTATTTACCATGAATTTGAGAAACTCATCTATTTGCATATTGGATCTCCACAACCATATGCCTTAGTTGACTTTCCTGTTCATTATTTTTGTTCCTTTATCTCTTGGTCTTACCAAAACATGGTCGATTTCAATCCTTCTAGCTTCCGCCTGAATCTTGTTCAAGTCCTCTTCGGTAAATAATCTCCACCCCCTTCTATCTCTATGCAGCTTGATTAGTAATCCTCGCTTGAGCCAGCGGAACAAAGTAGGACGACTAATACCTACATTCTTACATACCTCTGTGGTTTCGTAGTATCTCTTCCCATCAATTTCTCTTGGCATTACTCCACCTCTAAATGATATTGAGTGATACGTTTCAATCTTCATCAATAGTAGTATGAACAAGCTCTAGTGTCTATCACTCATTTGGACTAATATGCTTGGTACTCTAGTAATTCAGCGTTGAATGTCCAGCGGCATCATGGGAGATCTTCACACACACTATTATCCACATGGTCAAGTAATACACACGATACAATCGAACAAGCGTCGAGGAAAGAGGAGAATCTGGCTGGGTTCTAAAATATGACCAAAGCTTTTCTGTCCTATGCTGAAATCAAAAAGAGTTTTCAATCTACCGATCCGATGAGGGTGATAATTTAGCTAGTTATTGAAATTTAACCTTATGACTTCTGTTGGATATATTAAGTTGAATATTTCTTAGAAATATTGGATAACAATCCGATGAAAAATTGGCGACATAGTCCGGCTGCGCAAAGCGCACCCTTGCGGCAGCTATGATTGGGAAGTGGTGAGGTTGGTCGCCGATATCGGTCTTAAATGCCTCAAATGCCAGAGAAGGGTGCTTCTGGAGAGAAGTATTTTTGGGAGAAGGGTGAAGGAATTTGTCTCCAAAAGTGACTAACTAACCAGCTTCGCGATAATAAAAAGCACATTTGGATGATTTGTGTTATGCGTTAATAAAACAGGCAATTACGCAATTTCACGGTCAGTCACATTATGGTTCTGCCACAGCCACCTAAGCTCCAGTTGCATTAAGTGGCTGACTGCCGGCTCAGGAAGGGATAGGTCATGGTATCAACGATATTCCAGATATAGGCAGGGTTAGTCTCGTTCAGAGCGACTGCGGTTATATTCCACGCCGCCCTCATATATTGTTAATGGCCTCCGTTG
The DNA here is from genome assembly GCA_049586675.1 of Dehalococcoidia bacterium. Classification (GTDB taxonomy): domain Bacteria; phylum Chloroflexota; class Dehalococcoidia; order GIF9; family AB-539-J10; genus RBG-13-51-36. Next base: position 8,590 of record JBAVCL010000032.1, read on the forward strand.
AGCGTTCAAAACATCCCTCAGTTCGTGACGGTTATCACTTCCTGATCATCTGATTTGCAGTTCAGAATACGCTTCGGAAGCCTTCGAAGATGTTTATGTTACGATCAGGCGAGGTCGAATCGGTCAAGGTTCATTACCTTGTTCCACGCCGCTACAAAGTCGTGCACGAACTTCTCCGAGGAGTCCCCACACGCGTAGACTTCCGCCAAGGCCCGGAGTTGGGAGTTCGAACCGAAGATGAGGTCGACACGAGTGCCGGTCCACTTGACTTCACCCGTTTTGCGATCGCGCCCTTCAAACACGTCATTGTCTTTCGAGACCGCCTTCCACTCCGTGCTCATGTCGAGCAGGTTCACGAAGAAGTCATTGGTGAGCGTCTCTGGCCGCTTGGTGAAGACGCCGTGCTGGGTCTGACCTAAGTTGGTATTCAAGACACGCATGCCACCAATAAGGACCGTCATCTCGGGCGCTGTCACCGTCAGCAATTGTGCCCTATCGACCAGCAGCTCCTCGGCCGATACAGAGAATTTGGTCTTGAGGTAGTTGCGGAAGCCGTCCGCGACCGGTTCGAGCACGGCGAACGAGTTCACATCTGTTTGCTCCTGCGAGGCATCCATACGTCCCGGCGTGAAGGGAACCATCACCTTATGACCAGCATTCTTCGCAGCCTGCTCGACGCCTGCGCAACCGGCCAGAACGATCAGGTCAGCCAGCGATACCTTCTTACCGCCGGACTGCGCGCTGTTGAACGCACTCTGGATGCCCTCCAAGGTCTTGAGCACTTTTGCCAACCGGGCAGGCTGGTTGACTTCCCAATCCTTCTGCGGCGCCAAACGAATGCGGGCACCGTTGGCACCGCCGCGCTTGTCGGAGCCACGGAAGGTGGATGCCGCTGCCCAGGCGGTCGAAACCAGTTCCGACACTGACAGGCCAGAAGCCAGGATCTTGCCTTTGAGGGAGGCAATGTCCTGTACATCAATCAGTTTGTGATTGACGGCAGGGATGGGGTCTTGCCAGATGAGCTCTTCTGCCGGAACCTCCGGGCCGAGATAGCGTGAGCGCGGGCCCATATCGCGGTGCGTCAGCTTGAACCACGCCCGGGCGAATGCATCCGCTAACTGATCCGGATTCTCCATGAAACGCCGTGCAATCTTTTCGTAGACAGGGTCGAACCGCAGAGCGAGATCCGTGGTCAGCATGCCTGGCGCGTGACGCTTAGCCGGGTCGTGGGCATCCGGCACCGTACCGGCGCCTGCGCCACCCCTCGGCCTCCACTGGTGTGCACCGGCCGGGCTCTTCGTCAGTTCCCATTCGAAGCGGAACAGGTTCCGCAAGAAGTTGTTGCTCCACTTCGCTGGCGTTTGTGTCCAGGTGACTTCCAGGCCGCTGGTGATCGTGTCGCCGCCTTTGCCCGTGCCGAAGTTGCTCTTCCACCCGAGGCCCTGCTCCTCGATGCCAGCCGCTTCGGGCTCAGGCCCAACATGTTTCGCATCACCGGCGCCGTGGGTCTTGCCGAACGCGTGGCCGCCCGCGATGAGGGCCACCGTCTCCTCGTCGTTCATCGCCATGCGAGCGAAGATCTCACGGATATCCTTGGCTGCCGCGATCGGATCCGGGTTGCCGTTCGGGCCTTCCGGATTGACGTAAATCAGACCCATCTGCACGGCAGCAAGTGGGTTCTCGAGGTCCCGCTCTCCAGAATAGCGCTTTTCGCCACCCAGCCAAGTCTTCTCGGCGCCCCAATAGACGTCCTGATCCGGCTCCCAGACGTCCTCGCGACCGCCACCGAAACCGAAGGTCTTGAAACCCATCGATTCCAGGGCGACGTTGCCGGCGAGGATCATCAGGTCGGCCCAGGAAATTTTCCGGCCGTACTTCTGCTTGATCGGCCAGAGCAGGCGACGCGCCTTGTCGAGGTTCGCATTGTCGGGCCAGCTGTTGAGCGGCGCGAAGCGCTGCTGGCCCCTGCCGCCGCCGCCGCGGCCGTCACCGGTGCGGTAGGTGCCGGCACTGTGCCACGCCATACGGATGAACAAAGGCCCGTAGTGGCCGAAGTCCGCCGGCCACCAGTCCTGCGACTTCGTCATCAGTTCACGGAGGTCCTTCTTCACGGCCGCTAGGTCGAGACTCTTGAACTCTTTAACGTAGTTGAAACCTTCGCCCATCGGATTGGACTTAGAGGAATGCTGGTGCAAGATATCGAGCCTCAACTGGTTCGGCCACCAGTCTCGGTTTGTCGTGCCGCCGCCGGCAGTGTGTTTGTGAGCCCTGCCCGTTACCGGGCGCTTGCTATCTTCATGCATAATGTTTGCTCCTTTCGTTGCCTGAACTTATGCACCGTGCTGCTCCGTCTGCATAGTTAATTATAGCAAGTGCCTTGATGAGCGTCAGCAACCATTTCGCGGTGCACCGCATAAATAGGGTGCATTGGTTGCACAAATCGTCAGTTTGTGTAGTGAGGTAACAAAACAAGCAATTGTGTAATGTCACCAGGTTGCGGTGTCCAAGACATACTATGGAGTTAAGGAGTCATAACGCTAGAGAGTTCAATAGAGGACGGTTTGACAATATACCATTTCTCAACTACCTCTTAAGGCGCTTTACCCACTGCTTTCGGAACTTGTTGACCTTGGGCGAGATCACCGCCTGGCAGTATGCTTGTTCAGGATGTCGTGAAAAGTAATCCCGGTGGTAGTCTTCTGCGGGATAGAATTTGCCCAGCGGCACAACCTGCGTCACGATGGGTTTTTTCCACAGGTGAGCTTCATTGAGTTCTCTGATGAGGGCTTCGGCAATAGCTCTTTGTTGGTCGTTGTGATAGAAGATGACGGAACGGTACTGTGTGCCCACATCCTCACCTTGCTGGTTCAATGTCGTTGGGTTGTGGACAGAGAAGAAAATCTGCAGGATTTCCCGATAGGAGATCTTGCTAGGATTGAAAGTCAACTGAACCGCCTCCGCGTGGCCCGTGTTACTGGTACAGACTTCTTGGTAGGTCGGATTGACGGTGGTGCCGCCTGTGTAGCCGGAAATCACATCCTCAACTCCATCCACCTCCCTAAAGATCGCTTCCAGGCACCAGAAGCAACCGCCAGCAAGGGTGGCAACTTCTGCTCTAATGCTCTCGGTCACAGCTTTTTCTCTGGTGCGAATTTCAACGCAATGCCGTCTGTGCAATAGCGTTTGCCGGTCGGTGCCGGGCTATCATCGAAAACGTGACCGAGATGAGCACCACACCTGGCGCAGAGCACTTCAGTCCGCACCCTTCCCAGACTTCTATCAGGTTGCTCTGCCATGTTGAGTGGCGAGATTGGTTCATAGTAACTGGGCCAACCCGTCCCTGAATTGAACTTGGTTGAACTGCGAAAAAGGTCAGTGCCACAACGGACACAGCGGAAAATACCTGGTTCATGGATCTGGTCAAATGTGCAGGTGCCCGGAACTTCAGTTCCCTTCCTGGTGGTGATTTCGTATTGCTCTGCGGTCAATAATTTCTTCCATTCTGCGTCTGTTTTTTCTACCTTCTCTACCATTACCACTTTGTTCTGTTTAGCATCATAAATCTTGACCGTTGTCATATACTCACTTCCTACGGGCTCCGTAGGCCCATTATAGCATGGTAACTAGCGTGTTAAATGCGAAAACAGCGAGGGAGTGGCACTACTCTAACTCAGTTCTCTGGCTTTATAACTGCGTTATACTTTGTGAGTTGACATTTTCGTGGAATGTCCAATTTCATCAGACTGCACAAACATCAGAAATGTTGGGCCACTTTTCGATGGCTTGTGTATTATCTAACTTCAAATACGCTATGTTTAGTTTGGCAACTGCTGCTCCACCAAGTTTCAGCCTGCCTCCACCACTTTATTTCGAAATAAGTATGGCAATTATATCTCTTATCTCCAGCTTTTTGCCGGCTCCTAGTCAAAAAAGTAGACGAAATCAGCATTCTGGTCACCCAGCTTTCGTCAAGGCTGTGCCTCTTGTTGCATCGCCATTCCAACTCCAGAATTTCAGAAAACCGCGGGCGTCATAATTTTGTCACTTTTCGCTTGTGGATTTTATGATTTTTAGATTAGCGATTTGCTATAGTAAGAGGGAGAACAATCGCTGGGGATACGTCAAAGCATGAAGCAAGAAACATACCGCGTCATTACCGTCGCGGGGAAGAGAGACGTCTTACTGAAGCGGATTGCTGAAGCAAGTGCTTGGGCCTTATTAATCACCATAGTAGTTGCCGTAGTCTCCGGTTGGGGCATTACTCAAACCGGAATAGTTTATCGCCTTACATTTGGTTTGATGAATCGCGGACTGGCCGATGCTATTCATCGGGCCGCTAATGTACCATTGGCTATCTTCTTCCTCTCACATGTTTTCATCAACATAAAACTGAGAATATCGCAAAGGAGCCCATCCAAGGGATGGTTGACTAACAGTGTTCTGGGCGTGATTGGAGCTGGCTTGCTGGCAATAATGATATATATGGAGTATTTCCGCTTAGGAGGATAAATGAAGATTAAATTCATAATAGTAATTGCTCTGGCAATTATTCTCGTAGGTTCAATAGTCATTTACGGCCAAGCTTCTTGTACACCATCTTCAGGCGAGGTGGAAGCTACAGAATTCATGGGTAAGAATTTGACCCCCATTAGCCGGCAGGGCAACAATGCTTTGGCTGGTACACAGGTTATTAATAATGAGACCTATCGGTTAGTTGTGGATGGTCTGGTAGATAGTGCACTAAACTTGAGCTATGCAGATTTACTGGCATATCCACAGGTATCAAAGCTTGTGGACCTGGTCTGTGTGGAGGGGTGGAGATTCACTGCCAAATGGACCGGCCCAACCCTTAATTCTATTTTCGCCGATGCCGGGGTAAAACCGGAGGCTAAGATTGCCATATTTTATACGGCTGATGACTCCGTGGGCTACACATCCTTGGAGTTGAGTTATATTCAAGAAAATAACATCATCATTGCTCTGAAGGACAACGACATCACTCTGCCGCCCGATAGGGGGTTCCCTTTCCAGGTGGTTGCCGAGGGCAAGTGGGGCTATAAATGGGCCAAGTGGGTCACCCGAATCGAACTATCCGCCGATACAAGCTTCCGTGGCTTTTGGGAGAATCTGGGCTACAGCAATGATGCAAATATCATTGGCTGATTTTGACCGTGGAGGGAGGCAGATCCCTTAGCGATTTTCAGGACGGTGTTCGATTTTGCTCAAGCCAGCATTAGTGCGTTAACAAAATAGGCTATTGTGCAATTTCACCAGGTTGCGGTGTCCGAGATATACTACGGAGTTGGGGAGTCACAAAACGCTAAAAAGTTGGCTTTAGCTGCTCTGTGTGCTAGTTTATAAACTGTTTCATGGCTCGCTGTATCTTCCATATTGATTTGGATGCCTTCTTCGTTTCTGTGGAGCAGGCGCTTAACCCGGAGCTGAAGGGAATCTAATCTAGATTAGTCGTCACCCGACCAATGGTTTCCCAAGAGGGATCCTCACATTCAGTGGCGTAAGTGCGATATGTGCCATGATATACCAAGCAGTGAGCGCACAGATCGTGAGATCGACTGCTGCGACGATGGTGAAGAACGACATCGCAGGCCCACCAAGATGGCTAACATCCAGGAAGACAAAGCCGAGAAGTAGTGTGAAAAATAGAAGCCCATGCGCACGACTTATCCGTATTGCTCCGATGAGGAATATTGCAGTGATCAATGTGAACATGACAAGGAACCAACCAGTATCAGCAGTCGTGGGCTGAAGAATGCCAAAATGGGTTCCTAGCAAGATGCCGCCGACGACCATCCAGAAGGCACCATATGTTGAAAAAGCAGCAAAGCCGAAATTATTACCGGTTTCGAACTCTTTCATCCCGGCCATGAGTTGCATGAGGCCACCGAAGAATAACGCTGTCCATAAAACGGGGCTGGCACCGCACCAGCCAAAATTGTGAAACTGCAGCAGCAACGTTGTGCCGCCGAAGCCAGCAAGCCCCACCACCGCAGGATTAGCCAATGTTTTCTCGTTCAATCCAGATTAATCCTCCCATTTGTTATTTCGTAATAGACATTTCGTTCATATTCAGATTGTCTGTACAGATCCTCAAGACCCCAGACGTAATCTATAAGTGATGCCCGGACACTGCATGAATTGACCAAATCGAAAAGGTTGCCTTCACTGCTGCTTAAGGTTATCCATAGTAAGCTAATCAGCGGGCGAAGTCAATACATCTCTATCACACAAATGTCAGAATTGTTGGGGCACTTTTCGATTAAAAGTTGGATAAAAATCCGACCAGGGGTTGGCTTGATTAGCGAAGACTATAGCCGAAATCGGCGAGCCCACCAGTAGTACCCCATCGTAGCAATTAACGCTATCGAGGCGATGGGTGCCCATACGAGTCTAAGGTCAGAGGGGAACGCATCAAGCAGTATTCCTCCCAGCAGCGGACCTATTGCTATACCTGTGGTTTCGCTTAACCCAAAAAGTCCCATATATCGTCCCCTCTGATCTTGCGGAGCGAATTCCCCTATTACTGAGAGTTGAACCGGAGAGGATATAATCTCGCCTGTTGTAATTATCGCCATTGCTCCCAGCGCCCATCCAAATTGTGTAATCCAACCTAAGGATAGATAGCCTAACCCGTAAAGCAAACTTCCCAGCATCAGAGCTCGGAATTTCGCTAGCCGCCTGAGGACAAGTGTCATCGGATATTGAAAGAAAATCACTATCAAGCCATTCAAAGTGAGCAATAGACCATATTGGGCGGTAGAAAAGCCGACTCTATCCACGGCAAAGATAGCTAAGGTACCTGTAAGTTGCCCTGCAACTATGAACACCAGGAGACTTAACACTGCGAAGACCAGGAAGGGTCGGTCGTCGGCAGTGGGAAGCATGCTACGAAAATCTACTTTTCTACTCACTCCAGATGAAGACTCGTGGATAAAGAAAAAGACAAGGAGGAAAACGATGCCACAGGTTAAAGTCGGAATCCCAAAGAGCCAGGCATAGGGCAAAAAAGTAGCCAAAAATCCCCCTATGGCAGGGCCAGCAGCCCAGCCTATGTTAGCTCCTATACGAATGATCCCATATGCTTCTGTCAGCCTCTCTTTCGAGGTAAAATCTGCCACCATGGCTGAGATCACAGAACGTGTTGTGGTGGCCATTGACCGACCGGCGATGTAGACAATTGCAATGGCCCACACTGGGGCTGAAATCCCAATAAGAACAGCTAGTCCTGCATACAAGAATACACTTACTAAAGCAGCCATAAGTAGAATCGGGCGCCGACCAAATCTGTCTGAAAGCGCTCCTCCAAACGCCTGACTAATGGCTGAGCAAAGCCCACCGACCAAGAGGATCATTCCGACCAGAGTCATGGAAAGACCTCTATCCTGATAGAGATATAAAGATAGAAACGGTATGCAAACGGACCAACCGATTGCTCTGAAAAACTCAATGGTAGCCATAACCCATACCTCAGACTCAAATCGGTAATAGATATTTCGGAATGGGCTATTAGCTTTCCCCAATAATTCCTTCATGGCCTGCCTGAAACACCTGATTATAACCTCTTTGGGTTCGCTTGCCTTCTAATCTAACCAGTAATCCATTGCGGCAGCTACGAAGGGGAAGAGCTGAGGGTGGGCGCCGACATTGGCCTTAAATGCCTCAAATGCCAGAGAAGAGTGCAGGAATTTGTCTCCAAAAGTGACTAACTACCAGCTTCGCGACAATAAAAAGCACCCTGCGATGGTTTATGTAGTGAGGTAATAAAATGATGAAAAGTTTATGACCTTAACGATACCAGACTATGGCTTAGTAACTATGACATTATCAAAGGCAACTTCAGTATATGTGCCTGCGAGTGCGTCAGCACCTAATGCAATATCACCACCAGTCAAGGAGGTATCTGTGACCTGTTCTAATAGATGCCCATTGACCGACAGGCTTAGGTTGCTGCCGATACACTCAATATGGATTAGGTTGACGGCATCCACACCCTGGTTGATATAGGATGAGTAGGTTACTGACGCAAGAGTCGTCCAAATTCCATTAACGAGCTTGCTTATAAAATAGTAACCGTTAGCGCTAATCCTAAAATAGTAGGAGCCACTGTCTTGATATCGACATATCACCATGTGCCAATTATTGTCAGTGCCTGCAATAAGCTTAGTCTCCACTTCCAAAATAAAATCGGTGAAGTGCTGGTGAGCATAAGTACCGGTGGCGAATTGAGCAGGATTATTGTTGATCAGATGAAGCCAGCCACCCTTGTAAAAAACTGAACCATCTTCACCAGAGTAAATATCCCAAACACCAGCCTCATTACTGAAATTGTCTGAAAACAATACCTCACGGGCTGTCGAGATAGCTTTAAAGTTGGCAATGATGCTCTTATCGGAGTACATGGTGATGACAAGGGTAGGCGAAGTGCTTGAGGCACCACCGCTCCAGTAGTCAAAGGTGTAACCGGTGGCCGAGCTGGCTGTAAGTGTTACCTGTGCACCGGAGTCATATTCGCCAGTCGAAGGAGAGACCCAACCCGCTCCCGAGGGGTTGACACTTACGCTAAGTGTGTATGAAGGTGTAGGTTCGGGCGTTGGCGAAGTTGACGGCTCATGTGACATTACTATGCCTGCTACTCCGATGACAGCTATAACACAACCTATAATGATTCCTGTTAGGTTTTCCTTACTCATTTCACATTGAACTGTCTACAGGGTTGTGCTTACAATTACAGCCATAGCAATTAGGAACCAAAGAACAACGACAAGTAATAACCACAGGTACCGCGAGACGAATTGCTCAAATCTCGGTTTCTTGTAACAAGCACATAATCTTAGAGCCGACAGAAAGTGTGTGTTAGATGGATACCGCTGCAATGCTTGAAGCCACATAGCCTGAGCCTGGTCAATCTTGCCTTGCTGCACATAAATTCTCGCCAACAAGTCAATCACCTCTATTCTTTTACTATCGCTATCGGACAGGGTTCTCAGCAGATTCTCAGCCTCGAGGAGGTCGCCTCTTCGCGCCAGTGCTCCAGCACGAACGAGTATATCAGTTACCATAGTTTGCGACGTTGATACGCTCTCCTGTCCAGCAGGCTTCGCTCTTTTTGTCTGATATGATTGAGGCTCTTGCACGTTTATGTATTCAGTCCTCCTATAAGAAAGCTAGAATCCTCCCATAATGACAGTGCTTCTGTAGCCGCGTAACTGTTCAGCCATCGCAACGGGCAGTAGTCCCCAAAGCTGGCGAACAGCTATCTTCAGATTCTCAAAATCCTGGTTAGCGATAGCTCGATGACCTTGTGCAAGAAGGCGCTCAGCCTCAGCCTGATCGCTCATATTACCTTTGTACTCGGCTTCCAACTGTTCAAGCTGTCCCACCCACCAACCTGGAAGTTTCATCAGTACCTGCATTATTAGTTGCGTAAGGTTCCTAGTCTTCTGCCGAACAGAATCAGCGTTCTTTGACGCTATAGCCTTCCTTGTCTCTTCTGTAAGACGAGAAAAATCAGCAATATCCTGAGAATCACCATATTTCTGCACTATGTCACGCCCGCCCTCAATCTGTGTATCGGCTTCAGTAATTAGGACAGGCCAAGCAATCAACTCTTCAATCTCGTCCAGTCTTGCATCGAGCTCGATGCGGCGTCGCTCGCACATATCTAGAGTCTCCTGTTTATCCTGCTGGGTTACCATCAGCGGCATATCGATTTGACGAACCAGTTGCTCGTTTTCAATCTTCTTGCGCAAATCATCGGCCCGAGCAGAACAGGCTAGCCTGGCTTTTTCACTAACCTTTTCCAGGTGTATCTTTGCCTTTTCCGAATGGTCTGCTAGTATTTGCTCGTTGATTTGCGGGAACTTGGGGTCTAATACGTTCTGAAACTCTTCATCCAATCTGGGGACGTAGGCAATGACTTGTATTATGCGTGACTCGTCCACGGCTATGGTAAGTTCGATAGGGCTTCCCGCGGGAACATCGCAACGAATGCTTTGGCCGGTTACTTCCAGCCATCCAATTAGCATGTTTCTGTCAGCACGCTTGTTCTTGCCCTCTACAACAGGAATGCGGAGAATAGTTCCAGAGTCGCCGCTCTTGAGGGCTTCCGTTGTATGAAGGCCAGTATCCCGCTTCTTGGCTGGCAATGGAGTACCTTTTTCGAGCAACCACAACACATCTCCATTGGCAAGCCCAATACCGATGTTATTGACAAGAGTTTGAGCGGAAGTCGTGATTCCTATTGTGTAGGAAAACCGGTCTGGCACAGTTTGACAAAGGTTTCCACTGGCATCTCTGAGTTCAACTAAAAACTCGTTTCTACGGCCCCTGTCCGCGTAGACCGTGGAAACGAATGCGCCACTCGTCCCGATATCAAGCTTCCCGGATCGCCACGCAGTCTTAGATGCCACGAATTCAATGGTATATCCCTGTAGAGATTGCCCTTGAGGAGCAATCACTTTCCCCCCAATCGTAGGTTTTGTTTCATCCCCAATGGGTTTGTAATCGAGTTCCAGTTTGAAATATCCAGCAGGGAGTGGCACGTATCGTCTGGACGCCTCGGGTATTATCTGGGTGCCAGCAAATACTGCAGCACCGCATGCCACTACCGTCAGTGGGTTTACTCGGAATTCTAGTGCTATACCCAGCTTCTTGGTCAACATATCGCGAAATAGCGGCATCAGAGTAGGACCACCGACCAGAATCAATTTCTCAATATCGGAGGATGACAGCCGTGCCCCTTCCAACACTGACCTGCACAAGTTTATTGACCTTTCGATGAGTGGTTCAGCCAATCGTTCAACATCACTTCTCTTGAGTTCATACTCAAAGCGGGTGCTCGCCCCGTCTTTAGCCAGAAATAGTCTCGGTATTTCAATGTCAGTTTTGTCTTCAACGGAAAGACAAATTTTAGCCGGCTCGGCGTAGTATTTAAGTTTAGGACGAATAGTCTTCCATAGCCTGTCATCACGTGACAGACCAAACTCTTTGACGACGATAGGCGTCAGTAACTGGTCGACAATTTCCGAATCAATCAGTCCGCCACCCAGGTGAATGTCGCCGCCGTGGTTTACCACCTGTATCTGTTCATCGCGCACCTGCAGGATAGCTGCATCGAATGTGCCACCACCAAAGTCATAGACCATCCAGAAGACCCGGTCGCTGGTGGTTTGAAATCCGTAGGACAAGGCAGCGGCAACAGGTTCTTGAACCAACGGGCTGAACGATAGCCCAGCCAACATTGCTGCCCTGTTTGTGGCGGAGCACTGTGGGAGCTCAAAGGCCGCTGGGACACTGATGGCAGCGGCAGTGATTTCTTCTCCATCCCACCGTTGGACATCTGCTCGAAGTTTTTTCAGGACCTCTGCAGAGAGCTCTTCCGGGGTCATCTGTTTACCATTGACCTTGAAAGCTTCGAGAGGCTCGGGATGCCCCATTTGTAGCTTGAATCTCAGGCGGATATCAGACTGTTCCATTTCGTCGTCGCTGGTTTGCTGGCTTTTTGCCCGCTCTCCCACTCTTTGGGTACCTTTTTTGTCAAACGAAACCGCAGATGGAGTATACTCAGCATTTTCGTTCGTCCTGATAACGCGTTGCGTTGTACCTTCCAGCACTGCAATTTCGCTATTGGTGGTACCAAGGTCAATCCCAAAGTCTACCGTTTGGCGCTCCATAGCTTTGTCCTCCTTGTTTCTCCTTTAGGTTGTTTCATCCATTGGCTTTGACGTCTCAGTTTTTTCTGGTAGTCCAACAATCACCTCTCCCATTTGTATGATTCTGTCCTTATAATATATTGTCGGTTTCAGTGTCTCTATGATTTGTCTTCGGGTTAAGCCAGTAACTGACTGGGACGCTATGACCCGCAGAGCCATGCCACTTTCATAGTCCCCACCAGTATGGTCTTTGATCTCAATACCGCCTTGGGTGAGGGCGTCCCATGTCCGTTCCACATCGCGAGACAATTTTTGCAGAGGCTTCGGGAGCTCGCCTATTGCAGCTAGCCTCTGTTGGATTCGCCATACTAAAGTCCCCACATCCGCTGCCATATCAAGCAGTTCCTCTTCCTTCTTGGATGTCGTTCGGAAACTAATTGAAGCGCGTTGTGCAAAGCCAGCTAGTGCTTCCAAGGATTCTGATAAACCGAGGTATTCTGGTGCGCATATCCTGAACTCCTGAGGATAATACAGCCATTGCTTGAGATTATCAATGGTTTCCCTTAGCATCTTTCTATGAAACATCTTTAGGCTTTGCTCCAATCATCCAGCCTCTGGAAAGCATTTCTTTTACGGTTCGAAATTCCTTTTCGTATGATTCCGGTTTTACCCCCTTAGGGAACGTGATGGCTGCCAGTCCGTGTGCTGCAGCAATGATAGTACCCAAAATCACAAGAAATACCCAAAAACTACCGCTCGCAATTCCAACGAAAATAGCAAGAACAAACGCAGTAATTGTCCCTCCTATTCTCCAGGCCTTGCTCTGTTTGTGAGCCGACTTGCATTCTGCACACCTGGGCACTGTTACAGGTAAGTACTGCCATCTAACCTGTGTCTGGAGAAGTTGGCGCTCACGCTCCACATTGCCATGCATCATCACTGTAACCGAGGAATCGCTGTCGGCATCATTTCCTCCGCAGAACCAACAAGTTGAATATTCTACGTTTAAGCTTATAGTCTCGACATCATCCTTAATCTTCTGCCTGAGAAAAGGACTTTCTGCAACGCTGAGAGATTTCTTAGCGGTTTCAGAGACTGCCCGCCAGTCTCCAGTCTCATTCCCAAATGAAATTAGGCATGACTTCACCTGTGCTGCTACTTCGTCATGCAATGATTCGCGGGTTGAATCTCCTTTGGCCAGAAGCGAATCAAGACTCTTTAGTAGCGGAGCGGTATCCTTAATAAGATTAGAGGCCAGCTTATTACCACTTTCTGGTGCATTGCTGATTTCCTGGGCAGAGTGCAAGCACATGGCTTTGAGTCTATCTCGTATCGGTGCAACCGCTCGCTGCATAGCCTCCTGAGCAATTGCATTGTCAAAGCCAGATTGCCTTATCATTGCAAGGTGAAAAGCCATATCTTTTGGGTGCTTTGTTTCTGAAGCTTTTACTGCAAGCATTGCATTGATCGAGAGCAGCGCCTTTGGTAATCCTTCTCGAATTCGACCTGCAGTGTCAGTTGTTAAGCGGGGATCGTCCAACTGACGAATGCGCTCTCCCACTCTTTTCCAGAAGCTCTCCTCGCTAAGTAGCCTTTTCCATTTTGAAAAGGCTTGTTGCCAATAGAATTGCCTCTGCTCAACTTGTTGTTCGGAAATCCCTTTGACCTCTCCTTCTGTGTGTTCCATATGCAGTGCCATGGCATGATAGAAAACGGCGAGATTATGTATAGAGACATTAGCTTCACTGCCATGAGTCTCGTGGTACTCCCAGACGGACAAGGCGTGCGAAAGGTCCTTCTGCTTAATTGCTACCAGAGTCTCGTCGTTCTCTTGGGTCGAATCAAGTGATAGCGGCCAGAACCAGAAGAATTCGTCTATGAACCTCAGTTCAGGGTCAAGCAGTCTTTGTTGCGCTTCGCGTCTGGCATCTCTGTCCTGTGCAGTGTTTAGCGTCAGAAAGCTGCTTTCATGCTGTTCCATATCCCCATATTTTTCTATCAGGTCAAGGTTTCGGATGTGAGAAGATACTTCTTTCGGAGAAGCGTTCACAGGGAGGCCCAAAATGCGGAAGGCATTGATACGATAGATGTCCGGTCTAGCCATCTTGAGTAGTGTTTCATTCCATTCGATCGTGGTATCTGTTTCCATTGCTTCTAGTTATATCGTATCAGTATGCTAGCCTGTTCATTCAATATATCATATGACAATTCCGCGTCGCCAGAGCTTGAGCTGATATTCGTATCTTTCCCTCAGACCGGGCTCCTTCATTATCGCCTCTTCGAGTAGATCAGCCGCTTCCATAAGCTTACTCGGATCTCGAGCTAATCTCATTGCTTGTGTTGCCATCGTTTGCGGATTTCTTTCTTCGGGTTTTGAGACAGAACCAAGAGCGCTCTTGTTCCCATCTATACTACCCTTACTTTCTACTAGAGGCTTTGATTTCGATGGCTCCCATCGCCTGAGATCCTCCAACATCTCCATTGCGTTAGAGTAGCGCTCATTAGGGTTGAGCTTGAGGGACCGTGAGACAATGGACTCGAGATGGCCATCTACTCGAGGATTAAATTCGGCAGTTGGAAGAGGCTTGTCTTTCCAACATCTGCCAGTTGATAAATCCATTGTGCTTTCAACTCGAAAAGGCAGACGATCCGTCAACAAAAGGTAGAGTGTAACGCCGATGGACCATACGTCTCCTGCACAAGAGTCGATGTTCTGTAGGCACTCTGGAGGTTTGAATACAGGAGTCCCTCTAGCACTTGCCAGGAGAGTGAGGGGATTGACGGCTTTAGCAAGTCCAAAATCGCTAATCCTCACGCGCAATCCTTCTACGTCATAACCAAGAAGGATGTTCTGCGGTTTGATATCGCGATGGATTACCGGTGGCCGCTTGCTATGAGCAACCGCCATTCCGGTGCATACTTGCCGTATAATATCCACGCTATCCAGAATGGGAACAAAGCTATCTCGATAACAGTTCCATAGCGATTCCAGAGTACCGCCCGGAACATACTCCATCGTGAAATAACCGCGCTCCCCGGCGTCAGTTTCCAAAATGCCCGCATCAAACACCCTAATGATATTGGGATGCCCAATCTTTGATAACAGTACAGCTTCAGCTAAGTTTCGTTCAATCTCTTCTAATTCGGGACTAGGCGACTTGAAAACCTTCATAGCCTGTCGCCCCAAGAATTTGTGCTTTACGCGATACACTTCTGCAAAGGCTCCCTCTCCAAGCAAACGATCTACCTCGTAGACGCCATGGATTTCTTCACCTTCCTTTAGAAGCACGCTAGCTTTCCTCCGTGGTTCCTTTTGCCTCTTGCCCCAATTGCTATAGTTACTTGATTAATCAAGCCTCGTTGCTCCACTATCGCATGAAAAAAGAGCCCAGTTCACATGTCTGTATGTGTTGAGTTGAGAATGATGGGAACTATGACACTACTTTAACGCACACACTTGACCACCAACCTGATATTAGCTTCATAGTATTATAAGTCAATATCGAAGGAATTATCAATAGTGTTTGTGCGGTATCCAAGGCCTACTATGGAGTCAAGGAGCAGCAAACCGATGAAAAGTTGGATTAACATCCGACCAAGGGTTGGATAGCAATCCGATTAAGAGTTGGCTTTATCAGCTCTGTGTGCTAGTTTATATACAGTCTTATGGCTCGCTGTATCTTTCATATTGATTTGGATGCCTTCTTCGTTTCTGTGGAGCAGGTGCTTAACCCAAAGCTGAAGGGAAAGCCGGTAATCGTGGGCGGAGACCCTGAGCGCCGCGGTGTAGTGGCCTCGGCTTCCTATGAAGCGCGACCTTTCGGCATCCACGCTGGCATGCCGCTATCCAAGGCACGCCGCCTCTGTCCCCAGGCAATTCTTATACGGGCTAACTTCTCTCGCTACAGAGATGCTTCAAACAGATTTATGGAAATCCTTGCCGATTTCTCCCCTGACATCGAACCTTTAGGGCTTGACGAAGCCTACCTTGATGTCACTGGATGTGCAGAACCTTATGGCTCTCCCCGTCAACTGGCGCGGGCGATAAAAGAAAGAATAAATAAGGAGCTCAAGCTCACAGCTTCCGTGGGCATAGGAACATGCAAAGTGGTGGCCAAAATTGCTTCAGCCCTGTGTAAGCCCGATGGGCTGCTGGAGATAGCCCCGGGGGAAGAGCAGGCTTTCCTCAATCCACTCCCCATAGCCAAATTACCGGGGGTGGGCGAAAAAACAGAGCAGCCCTTAAAAGAGATGGGAATAACGACAATAGGAGAATTAGTCAGCTTTCCTTTAGACACGATAAAAGGACGATTCGGAGCAACTGGAGCCGTGATTCATAGCTATGCCAGGGGGATAGATGACCGAGAGGTGGAGGCGCCAGGTGAAGCTAAATCCATCAGCCAGCAGCTTACTTTTGCCCGCGATACCCTGGATCGCAATTTTCTTGATGCTAACCTGCACAATTTATGCCAGGAGGTCTGCCAGGAGTTGCGCAGCCAAAATAAAAGAGCAAAATGTGTAGCTATAAGGCTGAGGTATGCCGACTTTAAGACAATCACCCGCCAGGTCACCTTACAAGAAGCTAGCGACGTTACCCGAGTTATTTTTGCCACAGCGCAGCAGTTGCTGAGTAAAACTCTGGCAAAACAAGAAAAACCAATACGCCTCATAGGTATTCGAGTATCAAGCCTGGTTGGCGAGGAGAAACAACTGCCGATGTTTGATTCCAGGGTCGCAAAGTTCGGGCACCTAGATCAAGCCGTAGACAAAATTCGCAAGAAATACGGCCCGACAGCGATAAAAACAGGCGACGATATTTAAACTAGTAGACGGGAGTCAGAAGTCAGTAGTCAGAATTCAGAGGATTCCCCTACTGGCTACTGGATTCTGTATTCTTGTTATTACTACTATCTTTGCTCTTCCGGGCTCGCAATGACAAAAGAGAGGTGGCTCAGAGTGACACCCCCATCGTGGCGACGCACATTTCCTCTCCCTTAACGGGAGAGGATTAAGGTGAGGGTGAAATCCCCCTCCCTCTCACTTCCTCCCGCTAGGGGAGGGAGAATCGTAAGGAGAGATTCTTCGCCTGCGGCTCAGATTGACAACTCAATCAATAGAGATTGCCACGCACCTTTCAGGTGCTCGCAATGACAAAAAGTGGGCGGGGACGAGCCCCGCCCCTACAAATGAATGTAGTGGCGAGGTTTATCCTCGCCTGATAAATCAAGGGCTTAGAATGGCGAACGGGGCTTGTTTTGGCTTACCACACCAAGTATAATTGACTACCTTTACCTATAGTAGAAAGGAGAAACATGCCGGATTATGCCTTTTTCCACAAACAATTTATGCCACTATCCGAAGCCAAAATCGGAATCCTAACCCATGCCCTCCACTACGGCACCGCTTGCTTCGAGGGCATCCGCGGTAACTGGGATAGCAAGCAGGAAAGATTTTGCATTTTCAGAGTTCCAGACCACTATAGGCGCATGCTTGATGGCTGCCGCATCCTAAAAATGAATCTCCCCTACTCCGTTAATGAGCTTTGTCAATTCACCAAGGAACTTTTGGAAAGAAGTGGCTACCATGAAGACGTATATATCCGTCCTTTAGCCTATAAAAGCTCCGAAACTGTAGGAGTTCGTCTCCACGACCTGGAGAGTGATTTCTTTATTGTCGTGACCACGCTCCCTCCGTACCTTGATACAGAAAATGGTGTTCGCTGCTGCATCTCATCGTGGCGTCGCGTGGATGATACCATGATTCCACCACGGGGCAAGATTTGTGGCATCTATGTAAACAGCGCTCTGGCTAAAACCGAGGCCTGGGAAAATGGCTTTGATGAAGCAATATTGCTAACTCAGGACGGACATGTTTCCGAAGGCAGCGGTGAGAATATCTTTCTCGTTCTCGGAGGAAAACTAATAACTCCTGCGCCATCCGATAACCTCCTCATAGGCATCACCAGGGACACAGTCATGAAATTAGCCAAAAACGAGTTAGACATAGATACAATTGAGAGGCAAGTTGATAGAAGTGAACTTTATCTAGCTGAAGAATGCTTTTTTACCGGGACGGCCGCCAACGTAGCCCCCATATTGGAAATCGACCATCGCCCTATAGGCACGGGCAAGATTGGCAAAATGACCGCCAAATTACAAAAGCTATTTGCCGAAGTGATGCTGGGAAGAAATCCTAAATACTCTGAGTGGTATCAGTTGGTTTCCCCTAAGCCAGTAAAGGTATAGTCGATCCTTCGACAGGCTCAGGACAGGACAGGCTCAGGACAGGATTTCTTAAACGGGAGTTATCCCAGATTTACCTGTAAAGCCTTAAGCAGGTAGAGGAGGCGGCAACTCTGCTCCAAGACAGTAGTATAGTAATAGGCTTCCTCTAACAACTGACTGGCAGCAAAACTTCCATGACCCCGCACTAAAACCACCCTATACTCACTTAGTAGCCTGGCTATCTCATCGGCAAGTTCTCCCGGCTTCCACTCCATCCCTGTACATAAGATAGGCACCTTAGACAACAAAGCCCGCCCTTCTACATCGGGGGGCACAATTTCCTTCTCCGTGAAGGACAAGGCAACAGCGTAAGGTGGATGAGCGTGAACCACTGCCAATGCCGAGGTGTTCTTATATATACAGCGATGCACTGCCAACTCGGTTGAAGCTAGGGGTGTAGCCCGATTGTTCTTACTTATTCCCGTCTCCACCAAATCCCCTTCCTGAATGGAGCCTAAAGCGCTGCCCCGATGGGTAATAAGCAGGTGCTCTCCAAGCTTGATGCTGAGATTACCTCCCTGGGGGGAAACCAATCCTTGAGTAAAGAGAGCTTGCCCTACCGCTTGGAATTGGGACAACATTGCACTACGTTAAATCCTAAATTCTAAACTCTAATCTCTAAACAATTTCAAAATCCTAAATCCTAAATGTTTAGGATTTAGATATTAGTGCTTAGTGCTTCTAGTCATGATATACGCCGTATCACAGCCACCACCTTCCCCTGGATCTCAACATTATCGGGATTAGTATAAATGGGTTTCATTCGCCTATTGGCTGGCTCCAGGCGGATGCGATTTGGCTCAGCGAAAAACCTTTTAAGTGTGACCTCTTGCTGTTCTTTAAGCCAGACCGCCACCATATCGCCATTCTCAGCACTGCTCACATGGTCCATTAAAACTATGTCCCCGTCTCCTATCAAAGCATCCTGCATGGAGTCGCCTTTCACTCGAAGGGCATAAATATCTTGCTTGCCGCGAACTAATTCCTTACTGACTTCCAAACTCTCATTAGAAATAATATTTCCTGTGTCAGGCACAGGAATAGGCTCGCCAGCAGCTATTACCCCCACTATGGGAATATAAACAAGTTTCCTTCCTTTTTGCTGTGGAGCCAAGAACTTAATTCCCCGAGAGATGTCACTGTGGCGGCGAATATATCCGGCTTGTTCCAATTTGTTCAGGTTATAAGTTACCACCGAGGTAGAGCTTATCCCACATCCAGCAGCAATATCTCTAATAGTAGGAGGATAACCTTTATCATCCAAAAATTCGGTGACAAAGTTGATAATTCGTTCCTGCTTTGGCGAAAGCGACTTAATGGCCATCGGTTATCAACTAATTGCTCGCTGCTTCTTATTTAAATTTTTCATTAATCGAGACTTGAGTCTGGCGCCTTTATTTCTATGAATAACCCTTTTGCCCACTGCCTTATCTATACTGCTTATAGCCAGCATTGTTTTCTGATACGCCGATTCCTCCCCGGCATCAGCTGAACTTTTCGCTTGAACCATATATGTCTTAACCCTACTGCGCGCTAAGCGATTCCGTAACCGTTTCCTCTCTGCTGTCCTGGCTACTTTGTTACCTTGCTTAGTAGCGTTCCCTTGCTTACCAGTGTTCCCTTGCTGACTAGTGTTCTCTTGCTTACTAGCTGACACTTATTTCCCCCTTTCTCGTTACACTTACTACGTTCCACACTGAATAAATTCTAGACATTATTTTGCTTAGCTGAGCAACACTTTTCACCTCTAAGGCAAAAAACAGTGTAATACTATCATCATGGTGGTTGCTCATGCTTACCTCGCTAAGATTTACCCCCTCCTCGGCTATAATAGCACTAATATCCCGAACAAGGCCAACTCTATCCCAAGCATCAACCTGAATCATCACGGGGTAAACCTGCGCCACATCACCCCATTCTACCTTGATCAACCTTTCTTTCTCTTCTTCATGGATAATATTAAGGCAATCCCTCCGGTGGACAGTGATACCACGGCCTTGAGTAATATACCCAATAATCTTATCCCCAGGCAAGGGATGACAGCAATTAGCCAAACGAGTAAGTAAGTCCCCCACACCCAATACATTAATACTCACAGGGCTGATCTTCCGCGGAGGCAGAACTTCAACCCCCTCTTCAGTTGGCTCCAACTCTCCACTTAATTTAAGCATTATCTGAGAAGAATTGATGCTGCCACTGCCCAAGGCGGCATAAAGGTCATCTGCGTCGTCATAGTCAAGTAGACGCGCTACCTTGTCAACACTGGGCAAACCGATGCCTAACCTCTTAAGCTCCTTATCCCAAATTTGCTTGCCAGTTTCAATACATTGATTTCGTTCCTGCTTTGCAAACCATTGCCGAACCTTGTTTCGCGCGTGAGACGTCTTAACATAGCCAAGCTCGGGATTAAGCCAGTCCAGACTCGGGCCTTTATCTACTTTGCTGGCCATAATCTCCACCACATCGCCATTCCTAAGAGCATAACTTAAGGGTTCCAGCCTGCCATTCACTTTCGCTCCAATACATCTATAGCCCAAGTCTGTATGAATTCGAAAGGCGAAATCTAGAGGAGTAGCGCCCCTGGGCAACTCTTTTATCTCCCCCTTAGGGGTATAGACAAACACTCGATCCACGAGAACATCGGTTTTAACAGATTCCAGAAATTCTTCACTATCAAGCTCCTCCCTCCAATCACCAAGCTGCCGCAGCCAAGCTACTTCATCCTTAAATTGCTCACCTACTTTCCCTTCTTTATAGAGCCAGTGAGCAGCCACCCCATATTCGTCGACCTGATGCATATCATAGGACCGAATTTGTATCTCTAGCGGTGTTGTACCCTGACACATTACCGTAGTATGCAAAGCTTGATAGCCATTACCCTTGGGATTAGCAATAAAATCATTGAACTCTTCAGGTGTAGGACGCCAAAAATTATGAATTACACCTAATGCTTTATAACAATCTGAAACCGAGTCCACCAACACACGTAAGGCAAAAAGGTCATGGATATCCCCAAAATTCTTACCCTGCGCCCCATACTTCTCCATCTTCCGATATATGCTGTAAATATGTTTTGGGCGGCCAGAAACCTTAGCTTTTACATCGGCCTTATCTAATTCCTGGCCTAATATCTGACTAACCTCAGTTATGAAGCCTTCCCTCTCAGCCCGCTTCCCAGCCACTAAATGAGCAATCCGATGGTATACACGTGGCTTCAGATAGCGAAAAGCTAAATCCTCTAATTGCCATTTTGCCTCCCTGTAACCTAAACGGTGCGCCAAGGGAGCATATATCTCCAGGGTCTCTTGAGCGATAGCACGCCGTTTCTCTACGGGTAAAGCCCCTAGTGTACGCATGTTATGTAACCTGTCTGCCAATTTGATAAGAACCACCCGTAGGTCTTCAGCCGTAGCCAGGAGCATTTTGCGTAAGTTTTCCGCCTGAACCTTAGATTCTGTTTCTCCCGTTCGAGCTCGACTGGCAAGCTTGTTCAGCTTCGTAACTCCATCAACAAGTTTAACCACTTGTAAACCAAAGTTGGCCTCGATCTCGTCTAATGAGACACCACAATCCTCAGGGACATCGTGCAACAAGGCTGCAGCTAAGGTTTCGGCATCAAGGTGCAACTCAGCCAAAATCATAGCTGTATTTAAAGGATGTTCTAAATAAGGCTCTCCTGTTTTACGCACTTGCCCCTGATGAGCTCTCGCAGCGAATTCGTAAGCTGCTTTAACCAGAGCTACCTTATCATCAGGCAGATAAGTGCTAGCCTGTTCTATAAGTGTATTACCTTCCATCTAATTCATAATACTGCAATAGCAAAAGTAACGCAAATTATAGCCAAGATATTTAGGAGAGTGCTTACAAATGTCATTCTGAGGGAGCATAGCGACCGAAGAATATCGAAGATCCTTCGCGGATTTACTCCTTCGACTTCGCTCAGGACAAGCCTGAGCGGAGTTAGATTCTTCACCCCGATAAGTCGGGGCTCAGAATGACAGGTAGCGAAGGGCTCAGGATGACAAGAGCAGGCTGGATAGTTACAATATGGTAAACTAAAAGATAGAGAAGGAGGATTTCTGTGCATAAAGCACCTCGGGGAACATTCGACATCCTGCCACAAGAGCATGCCTACTGGAAATACGTAGAGGAAAAGGCTACTTCCTTATGCCAGCTCTATGGTTACCAACCATTGAGCACGCCGGTATTCGAAGATGCCCAGATTTTCACTAAAACTGTGGCTGGGGGGACAGATATCGTCGACAAGGAAATGTATATCTTCGAAGATAAAGGTGGACAAGAATTGGCTTTAAGGGCAGAGGGAACAGCGCCAGTTTGCCGAGCTTATCTAGAGCATGGATTATTTAACTTACCTCAACCCGTGAAGCTTTATTACATTGGACCGGCCTTTAGATATGAGCGCCCTCAATCTGGGAGGTACCGCCAGCATCACCAATTTGGCTTTGAGGCTTTAGGGGAGGCCGATCCCGCCCTCGATGCTGAAGTAATTGAAATGGCCCGACAATTCTTTTATTCGCTAGGGCTCTCTCGATTTACTATTCACCTCAATAGCATCGGCTGTAAACTTTGCCGCCCCGGGTATTTAGAAGTACTGAAGCAGCATTATTCAGGTTATACAGACCATCTTTGCCCCGATTGCAAAGCCAGACTGGTCAAGAACCCGCTACGCCTGCTTGACTGCAAGAAACCCTCTTGCCAGGAGATAGCTAAAACCGCACCGAAAATTACCGATTATCTATGCTCTGAATGCCAACTCCACTTCCAAAGCGTTCAAAAATATTTAGGGGCAATGAGCATCCCCTTTCAATTGAATCCTAGATTGGTCCGTGGCCTGGATTATTACACCAGGACAGTGTTCGAGGTTGAACCTCGAGATAAAGGAGGTCAAAGTACGCTTGGCGGAGGTGGTCGCTATGATAACCTCATCGAGGAATTAGGAGGAAAACCAACTCCGGCGGTGGGCTTTGCGGCCGGGCTGGAAAGAATAATATTGAATGTAAAGAAACAGAAATTAGATATTCCGGCATTGCCCAAGCCTGATGCTTTCATCGCCTACTTGGAAGAAGAAGCCAAGATTGAGGCGATGAAGATTGCCTCGGAGCTACGTAAAGCTGGCATTGCTGTTATCATGGCTACAGGTGATAAGAGCCTGAGAGGGCAGATGAGACAAGCTAATTCCTTGGGCATTGCCCACGCCCTTATCCTCGGCGAACAAGAGATCAGCCAGCGAAATGTGATGTTGAGGGACATGAGAAGCGGAGAACAGAAAACAATTCCGTTAGCGAAAATAGCCAGATTTCTCAAACAGCTCAAAATGTGATATAATATATTATGCTATTGACCTCTAAGGGAAACTTAAATTTTCCCTCTCTTAGTCTAATTTCACACTTCAGCAAATGCACTCGGGGACAAACTACCTATGTCTCAAAATGACCTAAACAACCGCCCAAGCTCGGAATATACCGCCAAAGATATCCAGATTTTAGATGAACTTAAGGCCGTACGCTTACGCCCAGGTATGTATATTGGCGGCACCGATAAATACGGATTACACCAAATCCTCTACGAGATAGTGTATAACAGCATAGACGAAGCCATGGCTGGCTGCTGCGACCATATCGAAGTAACAGTCCATGAAGATAACAGCGTCACAGTAATTGATAATGGACGGGGTATCCCTACCGAAAATATCCCGGGACAAGATATCACAGCCCTGGAGGCAGTGTTAACTCGCCTGCACGCCGGAGCCAAGTTCAGCAATCATGTCTATGGTGTATCCAGTGGACTCCACGGCGTTGGTGCTTCCGTGGTAAATGCCTTGTCTTCCTGGCTCAAAGCTGAGGTTAAACGCCAGGGAAAACTCTACCGCCAGGAATATCAACAAGGGATTCCACAAGGCGAAGTAGAAATCATTGGAGACGCCCAGAACACAGGCACTTCAATTTCCTTCCTTGCTGATAAGGAAATCTTCGAGAGCATTGACTACGATTTCGACATGGCTTGCCAGCGATTAAGGGAACTGGCTTACCTGAATAAAGGGGTAGAAATAGCTATCAAAGACGAGAGAGCCAATCAAGAGAAAGCGTTCTACTTCGATGGGGGAATAGCTAGCTTTATTCGTCGCCTGAATAGAAATAGAGTTGTTATTCACCCTTACCCTATTTATATCTCCACTATGATAGATAGCACTGTAATAGAAGCAGCTCTACAATATAACGATAGCTTCACCGAATCCACTCTCTCCTTTGCCAACTGTGTCAATACTAGAGATGGAGGCAGCCACCTTACCGGCTTTCGTTCGGCGTTAACCCGAGTTTTCAACGATTACGCCCGGAATGCGAAATTTTTAAAGGATACTGACCCCAACTTAACCGGGGAAGATGTGCGCGAAGGTGCAGTGGCCATCATCAGCGTAAAACTGCCTCAGCCCCAATTTGAGGGGCAAACTAAGGCCAGGTTGGGAAATCCCGAAGTAAAAAGTGAGGTTGAATCTGCCGTAGCCAATAGTCTGTCCCTGTACCTAGAGCAACACCCCAACGAGGCCAAGGCAATTATAGAGAAGTGTCTCACCGCCGCCAGAGCCAGAGAGGCGGCACGTAAAGCTCGTGACCTCGTTTTAAAGAAGACTGGATTCGAAACATCAACCTTGCCCGGGAAACTAGCCGATTGCTCCGAGAAAGAGCCAGCCAAATGCGAGATTTACCTGGTTGAAGGTGACTCAGCCGGCGGTTCAGCTAAACAAGGGCGAGACCGCCGTTTTCAAGCCATTCTCCCTCTGAGAGGCAAAATACTAAATGTAGAAAAGGCTGCCAAAGATAAGATTCTAGAACATGAAGAGCTCAGGGCCATTGTCACAGCGCTAAAAGCCAGTGCTGGCGAACTATTTGATAGCTCTAAACTTCGCTACCACAGAATAATCATCATGACTGATGCCGATGTCGATGGCTCGCACATTCGTACTTTGCTCCTCACCTTCTTTTACCGCCATATGACAGAGTTAATTAACCAGGGCTATCTCTACATTGCCCAACCACCCCTTTACCGCCTCAAGTCCGGTAAACAGGAGTTCTGGCTTTACTCCGAACAAGAAAAGGAGCAACGACTTAAAGGACTAAAAGAAGACAAAGTAGAGATTCAGAGGTATAAAGGGCTGGGGGAGATGACTCCCGTACAACTATGGGAGACAACCATGAATCCCGCTAACAGAACCCTGCTCAAAGTACAGGTAGAGGACGCCATAGCCGCTGACCAGGCTTTTCGTATGCTAATGGGCGACGAAGTTTTGCCTCGCAAAAGATTCATCCTGGCCCATGCTCAAAGCGTGAGAAACCTCGATATTTAGCCATTGGGCTTCCTGAACCCAAGGGGGTTTTGCTATGGGGAGAATTCGCTAGTGAATCTCGATAATGGCGCATCCGAACTAACGTAGTTCGGTGAGTGAACTTAGTCTTTAGTTATCTAGTAGATGGCTGATATATCTTGTATTCTGCTATATACTTTTCTACCTCAGCGGGCACCAGGTAACGAATGGGCAGCCCTTGCGCTATACGCTGGCGAATTTCTGAAGAGCTAATCCCAATTACAGGCATATCAAGCTGAATAACTTTGTCCAGCAGTCCGGGTATTGCTGTTCCTAAGTGTTTCAAATCTTTTGAGCCTAATCTCGGGGCAACCACTAGCCGGCATAATTGAACTAATTTCTCCGGTTCCTTCCATAAAGGCAACTCGGCTAAGGTATCACGCCCCAGGATGAAGAACAGACTTGCTTCACTGCCTAGCTGCTTTCGTAGCATTGTCAGGGTATCCACGGTGTAAGAGGGACCGGCGCGCTTTACTTCGAGAGTACCAAGCTTAAAATACGGGTTGTCGGCTATGGCACGGCGCACCATCTCTACTCTGTGAACTGCCGGGGTAATATTACGGTCTCGCTTAAGCCAAGGCTGCCCAGCAGGCACGAAAAGAACCTCCCTCAATCCTAATTTTATTCTTGCTTCTTCAGCGACAACAAGGTGACCTATATGGATAGGGTCAAATGTACCACCAAGAACGCCTATATTCACTTCTTTATTTTCTCGGCTTGGGATGAAATATCGCTATTTGTGCCGGAGAAATCATTTCCTCATCCCGACTCGCCTGCTCCACCATTTCCCTGGCTTTCCTGGTCAATTCTAACACAGCTTGACTGCTCACTGCAGAGATGTAAAAGACAGGCACTCCAAGCTTGGCAAAGCACTGCTTCACTTCAGGCAAACGAGCTTGAGCCTCAGGCAAATCTATCTTATTTACCGCCACGATTTTTGGCTTGTGTGATAAGCCTTTGTATAAGGCTATCTCTTTATCCAATGTACTGAGGTCATCGATAACGGTCGGCGAACTGCCATCCAATAAATAAATCAGCAGCTTGGTTCTTTCCGCATGGCGCAAAAACTCATTTCCCAATCCTTTGCCAAGATGAGCACCTTCAACAAGGCCGGGAATCTCGGCAACAATAAAGTCTCTCCTGTCGTCCGGCATAACTCCTAAAATTGGCTGGCGGGTGGTAAAGGGGTAATCGGCAATTTCGGGTTTGGCTCTGGATATCGCAGATAACAAAGTGGATTTTCCCGAGTTTGGTTGACCAACAATACAGATATCGGTAATGAGTTTCACCTCGAGGATGATATACCTTTCTTCTCCTGGTGCACCCTTACTAGCTATCTCAGGAGCTTGATTTACCGCTGTAGCAAAACGGGCATTACCCAGTCCTCCCCGACCTCCCTTAGCTACCAAAACCTTTTGCCCGGGAGTTCTCAAGTCCGCCAGAAGTATCTCCTCCCCCAAATCAGCTTTAGTGAAAACCATTGTACCCACAGGCACTGAAATAGCTAAATCCTGGCCTTTCTTGCCACGCTTCCGCCCACCACCCCCTCGACGGCCATTTTCAGCCACAAATTCCTTCTTCCGCCCCATCAAGCTTAAGTCCACTAAGTTGTGATTAGCCACAACAACCACATTCCCACCGCCTCCACCATCTCCCCCATCCGGCCCACCGAACGGAACATGCTTCTCCTTCCGAAAACTGACACACCCGTCCCCACCACAGCCACCATTGACTATAATGTCTCGTTTATAGACCATAAGTTAATAATCGAATATACAAAATTATATTAGTAAGTTAATACTAATTACTATAAACAACATTGTTAAGTGGTAAATAAACAGGTGGGAGATTGGAGCGCAGAGGGCAGGATAAGCAACAATTTATCCACAAATTATTAGTAATTCTACAAAGTTTGGTATGCCCTTTTATGCCCTTTCTGTGAATTAAGTTGCTCTTTGATTTCTGCGATCTGATTAGAAAGGGTAGGACTAATACTCAATTCGGTAGCTATTTTTTTGTAGCCATGAAGAATTGTGGCATGGTTTCTGCCACCTAACTCTTTACCGATTTCAGTTAAAGAGCAGTTGTATTCTTCGCGCATAAGATAGATGGCCACGTGTCGTGCCAGAGTGGTTTTTCTATCTCTTTTCTTGCTAATTAGCTCTTCTGCTGAAATGCTGAAATAGTCCGCTACTATCCGTAAGAGCAGCTTTATGTCTTGTTTACAGGTTATGCTTGTTAATAACTTGTTGATTGTTTCGGGAGTGATATTGGTTCCACTTAATTTAGCTTGGGCAGTTAGATATACTAAAGCACCTTCAAGCTGGCGGACATTCTCGCATACTTTCTCCGCGACAATAGGCAGTACCCCTTCGAGTTCTGAGGTCATCGTTGTTTCTGCTTTAGCCCGTAGGATATTCAGGCGTGTTTCAAAGTCGGGTGGTTGTAAGTCAACAACAAGGCCTTCTTCAAAGCGTGATTTGAGCTTGTTGCTAAGTGGCTGCATGTCTTGGGGAGCACAGTCAGCGGTGATGACAATTTGCCGGTTATTGCTGTATAGCTCGTTGAAGGTGTTGAAGAAACATTGTAAGGTTTGTTTTTTATCGATAAGGAAATGGACATCGTCGAATAGAAAGATATGGATATTTCTGAATTTGCTGCGGAACTTGTCAACTTGGTTTTCTCTCACAGCTAATACAAATTCATTGGCGAATTGTTCCGCAGTAATATAGGCCGCTTGCAGCCCATTGTTTGTCGTTAAATGCCCGATAGCATGTAGTAAATGAGTTTTACCTTGCCCGGTGCTGCTGTGAATGAAAAGAGGGTTATAACTGCTTCCGGGATTCTCAGCTACTTCTACAGCGGCAGCGTAAGCTAAACGATTAGAGTCGCTGACAACAAAGTTATCAAAGGTATACTTGGGATTAAATCTATACTGCGTAGCTTTGCTGCTTGTCCCGCCATCGGTTTGAGTAGCTAAAGGACTGACCCCGACAAGTCGGGGTTGTTCGGGATTGTGGATCTCGAACTGGACGTCGACATCCTTACCCATAATACCAACTAAGGTCTTCCTTACCAGAGGATAAAGGCGTTTGGATAGCCATTCGGCGACAAAAACGTTAGGAACACCGATGACAAATAAATTATCATGGCAGCTTAGGCCCTGGCTATTGCTAAGCCAGGTAGTATAATTTGCCTTGCTAACCTGAATTTGCAGCTTGCCGAGGGCACTCTGCCAAATATTTTTCGCTGATTCCAATCTGTCCCCATTCCCAACAAAACTCAGCCACAAAGATAGCTGAAAAAGGAGTATTAAGGAGTGGTTAAGAATTTAAGAGCTTACCACTTATAGAATATCAAGTTTTCTCAAACCTTCGCTAGGCAATGTTTGACATAATTAAAAAAATAATAAAAAATAGCTTTGCTATGAAAGTGCGCACTATTTTTATGGGCACTCCGCAATTTGCTGTGACCGTATTGGAGTTTTTGCTTCAGGGTCCCTATCAAGTGCTTGCTGTGTATACTCAGCCTGATAAGCCGGCTGGCAGGGGGCGCCCGGTTGTTTTTCCGCTAGTGAAAAAGCTGGCTCTGGAGCGACAAGTACCAGTTATTCAACCCGAGACTTTTAAATCAAGCGAGGTGGTGGAGAAGCTGGCCAGCTTTCACCCCGAGTTAATAATTGTGGCAGCCTTCGGTTCTATTCTTCCTCAGGAAGTGCTTTCATTGCCCAAATTTGGCTGTCTTAACGTTCATCCTTCCTTATTGCCGCGGCACAGAGGTCCGTCTCCAATCGCTAATACAATTCTCTGCGGAGACGAACTCACTGGCGTTACCATAATGTTAATGGATGCTGGGATGGATACCGGGCCGATTTTAGCTCAGGAGAAAGTGGGGATTTCATTCATGGATACCACCGGCTCGCTTGGCTCCAAGCTGGCTGATGTGGGAGCCAAGCTTTTGCTGGAGACCTTACCCAAATGGCTTGGGGGCGAACTCAGACCGCAAGCGCAAGATGAGTCTCGGGCTACTTATAGTAAGTTGATAACTAGTAAGGATGCCGAGATTGATTGGCACCTTTCCGCGGTTGAGCTCTGGAGGAGGGTAAGGGCGTACAATCCCTGGCCAAGCTGCTATACTTGGTATCAGGGAAAGCGGCTAAAAATTCAGAAAACTATTCCTTTTGGCGACGTAGCAAAGGGGGAGATAGGGGAAGTAATCGCCTTGACAGAGCCACCCGGAATCGGGGTAGTAACTAGGCGTGGTATTTTAGGGCTTTGCCAGGTTCAGTTAGAAGGAAGGCGTGAGATGGCGGTAAATGATTTTGTCCGTGGGAAAAGAGATTTTATTGGCTCTGTTCTGGGGCAGATGTAGCTTCTCTTGCCTTCGGGACTAGTGACTATCACGTCGACTGCCGCTGTAGATATGTAGTAGATACGCTAACAGACAAAGGCATCAAAACAGTTCCCCTATAATATAAACGGGGATTCGCTCACTACAGTACTATTCTGTCAGCCACTTGGCGCATTCCCATAATGGCGTCAGCAACCAGCTCTGTTAGCTCCACCCCGAGCATTGCTGCCCCTTTTTCAATCAAGGAGCGGTTCACACCAGCAGCAAATGCCTTGTCCTTCCATTTCTTCATCACCGACCTGGCTTCCAGGTCTGCCACACTCCTTGACGGCCGGACTAGGGCTACTGCTGTGATGAGCCCGGTTAGCTCGTCAATGGCATACAATGTCTTCTCCATCTTGCTTTGCGGCTCAACGTCATTGCATATAACCCAGCCGTGAGACACAATCGCTCTTATGTATTCCTCAGGCCAACCCCGTTCCTCCAGTATCTCCTGCGCTTTGCGACAATGCTGATCCGGGAAACGTTCGTAGTCCAGGTCATGCATTAGTCCAACGACGCCCCATTTCTCCTCATCCTCACCTGCCTTGCGTGCCATGTAGCGCATCACCCCCTCGACGCAATAAGCGTGTTTCAATAAGCTCTCACTTTGGTTAAATTCCTTAAAAAGTGACAGTGCTTCATCGTATGTTGGTACGTGTTTCTGCATCTTGCTGCCTCCTTAGTGATGCTTTTCTTGATAACTAAATTCAGACTTGCTTACCCTTTACTTGAAAACTATAAACTACAGGATTTCAAATGGCAAGAAGCGGAAAGAGAAACTAGCGAGGACATCAAGACCGGCCGGGTCAAGACCTTTGATGCTGCAGAGGAGAGGATAAAAGACCTAGACTGAGACAGCGACTTCGTATCACACCGACTCGTCGGGGCGAAGAATGACAGGAAGCGAAGGGCTCGCAATGACGACTCAGCTTGCTAAACCGCTTCATTTACCAGCGATTTTTTTGCCAGCGTAAGTTATGCTACTATTCTATGGATTCCACGGTGAGATTTTCCAAGGAGAGGAGCAATGATTGTAAAAATGCTAGTGGTTGGTCCTTTTGCTACCAACTGCTACGTCGTTGGTTCATCTTCAACTAAGCAAGGGATGATTATTGACCCCGGTGCTGAAGCTGGGACTATTTTGAGAACGGTGCAGCAAACGGGATTATCCATATCCTTAATCGTGATAACCCATGCCCATATGGACCATGTTGGTGCCCTTCGCGAGGTTCAAGAAAAGACTAATGCCCAGTTTGCCATTCATGAGTCAGAGAAGGGATTATTGCTTACCGCGCCTATGCGTATGCTAACATCGATCGGTCTCTCCCCTTTTAGGTCACCCCCTAAGCCTGATAGGTTACTCAAGGACGGTGACCGCATAGATATAGGCGACTTACACTTTGAAGTCCTCTATACCCCGGGACATAGTTCCGGTGGGATCTCTCTTGCAGGGCATGGAGTAGTCTTTAGCGGTGATACTCTATTTAATTTTGGTATTGGCAGGACCGACTTTCCCGGTTGCAGTCACGAACGTCTGATGAAGAGCATCTATGACAAGCTTATGGTTTTGCCTGATGAAACCATTGTCTATCCCGGTCACGGATCACCCACCACTATCGGTGATGAGCGCCGAGGGAATCCCTTTCTCCAGGATTATCCTCTTTAGAGACTTCTGTTGGCAGTTCTTCGCTTCCGCTAATACTGCCTCGTTTGTCCTGTGATAATAGTTGCTCAATCAAGATATATTGCGTAGATAATTACGATAATTTGCGAAGGTTTCTTTTAAGTTATCGCCGCCGAATTTCTCCAGGCAAGCATCCGCCAAAACAATGGCTAACATGGCTTCGGCGATTACCCCAGCGGCTGGCACAACACAAACATCGCTGCGCTCGTAGTGAGCTTTCGCTACCTTCCCACTGCGAAGGTCTACGGAAGGTAAAGGACTAGCCAAGGTAGCAATAGGTTTGACTACTGCCCTGACTATTACGTCCTTGCCATTGGTTATGCCACCTTCTATGCCACCGGCACGGTTAGTGGCACGTCGCCAGGGGAGACCCTTCGTTTTGCTGCGTGGACCAGGTTCTATAATGTCGTGAGCCTGTGAGCCTTTAAGCTCGGCTAAAGCAAATCCTGCTCCGATGTCCACCCCTTTCACGGCATTGATGCTCATTATCGCTTGGGCAATCCGGCCATCGAGACGGCGATCCCAGCTAACGTGGCTGCCCAGGCCGATGGGGACACCGGTAGCAAGCACTTCAAAAATGCCCCCCAACGTATCCCCATTAGTTTTAGCCTCATCAATGGCTGCTATCATCGCTTTTTCTAGTTTGGCATGGGCACAACGGACTGGAGAGGCTTCTACTTGCTGCCAATCTATCGAGCTTGCTTCGCCTTGTTCCCAATGATGTCGCCCAATTGCCACAGTGTGGCTGTGAATAGCAAGGCCCAACTCCTCTAGGAATCTTCGGGCTATAGCTCCGACAGCTACTCTGGCGGCTGTTTCCCGGGCACTGGCTCTTTCCATAATCGGCCTGATATCTTTGAGACCATATTTAGTCACTCCGGCCAGGTCGGCATGTCCGGGTCGGGGACAGGTTACAGGCTCGACTTCTTTCTCTACTGGAGAAATGCTTAACTGTTCCTGCCAGTTTGGCCAATCTCGATTGGTGATCAAGAGAGCGATGGGGCTACCGGTAGTGAGCCCGTAGCGAACACCGGCCATAATTTCCGCCTTATCCTCTTCAATCTTCATGCGGGGACCACGCCCGTAGCCCTGCTGGCGGCGCTTGAGTTCCTTATTGATATACCCCTCTTCTAGGGGAAGGGCAGCTACCATCCCTTCCACTATGGCTACCAACTCCTTTCCGTGGGATTCTCCACCAGTAAGAAAGCGAAATTGTCCCATTAAATTAACCCCCATAAATTTAACCGGGTTCCCACGAAAATCGCAAGATTTTCGTGGGTGGAATTAGCTTTGATATAGAAATAGAGGTTGCCTATAGTTATGGTTTAAGATTTCCAACAAAATCATATCTTGGGCGCTCAATCCCGATAACCTCACCTGTATAGCATTGACGAGTCCCAACAGCGACCATAATGTTAGTCTAGGTGGTTGATAATACTCCACTATTGGAGCTTTGATGCCAGCCAGTTCTGCTGCCAAATTTATAGCTGTATCCAGATCACCTAGCTCATCAACCAGGCCCAATTCTTTGGCTTTGGTACCACTGTAAAGTTGTCCCGTAGCCAAATTTCTGACTTCTTCCTTGCTTAGCCCCCTCCCTTCAGCCACCACATTGATAAAGTGCTCGTAATACTCATCGATCATTTGCTGCATGATTTCCACTTCTTCCGGAGTTAGCTCTCTCAATCCCCAATACATGTCCTTATACTTGCCGCCCTTGAAGGTTTCTATCTGGATACCCAGCTTCTCCAAGAGTCCCTTGACGTTCATTGCGTAAGAGATGACCCCGATGCTCCCCGTCATTGTAGTAGGAAGGGCAACAATCTTATCCGCTTGGGTTGAGATATAGTAGCCGCCTGAAGCAGCCATGCTCCCCATGCTCCCCACAATGGTTTTTGTCTCCTTAGCTCTTTCTATCTCCAACAGGATTTCCTGGCAGGGCTCTATCTCACCGCCAGAGCTCTCTATACGGAAAACAATTGCCTTGACTGCCTTATCTTCCTCGGCTCTCGTTAAATAATCTCTCACCAACCCTGGGGTAATGGTCGAACTGGAGAACAATGAAGAGTCCCCGGTGGTTATAGTCCCACTGAGCGAGATTACAGCAATTTTAGCTACTGCCGGCCTGGGAATTAAGATAAGTGGAATTAGTATTGCCGCAAGCAATGCTAATACGCACACGCTGATAATGATGGCCCTTTTTTTCACCCCTTTCCTCCTACCAGTACTTCTTTAGCCTTATTGAACATTATATCAACCGGGGCTTCCCATCCTGTCCAGAGCTTGAAGGAAGCCGCTCCCTGATATACTAGCATAGGTAGGCCACCAAGTATATTAGCTCCGGCTTTTTGGGCTAGCCTTAACAAGGGTGTTAGCCAGGGATTATATACCACGTCATAAACCAAGACATTCCTAGGGATCACTTCGAGGCTCAAAGGTGATTGTCCTTCTTGAGAACCGTCCTTCATTCCTATGGTAGTGCAATGGACTATTAAATCGCAGTGGTCAAGAGTTTTGGCTGAGCTTAGGCTCTGCCACTGAAAAGCAGTGATGTCGGGCTCCAAATCCTTTGAGCTTAGCGGAGCTCCTTTAATATACCTCACCAAATTTTCGGTCAATGCCTTGGCTCGCTCAAAGATACCATCAGTAATAGCCAGTGAGGCTACCTTCCTTTGCACCAGAATAAAACACACTGCCCTAGCTACCCCACCAGCACCTAGGATGACCGCCCGCTTTTCTTTAGGGTCAAAGTGCCCTTCCTTGTATAGCGCCTCGATAAAACCATAGGCGTCGGTATTAAAACCCACAAGCTTATCACCCTTTTTGACTATAGTATTAACAGCACCGATCGAACTTGCCAGATCATCAACTTCATCTAATAAAGGTAAGACTGCCTCTTTATAGGGAACGGTTACGTTAGCGCCAACATTTTGAGGTTTTCTTAAACCATTCACTATGTCTGGAAGTTGAGCTGGGTCTGTCTCCCAAGCCTCATAGCGAATATCAAGGCGATAGTAATCCAGAGCGACCTGCTGGAAATAAGGAGAGATAGAATGCTTAAGGGGATAACCGATGAGGCCTATGTATCTCGACATCATTTAACATCCTTCGCTATTGGTCAGGGCGGTGGCTATCCAGAAAACCCTGGAGAATAAAGGCTGCTGCCATGGCATCTACTTCAGCTTTAGCTGAAAAGCTGTGATTTTTGGCTCCTCTTTTTGCCCTGGAGCGCAGTTTACTTCCCCGGCCATAAGCCTCCGTCCTCAAGCGCTCAGCAGCTTTGGTAGAGAGTCGTTCATCCCATAGTTGTACATCAATCTGGTTGAGATTACTTTGCTGCGCTCGCCATGACAATTTGTCGGTGAAGGTCGTTACCTTACTAGCTTGCTCCCCAATCTCGCCGTTTAAGCGGCGAGGCAAGCCAACTACAATGCGCTCTGCCTTATACTGTTCCACAAGCTTGAGGATCGCATTTATAAGGGCATCTTCGTCTTTACTGGCGAGCACGGTTAAAGGGGTCGCTAAAATCCCCTGGGGGTCGCTTATGGCAACCCCGGTTCTCTTATCTCCGACATCTAGCCCTAAGCTGCGCATTTACTCCTCACTTTTGATTCCGAGCCCTTCGCCTCTTGTTATTCTGAGCGAAGCGAAGAATCTTAGACCCTTCCCCTTCGTTTCACTCAGGGTCAGGGTGACAAAATCAAACAACCTCAGGAGATTTGGCTGGCAACGACACTTTTGACTAATTTCAGGGCTTCGTCAATCTTGGCGGCATCTTTTCCGCCGGCTTGAGCCATAGCCGCCTTGCCACCACCACCCCCACCGGTAACCTTAGCTACTTGATTAACAATATCGCCGGCATGAAATCCCCTGGCTATCAGGTCAGGAGTCACCATGGCTAAAAAATTTGGCTTGCCATTATAGGCTGTAGCCAAAACTACTATGGCGCTCTTTAGCCTGTCTCGCAATATATCGCCCATTTCCCTGAGGATAGGCATGGTCAATGCTGGCACCTTGGCAGCCAGAACCGTCACACCACTCACCTGCTCGGCTTGCCCAGGCAAATCCTCGGCTATTCTGCGCGATAACTCCCTTTCCAGCGAAAGCACTCTTTTACGCTCTGCTTCCAGCTCGCCGATGAGAGCTTTCACCTTGCTAGGAACCTCTTCGAGCGAGCCTTCTACTTCTTTGGCTACGCTCTGCAAAGCAGTTAAGCGAGATTCAATTAGAGATTCAGCTTTTCTTCCCGTTAGCGCTTCAATACGATGCAGTCCTGTGCCAATGCTGCTTTCGCTGGTTATCAAGAATGTGCCAATTTCTCCTGTTGACCTCACATGAGTGCCACCACAGAGCTCCTTGCTTATTGCTGGCTCCCCAATTTTCAGCATGCGAACTTCTTCTCCATATTTTTCTTCAAACAAGGCAATAGCACCCTCAGCGACGGCCTGCGTATAAGGGAGTTTTGTAGCTTTCACTTTCAAATCCTGGCGTATCCATTCATTGACCTGTCTCTGAATTTTCTTGAGCTCCTCCTCAGTTATGGGAGCCAAGTGGGAGAAATCAAATCTAAACCTTTCGGGCTCTACTAACGAGCCTTTTTGATAAACACTTGTGCCCAATGTTTGCCTTAAAGCAGCTTGCAAGAGATGGGTGGCGGTATGGTTGCGAGCGATATCTAGGCGGCGAGCCAGGTCAACTTTAGCTTCAACCTCGTCGCCAAGAGATATGTTTCCTTCAATCACCTTTCCTTTGTGTATTATTACATCCGAAGTTGTTCGAAAAGTATTTGTGACGGCTACCTTTCCCTTCTGGCTATTGATTTCGCCATTATCTCCTACCTGCCCTCCCATCTCACCATAGAAAGGAGTTTTGTCCAGCACAATATCAACTTCATCACCTTGGGAAGCAGTTCTCGCAGGCTGCCCTTTCACTCTTAATTCAAAAAGCTTAGAGTGACAGGCAGTTCTACGATAGCCAACAAAATTGGTTGACTTATGGACAACCTCAATCCTAACAACATCTCTCAACCTTATTCCGTCTGTCCTAGCTCTCTCTCTCTGCTTCTCCATCTCAGCCTGGAAACCTTCCCAGTCTATAGATAGGCCTTTCTCTCGGGCAATCTCAGCGGTTAACTCGGGAGGGAAACCATAAGTATCATAAAGACGGAACACTTCTCCGCCTGTTAGCTCCTTTGTCCCCTGAGCCAAGGCTTCGCCGATGAACTTTTCCACCAGATTAAGCCCAGTATCCAGAGTAGTGGTAAACTTCTCTTCTTCAACTCTAATTATTTCGGTAATCAAGCTCTGATTAGCCATAAGCTCAGGATATATGTGGTTCATCGTGCTAACGGCGACGTCAGCCATTCGATTAAGGAAAGGGTCACTTAATCCCAGTTTCCTGCCGAAGAGCGAAGCCCGCCTGAGTATTCGCCGCAGGACATATCCTCTGCCTTCGTTGGAAGGCACTACGCCATCGGCGATAAGAAAGGCAATGCCGCGCGAATGCTCAGCTACAATTCTAATGGCTCGGTCGGTATTCTCGCCCCTACCATACTTTTTCCCAGATAAGTGGCAAATCCGGTCTACCAAAGGAGAGAACAAATTCGTTTCATAAGGGGAAGACTTGCCCTGGATAGCGGCTAAAGTCCTCTCCAGTCCCATACCGGTATCAATGTTCGGTTTAGGTAGAGGAGTGCGTTGTCCATCTTGGTCTTGATTGTATTGGGTGAATACTAGGTTCCATATTTCGGAGAAGCGACCACAGTCGCAATTGGGCTTACATTCAGTTTTACCACAACCAAGCTCTTCACCAAGGTCATAATGAATCTCACTGCATGGTCCGCAGGGACCAGAATTGCCAACGGGACCCCAGAAGTTGTCTTTTTCGCCGAATCGCAATATCTTCCCAGCGGGGACGCCAATATCTCGCCAATAGGCGAAGGCTTCATCGTCGTCAATGTAAATGGTTATCCAGAGCCGCTCTTCGGATAGCTCCAAATACTTGGTAACAAAGTCCCAAGCCCACAAAATAGCTTCTTTCTTAAAATAATCACCGACACTGAAATTGCCCAGCATCTCGAAAAAGGTAAGGTGTTTGCTATCACCCACCGAATCTATATCAGTGGTGCGAAAACATTTCTGGCAGGAAGCTAATCGCCGGCTAGGTGGGGTCTCCAATCCTAAGTAATATGGCTTAATTTGCACCATACCAGCGCTGGTCAATAATAAAGTAGGGTCTTTATGAGGCACCAATGAGGAGCTGGAGATAATCTTATGTCCCCTGTCCTGAAAAAAACTCAGAAAGGCTTGCCTAAGTTCGTCACTGGTCACCCTTCTGATTTTAGAAGGTGTTAGCTTTAATGTCAATCAGGCTGTAGGAAAGAGCTTAGTAATGTCATTTTGAGGAGTCCAAGTGAATTTGGGTGGCGAAGAATCTAAATCCACCCGCGAAAATCTTGTGATTTTTGTGGGAACCCAGTGAATCTAGAATCAAATTTCCTTTTAAATTTCTATTTCAGAGTTCTTCCCACCATGATCAGCCCTCCTGGCATAGTCGTCTCCTTGAAGGCGCGTAGCGTGCGGCGATAGCCATTCCACATCCGCGATGTGCCGAGGCAGACGGTCAGGTCGAAAGGCCTGTCCGGCTGGGGACGATTTTACCGTTTGCTAAAATATTTCCCGTTGTTACCCATGTGGTCAGCTAGCACACAATGTTGACAAAATAATATGGATTTGTTACCATACAAAATAGCCATTGACCCTTGAGGCAATGAGCTAGAGGACTGAGTAATTACAAGTCCGCTTGGATCGGCGTGACCGAGACGGATAATAAGAGTTGTTTAATAACCCTCTCGGTTAGGCCGAGAGGGTTTTTTAATTTATGGCCATGCTTGGTGCTTTAACTGATGTTCCGGGAATCAAGGTCGGGCATTACACCGATAGGCAGGCAGTGACCGGCTGCACAGTGGTACTTTGTGAGCAAGGGGCTGTGGCTGGCGTCGATATCAGTGGCTCCTCGCCGGGGACCAGGGAAACAGACCTGCTCCGCCTAGAAAATTTAGTGGAAGAGGTCCAAGCTATCGTTCTCAGCGGGGGCAGCGCTTTTGGCCTGGATGTTGCTACGGGGGTCATGAGGTATCTCGAAGAGAGAGGATTTGGCCATGAGACTAGCGCTGGGAGGGTACCAATTGTGCCGGCCGCTATTATTTATGACTTGAATATAGGTGATTCTAAAATCAGGCCCGGGGCTAACGAGGGCTATCAAGCTTGCCTGGCCGCTACTAATACCGAAGTGGCTGAGGGATGCGTTGGCGCTGGCACAGGGGCAACAGTGGGTAAGGCTCTCGGCATAAAGAGAGCGGTTAAAAGTGGTTTGGGGACTGCCAGTCAAAAAATAGCTGAGGATATTGTGGTAGCTGCCTTGATAGTGGTAAATGCTATTGGCGATGTGATTGAACCTAGAACGGGGAAAATCTTAGCTGGTC
Source organism: Dehalococcoidia bacterium (assembly GCA_049586675.1). Classification (GTDB taxonomy): domain Bacteria; phylum Chloroflexota; class Dehalococcoidia; order GIF9; family AB-539-J10; genus RBG-13-51-36. The sequence goes on from JBAVCL010000032.1 coordinate 47,483, forward strand.
CTCGCAAGCCAGACGGATGCGGATTTTTGTCTACATCTGAACTATGGAAGAAAGGCGAATTTAAGCAAGTAGTTCAGCCTTTTAATACCATAATCGGCGTGGTAGCTACCGATGCCAAACTTAGTAAAGTTGAGGCGAGCAAATTGGCCCGTGTGGCCCAGGTTGGCATCGCTCGCACTATTGACCCATGCCACACCGTGCATGATGGCGATGCTTTATTTGCGCTTTCCTTAGGTGAGAAGGAAGCCAACATCAGTGCTCTGGGGGCAGCGGCTGCCGAGGTTGTCGCCGAAGCCATAGTTAGAGCAATTCAAAAGGCGAAAACTTTAGCTGGCGTACCAGCGGCTAAGGATATTAGGAAATGGTGAAGATTGGCTTTATTGGCGCTGGAACCACAGGCACTGCCTTGGCAGTAAGGCTTTCTCAAAAGGGGTGCCCGGTGGTGTCTGTATCCAGTCGGACTTTATCCTCGGCACAGAAGCTAGCCGAGTTGGTGCGCGATTGCCAGGTTTGCCATACCGCTCAAGAATTGGCAGATGTTGCTGAGCTGGTCTTCATCACCACTCCCGACGATGTCATAGCCCAAGTATGCGGTGAAGTTCAGTGGCATGAAGGGCAGAGCGTGGTGCATTGCAGTGGTGCTCATTCCGTGGATATTTTGGAATCAGCGAAAAAGCTTGGGGCTGCTGTTGGCTCCTTTCACCCGTTGCAGACTTTTGCCGATGTTGACCAGGCTATAGAGAATTTGCCTGGCTCTACCTTCGCCCTGGAAGCCGAAGAGCCACTATTATCAACGCTGAAGAAATTGACTTCCCTGTTGAATGGCAGTTGGGTGGAACTTAAGCCCGGGGACAAGGTGCTGTATCACGCCGCAGCCGTTTTCGCTTGTAATTATCTGGTGACCCTGGTTAAGTTGGCTCTGGACTTGTGGCAGGACTTCGGGACATCGCAGAAAGATGCGACCAGGGCTTTGTTACCTTTGCTGAGAGGGACGATAAACAACATTGACAATATTGGTTTACCTAATTGCCTTACTGGTCCCATTGCCCGCGGGGATTTGGGTACCATAGAGAGGCATTTAAATGCCCTTGAGGCTAAAAACTTCCCCCTGCTCAGCACCTATAAAGAGTTGGGGCTTCAGACCATTCCCATTGCTTTGGCTAAAGGCAAGATCAATGAACAAAAGGCAGAAGAGATGAAAGCCTTACTTTCTTTGAAAAGAAAGAAAGTGAGCAAAGAAATTTCACGCTTAGGGAGGTAGAAAAATGAGAACTATGCTGAAGAGTAAAATCCACCGAGCTCGTGTCACCCAAGTCAATTTAGATTATGAGGGGAGTATCACTATTGACAGGTCTCTCATGGAGGCCAGCGACATCCTGCCCTTTGAAAGGGTGGAGGTGCTAAACATTAACAATGGAGTCAGGTTCAGCACTTATGCCATCGAAGGCGAGGCGAATTCGGGGATCATTGGCATCAATGGTGCTGCCGCCAGACTGGCGGCAAAGGGTGACATAGTTATTATCCTCTCTTATTGCCAGGTTCCTGATGATGAAGCAATCGGCATGACTCCAAGCATAGTTCGTGTGGATAGTCAAAACAGAATTGTTGAACCTTTACCTATGGTTCCTCAATGGGAAAGAATTCAGAAGTCAGTAGCCAGTAGGGATGACCTTTGATCGCCAAATCCTGACTACTGATTACTGACTACTATAATTAGGAGGAGACAATGCGTGTTACTATTACTGAGATAAAAGAGATGAAGCAAAAAAAGGAAAAGATACCTATGCTTACCGCTTATGACTATGTGACGGCTAAAATGGTCGACGAGGCTGGTGTGCCTTTGATATTGGTCGGGGATAGCTTGGGGATGGTGATGTTGGGCTATGATTCAACTATCCCTGTGACCATGGAGGAGATGCTTCATCATACCAAAGCTGTAGTGAGAGGAGCTAAGAAGGCCTTAATAATAGGCGATATGCCATTTATGACTTACCATATCAGCGTCTCCGATGCTTTACACAATGCCGCAAGGTTTATTCAGGAAGGGGGGGTGCAGGCGGTGAAGCTGGAGGGGGGCGAGGTCGTTGCTGAGAAGATCAGACGCTTTGTTGACTGTGGCATCCCAGTCATGGGGCATATTGGGCTTACTCCGCAATCTATACATCAATTAGGAGGGTTTAAGGTACGGGGTAAGGCGGTGGAGGAAGCCAAAAAGTTGCTTAACGATGCCCGTATTTTGGAGGAAGCTGGCGCTTTTGCCATCGTTCTGGAATGTACTCCAGCACCTCTTTCCAAGCTAATTACTCAAAAGCTGGCTATTCCCACAATTGGCATCGGCGCCGGAATTGATTGTGATGGTCAGGTCCTGGTAATCAGCGATATGTTGGGTCTTTATACCGAATTCGTGCCCAAGCATGCCAAGCAATATGCCAGGTTAGCCGAAGAAATTAAAGCTGCTGTTTCTAATTACATAGCTGAAGTTAAATCTCGTAGTTTCCCCACTATGAAGCAGAGCTATACCATGGATGAAAGCCTCGTCAAACAGCTAAAAGCTGGCAGCTAGGAGTATGCAGGTATAGTCAATTGCAAAACTCCTTGTAATTCTCCCTCCCCTAGCGGGAGGGAGTTAGAGGGAGGGGGATTTCACTCTCACCTTAATCCTCTCCCATCGAGGGCGAGGAACTTTATGCGAGATTATGAGGTTAACTATAGTAAAGACCATACCTGAGATAAGGGCATTAAGGCAGAAGCTCAGCAGCACAGTGGGCTTTGTCCCCACTATGGGTTTTCTTCATGAAGGTCATTTAGCTTTAGTGAAAAGGGCGAAGGCTGAGAATTCTACTGCTATTGTTAGTATTTATGTTAACCCTACCCAATTTGGACCCAGGGAGGATTTTGGTGCTTATCCCCGAGACCTTAATCGTGACCTGAAGCTGTTGCGGAAAGGCGGGGCGGATATCGTCTTTGTCCCCTCCGATGATGAGATGTACCCGCCCGAATTTAATAGCTGGGTGGATGTGGAGAAGGTCACCGAGCGACTCGAGGGAGCATCTCGTCCGGGGCATTTTAGGGGCGTAGCCACTGTGGTGGCCAAGCTGTTTAACATCGTCCAGCCAACTAGGGCTTATTTTGGACAGAAAGATGCCCAGCAAGTGTTGGTCATTAAGAGGATGGTGGCTGACCTTAATATGAACCTGGAAGTTGTAATTGTACCTACGGTTAGGGAGGGTGATGGCTTAGCTATGAGCAGCCGCAATATATACCTCGGTCCCAAAGAGCGACAAGTAGCCACAATATTGTTTAAGGCTCTTATATTAGCCCGGCAATTAGGACAGGGTGGGGAAAAAGACGCTGAAAAGATTCGCCGGCAAATGACTGCACTCATCCAGAAAGAACCTCTAGCTCAAATTGACTATGTCAGCATTGCTGATGCCGAAACACTGGAAGAATTGAACTTGATCGGCCGGCCGGCAGTGGCTTCCTTAGCCGTCAGGATCGGCAAAACGAGGTTGATAGATAACATGCCTCTGGAATAAGTGTCTCGTGTGTCATTGTGGGACTGTTCTTATTTGCCTTCGCGAGGTTTTTCTTCTTTTTAGCACGTTTTTAATAAAGCATGGTTTACCCAATATAAGGCTGCATGGGTAGGAGAAAGTTATTATTGAGTCATGTTGATTTGTGGTAAACAATTGAAGATGTTAGAATAGAAGCGACTCAAACAAGCGATAGTTCCATGAAATAATCAGGAGAGGCTAAATATGGCGACAAATTCTGAATCCGAAAATATAGTTTTAAGATTGGGGATTCTGCTGCACCGGGTCCGTGACGAGCTTATGAGGTACGAGGACCAAATATTTACTGCATACGGGATTACTACGGAACAGTACTCAGTGCTTGGGGCTCTGAAATACCTCGGAGGTAGTGTAAGGGTAACTGACCTAGCCCTGGCGCTAGAACGTACCCCAAACAGCGTCAGTATGATAGTCGACCGCATGGTCAAAGTTGGTCTGGTCAAAAGAGCAAGAGACAGGCGTGACCGCAGGGTAGTATATGTGACTGCCACCAGCAAGGGAGAGAGCGCTTTTAAACTGGCAACTCCGCCAAGCTGGGAGTTTATCCGGGAAATCCTGTCCTCACTATCATATGAGGACAAGCTCACCCTTTTGAGTCTGCTAGAGACGGTAAAAAACAAGATACTTAATTATGCAAATCCCGGAGTGGATATAGCGGAAATAAGTAAAGGTAGTGCCATAAACCAGGCTGATTTATTTGAACGGATGATCAAGGACGTTCTTCCCTCCATTCCTCAAGCCAAACGTCAGGGTGGTAAAAAGAAGAAGGCCATATGATGAGGGCTGAGATTGCCATGCACCTTTCAGATACGCGCAGTGGCATATCGGCAGATTTTGTCCTCGGAAACTAAAAATATTAAATTTAACCACAAATAATTAGCCCCGACTTTAGGATTTATTTGACAACAAAAAAGCCCTGTTGTATAATGAGCATACTCCGGAATGGAGAATAGTTTCGCACGTTAACAATTGAATAGGTTTTGTGTTCTGTCTGGCGTGAGTCAAGGGAGAAAGGGCATAGGGTGGATGCCTTGGCATCAGCAGCCGAAGAAGGGCGTGGCAAGACTGCGAAAAGCCTCAGGGAGCTGTCTAGCTAGCTTAGCTGGGGATTCCCGAATGGGGCAACCCGCTTGGGTGAAACCCAAGCACTCCGATTATATCGGAGGGGGAACTGGGTGAACTGAAACATCTTAGTAACCCGAGGAAGAGAAATCAACCGAGATTCCCTTAGTAGTGGCGAACGAAAGGGGAAGAGCCCAAACCAAGGTAGCTAAGTGGACTTGGAGCCTAAGCTATCTTGGGGTTGTAAGGCATAAGGGGTAGATTCCAAGGTCTGCCACAGAGTGACCAAACTTTTCCTCAGTCAAATGCTTCTGGAAAGGGTAACCGTAGAAGGTGATAGTCCTGTAGACGAAAAGGAAAAGTCTCTGCTTGTGTTCTTGAGTACCACGGGACACGTGGAATCCTGTGGGAAGCAGGGGGGACCATCCTCCAAGGCTAAATACTGCTGATGACCGATAGTGAACTAGTACCGTGAGGGAAAGGTGAAAAGCACCCCGGGAGGGGAGTGAAATAGAATCTGAAACCCTATGCTTACAAGCAGTCAAAGGTTCGATTTATCGGACTGATGGCGTGCCTATTGAAGAATGAGCCGACGAGTTGATCTATGTGGCTAGGTTAAGCAACTTAGTTGCGGAGCCGAAGCGAAAGCGAGTCTGAATAGGGCGAGGCTCAGTTTACTGAGCAGGTCGCATGGATCAGACCCGAAACCGGGTGATCTACCCATGGCCAGAGTGAAGCTCAAGTAAAATTGAGTGGAGGCTCGAACTTGTGAATCAGGCAAAATTCTAGGATGAGCTGTGGGTAGTGCAGGTGAAATGCCAAACGAACTCGGAAATAGCTGGTTCTCCCCGAAATGCATTTAGGTGCAGCCTCAGGAGATAATTTACGGAGGTAGAGCTCTGAATGAGCCAGGGGCCGTGAGGTTACCGAACTCAACCAAACTGCGAATGCCGTAGATATAATCCTGGGAGTGAGACTGTGGGGGATAAGCTCCATAGTCGAAAGGGAAATAGCCCAGACCATCAGCTAAGGTCCCTAAACGCAGGCTAAGTGGGAAAGGAAGTTGTATTGCAGAAACAGCCAGGAGGTTGGCTCAGAAGCAGCCATCCTTTAAAGAGTGCGTAACAGCTCACTGGTCGAGTGATACTGCACCGACAATTTAACGGGGCTTAAGTCTGCTGCCGAAGCTATGGTCGAGCATTCAATTCGTTGAGTGCTCGAGGTAGGGGAGCGTTGTCATGGCTGCGAAGCTGTGGTGTAAGCCATGGTGGAGCAATGACAAGTGAGAATGTCGGTATGAGTAGCGTGAAGGCATGTGAAAATCATGCCCACCGTAAACCTAAGGTCTCCTACGCAACGTTTATCGGCGTAGGGTTAGTCAGGGCCTAAGCTGAACCCTAATGGGGTAAGCGATGGACAGTAGGTTAATATTCCTACACCGCTTAGCTTTTGTTTTAAGGCAAAGGGGGGACACAGTAAGGTAGGTTGAGCATGCCTATTGGACATGGTGTGTTTCCAACTCAAGGTGCATCAGGGCAGGCAAATCCACCCTGGTATTAAGCTGAGGGGAGGGAGAATTTGAGGGGCAACCTGAGAAAACTCAACTGAGCCTACACTGTCAAGAAAAGCCTCGTTGCTAAAAAGCTAGGCGCCTGTACTGCAAACCGCCACTGGTAGGTGGGGATAAGTGTCCCAAGGTGTTCGAGAGAACCCTCGTTAAGGAACTCGGCAATCTAACCCCGTAACTTCGGAAGAAGGGGGCCCACTTTTAATAAGGTGGGGACAGAAAATTGGCCCAGGCGACTGTTTAACAAAAACACAGGTCTCTGCTAAAGCGAAAAAGCTGAAATATAGAGGCTGATACCTGCCCAGCGCCAGAAGGTTAAGGAGAGAGGTTAGGATGGTAACATTCAAAGCTTTGAACTGAAGCCCTGGTAAGCGGCGGCCGTAACTATAACGGTCCTAAGGTAGCGAAGTCCCTTGTCGGGTAAGTTCCGACCTGCACGAATGGTCTAACGATCTGGGCGCTGTCTCAACGAGGGGCTCGGTGAAATTGAATTGGGGGTGAAGATGCCCTCTACCCGCGACAGGACAAAAAGACCCTAGCAGCTTTACTATAGCTTGACACTGAGCTTAGACTAGGCATGTGTAGGATAGGTGGGAGGCTAAGAGACTGGGGCGTCAGCTTCAGTGGAGCCAACGGTGAAATACCACTCTTGTCTGGTTTTGGTTCTAACCCCGATGTAATCGGGGGACACTGTCTGGTGGGTAGTTTAACTGGGGCGGTTGCCTCCTAAAAGGTAACGGAGGCGTCCAAAGGTTCCCTCAACACGAATGGAAACCGTGTGTAGAGTGCATTGGCATAAGGGAGCTTGACTGTGAGACCCACAAGTCGAACAGGGACGAAAGTCGGGCAAAGTGATCCTACGGTACTGCATGGAAAGGCCGTGGCTTATCGGATAAAAGCTACGCTAGGGATAACAGGCTTATCTTGCCCAAGAGTTCACATCGACGGCAAGGTTTGGCACCTCGATGTCGGCTCGTCGCATCCTGGGGCTGGAGAAGGTCCCAAGGGTTGGGCTGTTCGCCCATTAAAGCGGCACGCGAGCTGGGTTCAGACCGTCGTGAGACAGGTCGGTCTCTATCCGTCGTGGGCGCCGGAGATTTGAGGGAAGCTCTCCTTAGTACGAGAGGATTAGGAGGGACAGACCTCTGGTGTGCCAGTTGTTCCGCCAGGAGCAGTGCTGGGTAGCTATGTCTGGATGGGATAAGCGCTGAAAGCATCTAAGTGCGAAGCCCACCCCAAGATTAGATCTCCCACTGGGTTTAACCAGGTAAAGCCGCAAGTAGACTACTTGCTTGATAGGCGGCATGTGTAAGCGGAGTAATCCGTTTAGCTAAGCCGTACTAATGGCTGAGGCCTTGACCCATGCCAGGCTGAGCACAAAACCTTTATAGAGTAAGTATTCGACGCGGGGTAGAGCAGTGGTAGCTCGTCGGGCTCATAACCCGGAGGTCGTTGGTTCAAATCCAACCCCCGCCACCAAGAAACTAAGTAGGCAGGATAGTTTTCAGAGTCATCCTGCCTTTTTATTTGTGTCAGGCGGGGCCATGTATTCCCAAATTATTTAGGATGTTAAGGTTAAAGCTGCCCTGCTACCTCTATCATCCGTGCGCCATAAGCCCGCCGGTAAGGTAAAAAGTGGAGCCAGTGACGAAGCTGGAAGCGTCGGAAGCCAGGTATACTAAGGCGCAAGCCAGGTCATCGGGCTGGCCTAACCTCTTGAGTGGGGTAAGACGGGTGAGGGAATCCTGCCATTCCTTTTTGCTCGTTTCAAACGTGTCAGCCATCCAGCCTAAGGCGATAGCATTTACCCGCACATTGCGCCTTGCCCATTCTAGAGCCAACGTCCGAGTAAACTGGACAACAGCCCCCTTGCTGGTGCAGTAAGCTGTACCATTGGGCAAACCACGCTCAGCGAGTCCCGAGACGATGTTTATGACCTTACCTTCCTTTCTCTCCAGCATGTATTTGCCCACAGCTCGGGTACAAATGAAGACAGGGGTGGAATTAGCGCTCATTGCCTTCTGCCACTCCTCGGGGTCGGTTTCAACCAGCGGTTTGGCGAATGGCAGGTTGAAACTGTTGACCAGTATATCTATTTTATGCCATTTTTTGAGAACGGTCTGTACCATTCTTTCTACCTGTCGATAGCTAGCGACATCGGCAACAATGGCCATAGCTTCCTTTTCCAGCTCTTGCGCCTTCTTAACACCTGCTGACATTTGCTTTTCGTCCTTGCCGAACAACGCCACCTCAGCCCCTGCTTCTGCCAGGTAGCCCGCCATCTCCTTTTGCCAGCTTTGCCCCAGACCACCAATAAGCGCCACCTTACCTGTAAGGCTGAATTCTTCTAGCACCATCACATACCTCCCTATTTGTTTAGTGGGATCACAGGAATGTAATCAATGGGGGCATAGCCACTGAATAAGGCTCCGCCATCGATGGAGAACACCTCTCCAGTGGCATAATCTGAGGCGTCCGAAGCCAGGTAGACGGCAAGAGCGCCGATTTCCGAAGGTTGTCCGGCACGTCCCATGGGGATAAAAGGTGTTAAAGCGTCATATCGTTCCTTAGATCCCAACGTTTGGAACAGACCCGGGGCGATGGCATTAACCTTGACACCATACTGTGCCAGGGTCAGTGCTAGCGACATGGTGAATAGGATCACACCGGCTTTAGAAACGGTATACGTGAAGCTACCACGCCTTCCCCTCATACCGAAGCCGGAGGCTATATTAATTATCTTGCCATATTGCCTGTCCGCCATATGTTTGGCTATAGCTCGTGAACAGTAGAAGGTGCTGGTAAGATTGGTGTCTATGCCCCGGTGCCACTCAAAGTCGCTTATCTCCCAGAAAGGCTTTAGCACTCCTTCACGGACGATCCCAGCGCAGTTTATCAGAATATCCACCTTCCCCCATTGGTTTATGGCTTTAGTTATCATATCGTTGACCTGGTCGGACTTGGTTACATCGGCAGGAAACAAAACGGCTCTCCGTCCTGCGGCGACCACCTTAGCTGTTGTCCTTTCGCCGTCCTCAACCCGAAAATCGGTGACCACGATGTCAGCCCCGGCTTTTGCCAGTGCCAGACACATGGCAGTGCCCAGCCCCCCACCACCGCCAGTGACCACAGCTACTCTGCCGTCCAGGCTGAGTTTCTCCAGCATATTCATCCACCCTATGTTCTAATATGATTTATGCGTTGCTAGCAGCCTCGAGCCAATGTGTTGTGACTTCATTCTGTTAGCGATGATCCCGGTCATTCGGCACTGGAGGTAGATAGACCGACTAGTTGCCCGGCATCCACCGGAACGATGACCCCTGTCATGTATTTTGCTAGGTCCGATGCCAAGAAAAGGACAACATCGGCAACATCTTCAGGCTCACCAATGCGCAGCAAAGATGACCTTCCGCCAGCGGCTTCGCTGCTTGGGAGGTTTCTCCATAGCGCTTCGCTTAACCTTGTCTTTATCAGTCCCGGTGCTACACCGTTCACTCTTATGCCCCACGGTGCCCACTCACTAGCCATGATCTGGGTGAGCATGATATAGGCGGCTTTGGTGACGGAATAAATAGGTAGACCACTCCCGGCTCTGAGTCCGGCGACTGAGCATGTATTGACCATGCAGCCACCGCCCCGCTCCTTCATTGCCCTGGCCACTAGCTGGGCCAGGAAAAACGGCCCCTTTAGGTTGACATTGAAGGTGGTATCCCATGCCCACTCCTCAGCATCAATCAACTGCCCAGCGTAGGGGTTTGTCCCAGCGTTGTTGAAAAGGATATCGATACGACCGAATTCCTTAAGTACTTTGTCGACCAGGTTTTTGGACTCGTCGATCTTAGCCACATGGGCTGCCACCGCTAGACTTTTCACCCCTTTGGCCCTTATCTGCTCAGCTACCTTTTCTAGGTCAGGCAGCTTCCGGCTGGCCACGACCACATTAGCGCCAGCATTGGCAAAAGCCAGAGCGGTCGCTTCACCTATGCCACGGCTGGCACCACTTATTAAAGCTACCTTGCCTTTTAGGGATATCTGAACGCCCATTTACAACCCTCCTTTTAGTGTTTTTATTTTTTGCACGAAATGTTAGCACTATCACTATCTGCGGTCAAGACATATGCTAGCCCCGACACGGCTCTCACCGGCTGCTCTGGAATTCGTGAAGATTGATTGGACATGAGACCACTGCTTCTGCTGAGACCAGGGTTTGAGCCTTTCATTACATTCGCCTTTATCTGATGGCATAGAGTTTACCGTCATGTGAGCCCACATACACCGTGCCATTGGCGTAGGCCGGGGATGAAGTTATCCTATCGCCGGTAGGGAAATTCCAGAGCTCTCGGCCAGTGGCAATATCTATGGCGTACAGCCGACCGTCCTCACTGCCGACATAGACTGCGGTATCGCTTAGGGCTGGAGAGGACATAACTTGCCCTTGTGTTTGGAAAACCCAGTGTCTTTCGTGGCTTTTCAGGTCAATGGCCAGTAAGTTGTTGCCCGAACCAACGTAGAGATGATCTCCAGCGATAGCTGGAGAAGAGTATGCGGTTCCCGATAACCTGAGGCTCCACAGGAAACCGGATTGAGGGGGGAGTGGAGGGGCTAAACCCATGGCCCAGAGTTGCAGCCAATAAGGCCTGATTTCGTATTCCCACGGCCAGTTGTGAGCATGACCATCAATGGCATCAAGGAATCCTGTGAAATTAACGAAAAGGGCGGTGTTGTCAACTACTGCCGGCGAGGCAGAAACAGACGCGTATGTTTTGAAGCGAAGGCGGAGTTTGCCCGTGAGAGCATCTAAGGCGTAGACGTAATCACCTGAAGAGCCGACATAAACAATGCCGCCGGCTATTGCCGGAGAGGACCGAACCTGACTTACTGTCGTAAACTGCCAGATTTCCCTACCCGTGGTAGCATCTACAGCATAAACGCAATAATCGTCGGAGCCGAAGTAAGCTATCCCGCCGGCTACCGCCGGAGAAGAGACAACTGAATAGGGGGTCTTGAATGTCCAGAGTTTTTCTCCGGTATTGGCATTAAGGGCATAAAGGTTACCATCGTTTGAACCGACATAGACAATGCCGCCAACAACTGCCGGTGAAGAATCAACCCAGCTGCTGGTCTGGTATTGCCAGCGTTTTTCGCCGCTGGCAGCATCAAGGGCGTAGAGCTTACCGTCTCGAGAGCCAAAATAGACTGTGCCGTTAGACACCGCTGGTGATGAGTGGATAGCGCCATCGGTGGCAAAGGCCCACTCCACGACGCCTTGAGGTGTGGCATTACTTACTCCGGTGGCACCGGAGTGAGATAGGTCGTGGCGAAACATGGCCCATCCTCCCGGTGGGGAACTAGAGTTCAGGTCTTCTGGCGGCCGAGATAGGAGGTCGGTGTAATTATATAGAATCGGTAGAACCACAGCCGACAAGATTAACAAGGGAACAAGGGTCACCGCTATTCGTGTAATGACCTTGCGACGCCGGATATAAGCTCGGTGGCGTTCCATTATCGCCTCTAACTCTTCGGTAGATATTGGCTTATCACTGTGGAGAGCAGCTCCCCAGCAGTGTTCACAGAACCGTCTTCCGGCAGGATTCGGCTTGTGACACACGGGACAAATGATCCAGGACTGGTCTTGCGGCAGCGGATTCATGATTATGTACAGAAGCCAGTGTAATTAAAACAAGGCGCAAGGAATTTAGCAAACTAGGCGACAACGAAGCTGAAGGTTTTTCGGACTTTACATTCTCCAGTTTATGGCTGTTCAGATTATCCCGGCCGATAATATAGCTAGCTGCCGGAAGCATGGTGTAATTCCCTCTTCCCTGGGAGGGGGGTTCATAGGAAATTGTGGGGAAGGCTGTATTTTAACAAACTTACCCCTCTTTCCCCGGTTTGGGGAAAGAGGGGTAAGTAACTCACCCTGCCAAGTTTTCTAGAAACCCATCGATGTCTTGAGGGCTTGGTCTATCCAGATGTATTGTGACAAACCCCCGTAGCCATTGTTGTAGTATTTGTAGTAGCCGAGCGACCCCTCGCCATCGTAGTTTTTAACCCATGGCCACCAGAAACGGTACGTCATGGGTCCCACCACCGATATAACGTAGCACTGCTCCTGGAGGTAGGGCAGCAGTTCCCGGTGAATTGCCATCATCGCATTATCATCGGGATAGGCTGCCAGCATCTGGTTACGGTAGTCGTTCAGGATCGGGTCATTGACGTGGCTTGCGTTCCACATGCTGTCAGTCGCCCAGGCTATCCCCTTAAAGTAATTGCCCGCGCCAGAAATTCCGGCATAAAGCATGTTATCAAAACTATGGAAAATCTGATAGACATAAATAGTGGCTAAACTTGGTTCGACCTTGATTTCCAGGTCCACCCCGATGTCTTTCCACATATCCTTGACCACCTCTAACTGCTCAAGATATAAGTAAAAATTCCAGACGTTAATTTTAGCCTTGAACCCGTCAGGGTAGCCGGCATCAGCCAGAAGCTGTTTGGCCTTGGTGGGGTTGTACGTTAACAGGTCTTTCAACGAAAGTCCATATTCCCCCACCCTTGCGTCTGGCGTGGTCGGGTACTCGCTCAGTGTCAGATAAGCATCGGCATACTCCTTAGTGTCAGCTAAAGGCCAGTACAGGTAGCCGCCCTCGCCACCGTACATTTCGTTGACCATCTTTTGGTGGTCTATTGCCAGCATGAGCGCCTGTCGCACCCTCAAGTCTTTGTACGGCAGGTCGGGATTATTTATCTGCATGGCTATCACTGCCTTAGCGGCATCGCTGAAGTACGTAACATATTTCGCGTCAGGGCAAGCGGCCTTAATTTGTAGTGCTCTGTCATGCTCACACTCAATAATGTCAACCTGGCCGGTCTTAAAGAGAGAGTCCATTGTAGCTGGGTCTGTTTGGATATAATTATATACGCCGTCTATATAGGGTAACTGGTCACCCTGGCCAGGACCGATAGGGTTTGTCTCCCAGTAAACGGTATTCTTCGCAAAGAAGAGAGTGCTTCCGGGTGTGTACTGTTTGATGTAGAATGGACCGCAGCCTATGGACATCGTCCAATCAGTAATGTCGCCTTCTTCAACTACATCCTGAGGGTAAATGTACATGAAATCTATCATGGATAAGAGCTCGGGCATCTCCGCGGCTGTGCAGTCGATGCGCACCGTGCTTTCATCGACCTTAACTGCGTTCATAGCCGTAGCCAGGTCCTTGTAAGATGTCTGGAGATAGCATCCTACTTTCTTGTTGCGGTTAATAGAGTAAACAACGTCATCGGCGGTAACTGCCCGCCCCTTAGTCGGGTTCCTATTTTCCCATCTTACCCCAGCACGCAGGTGGAAGGTTATGGAAGTTGTTCCTATGTCCCAGCTCTGGGCTATATAACCGGTTTTGCTGTCCAGGCGGTTAATTGGGCCGGGAATAAACCAGTCTAACTGACTAGTTCCGTAACCACCAGCCTTCCCTTTTGTCCAGTCTCCTGAATAGAGGCACTGGTAGGTGCCGGTAGTAGCAGCATGAGAATTGCCATACATGACACTAGTGGTAGCATCGTCCCAGCCGAGAGGGTCCGAAGTCACGACGGTGTGAAGAAACCCTCCGTATTGTGGTGTCTCCGTGCCCCCGCCGCCACCCCCACCCCCACCGCCACCGCAGCCGCTGATCAGGCTGGCAATCAGGCCTATCATCATAAAGCACGTTACTAGTAATAAAACCTTCCTTTTTTGTATCATCATTCACCTCCTTGTATTGTCTTAACTTTTGACCACTCGTGTTTTACACACCGATAGTCATTACCTCCTTTCACCTTAACTAGTCGAACAGGCACGTCCAGCCACAACGGATGTGCTTGCGCCTTTCAACTGTGTTATCTCTATTCCTCTAAAGTATATTTTATCTTTATTTTACCTTGATGTCAAGTTATTGTACTCGTTCATATGATTAGTGACACATTTTTATCACTGAGAGGAGTCTTTTCCTTTCGTCGTTGCGAGGAGCATAGCGACGAAGCAATCTCGGTGGACTTGGCGGGGAATCAGATTGCCACGCCCCGATAAGTCGGGGCTCGCAATGACACATAAGGTTATTCCCCAACGTTACAAACATATAAAGTATCACCCATCTGTTTGAACTAGCTCAGTTATTGTGCTGGCTGGGGAAACGATTTGCTGCGTTCCTGTGGTATAATGGCTCTAAATTCTCATAGAGAGGAGGTTTGTTCTCATGGACTGGGGTATGCAAAACCGGTTGGCGCAATTAATTCAAGCGGATGGTCGCTGTTTATTTTTGCCCGTGGACCACGGCTATTTTCAGGGTCCTGTCAGAAAATTGGAAGACCCGCATAAAACTCTCGACCCCCTTCTCCCCTATACCGATGCGATTTTCATTACTAGGGGAGTTTTAAGGTCATGTGTAGGGCCTGACAAGGCGAAACCAATTATCCTTAGAGTATCGGGCGGCACCAGCGTAGCGGGAAAGGACCTGGCTCACGAAGGGATAACTACCTCTATGGAGGAAGCCATCCGACTCAATGCCTGTGCCGTGGGCATCTCCATCTTCGTGGGGACCGATTATGAGCACGATTCCTTGCTGAATCTGGCCAGGCTTGTTGATGAAGGGGAAAGGTATGGCATCCCGGTGATGGCAGTTACCGCTGTAGGCAGAGAATTGGAGAAGCGTGATGACCGCTATCTTTCTCTGTCATGTCGTATTGCTGCTGAGCTGGGCGCTCGAGTGGTAAAGACCTATTACTGTGAAAAATTCGAGAAGGTTACCAGGGGCTGCCCCGCTCCCATAGTCATTGCTGGCGGGCCTAAAGTAGATACAGAATATGAAGTGTTTCAATTCGTTTACGATGGCATCCGGAAAGGCGCCATAGGTGTGAATCTGGGGAGAAACATCTGGCAAAATGAGCACCCCGTGGCCATGATCAGAGCCATCCGTGCCATTATCCACGAAAATGCTACTCCTGAGCAGGCCCAGAAATTGTACGATAGCGTAAAGAGTGGAAAGGCATAACACCCCTGTCCACCGGCGAGTATGCTCCGGAATCAAGGAAATCCCAAGCCCTGAAGGGAAGCTCTAAATCGTAATATCTAAATTCTAAACAATGTCAGAGCCCAAAATACAAATGACAAAAACAGTTTAAAAATTTGAATTTTGACATTAGAATTTGTTTAGAGCTTAGGGTTTAGAATTTAGAATTTATCCCGGCCCTGTGGTTTGCGAGAGGAAACTGCCATGCGCGTAGCTATGTATTACAGTAACCAGGACATGCGGCCGGAGGAGACGCCTGTGCCACAGATTGGCCCTGGCGTGGTACTGATGCCAGTGAAAGGAACGAAATGCGCATTGGCCTGATTTCGGACACTCATATTCCATACGATGCCAAAGCACTTCCCCCGCAAGTAAGAGAGCTTTTCCGAGGTGTCGACCTTATTTTGCACGCTGGGGATATTTACGTATCTTCGGTGCTGGATGAATTGGAGGAAATAGCTCCGGTACTTGCGGCCATGGGTGATGATGACTCGCCCTTGATAGACGTACGAGTGCAGGATAAACACGTTCTAAACTTTGAAGGCTTCTCTCTCTGGCTTACCCACGCTTTGCCCTATTTTCCCTTGCACTCCTTAAATCCCTACCCTTATTCCTCACACTCTTTGCACGCTCTGCTATATCGTTTTTCTACTTCCTCGGATCAAGAGTTGGAAGAGGCCTTGAGGGAAGTAGTAGAGCATGAAGATCTTCCCGATATACTTGTTTTTGGCCACACTCATGCGGCTGTATTGCATAGGGTTCAAGGATTCCTTTTGATAAACCCCGGCAGCGCCACCTTCCCCGGCTATAAGCATACATTAGGGACTGTCGCTATCCTCACTATTTCTCCGGGAAAAGCGGAGGCAGAGATTATTCAGCTATAAAGCAAATCAGCAAACAACCTTCTCTCCTCCCCCTCGATGGGAGAGAAGCGAGGTGAGGGTGAGATTCTTCGCCTGCGGCTCAGAATGACAAAATGGAGAAGGCTCAGAATGATAACAGAATAGGCGTAGTGGCGGGGTTTATCCCCGCCTTATGGTCTGAGAGGAAAATGCCATGCGCGTAGCAGTGTATTATAGCAACCAGGATGTACGGCTGGAGGAGATGCCTGTGCCGCAGATCGGCCTTGGCGAGGTCCTGATGAGGGTGGAGGCCAGCGGCATCTGTGGCACCGATTTGCTGGAATGGTATCGTCGGCACAAAGCACCTTTAGTCTTGGGTCATGAAGTTGCCGGTGTGATTGTGGCTGTCGGGAAGGGGGTGAAACATTATAAAGTGGGTGCCCGGATTTGCGCCGCTCATCATGTCCCCTGTAACACGTGCCACTATTGTCTTAGTGGACACCACACTGTTTGTGATACCTTGCGTCAGACGAACTTCGACCCCGGTGGCTTTGCGGAATATGTGCGGCTGCCACGCATCAATGTCGAGCAAGGCATATTTCCCTTACCTGATGAAGTATCTTTTGAGGAAGCGACCTTTGTTGAGCCGCTGGCTTGCGTCCTGCGCGGGCAAAGATTAGCCCATCTACAGCCAGGGCAAACTGTGCTCGTTATCGGCAGCGGCGTTGCCGGGCTGCTCCATATAAAACTGGCTCGGACTTCAGGTGCTGGTTACATTATGGCCACGGACATCGTTGATTATCGCTTAGAGGCAGCGCGAAAATTCGGAGCTGATGCAGCAATTCATGCTAAAGACTACACGCCGGCATCTCTACGTCGGGCAGCCCATGGTCGTCTGGCTGACCTTGTGGTGGTATGCGCCGGGGCGACATCAGCGATAGCTCAGGGATTGGAGTCAGTGGAGCGGGGAGGCACTGTTCTCTTCTTTGCCCCCACAGAGCCCGGCGTTAGCGTTCCGATATCGGTGAACGACCTGTTCTGGCGCAATGAGATAACGCTAACCAGCTCCTATGGTGGCAGCCCTGGGGATTATGCCGCAGCACTGGAACTGATACGGACTGGCAAAATACGTGTGCGGGAGATGATTACCCATCGGCTGGGGCTGGCGGAAGTAGGCCTGGGATTCCAGCTTGTCGCCCAGGCCCAAGACTCTCTAAAAGTGATTATTGAGCCCCAGAGGTAGCTAGCGGCTGCCTTCCAAGCAGGCGAGAATATCAGGTAACAATATGGCTTTTTTATGCAACTCAAGCTCTGACATTCACGTGTATATCCCGATATTTGTTCTAACTTAACATTATAGTAGACTGTGACTTCTGAAGAGGGCCCTGACGAGGACAAAGAGTCTGTTACTAACCAGGATACCCTCTCTTGATATGGTCATCGTCCAATGATAGGATAGTACGACG
The DNA here is from genome assembly GCA_049586675.1 of Dehalococcoidia bacterium. Classification (GTDB taxonomy): domain Bacteria; phylum Chloroflexota; class Dehalococcoidia; order GIF9; family AB-539-J10; genus RBG-13-51-36. Next base: position 65,033 of record JBAVCL010000032.1, read on the forward strand.
AAAAACGAGAAGATGGCTTCAATCTGATATGGAAAGCATTGCACTGCAAGTATTGCTTGCTCCCTGGTTCCAATCAATCGCCAATCCTCATCAGGCTCAAGATGAGACCCTGGCTAGGCTCCTAAAGAGCTACGCTCAGACGCAATACGGCCAGGCATTCCATGCTGATAAAATCTCAAGTATCCCAGAATTTCAAAGAGCATTCCCTGTGGTTACCTATGCTGATTTGAGACCTCACATTGACAAAGTAATTGCCGGAGATTTTTCTGCCTTTTTATCGGAGCCGCCGATAGAATGGGGGATGACCCGCGGTACAACGGGTGAATCGAAACTGGTTCCTATGACAGCCAGTGACCTCAGGGATAAGACCACATGCGGCGCTCGTGGATTGCTGAATTACGTACAGCGGAATCAAAGGTATGACATCCTGACCGGCTGGGACCTGAACATCGGTTTCCCTTCAAGGGTAGGCTCGATGCAGATCGGAGACAATCAGGTATTCTACGGTTATACCTCAGGCATATATACCAAATACAACGCTAGAAACGCTCGGCTGAAGCTGGTACCGGAGCAAGATGAAATAGATGCGCTGGGTGGCGGCATAAGTAAGAACGACTGGGAAAGACGGTTTGAATTGATTTATGAGAAAGCACGTGACAAAAATGTTTCTATGGTTATCGGGGTAACACCGGTCACTATAGAGTTTGGGAGTTACTTGAAAAGGAAGCATCGGTTATATCCCAAAGATGTCTGGAACATCAGCCTGGTTGCAGCGACTAGCGTAGCTGGTATCCAAACAAAGTATAAACCAGCGCTAAGAGGACTCTACGGAAATGCTGCCGTCGTTGAATTATATGGCGGGACTGAGGGAATGTATGGTCAGCAGCTTGATGATCAGCCTTTTATCACCCCCAACTATGATACTTATCTCTTTGAGGTACAAACAAGCCAGGGCATAAAACTTCTCTGTGACCTGAAATCGAAAGAGTACGGTATCCTCATATTTTCCTCGGTGGTCCTTCCCCGATACAGGATGGGAGATGTCATCTTGTGCACGGCGCCAAATTACTTCCGAATTATTGGCCGAGAAAGACGATATGCTGTCCTGAGATACCGCCTTAGCCGACTGTGGGAGTTTTGACGGCGCTAGCCTGTTTTCCTGAATAAGAGAAGTCGGACCAAAATGGCAACGGCAATGGCAACGATAATGAGAGGCCACCAGCTGCCAAAGCCACCGATAGAAGCTACGCCAACACAAATCAAAATGAGGCCGGCTACAAATCGACCGAAAATAGGTCTTCGGTAAGCTCGTTTGAGATAGCGGATCAATACTTCAATTAGAAAAACGACGCCTATTCCAATAAGGAAGTACTTCCACCAGTCATCCCACGATATCAAAGCCCGAGCTGCGAGGAATAACAGCACGCCAAGTACTAGCACAATTAAGCCAAAAACAACACCCGATATCGGGTCCCGGCGCCATTTTTCTTCCATCCCTTCTTCTCTCTTTTCGTCACGCCTTCTCTCTCTGCCTTCTGGCTTCTCCTCTGGCATATGTCGCCTCCTTATACTCTCAGAACCTAGTCCAGGTACGAACCATCTGCTTCAGGCTAAATTTTAGCATATGTCTCCATATCTTGCGTTTCCAGTCATTCTTGGAGAGCAGCCCTTTAATGAGTTTCCATATGTTCATGTAATAGGCGGCATAGCACCATCGATATGAGGCCATAAGCTGCTCTCTGGTCAAGTGTTTCGTCGGCATGATTGCGTTAGACATGTCGTATAGTGAGTAGTCCTCGGTCTCAAGCCAGTTATTTGCCTTAGCTTCATTATAAACATCAGTTCCCGGAAATGGCGTGAACATGGTAAATATCGGAAAATCGACATCAAGACGTTGCATGTAGCGTACTTTTTGAATTATGGAATCTGCGCTGTCGTTCCTGGTACCCACAATCATCAGACCCTGCGCCACGATGTCATGATCTCTTAGCAACTTTACCGCCTCGGCTACCTTATCCAAGCTCTGGTGCTTATTCAGTTCTTCCAGCTCGCGGTCCGTCGAAGCTTCAATTCCAATTTGTACCATTCTGTTTCCTGTTTCTTTCATTAGAGGCAAAAGATCGCGATGCTCCACCAGCAGATCAGCCCTGCCCTGATAAAACCAGTTGAAGCTTAGATTTCTGGTCTTTATCTCGTCACAAATGCCTCGAATCATTTCGGCGCTTACATTGAAGCAATCATCACCGAACCAGATAGACTCAACTCTGTATCTACGAACTAGCAACTCTAACTCGTCTCCTATCTTCTTGGGATCTCGTTGACGCCAGCGACTGCCCCAGAAGCGCCACTCAGAACAGAAAGTGCAGCGGTGCGGGCATCCCCTGCTGGCAATTACAGTGGCAAATCTACCCATAAGTGCAAAGTAGTATTTCTGCATTGGCAAAAGGTGATATGCAGGCAGTGGCAACTCGTTAACATCAACCAGAGGTTGAGGCTCAGTAAGTATGACATTGCCGTTGGAGCGAAACCCTATTCCCTTGACCTGTGATAGCTGGCCACCTCGCTCAATACAACGCACCAGATCCGTCATAACGCGTTCACCTTCACCACAGGCCACGATGTCAATAGCTGCATTTTCTTTGAGTGTCTCCTCAGGCAAATAGGTTACGTGTGGACCACCGAGTACCGTGATAATCCGATGGTCTACATCCTTGGCGACCTCGGCAACTTCAACCGCTTTGTATAAGAAAGATGTCAGTGCCGTTGCCCCTACTATGTCGGGCTGTTCTTGCCGAATGGCCTCAGTTAAAGCTTGTCGCCCCATATTGAGTGCTGTACAGTCTATTATTTTGACATCAATCTTTTGCTGTTCTAAGACCGCTGCCAGCTGGACCAAACCGAGAGGCACGGGAATACAAGGGCGCATCATCTCCCATACTAACTTAAGTGGCTCAATTAATAAAACCTTCATATCACGACAAGGTTAATAATAGCAGAGAAATAGTCTTGAATCGATGTGTAATTGGCAAACCAAGAAGGTCTCTTAGGTAACAATTGAATACACTGTAAAGCCAGCCTTATTGCACCTTTTGACGTTTTGTGACCTCTTAACTCTATGGCATATCCTAGACGCCCCACAAAGAAGTATTGACTATTTGTTAGATAGAGATATAATAGTCCCCATAAAGAATACTGGTTCAAGACCAACATAGCCCTGGCGGTATTATGTGTGTGTCAGAAGGTTAGGTTAGTTCTGCTGATACCCTTTTAACAAAAACAAATATGCAATGTCAGTTCTCTGTTCCGTGCTCGCTGCCACAGCAAGACCCACCCTCTACTGCGAAACCCAAGGTCATTGCGGCACATGGCCAAAGCAAGTCCTTTCCCCTTGAAGAAGCAGGAACAAGAGTCCATGATAACTTTATCGAAGGGCCCGGATAAACATGAAAGAATGAACAAGGAAGGTACGCCAATGGAAAAAGGCAAATTGATAGCAAAAAGCTTGGGGATTGCGCTGGTGTTTGTATTGATTGGGGTGATGTTTGGAGGTTTGTTAGTTACACCATCTCCTCTTGTCGAGTTCGCTAACCAAAGCCAAGTCCTAGCTCAGGGGCCTCCTGAATTGGAGTGGAGCAAGACTTTCGGCGAGCTGGGTGATGATTTCGGCGAGTCAGTCCAGCAAACATCAGACGGTGGGTATGTCATAGCTGGCTCGACAAACTCCTCGACAACCCCCAATGGAACTGGCGGGGCGGATGTTTTGCTGATAAAGACAGATTCCAATGGCAACAAAATATGGGACAAGACCTTTGGTGGGAACTCTACTGATGTGGGCTGGTCAGTCCAGCAGACATCAGATGGTGGGTATATCGTAGTTGGCAGCACAAGCTCTTATGGGGCTGGCAGGTGGGATGTTTGGCTGATAAAGACAGATTCCAATGGCAACAAAATATGGGACAAGACTTTTGGTGGGAACGCTACTGATGTGGGCTGGTCAGTCCAGCAGACATCAGATGGTGGGTATGTCGTAGTTGGCGGTACAGACTCTTATGGAGCTGGCGGGGGTGATGTTTGGCTGATAAAGACAGATTCCAATGGCAACAAAGTATGGGACAAGACCTTTGGCGGGAACTCTGCTGATGTGGGCTGGTCAATCCAGCAGACATCAGATGGTGGGTATATCGAAGTTGGCGGCACAAGCTCTTATGGAGCTGGCGGGTGGGATGTTTTGCTGATAAAGACAGATTCCAATGGCAACAAGGTATGGGACAAGACCTTTGGCGGGAACTCTACTGATGCGGGCATGTCAGTCCGGCAGACATCAAATGGTGGGTATATCGTAGTTGGCTACACAAGCTCTTATGGAGCTGGTGGGGAGGATGTTTGGCTGATAAAGACAGATTCCAATGGCAACAAAGTATGGGACAAGACCTTTGGCGGGACCTCTGCTGATGTGGGCATGTCGATCCAGCAGACATCAGACGGTGGGTATATCGAAGTTGGCGGCACAGGCTCTTATGGAGCTGGCGGGGAGGATGTTTGGCTGATAAAGACAGATTCCAATGGCAATAAAGTATGGGACAAGACCTTTGGCGGGACCTCTGCTGATGCGGGCATGTCAGTCCGGCAGACATCAGACGGTGGGTATATCGTAGTTGGCTACACAAGCTCTTATGGAGCTGGCGGGGTAGATGTTTGGCTGATAAAACTTGGCCCTGAGGGAGGTATACAAAACACCCCACCGAACATTCCCTCTAACCCGTCGCCGGCAAACCATGCCACTGGTGGCTCAATAAATGCCCACCTGAGCTGGACTGGTGGCGACCCCGATGCTGGAAACACGGTGACCTACAATGTCTATTTCGGCAACAGCTCAACTGCGCCAATAGCAATGGTCTCCCATAATCAAGCGGGGACAAGTTATGACCCTGGGACTCTAGCCTACAACACTACGTATTATTGGATGATAGTAGCTACAGATAACTACGGGGCATCAACGACAGGGCCTCTGTGGGATTTCACTACTGCGCACAAAGCGGAGGTACCGGGTATGCCCATCTGGTTCTGGATAATCGTCGCCATTGGCGCCGTCTCATTGGTGACAATCATAATCTATGTGAGGCGCCGGGCAGTGAAGGCACAGCACTCTAAATAACCTTCCTGCGTATTGCACAATTGCTTGTTTTGTTACCTCATTACACGAACTTAGAATGTTGTATTGTAACCATGCCACATTAAACACGCACCCTGAACTGTAAAAATTCTGCGTTATTGCGACAGCGCTGGGACTGATACAGGCTGGCAAGATACGTGCGCGGGAGATGGTTACCCATCGGCTGGGGCTGGCGGAAACAGGCCACTTCTGTTTGTCATTGCGAGGAGCCGTAGGCGACGTGGCAACCTCGTTGGCTAAATTCCAAATACCAAAATCCAATCTCTAAACAAATCCAACTATCGAAATCTAAAGGACAAACCCTGAGCCAAATGATAGTAAAAAGAATGCTGAATTCTGACTACTGACTCCTGTCTACTGTTTATTGTCTCCTGTCTCCTGTCTCCTGTCTCCTCTCTTCTGACTTCTGTCTACTGGCTTCTGACTACTGTTCTGAGCGTGATTATCGAGCCGCAGAGGTAGATAGTGGCTGCTTTATAAGTAAGCGAGAACATCAGGTAACAGCCTGACGAACTGTGCAGTTTTCTAGCTAGATAAATCCGAGAAATCTCTGGCAACGTGCTCTTTGAGAATGTGGTGCTACTTATTCCCGAGCGGTCTATCTGCCTCCTATTATGGCTGTTTTTCGGTCAAATCTTAAATCGATGCTGTTTAATAGCCTATCTGCCTGACCCCTCTTCCCTTATTAAGGCAAGAGGGGATGCGGGTAAGAGATGGGGATCAAGGGGGTCAGGTTAACAAAGAACCTTAAATCGCCACCTTGCGATAGTCCTCAAACCGCGGCTTTCTCTTCTCCTGGAATGCCTTCACCCCTTCCGCGGCCTCCTCAGTATTATAGTACAGGCCTAAACCAGCAACTCCGAGGTAAGTAACTCCTGTCACTCCATCCGTTTCAGCATTGAAGGCATACTTCAAGAATTTTAGAGAGGTTGAGCTCTTTGCCAATAACTCCTCACACCACTTATCCACTTCCTCGTCCAGCTTATCCGGAGGCACTACCGCATTGACTAATCCCATCTGTAAGGCTTCTTGAGCAGAATATATCCTGGTGAGGAACCATATCTCTTTGGCTTTCTTTGTGCCGACATTTCGCATTAACTCCCCGGTGCCAAATCCCGGGTCAAAACTTCCCACTCGCGGCCCAGCCTGGCCAAAGCGAGCGGATTCAGACGCTACGCCAAGGTCACAAGCAACCTGCCAGACATGCCCGCCTCCGATGGCATAGCCATTCACCCGAGCAATTACAGGTTTCGGGATAAAATGAATCAACCAGGTAACCTGCTGCCAACCAACCTCCATGGGCAAAGCGGCTATGGTGTTTTCATAACCCTTAATTGTGCGTATGCTTTGATCGCCGCCAGTGCAGAATGCCCTGTCTCCTGCCCCTGTGAATACTACCACCCGAACCTCATCATCACTCCACGCCTGCATGAAAGCCTGAGTCAATTCATAAACAGCGACATTATTGCAGGCATTCATTACCTTCGGCCGATTTATCGTTATCCTTGCTGTGCCATCCTTCTTCTCGTAGAGAATTTCCCGATATTCCATAATTTCACCTCCCGTTTATATCTATAGAAAGCCCTTTATGCCATAGTGAGCCCACCGCTAACACTCAGGGTTTGGCCGGTAATATAACCTGCCTCATCCGATGCGATGAAGGCAACGGCGGCCGCTATATCCTCAGGTTTTGCAAGCCGCCGCATAGGGATTGATTTCTTCAAAGCATCAATCAGGTTTGGGTTCGCCTCAGCCATAGAGGCAAGAAGGGGCGTATCTGCTGGTCCGGGACAGATACAATTTACCAGGATGTTGTACCTTACAAGCTCCCGGGCAAGCGTTTTTGTAAATGCGATTATGCCCCCCTTACAGGCTGAGTAGACCGATTCACCCGTCGAGCCAACCCTGCCAGCATCCGAGCCTATGTTCACTATCCGGCCATAGTTACGCTCCTTCATCCCATCAAGAACCGCCCTGGTAACAGTTATGGGCCCCCTTAAATTTATCGCTATTATTCTATCCCAGAGTTCCTCAGATAGGTCCATAAACAACATTAGTGTATCCCAACCGGCATTGTTTACCAGAACATCAATCCTTCCCCAAGTTTGCTCAACTTCTTTGACAGCCTGTTTCACGGAGCTGCTATCTGTGATATCCATTTCCACAGCCATGGCTTTCCCACTCCTTAATCCTATGTCAGATGCGACAGCCTTCGCCTTATCTATCTGAATATCAAGGATGCCAACGGCAGCCTGCTCCTGAGCAAGGCGCCTGGCTATTGCCTCTCCTACACCTTGAGCGGCACCCGTTATTATTGCTACTTTGTCCTTAAATCGCTCCATTTCTGGCACCTCATTTATTTTTCTCTTTTCCGGGAAAGTTGTTACATATACCTGGACTCCCGTAAGTCTGCTGGTTTTGCCTTTGTTTGCTCACTCTAGAAGCACACATTAAGTCATCTAACCATCACCTCCTTTGGACAAGTTATTATAGCCTGATGGAAAAGTTCACATATTTCCCGTGCCACGTTTTGAATAATCCTGTCTTCGTCAGGCATACGGAAGGTATTCCCTCCCGGCCACAACGCGGAGGATATTAAGCTTCATAATATCGGCAGTGCCATCGGCAAATTCGTAGCCCAAGGCATCTCGTAACCGTTGCTCCAGGGGGTATTCTGCGCTATAACCCACATGCCCAAGGGTTAACAAGGCATTGTGGATAGCGTCTACGGCCACAACTGGTCCCAGATATTTAGACATTGCTGACTCTTTAGCGAATGGTAAACCTTGATCATGCAGCCACATGGCTTTGTAACAAAGCAAGCGAGCTGCTTCTACTCTGGTCAAACTCTCTACAAGCCTGAAAGATACTCCTTCGAATTTGAGGATGGGCCTACCCCAGGCATGCCGACTCTTACTATAATCGAATGCTTCATTGAGGCTAGCCTCCGCCATACCCAGAGCCGACAGAGCCAGCATAACTCGGAAGATATCAAAATCTTCCAGTGCTAATCGAAAGCCCTGTCCTTCTTCACCGGCTCTGTACTTAGACGAGATGCGAACGTTATCAAGAAACACTGAAGACCTGTCCAGAGAAATCCACCCGGTATCAACAAAGGAAGTCCGTGAAACTCCAGGAATGTCTAAAGGTACAGCAAAGCAAGTTATTCCTTTCGCTTTCTTGGCCGGGTCTACTGTAGCAAATATACCGGCCAAATCTCCTTGCATCCCGAGAGTAACTGATGTCTTCTCTCCATTAAGTATGTAATGATCACCGTCTCTGGTAGCTCTGGTCTTGAGTGCAGTAGCATCAGAGCCGCACTCAGGCTCAGTTATACCGAAACAGGGGATAACTTCTCCGCTAGCAATCTTGGGAAGCCACTCTCTTTGTACCTCAGGGTGACAGCGCCCGACTATTACTGCAGCTCCGAATGCCTCTAGCGGGAATAGTGTGGCAGCATGGTCTACTTTACCGAACTCTTCAGCGGTTATTCCCAGCATCACAGCATCTCCAGGCTGCCCTCCGTAATCTTCAGGAATCCATAGCCCTTGAAATCCTTCTTTCCCCATTTGCTCTACAATTTTTCTGGGGTACTGATTCTGTTTACATCTCTCTTTAGCGCCAGGGGCTAAAACCCGGTTAGCAAAATCCTGTGCCTTCTGTTTGAACATAAGTTGTGTTTCACCAAGACCAAATTCTGGCATATTCCCTCCCTTTTAAGTCCCTTTTACGACATTAATTCGGATCAAATAAGTATCCCTTACTTTCTTAAGCTCAAGAAATCCAGGTCGTATTTCTCCCTTCTTGGTCTTTAGTTCCCATAGCGTTTAACTTGTGGTGAATTATATATCTTAACTATAATAACGGAAACCAGGTTGTTTAGGGATGTAGTTGCCCAATTCATTGGGCTCGCTCGTAGCAGGTGGCTAGGCATTAGGTGATCTTTTCCTTCGCGACGTGGCAATCTCGGCTGGGGCTGGCGGAAACAGGCCACTTCTGTTTGTCATTGCGAGGAGCCGCAGGCGACGTGGCAATCGCGCCCAGGCTCAAGACTCTCTAAACGTGATTATCGCGCCGCAGAGGTAGCCGCATATTTTCCCTCACTTGAAGGAGGGAGTTAGAGGGAATTGCTTGCTATAATATGGAGGGTAGGGCCCAGGCAAATTTGATTAGGCATTCACCATTATGAAAAAACCACAAAATAACTATACCTTTATCGATAGCCAGAATCTCAACCTTTCCATTCGTAATCAAGGCTGGATTCTAAACTTCAGAAAATTCAGGCAATATCTTGGCCGTAGGTATGGTGTAACTAAAGCCTTTCTTTTCATCGGTTATGTTTATGAAAATCAAGCCCTGTACACTGGTTTGCAAAAGGACGGCTACATTTTGGTCTTCAAGCCAACCCTTAAATTGCCAAGTGGAAAAGTAAAAGGTAATGTCGATGCCGAAATAGTTCTTCACGCAATGACTGAATATGAAAACTATGACAAAGCTCTTATTGTTACAGGAGACGGCGACCTTTATTGCCTCGTGGACTATCTTGTAAAGAATGACAAACTGCTAAAACTAATGATTCCTAACAAGAATAGCTTCTCTTCATTATTTAGAAAGTTGATGCCTCATATTATATTTATGAATAATCTCAGGGGCATGCTAGAGTACAATAGCGAGGGTAAATAAGAAAGAGAGGCATTGCCGTGGGACAAAGCCCACAGATTGGCCTCTCATCGTGATTCTGATATAAGAATACCAGACATCTTCCTTGTTGTCAATGAGCATTTGGATAATTTGAACGCTGGAGGAGCAACGTGGTAATGCCCAAGAAGCTGGTGGACAAGAGCCAGGCTTACTTCTGGACCAGGAAGTGGCAGGAAGGCGAGCGGGAGGCTGACGAAGACATCAAGGCCGGGCGAGTGAAGACTTTTGACTCGGTTGAAGAGCTCATCAGCGACTTAGAGCGATAGCAATGGCCCCCTGGCGAGGCATAAAGGAATCCCTTCCCTCGCGACCACAGAAATTCTAAATACTAATTTCTAAACTCCAAACAAATCCGAATGCTGACTCCTGTCTACTGACTACTGTCTACTGTCTACTAGTTTCCTAAAAGTGATTATCGAGCCGCAGAGGTAGCTAGCGGCAGCTTTCTGAGCAGGCGAGGATATCAGGTAACAATGTGACGAAATGTTAAACCTCTCATGTCTGCCCAAGATCTAAGATAACTGATCTTCACATATTGGGTGATAAATGGTACTATTGTGTTAGGAGTGATTAAGGTGATGGAAGTGAGACAAGTCAGAATTGTTCTGCCCGATGAGTTACATCGCGATTTAAAGCGGCGAGCCATCGACGAGGGTATGCCGCTTAAGGAACTGCCAGCCAAATTCCCTTTTGACAGAAGGAGATAAAAATGTCAAAAAATACCGTACTTTATGAAGTCAATGATCGTATCGCGTACATAACGTTAAACAACCCGGATAATCAAAATCGGTTGGATCCTGATATGTGTATTGCCTTGGGTGAAGCTTGGAAGCAATTCGCTCAAGATGAAAATGCGTGGGTGGCCCTTTTAAGCGGAAACGGTGATAATTTTTGCATGGGTGCGGACCTAAGGCATGAGGGGTTGATAAAAGTGTTAGGCCGCGCTTTCCCACCAAACGGTACTAAAATACTAAAACCGATTGTTGGTGCTGTCCAGGGAAGGATTGCCGGCAGCGGTTTTGGTTTAGCAACCTATGGGACTGATATCACATATGCCACCAAAGATACCAATTTTGTTTTTGCCGAATCTTGGGTAGGAATCGTGGGAGGGATTGTTGAATATGTTCCATATATGCCCTTCAAAATCTCATTGGAGTTTTTGTTATCGGGGCAATCCATGAGCGCTGAGAGGGCCTACGAGGTTGGATTTGTCAATCATGTGGTTAAAGATAGAGACGAGTTAATGACCGAAGCCGCTAAAATGGCGAAGATATTAAGCGAAAACGCACCATTAACGTTAAAGGCTATAAAATATGGCCAGTATAAAAGAAGGGTAGATTCTCAGGAAAAAGCAATGCGCATAGCTCAGGAGGAATTTGAGACCTTTATAAAACCTCAATTAGACAGCGAAGATTTCAAAGAGGGCAAAGCCGCCTTGTTCGAAAATAGAAAACCCATCTTTAAAGGTAAATGACAGGAAGGAGTTTAAGACTTGCTTCCATTAAAAGCGCTGCAGCACGCATTTATTGAACAATAACTCAAACTGTTAGGCCTCAGGCCTAGGGTTTTCGACAGTGGCCTTCCTGGTGCATATTATTATGAATAATGTCGGAGGTGAACTATGGAACCTGAAGTGCAGGGTTATCTCGCCGAGTTAAGCATATTGAGAGGGCAGATCCGGGATGCTATCCAGAATCTGGATGATGAAGCTGCCAATTGGCGCCCTCCTCTGGAAGGCACCAACTCCATATACGCTATTCTATGGCATTTGGCAGGGTCTGAAAACTACTGGGTTGGACAGATCATTGCTGGAAAGACCGTCGATCGGGACCGGGAAGCTGAGTTCCATGCCTCGGGACATCTTTCAGAGATCGTAAACCGCTGGGAGGAGGTAGGCAAGGCAAGCCAGAGCATCCTCAGCAAATTGAACACCTCGCAACTCGGAGAAACCAGGACTGTCACCGTCCGACCGGCTCCGGGCTCGGCCACTGTCCGGTGGTGCATCCTGCACCAAATCAGTCACTTCGCCATACATCTGGGACATATTCAACTCACGCGGCAGTTGTGGGAGCAGAAGTAGTCTGAGTTCCAGCTCCTATGGTGGCAGCCCTGCCGATTATGCCGCAGCACTGGGACTGATACAGGCCGGCAAAATATGAAAAAGGTAGCCACTTCCTTTTTATCATTGCGAGGCCTTCCTTTCTTGTCATTGCGAGGAACGGAAGTGACGAAGCAATCTCACTGACTGAATTCCAAACACAATCGTAGTGCGACCTTTTAAGGTCGTGCAATCCTACACTAGCACGAGGCTAAAGCCTCGCACTACATTTTTGCGTTTTGAGTTGTCATTTTGATTTTTAACCTTTGATTTTTGAGTTTTGTTCAGGATTTCCCCTTCGGGGCGACATGGCAATCTCATTGGCGCTGAATTCTGACTACTGTCTCCTGACTCCTGTCTACTGGCTACTGACTACTGACTTCTGACTTCTGACTTCTATCTACTGTTTATTGACTCCTGACTACTGCCTCCTGTCTCCTGTCTACTGTTCTGAGCGTGCTTATCGAGCCCCAGATGTAGACAGCGCCTGCTTTCCCAAATAATCGAGAACATCGGGTAACAAAATGTCTAATTGTCACCCACGGTCCTGGCCTCTGAATCACGTGGTGCTGGACGAAGTGGATACAAACAAGTGGCGGTCGATTGGGCCCTTTCTGTATTGGCTTCTCTCAATGCCGGTCCTGTTATTCCAGCCAAACGCTTTTTCGTATCCTTTGACAAGTCTTGGTACAATCTACTGTAACGGCAAGAGGATTATATGCTTACTGTCACCGACATCTCGAAGTCATATGACGATCATGAGCTCTTCAGCGGAGTCAGCTTCACCGTTGGCATGAGCGATCGCATTGCGGTCATCGGGCGAAATGGCACGGGGAAGACCACCCTTTTCGAGATCATAACCGGCAACATCATCTCTGATTCCGGAAGCGTGTCTGTGCGACGTGACACTGCTATCGGTTATCTTCGTCAAGATGTCCAACCATCATCGGAGCGTAGTCTGCTGGAATATGTATCCGGTTCGTCCGATCCGGTCAGGAACCTTGCGCACAAGATAACGCTGGTGCAGGAAGACCTGGCAGAGGAACAGGACGAAGAAACCGTGAATGGCCTGTTGAGAAAGCTCGGTGAGCTGCAGTCGCTCTACGAGGCGAAGGGTGGCTATAGCTCCGAACACGAGGCGAAGATCATCCTCACTGGAATGGGTTTTGCCCCATCGGATTTCGAGCGCCCGCTATCTGAATTCAGCGGCGGCTGGCGAACACGTATTGAACTGGCCAGGCTCCTCTTCCTTAGTCCCGATGTCCTGCTGCTGGACGAACCTACAAACTATCTCGATTTGGAGACGCAGCGCTGGTTTGAGATCTACCTGAAGCGCTATCGCGGTGCCGTTCTGGTGACGTCACATGACCGGGCCTTTCTCAACAATGTTGTGAGCAAGGTCATAGCTATTGAGGATGAGGCTGTTATCTTCCACCATGGAGACTATGATAGCTACGTTCGCGCCCGCGAGAGGGATATCGAGAGTCGCAAGGCAGCCGCCCGGCGACAGGAGGTAGAAATCAAGCGGCAAATGCGTTTCATCGAGCGCTTTCGGGCCAAGAATACCAAGGCTTCTCAGGTCCAGAGCCGTATCAAGCAATTGGACAAGATTGAGCGGATTACGGTTCCCCGGGTAATGAAGAGAATACACTTCAATTTCAGAGAGCCCCCGCAGAGCGGTCGTGTCGTAATCGAACTCAAACACATTGCCAAGTCTTACGGCCAGCATGTCGTATACCGGGATCTTAACATAATACTGGAGCGCGGAGATCGGGCCGCCATAGTAGGCGTGAACGGGGCCGGAAAGACAACTCTTCTGCGCATACTGGCGGGTGTTTTGCCATTTGAAAGAGGCGAGCGCGTACTCGGGCACAATGTAACTACGGCATACTTTGCCCAGTACTATATAGAATCTCTCAACCCCGACAACAGCATCATCGAAGAGTTGCGGAGCGCAGCACCGGACGAGCCGGAACAGCGCCTGCGTGGTCTGGCCGGGGCGTTCCTGTTCAGTAGTGACGACGTAACCAAGAGGATATCGGTGCTCTCGGGTGGGGAAAAGACGCGCATTGCCATTGCCAGGATGCTGGTAAGGCCGGCCAATCTCCTTCTTATGGATGAGCCAACCAATCACCTGGACATTGCGTCCCGCGAGATTTTGACCGATGCCCTGGATGCTTACAAAGGGACCTTATGTTTTATCACTCATGACCGCACTCTTATCCGGGAGATCGCCAACAAGATAATTCAGGTGCGGGATGGCCAGGTAACGGTTTTCCCGGGCAGTTACGATGACTATCTATGGCGGAACAGGTCACCGCATGGTCAAGCGGAGACTATAGAAACACAGCACCGTATAGAGCAGTTACGTCAGCCGTCAACGACCATGAGAAAACGCCAGCGCAAAGCACTCGAGGGCCAACTGCGGAACGAGCACTACCGGGCCATATCGCCGGTAAGGGAACGCATCGCAGAAATAGAGCAGGAGATGGCAGCGAACGCAGGGCGAATCGAAGAGATCGAAGCTATAATGGCTGACCCCTCCCATTACAAGGATTCCCGTAACGTAGTTGCTGTGAATCGCGAATATATGACGTTAAGAGAAAAGGTGGCCAAGTTGATGGCCGAATGGGAGGGCCTGATGAGCGAGGCTGAGCGGATAGACGCGGACTACCGCAGGAGACGAGAAGAGTTGGCGGGATAACAGTTGCGCGCTGACTCCTGGCTCTTGACCACTGACCACTGACTCCTGACTACTGACTACTGAATTCTGACTACTGACTTCTGTCTTCCATCTCCTGACTACTGACTCCTGTCTCCTGACTCCTGTCTACTAGTTTCCTAAAAGTAATTATCGAGCCGCAGAGGTAGATAGCGTCTGCTTTTACAGGTAAACGAGAATATCAAGTGACAACATGGCTGATCGTGCAATCTTGGCTAACTTCCAAATTCAATTATGCCGTGAAATTGCCGTTTTGCGGGTCATTGTATTTAGAGAACGGATAATTCTTGCTATCTGATAATATTGTGTAGTTTCTTACTGGCTTTTTCAACCTTTGAACGTCCTAGTCTCTAATCCTGATAACAAGCAAGTCTAGAAATCTGAATCCATCGAAATTTTTACTATGACATGTACAACATTTACCACTTGACAAATCATACATATTGTGCTAATGTATAACTAACACGTTAGGAGGTTAATCATGGAAAATAATACATTACCACTTATTTTAACGCTAAAGGAAGTGGCGGGCTATCTTAAAGTCGATGATGATATAGTACTACGTGAACTAGAGATGGGCAGTCTTCAAGGTTTTAAAGTTGGCGAAGAATGGCGCTGCTCTGAAGAAGATATTTTAAATTATATTAGGAGAGAAAGAATAGGCATCGACTCAACTGGTTATCGACAGCTGTCGGTAAAAAAATCCGTACAAGATGGAGAAATGAGTATTATCGAGACTGGTCCTTTTGACTTTAATTGGCCGAAGAAAGGTGGAGGTAGCAGACCGGAACACTATGATAAAGGCTATGAAGCTACGACGAAGGTAAATGACCAGGAGTATGTCTTTAAAATTGGCTTTGGGAATCGTAAGTCAGCTGGACAAGTACGTTGTAGAGTTACTATCTGGCTTGGAAATAGAGCGATAGTTGAATTTGCCGGTAGCAATGATCACGAGAATGATAGATTATTGGCAGGAATTATCAGACTAAAGAATGGGAAGCAACTTACAGGTCAGAGAATCCCCAATGAATATAGAAACTTCAGAGTCGAAAAATACAATTCAATCGTACAAGGACGTAGAGCCAGCACAGGTATGGCAGTGATTATTCATAAGGATGATTTCAAGTCTATGCTGGCACATGCGATTATCCGAGCCACTTGGAAGGGTCTTTTATGATAACCAATTCGTCAAACAATGGTCAGGGTAATTTGAGTAGTAACAAAGTGGAGGCAAAATGATTCAACTTAATAGTGGGCAGATATACAGCCGTTCAAACTTCAGTCAAAGAATGAGGTTCATAAATTCATTCAACATAATTGTTCTGGAGATGTACGGCACAATCTTAGCGAAAGCAAAAGCTCTGCTGATTTATAATAGCCCTACTAAAATCAGCTCTTTCTGAGTAAGAGGGAATGATTATGGCAACTATAGAAGAATCTGAGGCTAAGAAACTATGTTTTGAACTGTTATCTTCAGAAACTGAGGATGAAGTAGTTGATGTGCTGAAAAAATGGGCCTTCTGGGAAGATATCAACAGTTGGAAACCGTATGGAAACGTTCAAAATAATAGAGGAATAGTAAGTAATCAGCAGAGTTCTCCGGTCGCTGCACTAGTCGAAAAATTAATTAATTCAATAGATGCTGTACTCACTGGAGAATGTTTTAAAATGGGTATCGAACCAGCAAGTACGAAAGCTCCCAAAACAATGCAAAGTGCTGTTGAGCAGTTCTTTCAAGTTAAAGACGGTCGTATTGAAACCTTAAGCGCATCTCAACGAACGAACTTGGCTGAAATGATTGTTTTAATCGCTACAGGGACAAAGGAGACACCGAATTATGTAATAATCGACCAAGGCGAAGGGCAAAGCCCCGATAAATTCGAATCAACATTTCTTTCTTTACTTAGAGACAACAAGACACATATACCTTTTGTACAAGGAAAATATAATATGGGAGGTACAGGAGTTCTGCAATTCTCTGGAAAGAATAGTTTTCAATTGATTATATCTAAACGTCAACCATGGATCAATCAGGCTAGCCCTTCATTAGCTGATAAATGGGGATTTACATTAACAAGACGTTTAGGGCCAAATATAGACCAGCCACAATCTAGCTACGTCTTCCTTGCTCCAAATAAAATGATTCCTTTTTTCAGTAATGATTCTTTGGAGTTGCTTCCTGGTAAATATCCCTACGCTCATCAACAGCCAATACAAGCTGGGACCTGCATAAAATTATGGAATTACAAATTCCCTGGAAAAATAAAGTCTATTGCTACATTAGACCTAAGGTGGGCACTTGAACGATATTTGCAGAATCCAGCCATTCCAATTCGTATTTCAGAACGTAGACAAGGATACAGAGCTCATTATTACGATACGACAATGTCAGGCATGTTAACAGTAATCGCAGACAATCCGGAAGATATTGAACATGGATTCGATACTGGGAGTCCGCTAGATATACCTGGAATAGGGCATCTTGAATTAAGACTAATTGTACTAAAAGATGCTATCGACAAAGATAAATATGCTACAGGGATATTTTTCAATGTAAATGGTCAATTGCATAGTGACCTTGGAAAAGACTTTATATCGAGAAAATCGGGCTTTGACTATGTTGCCGATAGTATGATAGTGATTGTAGATTGCACAGCTTTGCCTACAATAGTTCGAGAAGATTTATTTATGGGATCTAGAGATCGAATGCGACAATGCGAGGAACGGCAGGCTATAGAGTCATCAATCGGAGAGTATCTAAAAGATCATCCCGGATTGCGCCAGCTTAATGCTTTGCGAAGACAAAATCGTACAGCATCCGCGATAAGTGATGAGCATACATTGGAGATATTTCAGGAGTTAGTAAAAGGTGACCCTACTCTAGGTTCATTATTTGGCGGTGGAGAAAAATTGAAATTACCTACTGGAAAAGTTCCAAAGCCAATACCTTACGAAGGGCTAAAATTCCCTACAATCTTCAGGATTGCAAATGAACCTAAAGAGGGACTAATAAAGTCATGTCCAAAGAACCATAGTTGCCGGGTCGAGTTTGAAACAAATGCTGCTAACGATTACTTTTCTCGAATATCAGAACGAGGACATTTCTCAGTGAAAGGAATAGTTGCACCTCTTTCAAGTGTTCATTTGTGGAATGGGAAAGCAAGTGTTAGATTTGTGCCGCCAGTTGGATCAAACCCAGGCGATCGTTATTCAATACAGATTGAGGTCACAGACCCATCTCGCGTAGATCCTTTTCGATCTCAATTTACTATGATGGTTGAACCTGATGCCCCACCACCTCCACCACATCCAGACTATCCTCCAAAACCAAAGGGCTCACAACTAACTGGTATTCCTAATATTTTCCCTGTAACACATGATCAATGGGCTAAATATGGATTTGACGAAACTTCGGCCTTAGCAATCAAACGGGGAGAAGAACAACAGCTAGACTTTTTCATCAATATGGATAACATATATTTAAAAAATGAGATAGCACGTAGAAAAAGCACTGAAAAAACTCTTATTGAGTATTATTTTAAATATGGCTTAAGTTTACTGGCATTAGGTATATTACATATAAAACATGATTCTATCGAAAAATCAGAGGAAGAGACGTCTGAAAAAGAAGAAACAGAATGGCCTCCTCAGATACTAAAGGATGAAATAGCTGAAATCTGTAGAGGAGCAGCAATTACAATTATTCCCATAATAATTCAACTAGGTAAAATCACTGTTAAGGCAGATGTTTAAATTGATCTTGAGGATTAATCAGAATACTGGGCGGTGAATCATTAGGACCTCATGGCTTGAATATTGTCTATCGTGTAGATAGGCATACCATTTCCGATTTGGCACTATCCTGGTGGTAATATTAGCCATTTCCGACTCGCTAATGTCGATTGGCTCAAATCCTGCCTGAGTCATTGTCAGAAGGTATCTTCTTCTTACGGATTCTTCATCTGGAAAAGCCACTAGCTGAACTAAGATAGTCTTAGGAGCAACCAACCTCTTTAAGTTTGAAAAGGCCTGAAATAAGTTCTGAAAATACTTTTCTTGCCCTGTTCTCGAACGAGGCCCCATCGTATAAAACGATGGGGAATATCCATCTTTCAATGTAGCAAACCAATAGTGAGCTGAAGTTTCACGCCGTCCGAGTATCTGCCATTTGTTATATAAAACATGGATTTGCGGATATGGTGGAGAAGTCAACACCAGAGTCGGCTTTGGGGAAATAGATGATAGGATTTTATCAACAACTGAACCTGCTGCGGATCCGAGATAAAGTTGGCGCATTGAGGTAACTTTGTTTTCAGGAATATTACTCGATTTTGCCATTTTCACAAATTCATCAAGCCCATCTATCATCGATGTTACTAATCGACTAAAAGTCATTTTTACTTCATCAAGACCTGATATCTTGTATTTACAATCCAAGGCTAACTGTCCAGTTCTAATGACTACGCATCGAGCAAATCTTTGTTGACGAGGGAACCGTAAACTTGAAGCTAAATTGCTTGCCCAAGTAAGAAATTCTGCAATATCAGATGGTATGTTTAATAATGTACTTTGCTTCGTAATGATATTTATTGATGGAGTTACTCTTTGTGGCTTCAATACATCATCAACCCATCGTAGAATAGAATCAATATCATTCGAACTTAACGGTGTAGTTTTAACTTGAGATATGAAATAAGCTAAGGAATTCAAGTCTATTCCAATAGCACGACGCCCCAGTGCTACTGCTTCAACGATTGTAGTTCCGCCACCAACAAATGGGTCAAGAACACAATCGTACGGCTTCGTGAAGTTCAGTATAACTTGACGAACGAATTCCGGATTGAATCTAGCAGGATAGCGATAGAAATTATGAGTTAAACCATGAACCGGCCTGTTCGAGGTAATAGCCTCTTTCAAGCTATCAGGTATTAATACCGAACTGATTGTGTGATCACCAGATTGATTATTGCACGGGTTTAGTAAATCTTTCATATATCAACCCTAGCCATATTAATCATATGACTCGTTGTAAGCACTGCTTCGATATGACTGTTTTTCCTTCTTTGGGCAGGGTTCCTCAATCTTTCCGTTTAATATTCCTAACCGGGCGCGGCGTTTTCAGAATATCTAATTCACTCTTTTTAACCAGGCGCTTACGGTCATCAAGCGGATCGAGACGGACTTCTAGTAGGCCCTTGTTGATAAGACGCCGGATTTTTATGTCACTAACACCCAGGTATCTGGCAGCTTCTTTTAAGTTAAGATATACGTCGGAAGCCATAACTTGTACTCCCAATACGAATAATTTTAGCAAGGTTATGATATATTGTCAATAATATCATTATATATTGTAAGGTATTGATAGATAATGTAATATAATATTCCACTATGACCTCGGTCCTTTGGAGTCGTATGCTAGGCGGCTGCACTTTTCTGACGTTTGTGCAATCGTAGAGACAGGTTGGGTTCAATCTTCTAGCGTAGCGTTCAGCGGCAGAGAGCGGGTGCAGAGCGTCGTCATTATCGTCTGTCCACTCATCGGACTCGCCCGTTACCATCAGACATGGCTCCCAGGGAGAGGGGGTCGAAGGGGAGGAGATTGCTTCGTCGCTGGCGCTCCTCGCAATGACGAGGAGTGAGGAGGAAGAGAGGGAGGAGAAACTATGGCAGAAGGTTTAATGCCCTTTCTCGGGCCTCTCAGGCGCATTCTAGCGTGAATTCCAGGGATACTATACCAATTAGTCCTACTACAAATCAGGTATTATGTCCCCAAAATACCACTGCATCTTGAGTATTGTACAAAATAGCGTTGTGAATCCTGAACTTTACAGTATATCTTGGGCACCACAACCTATTGATAATTCATTCACCAGTGATACAATAGTTTCATAGGGCTCACATACATGAGACGAATTAGCATCTTTTTGATTGGTGAGTGGACATTCCGCCTAACCGTGGTAGTGAAATAGATAGACAAGGGATATACCGGCGAAGTCAGATACGATATATTATTAGCGCCCCTTGAAATGTGGCTCTTTTTTCTCAACAAAAGCTCTTCTGGCTTCCTCTCTATCCTGGCTCAATTCCTGCGGCAGAACGAAATCTACATACTCTCTTTCTGTTTTCCGGGCGGCTCGTTCCGTTCCCGTATAGAACCCGTACTTCACCGACTTTATGTATAAAGGCGGGACTCCCTTTAACATCTCGGCCCATCTAACAGCCTCGTCCATAAGCTCCGCATCAGGCACAACCTTATTGACTAGCCCCACCTCATAAGCCCGCTGGGCGCTCACCATCCGGCCGCCTTTCCATGAAAGTAGCATGAATTCCAGGGCTATCTTGAATGGCATGTAGGGGACATATTGAGATGGCACCTGAGAAACACCAGCCTTTCCCTCAGGATACCCGAAAATGGCACTGTCCGCCGCAATCGTTATATCACAGCCGATCACAGATATGATGTAACCTATTCCCAGAGCATACCCCCGGACAGCCCCGACAATAGGCTTGAAGAGGGATGTGCCGTTCAGTGGGTATGCTTCATGATATTGCCATGGCTTTGCTGATTTCCTATCCTCATCGGTCAGGTCAACACCAACTGAGAAGGCTTTTCCCTTGCTGCTCAAAATGGCTACTTGAGCATCAGAATCATTCTCAAAGCGTTTCCAGGCGTCCCGTAACGCAAAACTCAATTCTAGGTTGAAGGCATTCAATTTTTCCGGCCGGTTCAGCGTAATGTAGGCGATTCGATTCTTGACCTCATAAAGAACCGTAGATTTAGCCATCGTATTCCCCCTTTTTCATAGTTGCCACTATTAAATTCATTATATCGAAGAATATGTTATCACTAACTCATGCTGTCATACAAAAAGACATTCTGTTTAGTTTCTCGTTTTGTATTGACTAAGACAGACGACCGCACAACACATTGGAAAATGCCCAAACAATTCTGATTATTGTTCAATTATGCTCTCCACTAATCATCGGCAAGCTATTGAGGAATGTGTTGGGTAGACTTCATTAACCTTCTGCTTTTGTAGAGATGTGAGACTGGGATGTCTAGGATGAACTTTAGTGCTAATTGTGCACCTCTATGAGTATTGCTGGGAGTTGGCCAGACTTGCCGCCAGAATTACCGAAGAGCGTTGATAAATCTAGGCCGTTTGAGTTACCCCGAACAAGTCTGCTATTAACCACACATTTGTCACATCATTGGCATTATGCTAGCATGAAATTCAGAGAAAGAAGGAGGTAGTTATTCATGCTCACTGTAACCGAAGCAATTGAGAAGAGACGGAGTATCAGGAAGTTCAAGCCTGACCCCGTACCCGACGAACTGATTAATCAAATTCTGGAAGCCGGTCGCCTGGCACCATCCGGCACCAACCGGCAACCATGGCGCTTCCAGGTCATTAAAGAAGGTGAGTTAAAGAAACGCCTCCTTAAGGAAGCCGTTATCGGTGACCCCCTGCACGTGGCTCAGGCTCCGGTAATCATCGTCTGCGGCTCCGAGCTGCTCACATTTGTCAAGGGACACAAGCTTGCCCCTCCGAACTCCGATTATTTCGGTGCCGATAGCGCCGAATGGGAAGATATCAGCAAGTTCCTGCCGGACGCGCATATGTATACAGCCATCGCCATCGAACACATGGTGCTAATGGCCACCGCCCTAGGCCTCGGCACCTGTTGGGTCCAAAGGATAAGGTTCGGGCAGACTGCCAAGACACTGGGCTGGCCGAGGCACATCGTGGTGCTGACACTGCTGCTAATAGGCTACGCGGACGAAGACCCGCCAGCCAGGCCTCGCGTACCGCTGGAGGACATAGTCCTCAAAGAAGGGCAAATACCCGAGTAGGAATCACTGGTTGCGTGGGTAAAATTGTTATTTTCATATAATCACTATATGCGGGTTCTCCGACACCTTTAAAGTCACGTCTATCCATTTGATGCAGAACTGAACAATTGCCTTTTTTGTTGCCTCATTACACAAACTGGGAATGCTGTATTGTGACCATGCCACATTAAATACGCACGCTGAACGGCAAAATTTCTATGTCATTGTGTCCCCACAATCCCAATATTTGTTCAGTAGTAACAAAGCAGCGTTTTGTTACTCCTGAATTCCAGGGACACCGTATCAATTAGGCCTGCTACAAATTCAGCATTATGCCCCCAGAATACCCTACAGCATTTTAGTGTTGCGCAAGGTAGCGTAGTGTTCAGCGGCAGAGAGCGGGTACAGAGCGCCCAGGGAGGGCAATATCACCCTCATCCTTCGGCGTGAGCTCAGCCGAACGCTCAGGACAGGCTCTAAATCCTCTCCCGCTCGCCTGCTGGAGTCATACGGCGAGCAGGTCAAGGGAGAGGATTCTTACGTTAGCCAGCTCAAGACTTTTTTCATTACCTCAGTGCGGTTATCTCTAGTTACCAGGAGCACTTCTATTTCAAGATGGCGTTTGATTTCGTCGGCAAAAGGATGGGGGTTAAGCATAATAGTGCCCAAAACTTTCTGGCCGTTGTTTATGGCTCGAGTCATAGCTTCCCGGAACTTCTTTTGGCTTCGGGAATGGCGAGCCACGCTTACTTGAGCCACCGTTTCATTAAATTGTCACGGCGCTCAATGTCATTTTTGAGCATTACTTCTATATCGGCTTTGGGGTTGAGATACTGAAGTAACTTGTAGTTTATCATCTCAGACAGACTGACAAAGGTATGCTTATCCTCATATGATAGTGACAATATAATCTGCTGCGCAGCTTTCCGGGCTGCTATAGTTGCTGGTTTAAAAGCTTTCTCCGCCTTGCTGGTGATAAACACATTTACTACCCTGCGGTCCTTCCTGTCTCTTACCCTTCTAAGCAGACCTGCTTTGACCATGCGGTCGACTATCATACTAACGCTGTTTGTGCTACGTTCAAGCCATTGGGCTATGTCAGTTATTCTTACAGGCGCATCGAGGTATTTTGTAGCCGCAAGCACTTGATACTGCTCCGAAGTAAGCCCTTGTTCCGCAAATACTTGATCCAAACAGATCTTGAACCGGGTGTAGGTTTGGTACACCGTGCGCCACAATCTCCAATTTAGATTTTCAAGTTCAGAATTTACCATTATATTCAGCGTCTCCTTTAACTTTAGAGTCGTATTTAGGACAATAATAGCATTTGCAAGGGGAATCAACAAACTAGGTGACGAAAAATATTAATCAGATAGATAATCCGCTTCAAAATGTTGTATTTGGTTAATGTACTATTCATGGTTGAACAAAACTGACTTTGACTCTCATATAAATCCTCTCCCGCTCGCCTGCTGGAGTCATACGGCGAGCAGGTCGAGGGAGAGGAGATTGCCACGCTCCCGCCTGCCAAGCCTCGGCGGGCAGGTCGCTCGCAATGACAAGAGGGTCAACGGGTTGTTATCTATGGCTTCCATATCAGCTTTGGACATAATCCCAAGTCTGCGACTGAGCATACCTTGCTTTATTGTTCTCATTAACAACAGAGCGTTCTGTCCTGCTTAGTGGATACAATTCCTCAGCAATTATAGAAGTAGCTTTCTGACCTCTCCTCTGGACCTTACCTTTGACTGTTAGCCAACCTTCGCGAAACAGGACTTGACCGCATTTCTCCTGGACATCGCTAAATACGGTCACATCTGCTATTCCCGTTCCATCTTCCATTATCACGTAGACCACCCGCTTCCCATTCCTCGTAGGTGGAGTCTGGTAACGTATCACAGACCCCACCAGCTTGACCCTCCTGCCAGCAGGAATCGAGGGGAGGTCTTTCATTTTGGTGATTCCATTATCGGAGTCATAGAAGTCGAGGGGGTGTGCCGATAGGTTCAACGATAGCAGTTCTCTCTCAATAAACAACCTGGACTTTTTATCATCGATAGAGAAATCCAGAGAAGTATCTGCTTTGAGTGTGGCATCTTCAAAAAGTGGCACTGTCCCCCTGATTACCTTGTGTTTAAGTTCCGATAGCTTGGGAAGCTGTAGTAGCAAGTTATTCTGGTCGCCCAAAGAATCGAAAGCGCCTACTTTAACCAGGTTTTCCAGAATAGGTTGACTGACATCGGTCCTCAGTACAAAGTCTCTTAGAGAAGTGAATTTATGCTCTACTCTTGCCGATAATATCGATCCCAATGCTTTTTCAGACATTCCCTTTAGCTGTTTGAGGCTGACTCGTATTGCCCCTTTTTCCACTGTATAGTGTTCGGAGGAAGCGTTTATATCGGGTGGTAAGACTTCGACTCCAAACCTCTTTGCTTCAGCGACAAGGACATGAGATGGATAATAACCCATAGGTTGATTAGACAATACTGCTGCCAGGAATTCAGCCGGGTAATGGCTCTTCAACCAGAGCGTTTGATAAGCAGTAATAGCGTAAGCACAGGCATGTCCCTTACAGAATCCATAGGCAGCAAAAGCAGCCAGCTGCTCAAATACCTTTTCAGCTATATTTTTACTGATACCATCCCCAACAGCACGGGAAATGAAGGATTCTCTCATTTTCTCCATTTCCTCTTCAGTCCGTTCATGAGTCATGGCTCGTCTGAAACCATCCGCCTCAGCGTAACTCATTCCAGCTAAATCGTGAGCAACTTTGAGGACTTGCTCTTGATAGAGGATTACTCCTAAAGTCTCACCGAGAGCGTTTTTCAGCTTAGGATGGAGATATTTCACAGGTTCTTGGCCGTGTCTTCGGGGCAGGTAATCCTTATCCATATTGGACTTGAGTGGACCCGGACGGACAAGGGATATAGACACGATGATGTCTTCAAAGCTATCTGGCAGAAGTCTGCCTGCCATTTCTCTTTGTGCCGGTGATTCAAGCTGAAATGTCCCAATAGTCCTGCCGTCTCTGAGCATGCTAAAAGCCGCGGGATCGTTTCTTGGTATCTTCTCTATGTCTATGTCAATTCCACGACTCTGCTTAATGTTGCTTAGTGTATCCTCAATGACAGTCAGAGTAGGGAGTGATAACAAATCCAGTTTCACAATCCGCAACCTCTCGATGTCATCTTTATCATACTGACTGATAATATCTCCTCCGCTAGACCATTCAAGAGGGACTAAATCAGACAGCTTCCCACTACCGATCAGCAACCCTCCCAGGTGGACGGATAGATGCTTGGGGAATCCGTCTATAGCAGTGCATAGCTTAAAGAAATCAGCAAGTTCTTCTTTCTTGTAGACGGCGCTATGCTTTAGCTCAGGAAGCGTATCAGCATACTCCATAAGCTGGGAAGCAGATAACCAGTGAATACCTTGGCAAGCCTCTTCAATTATCGTTTTTGGTATTTGTAGAGCTTTGCCTATGTCACGGATAGCACCTCTGGCCATATAGGTATTTATCGTTCCTACGCAAGCAACATTCTCAGCACCATACTTCTGGTAGATATAGTCTCTCACCTCATCCCTTCGTCTTCGATCAACGTCTAAATCAATGTCGGGGGGTTCATGCCTTAAAGGATGCATGAAACGTTCAAAGAGCAGGTTATATTCAATAGGATCGACATTGCTAATATCGAGTGCGTAGACAACCAGGCTATCTACGGCGCTTCCCCTGGCCTGACATCTTATATTTCTACTTTTTGCCCAGCGAACTATATCCCAGACCACCAGGAAGTAACTGCAGAATCCCAGTTTATTAATAGTATCCAGCTCGTGCTCAAGGCGATTCTTTATTGAATCGGATAGCAAACCATATTTTCTTCCAGCTCCCACAAAAGCTATCTTCCTGAGATAACCGTAATCAGACTCACCCTCTGGAATATCAAACTTAGGGAAACGAGGCTTCCCCAGTTCCAACTCTAGATTACACCTTGAAGCAATCTCCTCGGTATTCTTTATAGCTTCAGGCAGGTCTCTGAAGAGCTTCATCATTTCCTGCTGCGATTTCAGATACTGCTCTACAGTGCGATAACCATCCAATTGAGAAGCTGGTATGAGCCGGGCGATAGCATTAAGCAGCTCTTTGATCCTGTATTCTTTGATTTCAGCGTAATGGACATTGTTGGTAGCTACTACAGGTAGATTATCTTCCTGAGCAAATGAAGCCAGCCGGTAACTGTCAGAAAGCCCCTCTCTGGAAGGATAGCGGATAAGCTCTATGAAGAAGTCTTTACCAAAGACTTCTTCATAAAAGCGCACTGCTTCTTCAGCTTTATCACGCTTACCTTCAGCAATGAGGGCAGGTATTTCACCCTTACTACAACCACTCAGAGCCATCAGTCCGCTACTATGATTCCGCAGCATCTCTCTAGTTGCTTCTGGTTTCCTATCTCGATTCGACAAGTGAGCTTGCGTTATTAATCGACAGAGGTTTGAGTATCCGTCAGCATTCTTACAAAGTAGCGTTAAATGATACCCGCCAGCCAAATCAACCTCAGCACCTATTATCGGTTTGATTCCTACTGCTTGGGCTTTGCTATAGAAACGAATGGCACCGGTCAACCGGTTATGGTCCGTTAGAGCTAAGGCAGGCATTCTCAGGGAAACAGCTTTATCCAGTAGTTCATCCAGAGACGAAGCTCCATCAAGAAAGCTATATTGAGAGTGGACGTGAAGATGAATGAAACCCATGACCACCACCTCAATCGAGGACTCTGGAGAGAAACCACTGTCCCCCAAGCTTATAAAGCTCATAGGTTCCAGTGCTTGAGTTCTGTGCATTCACACGGATGAAAAGACGCATCGATTTACCATTCCACCAGTCAGAAGGTTCTCTCCACCAGCCAATAACATCAAGGACTCTATAGAGACGCTTCCTCCAGATGAAGGCAGTCATTCTTGAATCATTGTTCTGATAGACTTTGACTGGTTCATCAATAAGCCTGGACATGGTATTGACTCCAAAATGTAAAAGGGAATAGGATTGTAACAGAACATCTGTGCTATTGTCAAGGGGTTGTACTCGTTCAATACCTTAGTGACACCTCCTTTTTGTCTTTGCGAGGAGCCCCGATTCATCGGGGCGACGAAGCAATCTCTAGTATAATATGGATGGTGACTAAGCAATACTATGTCTACATAATGACTAACAGCAGGAACACCGTACTTTACGTGGGTGTGACCAATAATTTAATAAAGAGAGTCTACGAACACAAAGCAAAGCTAACTGACGGATTCACCAAGAAATACAACATTGTCAAACTGGTGTATTACGAGATCTTTGAGGACATAGAAAATGCCATCTTAAGGGAAAAACAAATAAAGGCTGGTTCAAGGTAGAAGAAGATCCGGTTGATTGATAGTACAAACAGAGAATGGCGTGACCTGTATGATGAGTTATGAGATTGCCACGCCCCGACAAGTCGGGGCTCGCAATGACACCCCTATTCATGTCGTTGCGAGGCTGACGTAGTCAGCCGAAGCAATCTCGGTGGACTTGGCGGGGAATGAGATTGCCACGCCCCGATAAGTCGGGGCTCGCAATGACACGGAAGGTTATTATCCAATGTTGCAAACATATTATAAAGTGTCACTAATCTATCTGAACTAGAGCAGAGGTTTTTCAGGATTTTAGGTATATCTTAAAAATTAATCTGCTCGGAGATATGCTGGTATAATGATACTACAGGAATATAAAAGATGACCGATCAAGCGAAGATATACATAGGGACATCGGGGTGGTCCTACCCCAAAGGTGAAGGCACTTGGACCGGATATTTCTACCCTACGGGCAAGATAAATGAGCTTGGATACTACAGCCAATTCTTCAACACAGTCGAGATAAATAGCTCATTCTATAGACCACCAAATCCTGGCTACGTTTATAACTGGGTCCGAAGAGTTCCTAAGGACTTCCTCTTTACAGTCAAGCTCTGGCAGAAATTCACTCACCCGAAGATGTATGAGGAAGCTACGGGAGAGGAAGCGGTAATATCTTTGCAGGATGTCGATATATTCAAGCGGAGTATTGATCCTTTATTGAAAAGCGATAAACTTGGTGCTTTGTTAGCACAGTTCCCGCCTAGCTTCAGGAACGATAGCTTTGGGCAACGAGTTATAAATGCGCTGAGCAGGTTGTTTGGACAGTACAGGCTGGCTGTTGAGCTAAGGCATAGAAGTTGGAGTGACGACCCCAATATCACAACGCTACTAAAGGAAAATAATGTTGCCTGGGTTCAAATTGATGAGCCGAAGTTTAAATCCTCAATCGCTCAGGAGCTTCCTTTAACCTCTGATATGGCTTACTTCCGCTTTCATGGTAGAAATGCGGAAACATGGTGGACGGGAGATAGCGAGACCCGCTACAAATACCTATATTCGGCTGAAGAAATAGAAGAATTGTCAGCCAGGGTAAAGACAGCAGCAGGTCAAACTAAATTGCTCTTTGCTCTATTTAATAATCATTGGAGAGGGTATTCTCCTCATAATGCAGTTGATTTGATGAGGTCTCTGCAGTTGCCTTTTAAAGAGCTTCCTATGCAAGTTGGAATGGAAGAAGACGAAGCATCTAAGTTAAAAGACAAAGGTCATGTTGGAGACTGATACGCAATAGATACAAAATAGTAGAAAGTTATCCAACTATTTAGCGTAGTGTTCAGCGGCGGAGAGCGGGGGCAGAGCGCCGGGGGGGGTGGGAAAGATGACCATGACAGAAGGTTTAATGCCCTTTCTCGGGCCTCTCAGGCGCATTCTAGGGAGAATTCCTGCGACACCATACCAATCAAGCCTACTACAAATCAGGTATTATGCCCCCACAATCTCGATTGTGAACATAGTATATAGTTTGGTAACTGATTACACAGAATAGCATTTTGTAACTCCTTACGTTAGAATGACTCACATTGGAGATACTTGACATTCCTGCCGGGTGGTAATAGACTGTAGCTTGTTGGGGGGCATTCTGGAATATGCTCACGGCAAGGAGATTATCAACCGCGATATAAAACCCGGCAATGTCTGGCTGAGTGTCGACAGAACAATTAAAATAGGTGATTTTGGCCTGGCTCTGGCAGTAGACGTTCACCGCCTGACTCATGAGGGCATGATGGTGGGCACTTATTACTACATACCACCAGAGCAGGCCATGGTCGGTTAGACACCCCGCAATCGGCAGGGCTGGAGATTTGACGGCTGCTTATGTGAATACCATATTTCTGGAGGCAGCGGTGCTAACAAGCCAATTCATAGTTAGTAAAGGAGGTGGTGCCTATGACAGGTTAAGGCCTCGGCTGTAGGCAACCGACGCGTTGGACAGACTTCAATAGCCTAACGTTAATCGCATTGGGGCACATGTCTCGGCAAAGACCGGGGCGAAAAATTATGGGAAAGGAGACAAGGAAGATGCCAGGAATGATACCAGAAAAAAGACGAAAACCAGGAACGATAACAAGACCAGGAATGATAACTTATTTGGCTAAACTCGAGTGGGAACCAGCAATGCAGGGCAAGTGGATTTCTAGGACGCAACAACTGCTGGAGAAATTGGATTCACTAGACACGAACAAGCAGGCCCAAAATTACGGAGAGAAGATAAGAAACGGTTGGGCCGACCTTGCTGGCGGACGGACCTTCACCATTTACGAGTATAATCCAGCAGAAGTAAAGTCAGATAATCCGTGGTACGGCCCATTCGCGTGGAATGATATCGGCAGACTTGAACTGATCCCAGTAATCAAAGTAGGGCACCTTATGGAGATCCTTAAATATAAAGATAACCCGAACCTAAAAAAGTGAAGTCTATCGATCATTGTGTATGATACTTTTTTTATACGGGCCTGCTGCGGCTCTGCGATGATACTTTAGACAGTCAGATTTCAGGATAGCATGCAGGTGTCTCAGCAAGCTGCCTTACCATGTTTTGGTGAGAAACCTGTAAAATTAGTGTGTGTCAAAGTCAGTAATAGATGAAATGGGCAACATTACTCTCACATGACAACATATAGCGAATGTTTACCGCCGCCAAAATCGGCAAGGAGGTCTACGCTTTCAGACTCTCCCTGAGTCGCAGCGCGCTTTCTAGGTCCGGTTGTATGTTAATGTCCTGGAATTCGCTGATTGCGGAGTCTATGATGAAGTGCCCGAAGTGTGGATACAAGAACCAGAAAGGAGCAGGGTTTTGTGGAGGGTGTGGCCAGCCACTCATTGCCGAGAAAACTTGCCCTCAATGCGGACATGCGAATCCTCAAGATAACAAATTCTGCGGTAAATGCGGTCAATCTCTAGTTGAGCCAGTACATGGAATACCTCCACCCTCGCCCATGCCTACATCCTTCGCCAATGGCCGTTACCAGGTTAAAAAACTGCTGGGCGAGGGCGGCAAGAAGAAGGTCTACCTTGTCCATGATACATTCCTTGACCGTGACGTAGCTTTTGCACTCATCAAGACTGCGGGACTGGATGACGCCACCCGAACCCGCTTCACCCGCGAAGCCCGGGCGATGGGGCGACTCGGCGACCACCCCAATATCATGACCATCTACGATATAAGGGACTATGAAGGACAGCTCTACATCGTTGTCCCTGTCATGTCTGGCGGTGATGTCGAAGGCTTGATTGAGAAAGCCCCCGAGCACCGCCTGCCCATCGAGCGGGCGGTCGGTATTGCCAAGGCCATCTGTCGGGGCCTGGATTATGCTCACGGCAAGGGAATTATCCACCGCGACATAAAACCCAGCAACGTATGGCTCAGTGCCGACGGAACAGTTAAGATAGGTGATTTTGGCCTGGCTCTGGCCGTAGACCTTCCCCGCCTGACTCATGAGGGCATGATGGTGGGCACGGTGACCTATATGCCTCCGGAGCAGGCCATGGGTGGAAAAGTGACTGCCAAAGCCGACCTGTATTCATTGGGGGCAATGCTCTATGAGATGGTGACTGGCCGTCCACCCTTTGTAGGGGACGATTCGGTAGCCATCATCGGACAGCATATCAATACCCCGCCGGTATCGCCTACCTGGCACCGGGCCGACTTGCCTCAGGCTCTGGAGACGCTCATTCTGCAACTACTGGAGAAAGACCCTGAGAAACGGCCAGAATCGGCTGCGGTTGTCCTCCAGGCCCTGGAAGCAATCGAGGCGGGCAAGGTAAAGAAACCATTGCGGGAGGCTCCCGCTGAAAGTCCGCTCTACCGGAGGGTATTCGTAGGCCGCGAGCCAGAGTTAAAACAGCTTCAGACAGCCTTTGACGGCGCTATATCGGGGCAGGGTGCCCTGATGATGGTGATGGGCGAGCCGGGTATTGGCAAGACCGCCCTGTGTGAACAGCTAGCCACATATGTCACCCTGCGCGGCGGCCGGACATTGGTCGGTCACTGCTACGAAGAAGGCTCACTGTCGCTGCCCTACCTGGCCTTTGTTGAGGCGCTGCGGTCCTATGTGCTCACCCGCAAGGTCAAAGACCTGCGGGAAGAATTGGGTAGCGGTGCCGCTGATGTCGCCCGCATCATCTCCGAGATAAGGGAACGGCTCAAGATTAAACTGCGACCCCAGAAAGACCCGGAAGAGGAAAGATACAGGCTGCTGCAGGCTGTCACCAGCTTTCTATCCAATGCTGCCGCCGTCCAGCCCATGATGGTTGTCCTGGAAGACCTGCACGATGCCGATAGGGGCACCCTGGACATGCTAACCCATGTCTCTCGTAATCTTACTGGTGCCAGGCTATTGATAGTAGGTACATATCGCGATGTGGAGGTAGGCCGCAGCCATCCGCTATCAGCTGCACTGGCTGAGCTAAGGCGCGTATTCAACTATGGCCGTGTCCTCCTGCGTGGCTTGAATGCCGATGAGGTCCGGCGGATGCTGAAGAACATTGCTCAGGAAAGTGTCCCCTGGGGACTGGCCGAGGCAGTGCACCGCCAGACGGAAGGAAATCCTCTCTTTGTGCAGGAGGTGGTGCGCTATCTTGCCGAGGAGGGACTGATTGCCCGGAAAGAGGGGCGCTGGCGGCCCACCCGGGACACCCCGCTGGAGATGAGCATACCCGAAGGATTGAGAGATGTCATTGGCAAGCGCTTGTCCTTGCTCAGTCCGGAGTGTAATCAGATGCTTGCCGTGGCTTCGGTTATCGGACGGGAGTTTGCGCTGGAGACTCTTAAAGCCGTGGCTGACATAAATGAAAATGTCTTTGTCAATGCTCTCAAAGAGGCTGTGCGATTGTCGGTCCTGGAAGAGCGTTCCCAGACGGGTGTGTTACGCTACCGCTTCACGCACGCCTTCTTCCGCCAGACGTTGTATGAGGAGATGGTTGCCCCGCAGCGTCTTAAGCTGCACCGGCAGGTGGCCCGTTTCCTGGAGACACTCTACGCCAAACGGCTTGAGGAGCACGCTGCCGAGATGGCTGAGCATTTCTCCCACTCTTCCTATAGACCTGACCTCAAGAAGGCCGTAAGTTATGGGCAGATGGCGGCCAAAAGGGCCATGAATGTCTACGCCTATGGTGAGGCGGTGCGTCTTCTGGACCAGGCCCTCAAGGTGCAGGGGGTTCTAAACCCGGATGATAAGGAAAAGATATGTGATCTGCTACTGGACCTGTGCGATGCCTTGCTCTTTGTTCCAGATACCAGGCGTATTCTTGATGTCGAAGCGCCGACGGCGTTTTCCCTTGCTGAGAGCCTTGGTGATGGCTCACGAGCTTCCCGGGCCTGCATGGTGGCATTAATAACCATTTACAATGAACAAGCCGGCCCGGGTTTCGCCACTCCTCAGGCGGCGGAGTGGGCCGAGCGAGCAGACCGCTATGCCAGGCCCGAAAAACAATAGAGCGTGCCCTGGCTGACATGGCTCTCGGGGCTATAAGGTGTGCTGGAGGCGATATGCGGTCGGGGCTCAAGCTCCTTGCCCAGGCAGTTGAGCTGGCTCGTCATCTGGGTGACCCGAATACTTTTTGGACAGTTTGTAGTATCCTGCTCATGTATCAAACAGCACCACAGCACGCCCAGGGGAGCGTGCGACTCGCTGAAGAACTCATAGCAAGTCCACGCGTTGGAGTGAACACGCTTGTAGCCGGTTCAGTGTTATATGATGCAGGTAATGCTTTCCTCGCTGTGGGAAGGCGGCAGCGTGCTGAGGAGGCCTGGGGTGAGCTGCGCGCCATGGCCAAGCGCACAGGCCAGTTTGCCCTTTGGCTCCAGTCAACAGCGAAGGATGCCATCCTGACGCTCATGGATGGCCGTCTGGAAGACATTGTCAATATTGCCAGACAGATACGTTCCCGGGGTGAGGAAGCTGGGGTACGTCTAAGGGCCGACATAGCGGCAGGCTTGGCTGCCCATAGAGCCCGCATCTACCTGGGCAGGTCTCTTGAGGCTCTTGAGCGGGCGTTTCGGGGTGCTACCAGGGATGGCGATAGACTCGGGGT
The DNA here is from genome assembly GCA_049586675.1 of Dehalococcoidia bacterium. Taxonomy (GTDB): domain Bacteria; phylum Chloroflexota; class Dehalococcoidia; order GIF9; family AB-539-J10; genus RBG-13-51-36. The sequence continues at coordinate 99,036 of JBAVCL010000032.1, forward strand.
AAACCCACTGCTATGCCTGGTGCTGGCTCACCTGGGACGGAAGGAAGAGGCCTCAGAAATGTTAGAGCGATTGGTGGTGAGGCGCCCCGGCATTGGCACGGCTGAAGATGAAACACCAGCTCCCTATGTGGATACCCCGTTGTTGGAGGCAGCCGTGCTGACAGGCCATCGCCGGGCGGCAGAGCTCCTATTGAACCGCTTGGCAGGTACCGGTCTCTGTACATCGGGCGGTTACTTTACTACCTGCATCCCCCGCCACCTCGGTGCAGCTTGCGCCTTGTTGAATAGACCAGATGATGCCCGCAAATACTATCAGGAAGCCATCAATGTTTGTACGGAGATGAGGTTCCGTCCAGAGCTGGCGCTCACCCGTCTCCAGCTTGCTGAGCTACTGCTGGAACATTACCCTGATGAGAAAAAGGAAGCCTTGGAGCATCTGAACTTCGCCATCAAAGAATTCCGTGACATGAAGATGCAGCCCTCGCTGGAGCGCGCCCTGAGGCACAAAGAGATACTGAAGGCATAAGTCTTTGTCCCAGGGTCGTCGGGTAATAAAAGGACATAATGTGCAGTTAAGTAACAGGAGCCTGTGTTGTTACTCGACAATCCTGACTAGTGTGCAATCGTATAGGCAAGTTCGATTTAATCTTCTAATGTAGTATTCAGAGGCAGAGAACGGGTCTAGAGCGTTGAGGGAGAGAAGTATCACCCTCACCTTGTCTCACCCTAACGCTCTCCATCAAGTGGAGAGGGAACTCCCGTCAAGAAAGAGGAATCTTAAGCTAGCCAGTTTAAGACTTTCTTCATTATCTCAGTGCGGTTATCTCTGGTTACCAGGAGCACTTCGACTGCAGGGTGGCGTTTGATTTCGTCGGCAAAGGGGTGGGGGTTAAGCATAATGGTGCCCAGAACTTTCTGGCCACTGTCTATGGCTTGGGTCACGGCCTCCTTGAACTGGGGCGACAGAAGCTCCATCTTGCCAATCTCATCGATAACTATGAGGTCGGTTTCCTTCAGCGCCTGCCGCAGAGCAGAAACTCCAACTCTGTCCAAAGCTCCTGTGTCCACCCGGTATTTGCTTACCTGATAGGAGCTGGAGATGCCGACATGAGCTAATATCGCCTCCTGACCATCCAGGGTAACAATCTTGAACCCCGGCCTTATTCCCCCAGTCCGTATCTCCTCAGTATAGAAGCCGCCTCCCTTAACTTTGGTCCTGGCCAGGACTTCTTTGATGAGAGCAGTTTTACCTGTGCCCGGCTTGCCAGTTAACAGGAGGGCCCTTTTCATTGTTCCTTTGGTGGAGGTTCCTTTGCTGGAGCTGCTGGAGCCTGGGCTTTTCTTCTTTCCTTGAGCTTCTTTTGGCGCCGCCGATGCTTCAAGGCAGCTACTTTCTTCTTTTTGTACATCTCTCCTGCACTAAATCTAAGTTGTGGGAATTATTGTACCATATTACAGGGGAGGTGTAAGGGTGCCCAATTTATTTCACCCCACAAAATCTGTGGATTTTGTGGGGACCCTGGGTGGGAATTTATTGGGCAACCACATTTTTTGAACAGGCGGAGATAAACTCCGCCACTACACTTTTCACCAGGTTGATAAAATTCTCGACAAAACCTCGCCTTGACAGTGCAGGAATAGTGCTATAACATAGGTGGCAAGCCATAATTTCGGGGAAAAGATGGAATGAAAAGTAAAATAAAGAAAGGAGATTAAGTATATGGAAGAAGCAGTAATTGTCAGTTATCTAAGGACACCGTTTTCCAGGTCGAGGCCGAGGGAGCCAGAGAGAGACGTATTCAACAGCCTGAGAATGGATGAGCTGGCTGCCAGGCTGGTCCAAGAAATGCTCAAGCAAACCAAGATAAAGCCTGAGGAAATCGGCGATGTAATCACGGGAACTGCGATGCCGGTGCTCGAGCAGTGGCTCTATGGAGGAAAGGTAATCAACTTCCTGGCCAAGCTGCCGTTCAACGTTCCGGCTCAGGGGGTTGACCGCCAGTGCGTCTCATCCATGTCCACGATACACCAGGGGGCTATGGAAATCATGCTGGGGTACTCCGATATCGTCATCTCCTGCGGAATCGAGCACATGACCCACATCCCAGCCCTGGGAGGCGGCGGGCGACAGGTGCCGGTGGAACCTAATCCGAGATTATTTAGCGAAGAGTTCAAAGAATGGGATCTGATGACAGCCATGAACATGGGCTTGACCGCAGAGAAGCTGGCAACAGAGGAAGGCTTCACGCGAGAAGAGATGGACAAATGGTCGCTGAGAAGTCATCAGATGGCGGCAAAGGCCATTGAAGCAGGGTTTTTCAAGGGGGAGATATTGCCGATTGAGGCGGTGCAGGCGGACGGGAGTAAGAGAGTCATTGACCGTGACGTAAGCATCAGAGCCGATACTTCAATGGAGGCTCTCGCCCAGTTGCAGCCATCCTTCAAACCTGGTGGGCTGATAACGGCAGGCAACTCCTCTCCGCTCAACGCCGGAGCCAGTGCCATGATGCTGATGTCGAAGAAGACGGCCAAGAAGTACAACCTCAAGCCCTTGGCCAAGATTATATCTATGGGGTGGGCTGGCGTTGACCCGACAGTGATGGGCAAAGGCCCAGTCCCAGCCAGCCGCAAGGCTCTGGAACATGCTGGCCTCAAAGCGAAGGACATCGATTTCTGGGAGATCAACGAGGCCTTCGCCGTCGTGCCGCTCTATGCCATTAAAGAGCTGGGTATCGACCCCAACAAAATCAACGTCAAGGGTGGCGCTGTTGCCATCGGACACCCGTTGGGAGCCAGCGGCACCAGGCTGGTGGGCACTGTTGCCAGAATACTCAACATCGAAAAAGGGAAATACGGCCTGGCCACCGCCTGCGTTGGTGGCGGTCAGGGCGCTAGCACCATACTGGAGCGAGAATAAAAGAGGCAACTCTATCTTTTCTACATTGATTTGTAGGGCGGGGCTTGTCCCCGCCCTCTTTTCGTCATTCTGCGCCCCGACAAATTGAACAATATGGACTTTCGTTACTTCTTCTAGGGATATCAGACACTATCCCATTGAAGATGTTGACATTTTTCATTTATATGAATTATAATTCATATAAACGGAGATTCATATGACCATAGAAGAAGACCAGGCAAGGTTTCTGAGGTGCGTTGGCGAGCCGACGAGACTGCAGATACTCAAACTGCTGGCTGAGGGCGAGAGGTGCGTTGGGGAACTCGCCAGCGTTCTGAATAAGGAGCAATCCCTGATTTCGCACCACCTGAGAGCTCTTAAGGAATGCAACATTGTGAAAGAGAGGCAAGAAGCCCAAAAGGTTTACTATAAGCTTACAGATGCTAGATTAGCCAGGTTGATTATTGATTGCGAAGCTCTAATGAAGGAGCTATTGCTATGCAAATGTCAGGAGGTGAATTATGGAAAAGAAGAAAATCAAGGAAGCGGTGAAGGGGAGATATGCCCGGATAGCTAAGCAAGACCAACAAAGCTGCTGCCCAAGTTGTGCTTGCGGGGCCAGTCCCCTATCCCAAGCTGAGGCTATTGGATACTCGAGCGAGGATTTAGAGCATATCCCTGAAGAGACGATTATGGGGTTGGGGTGTGGCAACCCCACCGCCATAGCAGACCTCAAAGCGGGTGAGGTGATCCTGGATTTAGGGTCGGGAGCCGGGGTAGATGTGTTCTTAGCAGCTAATAAAGTTGGTCCCACCGGCAAGGCTATCGGAGTGGATATGACGGAGGAGATGGTGGATAAAGCGAAAGATATCGCTATTGAGCACGGCTACCACAATGTGGAGTTCCGGCTGGGGGAAATTGAGAACCTCCCAGTCGAGGATGAATCTGTGGATGCGATCATCAGCAATTGCGTTATCAATCTTTCCCCGGATAAATCTAAAGTCTTCCAGGAAGCTTACCGGGTCCTGAAGCCAGAGGGCAGGCTCACAGTCTCCGATATAGTTTCCGAGGGAGCACTCCCCGATGAAATAAAGGATGACCCTGATGCCTGGGCGGGCTGTATCGCCGGGGCTTTGGAACAGAAAGAATACCTGAGAAAGATAAAGAAAGCCGGCTTTGAGGATGTGCAGGTGCTGTCCAGCAAGGAGTTTTATATTGAAGACGAGGAGAGCCAAACACTGGGGAAGCTTCTGAGCATTACCGTAAAGGCATATAAGAGAGCGTAGTAAGGCCTTTCATCATAGCTTTCTGAGCTTGGCTATTTAGGGGCGGAGCGTCTAGGAATCTATTGTCTCCTGAGTTGCCTTGACAAGCAGGATCTTTGTGGGTAGAGTATATGCAGATATTCAAATATAAGGATAAGCCTACCTATTGGATGGCAATGAGAGATTTTGCGAAGTTGTTTAAAGCTCTATCCGATGAGACCAGGATTAGAATCTTGAAAGTCCTCCTAGAAAGGGAGTGCTGTGTCTGTGAGGTCATGCAGGCATTGGACATCTCTCAATCCCGCGCTTCGCGCAATCTAGGCATACTTGAGGATGCCGGCTTTATTAGGTCCAGGAGAGATGGACTTTGGATAGTTTACTCTATTGATGAACAAAGGATGAACAGTTATGCTGCTCTGCTAATCGAACTGCTCCGCAGCTCCCTTGTTAATGAGGAAACCATATTGCAGGACAGGGAGCGGTTAAGTCACGCTGTACGAGTCGGCCCAAAGGCGATACCCAAATAGTCTTTGGACAGTTATATGCGCTCATGCGTATTTGGGAGGGAAATTCTAGGATATGCCATTAGCTATTGAGCTTCTTGAAGGTGGCGTGGCTACTCTCAAGGATTATCTCCTGGTTCATCTTCCCTTCGTGGTGCCAGCTTTTTTCTTAGCCGGGGCACTGTATGCACTTTTCCCCAAAGATAAAATCCTTCGCTACCTCGGGCCGCGCGCACCAAAGCATATTTCTTATCCTATGTCGGTTGCGGCTGGACTATGCCTAGCTGTTTGCTCCTGCACTATTTTACCGCTGTTTGCCGGGATACGGAAAAGCGGGGCTGGGCTCGGACCAGCAATCGTCTTTCTTTATACTGCCCCGGCTACCAATATCCTGGCCATTATCTATACCTCAGCGCTGATTGGCGTAGACGTTGCCTTGGCGCGAATTATCCTTTCTATCAGCTTTGCCATCATCATTGGCACCAGCATGGCTGCTTTATTCCCTGATAAAATATCTGGAGACACTACCAATGTAGCAGCAGGACAAGCCTTCCCCCTGGTTGGCAATAGCCCTAGCTCCAAGTGGCTCTGGGTGTTCTTTGGGCTTCTGCTTGCCATTTTGTTGTGGGGAGCTTCACCCGCAATACACGTTCTTAAGGTGAAATTGATTGGGCTTGCTCCGCTCTTTATAGCGCTAATATTCGTGGCGCGGCGTGCATTAAGTCGAGATGACGTGCTGAGTTGGATGCGGGAAACATGGGTTTTTGTCCGTACCATTGTTCCCTTGTTGCTGGTGGGTGTTTTTGTGGCAGGTATGCTTCGGGTAGTCATTCCGGCTGAGTTCGTCAGTCAGCATTTCGGAAGTACAACGGTGGGGGCCACGCTGGCAGCAGTTCTGTTTGGAGTTGTCGCGTACTTCCCAACACTGGTGGAGGTGCCAATGGCACGTTTGTTTCTAGATGTTGGCGTGGGGAGAGGCCCTCTGCTGGCTTACTTACTTTCTGACCCGGTGATTTCTCTGCCCAGTATGCTTGTCGTTCGGCAGATGATTGGAAACAAGAGGCTTCTTTGGTATGTAGTTATCATAATCGCATGCTGTACCGCAGCGGGATTGATATATGGTTTTGTCACCAGCTTATAGGGCTTGGGTACCTAGAAAAAAGCAGGTTAGCTTTTGAGAAATTGAAAAGGAGGCAGAAGGATGAACATAAAAATTTTAGGACCCGGATGCGCCAGATGTCACCAGTTGGAGAAGACCACCAAGGAGGTGGTTAAAGAGCTGGGCATTGATGCCACGATAGAAGAGATCAAGGACATCAACAAAATAGTGGAGTATGCAGTCTTGACCACTCCTGGTCTGGTGGTTAACGAAGAGCTGGTCTGCGCCGGGCGGGTGCCCACCAAGGCCGAGCTTACCCAGCTTATCGCTAACGCCCTAAACAAAGAGGATAAAGCTAAGGGATAGCAAATTAATCTTGGTACAGGAGCCGCCAAAGCATACAAGGAGGTAAAAATGACAGACGCGAAACCATGTTGTGCCGCAGCCGCGGCCAGGATGGTAAAGAAACTGGTCTTGCCCGATGGCTCCCAGGTTGGCGTCGTGAATATGGAGAACATTCTCAGGGAAGTTGCCGGCCTGAAGCTAGCGGATGATAATGCCATCAAAAAGGAATTGCTAAAAAGGGTCAAGATTTACAATTATGTGCCACCTGCTGCGGATAATGAATATTCAGAGGCGTTGCTCAAGGAGTATGAGCGACAATGCGTTGAAATTCAAAGGGAAGGCAAATAGGCAAAGAGCTTATCATGAAGATTGTGTTAGAACAGTGAGCAATTAGGAAGGCTTCGCAGTAGAGGCAAATTACACATGGAGCAAAAGAAAAGGCTTCCTTTGCTTGAACGCTTTCTTACCCTGTGGATATTTCTGGCTATGGGTCTGGGGGTGGGGCTGGGTTATTTCTACCCTGAAAGCTCAAGCTTTATCTCTCGCTTTCAGGTAGGAACCACGTCTATCCCCATCGCTGTGGGGCTTATCCTCATGATGTATCCCCCTCTAGCCAAGGTGAATTACGAAGAGATAGGGAAGATCTTCCGCGACTGGAAGGTCCTTTCTCTTTCCCTTATCCAGAACTGGCTTGTAGGGCCATTCCTGATGTTCGCCCTGGCGATACTTTTCCTTCGCAATTATCCTGACTACATGACTGGTGTAATCCTGATTGGGCTGGCTCGCTGTATTGCCATGGTGATAGTGTGGAATGACCTCGCCAATGGGGACCGCGAATATGCTGCTGCTCTCGTTGCCTTTAATTCCATCTTCCAAATCCTCCTCTTTACTTTCTACGCCTATTTCTTCGTCTTTCTTCTGCCCGGGCTGATAGGGCTCAAGGGAGCTTTAGTGGAAGTATCCATGTGGGAAATAGCCAAGAGTGTGCTGATATACCTCGGCATACCTTTCTTCAGCGGCATGATAACGCGGTTCTCCTTGATAAAGGTAAAGGGACGCTCCTGGTATGAGAGCGCCTTTATTCCTCGTATAAGCCCCATAACCCTGGCTGCACTTATCTTCACCATCATAGTGATGTTCTCCCTTAAGGGTGAGTACATCGTGAGGATTCCTTTGGACGTGCTGCGAATAGCTGTGCCCCTGCTTTGCTACTTCATTATTATGTTCTTTGTATCCTTCTACACAGGTAAAAAGATTGGAGCAAACTATCCTATCACCACGAGCATCGCCTTTACAGCAGCAAGTAATAATTTCGAGCTCGCTATCGCAGTAGCGGTAGCAGTCTTTGGGATTGGCTCAGGGCAGGCTTTCGCCGCAGTGGTAGGTCCTCTTATAGAAGTTCCCGTCCTCATAAGCCTGGTGAATGTGGCTCTTCGCTTTCGTCGGCGATATTTTCCAGCCGAGATAGTCCTGCCTGAACCAGCTACAGGAACCTCCAAGCAAGAATGAGAGGTCAATTGCGAAAATGGTTACACAAAGGTCATTGCTCTAAACAAATCCAATATAATATTGGTAACATATGTGATGCCCCGGATACAGACTTGAACAAAAGAGGATCCAAGGAGAGAAACTAATGAACAAAAAAAGATATCTAATAATTGTAGGAATTGTGGCGGCAGCAGTGATACTTTCAATCCTATTTTACACGGTGCTAGCCAACCATCGGCCAGCTATCACCAGCCTGGAAGCCGAGACGGGGGTAGTTCTTCCTTTAGGAAGCTGCCAGATTGTATGTACTGCTTCAGCCCGCGATGGCGGCGAGCTAAGCTATGAGTGGTCAGCCACCGGAGGTAATATTACTGGCACAGGCGCGGTTGTAAACTGGACTGCTCCCCAAGAAGTTGGCACGTACGACGTCACAGTTGTGGTTACCGATGGCAATGGTGACTCAGCTACAGATTCGCTGCCTATTAACGTGTCTTCAGGCACGGCTGACAGGGTCGATGTTGTTTACTTTCACCGCACGCAGCGCTGCCACACATGTCTTTATGCCGAAGAAAAGACACTCTATACCCTAGAAACCTACTTTGCAGATGAGCTGGCCAGCGGCAAGGTGACTTTCCAATCCATCAATGTACAGGACGAGGCAAACGCTGATATCGTTAAGAAATATAATAACGCTTCATATTTAACCCTGTGCATTAATACTGTTAGAGGTGGCACTGACCACATCGAAGAGATAACAGATATCTGGCTTGTCATTGGTAATGACGAGGCGTTCGACGAAGTAGTGAAGAGCGCGGTTGAGAAAAGCCTCAGCGGAGAGGTGTGATGGATTTGGGCGGCATTACGGGAAACATTCATATCCCCGCCCTCTCAGCACTGCTTCTAGGGTTGATAACTGCCATTAGCCCCTGTCCTCTGGCTACTAACATCGCCGCCATAGCATATGTTAGCCGTCGAGTGAAAGAGCGCAGATACGCCATTATAACTGGAACGCTCTATACGCTGGGGCGCATGTTTTCTTATTCTATCCTGGGCGTCATAATCATTGTGGCTGGCATTGAGATCCCCGGAGTAGCTTCATTTCTTCAGGATTTCGGTGAACAAATCCTGGGGCCACTTCTGATAGTGGTAGGGGTGATAATGCTAAGTATAAACAGGATGCCCTTTGGTTTGGGAGGAGGAAGGCTGTCTTCAATAGGAGGAAAGGTCGCCGACTGGGGGATGATAGGAGGATTCCTGTTAGGTGCTCTGTTTGCCCTTGCCTTTTGCCCTTATAGTGCTGTTCTGTTCTTTGGAGTACTGATACCTCTGGCCCTTAAATCCGCTGGTGGCGTGACACTGCCTGCGGTGTATGCCATTGGCACCGGGCTACCTGTCTTAGTATTCGGCGTGCTTATATCTACTGGCGTGGCCAAGGTTTCCACCTGGCTTAACGCGGTCACACGCGCCGAGAAAATCATTCGTGTGGTAGTTTCCATTATCTTTATAGGTGTGGGAATATACCTTGTCGTGCTCTGGATACGGGCTTGAGCAAAAAAGGTTCATGAGGAAGAAACTAATGAATAAAAAGCAAAAAAGGTTCAGGAGAGGGAAATCAACGAACAAAAAAAGATATCTAATAATCGTGGGAATTGTGGTGGCAGCAGTGTTAATTTCAATCCTATTGTACACGATGCTAGTCAACTATCGGCCAGCTATCACCAGCCTGGCAGCTGAACCGGAGAGAGTTTTTCTTTTGGGAAGCTGCCAGATTGTGTGTAATGCTACAGACCGCAATGGCGACAAGCTAAGCTATAATTGGTTGGCCAGTGGAGGTGCAATAACTGGGGAAGGAGCTACAGTTACCTGGACTGCTCCTAACTCTTCAGGCTCCTACAATGTTACAGTTACAGTGACTGATGGCCGTGGTGGAGAAGATACGGATGAAATAACTATCATAGTAGGAACCAATAAGCCCCCCACTATTAACAGTCTGGTAGCTAATGCAGACTGGACCACTCCTTCGGGCAGTCTCCAGGTGACGTGTAATGCTTCAGACCCTGATGGCGATAATCTGAGTTATGAGTGGACAGCCACCGGAGGTAAGATTTCTGACACAGGTGCAGTTGTAAACTGGACTGCTCCCCAAGCAGTTGGCACATACAACATCACAGTTGTGGTTAAGGATGGCTATGGTGGGGAAGACATAAAGGTTAAAACTCTCAGCGTGGCACTTGGTACTCCGCCAACTATTGAAAACCTGATTGTTACTCCCAAAGGGCACATATTTTTGAGAAAACCCACGCATCCTGGGTGCGATTACGATGTTTGGATAAACTATGGATACGATATTGAGTGCATTGCTTCGGGCACGGGCGAACTGTTTTACGAATGGTCATGCACAGCCGGCAATATTTCTGAGGAAGGCTCTACGATTACCTGGACTGCTCCGAATGAGAGGTCCGTCGAAGTTACAGTTACAGTAATAGTGTCTGATGCCACTGGCAATGAGGTAGGTAGGAACATAGTTTTCTGGGTGCCGTCTTGTGCATGTGGTTCCTGGGAATCAGATTAGGAGGTAAATAGCGATTTTAGCTAAGATCACAGCCCTCCAATTATAAGTTGTGCTCTGGATACAGAGCTGAGCGAAAGAGCTATTTTGAGCGAAGCCCAGCTCAAGTTTTGATAAGTAAGGGAGTAAGAACTCGTGCTAAAAGTAAAACCACCAGATGGTTATCCTCCGGAGGAAGGTCGCTATGTGAGGGGCAATGATTATTCTCCGGTAGCAGTGTGTGTAATTCTAGATACCTTTGACTTTACTATACCTTCGGAACTGAATGAGCTGGTGATGGCTGGTGTAGACTCTGGCGCTGCCCTTTCAGGAATGCTTCAAACAGAGAACATAGGATTGGAGAAGATGGTCTGTAATATCGTGGCCAACCCGAATATCCGGTATATCGTGCTTTGTGGAAGGGAATCAGCGGGACACTTGCCCGGCGAATCCCTTCTGGCGCTTAAGCAAAATGGGGTCACAGATACTAAGCAAATCATTGGCACAAGAGCTCCCACTCCAAACCTCTATAACATTCCATTGGAGCTAATAGAAAGATTTAGGAACCAGATCATAAGTGTCATCAACCTACTATGCCAACCGGGAGAAAGAGATACCAGTGTACCCGGATTTAACCCCAAGGTGATGGAAAGGGCGGTGCGGAGTTGTTACCAAGAAGAGCCAGTCCTATTTATGGGCTATACGCTTTATGACATAGGGGCATATCCTGAGCCGGCGATATGCCATAAGATTGCCTCAAAGCTGAGTCAGCCGCAGCAAGATATCCTGCAACCAGGCAAATCAAAGCTGGATATGGGGTTTATGCTCCTCAGATTCTTACCTAAAACAGATTGCAAGAAATGTGGCAAACGAACTTGCCTTGCCTTCGCCATCGAGCTGGCAAAGGGCAAGAGTCACCTCGAGGAATGCCCTATGTTGGACCAGCCTGAGTTTGCCGCCGACCGACAGGCTTTAGCTAAACTTCTGGGATAAAAAAGAGGGAAACACCTAACCTTGGTATAATGTCCCTTCTCAACATGACTAAGGCCCAGGTGTAGGTAGGCTAAGGAATTCGGTGGCAAGATTCTAGCTATTTATCTGGCGGTCGTCCGTGTGATGTCTTTGGCTCTGGGCTATTGCTTCTCGCTGATATAGCGGCGGGGTGACGGAAAGCCATCTGCTAATTGTGTATAATTGGGGACACGTGATTGTAGGTGGGGTTAACGAGGACTTCATGTGTAAGGGAATGATGTGAAGGATTGAAAGATAGGGGCAGGCACATGTTAACGAAGGAAGATTTAACCAGATACAAACGCCAGATTTTGTATACAGGCTTTGGTGAGAAGGGTCAAAAAAGACTTAAGCAGTCCCACGTAGTGGTAGCCGGACTTGGTGGGCTGGGATGCTCCGCCTCTCTATATCTAACGTGCGCCGGCGTAGGCCATATCACCCTGATAGACTGTGACCGTGTAGAGCTCTCTAATTTAAACCGGCAGGTTCTTTATTACGAGGAAGATATTGGAGAAGGAAAGCCCTTTTCCGCAGCGCAGAAGCTAGCTAAATTAAATTCTTCAATAGAGGTCACTCCTGTTTTCAAGAAAATTACTGAACATAATGCCAGAGAGATTATCAAAGGAGCAAATTTGGTAATAGACGGGATGGATAATTTCAAGACCAGATTTATTCTTAACAAAGCGTGTGTTGCCGAAGGAATACCCTTCATTCATGGGGGTGTCCAGGGGCTCTTTGGCGAGGTTACTACTATACTCCCGGGTAAAACCCCCTGTCTCGCCTGCATTTTCCCTGAAGTTCCCCAGAGAAGGAGTACATTGCCAGTTTTTGGTGTAACGCCGGCCTTAATTGCTATCTTACAGGTGACAGAAGCGATTAAACTCTTGGCCGGGTTCGGGTCTTTGTTAATAGGGAAGATGTTATATTTCAATGGTGACACGATGGAATTCATATTCCGTAACTTGGTAAAAAACCAGAATTGCCAGGTCTGCGGGACAAAGCAAGTTCAAAAACGAGCATCAAGGTAAGGCTGATGTTATATGGCTAAAATAATTGCCGTCTGTAAGAGTAAAGAGAAGGGTACAAGAAAGGAAGCTGTAGCCGAAGGTATCCTTAAGGAAGATTATGGTCTTGTTGGCGATGCCCACGCTGACTGCTGTACCCATCGGCAGGTGAGTCTGTTGGCGATGGAAAGTATCGATAAGATGAGAAGGCAGGGCTTCGAGGTGGGTCCCGGTGATTTTGCGGAAAATCTCACCACCCAAGGGGTGGGACTCGTCTCCCTGCCTGTAGGCACAAAAATCTCCATTGGCAAGGACGTCCTCCTTGAGGTCACCCAGATTGGCAAGGAGTGCCACAGCGGTTGTGCTATCTATCAGGAGATAGGCAAATGCATCATGCCCAAGGAGGGGATATTTGCCAGGGTGACTCACGGGGGTTGTGTCAGGGCTGGAGACCAGATAAGGATAGAAAAAGATGGATAATGAGACAGAAAAGGTTTCCATATTGAAGCTTACTGAAAAAGGGAGCAGCAGCATTGAAGATGTAGTGGCCAAAGAGTTTCCCCTCATTATCATCTTAAATAACCAGGAGCTGGTAACCTTGCTCTGTTCCCCGGCGAATTTAAAGTGTTTGGCGGTCGGGTTTCTTTTCTCCGAGGGATTCCTTAAGAGTAAGGATGAGATAGAAAAGATAATGGTTGATGACCGGCGGGGCGTGGTGTGGGTAGAAACGGAAAAGGGTGAGAAGCCTGCCGATGATGTTTTGTTTGAGAGATTCATCACTTCAGGGTGCGGGAGGGGGACCTCTTTCTACAGCACCGCTGATGCTCAAGATCAGGTGAAAGTCGAATCCCAGATTAAAATCTCCACTCTCGAGGTTCTAGCTCTGGTAAGCGAGTTTCAACATCGCTCCCAGATTTATCGGGCGACCGGCGGTGTGCATAGTGCTGCCTTGTGTGATAATAAGGACATTTTAGTGTTTAGCGAAGATATAGGAAGACACAATGCCATAGACAAAATTTTTGGCGAGTGCATCTTGAATGACATAGCGACGGACGATCGCATAATAATCACCAGCGGGAGGATCTCTTCGGAGATATTACTCAAGGTAGCCAAAAGAAATGTCCCCATAATTGTCTCTAAGTCCGCTCCTACTAACCTGGGGGTGAGATTAGCTAATGATTTGGGTGTGACCCTGGTGGGTTTTGTCAGGGGCAAGAGGATGAATGTGTACACCCATGATTGGAGGATAGCCACGAATGGAAAATAAGGATGATAAACTGGTAGAGAAAATCTCGGCCCTTAAGAAAAAAAGGAATGCTGTTATCCTTGCCCATAACTACCAACTGGGTGAGGTTCAGGATATAGCCGACTTCGTTGGTGACTCTCTGGATCTGAGCCAAAACGCGGCTAAAACCGATGCCGATGTAATCGTGTTTTGCGGAGTTCACTTCATGGCGGAAACAGCCTCCATCCTCTGCCCTGATAAGGTGATCTTGCTGCCGGAGATAAGAGCGGGCTGCCCCATGGCGAATATGATTACTGCTAAGCAACTGCGAGCGAAGAAAAAGGAGCATCCTCAAGCAGTGGTGGTCTGCTACATCAACTCCTCAGCCGAAGTCAAGGCAGAGTCCGATATCTGCTGTACCTCCGCCAATGCAGTCGGGGTCGTAAAAAGCCTGGATGCCCGGGAGATATTATTTGTCCCTGACCAGTATTTGGGACATTATATCTCCACCAGGACAGGCAAAAAGATGATACTTTGGCCTGGCTTCTGTCCTACCCATGCCAGGATAGAGCCTGAGACGATAAAGGAGTTGAAGCAGGAATATCCTCAAGCTAAAGTGGTAGTGCATCCAGAGTGCCGGCCAGAGGTCATTGCCCTGGCTGACGAAGTGCTCAGTACCAGCGGGATGTGTAGATATGCTCAGCGAGATGAGGTCAGGGAGATGATTGTGGGCACAGAGATTGGCATAATACACCGACTCAGAAAAGAGAATCCGGGCAAGAGGTTTATTCCTGTTTCCGAGCAAGCAATCTGTCCCAACATGAAGTTGATTAACCTGGAGAAGGTTTTGTGGTCTTTGGAAGAGATGAGTCCCGAGGTAAAGGTTCCCGAGAGAATTCGGCTTAAGGCGATAGCTGCGGTGGATAAGATGCTCAGGGTAGGCCGAGAATTATGAAGAAAGCAGATAAGGTAGTCGTCCTTATCACTGCTAGCAGCGAGGGGGAAGCTCATAAGATTGCTGAGTTGCTGGTCAATGGCAAAAAGGCTGCCTGTGTCAACATCGTGCCCAGGGTGGATTCGCTCTTCTGGTGGAAAGGTAAGCTTGACTCAGCCCGGGAGAGTCTCTTGCTGGTTAAAACCAAAGCATCGCTATTTCCTGAAATAGTTGAGCTGGTAAAAAGAACGCACAGTTATGAAGTGCCCGAAATCATCGCCCTGCCTATTATCGCTGGCAGCGAGGATTACCTCAAGTGGCTAGACATTGCTTGCCAATAAGGGTATACTAGCTGGCACGTCTTCCAAGCTGCCGCTCCGGTAGCTAAAGGAGGCTAACTAAGGATGGATGAAGTTATTATTTCCCGTGCTATTGTTGAAAGCTACATGAAGGATTTCATGGGGGCGATGGAGGTGGATGTTGCTGTGGCTGGGGCGGGGCCGGCTGGTCTTGTTACTGCCTACTACCTGGCGAAAGAGGGAATAAGGGTAATAGTATTTGAAAGACAGCTTCGTGTGGGCGGTGGCATGCCTGGTGGGGGGATGATGTTTAACCGCATCGTCCTTCAGAAAGAAGGCAAACGGCTATTGGACGAGTTTGGCGTAGCAACTAAAGAATACGAAAAGGGGTATTATGTCGCTGATTCGCTGGAGGCTATTTCCACTATCTGCTCCAGGGCGATAAAAGCCGGGGCGCAGATTTTCAACTTGATTAGCGTGGAAGACGTTATGATTCGGGAAGGTGACAGGATAACCGGGCTTGTTTTGAATTGGAGCGCTGTTTCTTGGTCGAAGCTCCATGTGGACCCTTTGACTGTCAGGTGCAAGGTGGCGGTAGATGCCACCGGGCATGACGCTGAAGTCTGCCGTATCGTGGTAGAGAAGATAGGTCCGAAGTTAAGGACGAAGACGGGGGAAGTCATGGGGGAGAAGTCCATGTGGGCTGAAAGAGGGGAAAGAGAAATATTAAAAAACACCAGGGAAGTCTATCCCGGATTGGTGGTTGCTGGTATGACAGCGAACGCTGTTTTTGGTTCCCCGAGGATGGGGGCAATTTTTGGTGGTATGCTTTTATCCGGTAAAAAGGCTGCCCGAGTGGCTATGGAATTACTTAATCAAGGTTAAATTTGCTATGGCAAAGACAATAGTTGAAATCAACGAGAAAATCCGAAAAGGTAAGGCTGTAGTGGTGACAGCCGAGGAAGTGATCGACATCGCTAAGGAAAAAGGCGCACGCAGAGCAGCCGAGGAGATTGATGTCGTTACCACCGGCACCTTCGGTCCCATGTGTTCCTCCGGTGCCTTTCTCAATATTGGACATTCTAAGCCCAGGATAAAACTGGGTGGCGGCAAGGTTTACCTTAATGATATTCCGGTCTATACCGGCATAGCTGCTGTGGATATTTTCCTCGGGGCCACTGCTCTTCCCGATGACGACCCCCGGAATAAATTCTATCCCGGGGAGTTCAATTATGGTGGCGGGCATGTAATACAGGAGCTGGTAGCCGGTAAAGACATAATACTTACTGCCACCGCTTATGGAACGGACTGCTACCCCAGGAAGAAGCTGGAGACCCTGATCAACATTAAGGACATAAATGAGGCCATTCTATTTAATATCAGAAATGCCTACCAGAACTATAATGTGGCGGTGAACCTCTCCGATAAAGTTCGCTATACCTATATGGGGGTGCTTAAGCCGCATCTGGGAAATGCTAACTACTCTACGGCGGGGCAACTCTCGCCGCTGTTTAATGACCCTTACTATAAGACTATAGGTGTTGGTACGAAGCTCTTCTTGGGCGGTGGAATAGGTTATGTAGCCTGGCATGGTACCCAGCATAACCCCACTGCTCTCAGGGGAGACAATGGTGTGCCGCGACGGGGGGCAGGGACACTGGCTGTGATCGGGGACTTGAAGCAAATGAAGCCGGAGTGGTTAGTTGGGACAAGCATGCTGGGTTACGGCTGCACACTAACTGTGGGCATAGGCGTCCCGATACCTATACTTTCCGAGGAAATTCTCCGCTACACTACAGTAAGCGATGCTGACATCCTGGCTCCCATCGTGGATTATTCTGAGGCTTATCCTCAGATGAAGCCAGATATCGTGGGAGAAGTTAGCTACGCGGAACTCAAGAGCGGTTGTATAAAAGTTCAGGGGAAAGATGTGCCCACGGCTTCTTTGTCTAGCTATCCCAAGGCGATGGAAATTGCCAATATCTTGAAGAAGTGGATAGAAAAGGGTGAGTTTTTGCTTACGGAGCCCGTGGCTCCGTTGCCTGGAGTGGAGTCAGGCATAACCTTTAAGCCACTCAAGGAAAGGCCAATATCTTAAACAATGACAAATAACAAAGCTCAAATGGCAAAGAGGAGTGGTTTTGGCATTTAGACATTTGGACTTTATTTATCATTTGGATTTTGATATTTGGATTTATTTACAATTTAGGATTTTATAGAAATGAATGTCTCCCGAAGAATAGTGCTTCACTTCCCGCCTAATATGACTGGGCAGCCGGTCGTTTACCGCTTGGTTAAGGATTTTGGTCTCACCTTTAATATCCTTAGAGCTTCAGTGTCACCAGGACAAGAGGGATTGCTGGTCATGGAGCTAAGTGGTGAGCAAAAGAACTACGATAAGGGCATCAAATACCTCACCGAGACCGGGGTAGAAATCCAGTCCTTAAGCCAGGATGTTGTCCGTGACGAATCCAAGTGCACTCATTGTGGAGCTTGTATCACCGTTTGTCCCACCGAGGCTTTTTCTCTGGAGCCAAGAACCAGGAAAGTGCTCTTTGACCATAATAAATGTGTTGTCTGCGGACTGTGCGTTAAGGCTTGCCCTCCTCGGGCGATGATATTGTATTTCTGACCACGAAATTGCTTCGTCCCGATAAATCGGGGCTCGCAATGACAAAATGGGCAGGCTCCGTGAAGGGGAAGGACCCATGTATGAGCCACGTTTCTACCGCCACTGGATTAAAGACAGCGATTTGGTTTCTTTTGAGGTGACGGTAAAGCAAACAGACTTATACATCCGCGCTCAGCGTAATCTGAAGGATAAAGCCCTTAATTCCGTGCTAAAGCACCGTGCCCCTTTAGAGGCTTATATTGATCATCATCCTCTTTTCCTGACGACATTGGACACTTACCAGGCCGAAGCTGAGGCCCCGGCCATCGTCAAAGAAATGGCCAGGGTATCTCAACTAACAGGTGTTGGTCCTATGGCAGCGGTAGCTGGCGCCATTGCTGAGGCGGTAGGCAGGGATTTACTCGCTTTCTCATCGGAGGTAATTGTGGAGAATGGTGGTGATATTTTTCTGAAAATAGCTCAGAAGAGGCTGGTGGGCGTCTATGCCGGCCAATCATCTTTTACCCAAAAAATTGCTCTGGACATTATGCCCCGAGAAACGCCACTGGGCATATGTACGTCTTCAGGAACTGTAGGACATTCTTTAAGCCTGGGCAGCGCTGACGCCGTTATTGTCCTTTCACCATCGGCAGCTTTAGCTGATGCCGCAGCCACAGCCCTAGGCAATATGGTCCAGGCCGCAGATGATATTCCTAAGGCAATCGAAAAAGCCCAGAGTATCGAGGGGCTACGTGGTGTGGTTATTATTGTGGGCGACAAAATGGGTGTCTGGGGCCGGGTGAAAATTGTGCCCCTTGATTAGTTCTTTCTTTTTTGCCCCGAGCAGTGATAAAGTTTTAAACAATGAGAAAGTTGCCCAACCTCCGTGTGCAATTAGCCCCCCGGCATCCTAAGGGACTAATCCTGTCTAATCCTGTGATGATAGCCGCGGGCATAGCTGGCTACGGCATAGAGTATGCTGAAATTGCTGCTATACAAAAGTTGGGCGCCATTGTCTGTAAAGGGACAACTCTTATGCCCAAAAAGGGTAATGCTCAGCCACGACTGGTGGAAACCGCCAGTGGTCTGCTTAATTCGGTAGGCTTGGAGAATATCGGTGTTGATGCCCTGATTGAAGAAAAGGCGCCGGTGTGGGCAAGATGGCGGGTTCCGGTTATCGTTAATGTTGCCGGGGAAACAATAGACGAATATGTGGCTGTGACCAGCAAGTTAGAAGGCGTGCCCGGAGTCAGCGGCATTGAGCTAAATATTAGCTGCCCCAATGTTTCCGCAGGTGGGGTGGAATTTGGGGTCGACCCCAAGCTTGCTGCTCGAGTAACTTCAGCGGTTAAAGCTGCCACTACCTTACCGGTTATCGTTAAATTGAGCCCCAATGTAACAGATATTAAGGAAATCGCTTTAGCCGTAGAAGAAGCTGGAGCCGATGCCATATCTCTGATTAACACACTGAAGGGCATGGCAATCGATATAGACCAAAGAAAGCCACGTTTGGGGAATATTGTAGGCGGACTTTCTGGTCCCGCTATCAAGCCTGTGGCTCTTTATATGGTATTCGAAGCAGCCAGGGTGGTCCGTATCCCAGTGATAGGATGTGGCGGCATTGCTTGTGCCGAGGACGCCCTGGAGTTTATTATGGCTGGAGCTACCGCTGTGCAGATTGGCACAGCCAACCTGACCAGTCCTGATATATGTCTTACTATACTGGAGGGGATAGAGCGTTTTATGCTGGATAAAGGGGTGGGGAATCTCACTGACCTTATTGGCGTCGCCCAGCACTCAGCACGCTGAGTGCTAGGTTATTTCCTTCTGGATGAAGCTGATGATGTCCTCTGTGGAAGTGCCCGGGCCAAAAACAGCTTTTATGCCCATTTGTTGCAAGGTGGGAATATCATCCTCGGGTATTATGCCACCAGCGATAACCACCACGTCGCGCCTTCCTTTTTTTCTTAATCCTTTTATGATTGGTGGAAAGAGCTCTAAGTGAGCTCCCGACAGGATGCTCAACCCCACAACATTTACATCCTCCTGAATGGCTGCCTCGACAATCATCTCGGGAGTTTGTCGGATACCAGTATAGATTACCTCCATGCCAGCATCCCGCAAAGCTCTAGCTACCACTTTAGCACCCCGGTCATGCCCATCTAAACCAGGCTTGGCTAGCAGAACACGAATCCTACCTTTGTTCATAGTCTGCTCCCTCCTAGGTTTTCTGACAAAGCTCAATAAGCACCCCTCTAACCGATTTGGGGTGAATGAAAGCCACCATGCCCTCTAAGCCAGGGCGAGACTTCTTATCAACTAATTCTATCCCCCTTTCAGAGAGGCGGCTAAGCTCCTTATCTACATCATCAACTTCAAACGTTATATGGTGAAGACCCTCTCCTCTCTTCTCCAAGACATTAGCCATATTACTGCCGGGAAGTGGTTCTAAAAGTTCTAACTTGGCGCCTTGGTCTAAGGAAAGGATGGCTGCCTTTACTCCTTGCTTCGAGATGGTTTCAATCTTGTCAAGCTCAGCGCCAAAACAATCTTTATAAAGCTTTATGGCTTCATCGAGGTTGTTAACTAGAATACCGATGTGGTCAACTTGTTTGGCCATTTCACCTCCTTTAAAAATAGTATCATAAATCTTGAAGGCTGCCTCTCAAAAAACCAGGAATTCCTTTTGGGTAGTAAAAATCTTTCGCAGTACATCGCATATCTCACCCAAGGTGGCGTAAGCTTCCACACATTCCAGAAAGGTGGGCATGGTATTATCCTTGCTTCGGGCGACATCTTCCAATCGCTTAAGCGCCTTGCGGACATTGCCGTTGTTCCGGTCTTTCCTAACTTGGGTAGTCCTCTCCTTCTGTCTTTTTTCCACTTCGGGCTTGACTCGCAGCAATCCCACTATTTTAGGATAGGGGGAGACGAATTTGTTTACCCCGACCACGGTACGCTTACCGCTTTCAGTTTCTTTCTGGTAGCGGTAAGAGGAGTCCTGGATTTCCCTCTGCTGATATCCTTGCTCTATGGCAGCTACGGCACCACCTAGGTTATCAATTTTGTCGATATACTCCCCGGCTTCCTTTTCTAGGTTGTCGGTTAGATGCTCTATGTAGTAAGAGCCACCAAGAGGATCAACAATATGAGCAATATCACTCTCGTAGCCTAATATTTGCTGAGTCCGCACAGCTATGGTCACTGCTTCTTCAGAAGGTGGAGCATAAGCTTCATCGAAAGAGTTAGTGTGCAGTGATTGAGTACCTCCTAAGGTTGCCGCCAGGGCTTCTAAGGCTGTCCGCACAATATTATTCTGCGGCTGCTGCGCAGTGAGGCTGCATCCCGCAGTTTGAGTGTGGAAGCGAAGCATCCAGGAACGTGAATCTTTAGCCCCAAACCTATCTTTCATAATCTTCGCCCAGAGGCGTCGTGCCGACCTAAATTTGGCAATCTCTTCAAAAAAGTTGATATGGCTATTGAAGAAGAATGATAGCCTGGGAGCGAATGTATCTACATCAAGCCCAGCATCAATGGCTGCCTGAACATAAGCAATACCGTTAGCCAGGGTGAAGCCAATTTCTTGAGCTGCGGTGGAACCAGCTTCTCGTATATGATAACCACTGATACTGATGGTATTCCAGCGAGGGACTTGCTCGGCGCAATAAGCAAATATATCAGTGGTCAACCGCATGGAAGGACGGGGCGGGAAGATGTGAGTGCCCCGGGCAATGTACTCCTTGAGTATGTCATTTTGAACAGTGCCATTTAATTCAGTGAGCTCAACTCCTTGTTTCCTGCCCAGGGCAATATACATGGCCAGGAGAATCGGGACAGTGGCATTTATAGTCATGGAGGTGCTTACCTCATCCAGAGGTATATCCTGGAAAAGAATCTCCATGTCCCGGAGGCTGTCTATAGCAACACCAACCTTGCCCACCTCGCCTCTAGCTAAGGGATGGTCAGAGTCATAACCAATTTGTGTGGGCAGGTCGAAGGCTACGCTCAGGCCAGTCTGCCCTTGCTCTAAGAGATAGCGGTACCTCTGGTTAGTTTCCTCAGCAGTACCAAAGCCAGCGTACTGGCGTATTGTCCATATTCTACCCCGATACATATTTGCCTGGACACCCCGAGTGAAGGGATACTCTCCGGGATAACTCAAATCTCGAACGTAATCAAAATTTACCAAGTCCTCCGGTGTGTAAACAGTGTCAATCTCCGCGCCGGAACTGGTTTCAAACTTCTCCTGGCGCTCGGCGGTACGCTTTAAAGCCGGAGCCAGTGTAGTTTCACGCCATTCTTGCTTAGTTTTATTGGCCATAGCTACCCCCTGAGTTAAGGAAATTTGTCCAATGGAATCTCTCGGGTTCAGGTATTACTGTTTTGTCATTCTGAGCATAGCGAAGAATCTGACATTGCTCAAGGCGGGCTTCATTAAGAATCCTTCGCATAGCTCGGGACGGTGTCTAGAGATTCTTCGTCGTCCAACTTCACCTGGACTTCCAGAATGACATTACTAAGCGCTATCGCTATGTGCTATTGACACAGATTATGTCATACTATTTACTTTTCTCTGACCCACTAACCTTGCCCAAAAGGGGAATTAGATCCATGGGCAAGGGGAACACGATGATGTTGCTTCTCTCTGTGGCAATGATTGACAATGTCTGCAAATAGCGAAGCTGTAGAGCTGATGGCTGACTAGAAATAATTTTGGCAGCCTCGGCTAATTTCTCTGCCGCCTGGGCTTCACCCTCGGCATGAACTACCTTGGCTCTTCTCTCTCGCTCAGCCTCAGCTTGGGCTGCCATAGCCCTCTGCATTGTTTGCGGCAGTTGCACATCCTTAACCTCCACCATGCTCACTTTTATACCCCAGGGATTAGTGCCTTCATCAACCACCGACTGTATCTTTCCGTTGAGCCTGTCCCGCTGGCCTAATAACTCATCCAGCGTAGATTGTCCGACAACATTTCGCAAAGTGGTCTGAGCAAGCAGCGAGGTTGCCTTGATATAGTCGAGCACCTTGAGAATAGCCTCTGCGGCATCGACTACTCGAAAGTAAATTACGGCGTCAACCCTGACAGTAACGTTGTCCACGCTGATACACTCTTGCGCGGGAACGTCCATGGTGATTACCCGGAGGTCAAGTTTCCGCATAACCTCAATGAAAGGTATAATGAAGACCAGACCTGGCCCCCTGAGGCCCACCCACCTGCCCAAGCGGAAAACGCCCCCTCTTTCATACTCTCGAACGATTCTGATAGCTGCCGACAGAAGTATTATTACTACTACTGCGATAACCACATAAATAAATATGTTCATTTTTCCTCCTTTTCTTTAGATTTTTTGGTCACCCACAATTTCAATCCTTCTGCTTTGGTTATTATCACCTCCTCTCCGGGTTCTATTGTACTATCTTCAGCTATGGCTGTCCATAACTCTCCCTCAGCCAGGACCGTGCCCTTGGGCTTGAGGGCTGTTCGCACCACAGCTTCCTTCCCTATCATCTCCTCTATGCCAGCCGAGAGTTTTCGCCTCTGGCCTTCTACGATGGCATAGATAATGAAAATGATAAAAGCGGCGGCGAAAACTATAGCTATGATAATTGGGCCGGTCATTTCGATAGTGGGCATAGACAGTTTCGTGAACATTACCTTTCTATTCTTTTGATTTCTTTGCCACCCATAATTTCAATCTTTCCACTTTGGATATTATCACCTCTTCACCCGCTGCTACGTTGCCGCCTTCCGATGTCGCCGTCCATAATTCTCCCTCGGCGAGAACTGTGCCCGTAGGGTCGAGGGCTGTTTTGGCTATGGCTATTTCCCCTATCATTCCCTCAGCCCCGGTAGCCTTGCGTCGCCTTTGCCCGCGGATAATGGCGCCGATGACAAAGATAGCGAAAGTGGTGATGCCTGCTGTAACCCCGGCAATTAGCCCCCTATTTACCTCTATCTCGGGGGTACCGCTGAACAATATCAGCGAGCCCATAACCAGCGAGGCTATTCCTCCGGCGGTCAGTAGCCCGTAACTATGCGTGAAATACTCGGTGATAAAAAGAGCCATGGCCAGTAAAATGAGTGCTATGCCTCCCCAGTAAGCATTAAGCACGCCCAGGGAGTAAAACGCCAGGAATAAGCTGATGCCGCCAGCCACCCCGGGGAAAACCATCCCCGGGCTGGAAATCTCGACAATCAACCCTATAGTAGCTAAGGTAAGGAGGATATAGGCAATGTTGGGGTCGCTGATGGTTTGCAGAAATCTCTCAATGTCATTCATTTCGTTTCTAGTTGTAGAATGCGCCGCAGTATTAATGGTAACTTCCTCGCCACTGGCTAAAGTAACTTTCCAGCCATTGATTTGCGCAATAAGGCTTTCCAAGCTGTCAGCTCGCAGGTTGATGAGGTTACATTCCAAGGCATCAACATCGGTAAATGATTTGCTTTCCGTAACTGCTAGCTCGGCTTCTGTCATATTGCGGCCACGCTCCTCAGCTATAGTCTTCATCCACTTAGCCGAGAACTCGACTATTTTTTGCATCTCGTCTGCTGGTATTTCCTGTCCCCCGCCGCTTACCGGATGGG
>JBAVCL010000033.1:0-160739 GCA_049586675.1 Dehalococcoidia bacterium
GACAATGGGTTTTCTTTTGAAGAAGTAGAAGCTGGCCGGCTTTCTCATTATGGTAACTCCTCATGGTAAGTCATTACCACTAAACATACCATGAGTGTTACCCATGTATCTCAGCCTCCGCAGTCCCTTTTTAAGGATTAAGGTTTCAGAGATAACCTTTGGCTTAGTGCTACATAGTAATTAGGGCTGGCCGAGGTATTCCCCAAATCGAATAGGGTCGAGGTTAACTCCTCGACCCTATTGTTTGCCTCTGAAGTAACAATCCCAGCAACTATGATCAGGCTAACCACCCCAATACTACTACCAACTGTCGAACAGCCAGAATCGAAACAGTATTTCAGGGTCCTGCTGGTGTCCTAAAGTAGAGGTAGCTGGACCAGCTTGAGGTGCTACCAAAGCTATTCCTGGCATTAACACGCCAGTAGTAGATGGTGTACCGGTTGAGAATCCCCGGTGCTATGGCATAATAGAGGTTGGTTATCCCGGTCTCGTTAACTAGTAAATTGGTGAAGCTGTAGCTGGTCGATACCTGTACTCCATAAGAGACGGCTCCACTTGAAGCATTCCACTCTAGCCTCGGAGTTAAGTTAGATACCGTCGAACCACTAGCCGGCGACTTTAATGTTGGTGCTGGTGGCGGCGGCGGTAGAGTTGTTGCTGAGGCCTCATTGGAATAAGCAGAATTGCCAGCAGCATTATATGCCCTCACTCGATAGTAGTAGGTAGTACTGGCACTAAGATAGGCATTACTGTAACTGGTAACACCGGCACCTACGGTGGCTATCTGGAAATAGGAACCAGAGCTCGTTTTCCTCTCTATCTTAAAGCCGATCTCATCGCTAGAGTTGTCCTGCCAGGTGAGGTTAATCTGGGATGAGGATATGGGTATAGCTACTAGGTTAGAGGGGGCATTCGGCGGTGGTCCTACTGCTGTCTTAAAATACCGGTAGCTGGACCAGCTTGATGTGCTACCAAAGCTGTTCCTGGCGTTAACACGCCAGTAGTAGATGGTGTTCCAGGTGAGAGTCCCTGGTGCTATGTCATAATAGAGGTCGGTTATCCCGGTCTTGTTAACCAATAAAGTGGTGAAGCTGGAAGTGGTTGCTACCTGCAGACCATAGTCAGTAGCGCCGCTTGATGCGTTCCACTCCAGCCTGGGAGTTAAGGCAGGTACCGTTGAACCACTAGCTGGTGACTTTAATGTCGGTGCTGGTGGGGGTGGCGATAGGGTTGTTGCTGAGGCCTCATTGGAATAAGCAGAATTGCCAGCAGCATTATATGCCCTCACCCGATAATAGTAGGTAGTACTGGCAATAAGAAATGTATTACTGTAACTGGCAACATTGGCACCTACGGTGGCTATCTGGGAATAGAAGCCAGAGCCCGTCTTCCTCTCTATCGCAAAGCCAGTCTCATCGCTGGAGTTGTCCTGCCAGGTTAGGTCTATCCGGGATGAGGATATGGGAGTAGCTACTAGGTTAGAGGGGGCATTCGGCGGTGGTCCTACTGCTGTCTTAAAATAACCATATCTGGACCAACTTGAGGTACCGTAGCTGTTACTGGCGTTAACACGCCAGTAATAGGTCGTGTTCCAGTTGAGTGTTGCTGGTGCTATGTCATAATAGAGGTTGGCTATCCCGGTCTCGTTAACCAATAAAGTAGTGAAGCTGAAAGTGGTTGCTACCTGCAGACTATAGTCAGTAACTCCACTTGATGCATTCCACTCCAGCCTCGGAGTTAAAATAAGTACCGTTGAACCAATAACTGGTGACTTTAATGTCGGTGCTGTTGGTGGCGGTGGTGGTGTTAGAGTTGTTGCTGAGGCTTCGTTTGAATAATCAGAATTGCCAATATCACTATACGCCCTAACCCGATAATAGTAGGTAGTACCGGCACTAAGATAGGTATCACTGTAACTGGTAACATTGGCACTTACAGTGTCTATCTGGGAATAGGAGGCAGAGCCTGTCTTCCTCTCTAGCTCGAAGCCTGTCTCATTGTTGGAGTTGTCCTGCCAGGTTAGGTCTATCCGGGATGAGGATATAGGGGTAGCTACTAGGTTAGAGGGAGCATTCGGCGTTGGTCCTACAGTTGTCTTAAAATACCGATAGCTGGACCAGCTTGAGGTACCGTAGCTGTTACTGGCGTTAACACGCCAGTAGTACATGGTGTTCCAGCTGAGAGTATCTGCTGCTATGTCATAATAGAGGTTGGTTATGCCAGTCTCGTTAACCAATAAAGTAGTGAAGCTGGAAGTGGTTGCTACCTGCAGACCGTAGTCAGTAGCTCCGCTTGATGCGTTCCACTCCAGCCCGGGAGTTAAGGTAGGTACCGTTGAACCACTAGCTGGTGACTTTAATGTCGGTACTGGCGGTGGCAGTAGTAGGGTTTCCAGTCGGATGACAGTTACCCCAAAATGTTGCATACCACTATATGTTCCGCCCCAGGTCATACTATGGTCACTGTAATCCCAGGTATTATGTATATAGATAGTATTTGTGGAGGTGTCGTAGCCATATCCCACCATGGCATGACCTGTGACAAGGATAAGTACCGGACGCCCGGCATCAATCTCAGCCTGGAAATCAGCGAAGGTAAAGCCTTTACTCGGATAACTCCCCTGTCCTTGTATTAGTTGGTTAAAATTTGTCACAACCGTATAGCCGCGGGACTGGAGGAACAGTTTCATCCCATGGCAGCCGTCACGGTGAGTGGGCTCATCACCCGTGTAATCATAAAGGGGGTCACCATTAGGGTTGAAGTAGAACATCGTGCTTCCATCTATATTATTGTATTTTGCCTGGTTGGTGCCCATATAGTCGCCGGCGCAATCAGACGTATGTTCCACCCACCCATTAGAAACATAAGGGTCAGTGCCGGTGTAGCCATAGCCTACCCAGTAGTCATCAACATGCCCTCTTATCGCCCTGCCATCAGTGCCATTGTGAGTAGCGCTGAGAGGGCATTCACCATACCCCCAGACAGAGTTGTCCAGCGGGCAGACACCGCTGTTCGTTGTGCCAGTATACATATTGCTATAACCAATGCGGTCGTAATAACCAAAAAGCATCGCCGCTGAAGTAGCAGCACAACCATAGCTCCAGTCAAATGCTGGCACGTTTGATAGGGTATTGGTTACCCCGGGAATAGACATTTCCGGCATATTGACCGAGGCTACTTGCATTTTTTGTGGGGGTGCAGGAAAGATGGCTTGAATAAGCTGACGTCCACTTGGGTCGGTGATAATCTTTTGATAGGGACTGGCAGACTCAGCAAGAACGGTTTGCGGCACTATGCTGACGGCCAAAGAGAATATAAGTAAGAAGGATAATATAAATGATAACCATTTCTTTTGAAAATCCAGCTTATACATATTTACCTCCCTTTTACTACCCGGCTAAGATGTCACTCCTTTTCTCAATAAATTGATGCATCAGCATATCGCCACCGACTATGTTATTGTCAGATTCCAACCTTTATCGAATCCATAGTTGTTAATGCTGAATGGAAATCATTATACGGCTATCTGGGGAACAGTCAATAGCCCTTTTGTACTGTGCAAGACGTACTATAGAGTTAAGGGCAGTGATGCATCTTACTGGGCATCTAAGTAACGTTACAGGCAAATGTTCAGCTTTAATATCTTAGCTTCCCTTGGGATGCCAATCTTTCTAACCAAGCCGAGCTGCACATACCTCACCATTTTCCATGATGACGGTTATTGTCCGTCGGAAATTAGGGCAGGTGAGTGGCCCTCTGTAATTAGCTTTGGATGGCTCCAGAGGGATGTTTTTGCTACAGCCCAAACAGATTACTCCTGAGGAGATTCGTGAACTAGCCTGGTGCTGTCGCTTATGGTTGGCTAGCTGCTCTATACTATCGAATTCAATTCCGCGGATAACGCGCTTATAACGCATTTTCCTCCTTAGGGCAGTTTCAATGTCTCAAATGGCATTCCACAATAGGCCAAGCAAAACCAAGGGAAGTGCAATACCCTTTCGGGGGGATTAGGTTCTTTCCGACAGGAGTTTGTAGCTGAGGTTCAGAGACGTTCAGAGGCGACCTTACAATTCCACTATGGCGCGATTCTAGTAACGCTCCAAGCGACCATCCTCGGGTGTTCTCGGGAAATCATACCTAATTTGTAATAGGCTTAATTGGCATGGTATCTCTGGAATTCGCATTGCGATGGAGCGGATTGCACAATAGTCAGAAATGTTGGGTAATAAAACGGGCTAATGTGCAATGGTAGCGAAATGGACAAGCATTAGTTATTCTTCGCTTTTGTGAGCCCAAAAGCGGGTAAAAACACTGAATTGTCTTCAATGATTACCAAGGTCAAATGTCCGCCCGCGGCTCTTGATTAATCTATTTTTTCTGCTTCCTGTATATCCCTGTTTGAGTTGAAGCCATTGCAAAGAATGTTGATACATGATTTATAGTCTAAAAATGGCATCCGCGAGGTACATGCTCGTCGGCATAACTAACCATGTCTGGACTCTAAAAGGAATAGCTTCACCAGGAAAATTTCAAAAATCCTCTATTTCAATGACCCACTACCTAGATTTGCGGTTGCCATCACTTTTTTGCTAATCTCTTATAAAAGAAAAATGAAGGAGGACTGATATGGGTAAATTAGACAGCAAGGTAGCCATAGTCACCGGGGCAAGCCGTGGCATCGGCAAAGCCACTTCGCTCCTCTTTGCTAAGGAAGGAGCCAAAGTAGTCTGCGCCGCTCGCACGATGAGCGAAGGCGAGCACATGCTAGAGGGTTCACTCAGTAGTACCGTGGCTGAAATCAAAAAGGCCAAAGGTACTGCTCTGGCGGTAGTCACCGATGTATCCGATGAAGAAAGCTGCATGCATCTGGTTGAGACCGCTAAAAAAGAGTTCGGGCCGGTAGATGTACTGGTCAATGATGCCGCGCTCAGCTACTTCATCCCCATCAAAGACTATCCCACGAAACGCTGGGTTCGCGCCTTCTTCGTCAATGTGCATGGCCCTTTTATGCTGAGTAAACTGGTCTTGCCTGATATGATTGCTCGACATCGCGGTGCCATTGTTAATGTCTCCTCGGGAGCCGCCATTGGACCGGGGCGAGGCCCTTATAAAGGAACAGGTGGCGGCGGCACAATGTATGGTGCCACCAAAGCAGCGGTGGAACGCTTCAGCCAGGGATTGGCAGAGGAAGTCTACCAGTATGGCATCACGGTGGCTTGTGTCTCACCGTCATTGGTTGTGCCCACGCCCGGTACTGTATATCATAAGCTGGTGACGGGTCTTGATGACCCGCGGGGCGAGCCGCCGGAGATGATGGCCAAAGCCATTCTCCTTTTAGCCACCGAACCACTGGAGAAAGTCGGCGGTCGGGTTACCTACAGCCAGGCCATACTGAAGGAGTTTGGCTGGATAAAACAGGGCAAGGGCCTAGGTATTGACCGGCCCGGCAGCGGCTATAGTCAGGCGGGGGCAGGACTACCTTACTCGCGATAAGCACTTATTAAGACTCTAGAAAGCGGCAGGTATATGGCTGATATTGAGAAACCATTGTTCTTTGAGTTGGTTGAGACACAGGTGACGTCGATGGGTGGCAGTGTGAAAAGAGGCGTCGTCACCAAGACGGAACTTGAGGAAGCCCAGGAAATCAGAGTATCTATTCGATTGCCCCGTCACATCGGCAGCACCGAACTATTCACCCTGCGTAATATTCCCGCCGACGATTACCATCTCTTGCTCATTGCCATCCCCAGGCGAAATAACAAAAGTAATCCTTGAACCTGAGTATTGTGATGAAGGAGGTTGTGTTATGTGAAGTCTCTAGAACATGCAAAATTTGGTTTAGAGTAAGGAGGTTATTATGCTTAGAACAGCCAAACAATATGTAGAAAGCCTGAGAGATGATCGAGTGATTTATCTCAATGGCGAAAAGATACCTGATATCACCAAGAACAAAGCTTTCCGGGGTTCCATCAATGCCCGAGCCCTGAGCTACGAGCTCTATAACCACCCAAAGTTTAGAGACCTGCTCACAATAGAGGAGAAGGGTGACCGCTTCCTGTTCCTGTGGAACCAGCCCAAGACAGCCGAGGACCTCGTCCACCGGCGCAACCTCTATATTACCTGCATGAGATGGGGAGCTGCAATGAGCGGGATGGGTCCCGATGCTCTGGCTGCCTCCGGGGTGACGGCCGCCAGAATGGATAAGGCACTGGGGACACACTATACCGAGGCCGTAGAAGACTATCGCAAGCACCTGAGAAAAACCGACCCAGCCATCACCGGTGCTATTACTGATGTCAAAGGGAACCGGAGCCTTCGCCCATCGGCGCAGGAACAGCATAAGGACTTTTATGTCCGCGTGGTTGACAAGAACAAGGATGGCATCATTGTCCGCGGCGCCAAGATACATATCAGTGCCACTCCCACTGCCAATGAGCTGATTGTCTCCCCGTGCCGCGCTCACCGGGAAGAAGATAAGGACTACGCAGTGGTCTTTGCTACCCCGATTAACGCCAAGGGTATCAAGCTCCTCACCTCGCCAGCACATATTGAGGAAGTCGGTGAAGAGGGGGCTGAGTGGGATTGGCCGCTGGGCGGGCGCGGTGGCGGTGTCAGTGAGTGCATGATTGTCTTTGACGATGTGTTTGTTCCCTGGAATCGCGTCTTTATGTGCGGCGAATGGCAGTACTCGCGAGACCAGGCTTGGCTATTCGGCGTCTTCCATCGCCTTTTCGGCACCTGCCATAAGGTAGTCTCCACGGAACAGGCTGCTGGTGTGGCTGTCCTGCTTGCGGAATATAACGGCATTGACCGGTATCCACATATCCAAGAGAAACTGGCCTGGCTCGCCATGCATGCTCAGCTTATTGATGCGATGGCGCAGTATGGCTGTGAGCATCCCGACTTCTTCGAGGATATTGGCCTAGCCGCGCCGAGTCTGATGTTCACCAATATCGCCAAATACATCTTTGCCAACGACCAGCATGAGACTTCCAAGCTCGTGGCTGACATCGGTGGCGGTATTGTCACCACCGCCTACAATCACCGCGACTGGATGAACCCGGAAGAGCGACCTTACATTGAGAAGTACCTGGCTGCCAAAGGTGGTATTCCTACCGAACATCGACTTCGCGCGATAAGAATGGCTAAGGACATGGTTGGTCACGGTATGGACGGTGCCTACATTCATACCGAGGGCTCCCTAGCCGCACAGAAGATGGCTATATACGCCGCAGCCGATTGGGAGAAGTACAAGGCTATTGCCAAGAGAATCGCGGGTATCCCCGGCTGGGAAAAGCACCTGGCTACGAAGGACTTGCCACCGCACCCGTCCAAATGGATTATATAAACGACCCAGGACTATTTATCGGCAAGAGGAAACCAAGGAGGTGCAGGATCGAGCTTTTCGCTATTGGATGTGATTCCATATCAAGAAGGCAGTGCTAGCAGGAGTAATCTGCATTGCCTTGACACTATTTGTCCAGCCCGCGCTGCACCCCGCGTAGATAGGCAATCTGTCCGACATGTAGCGCTATCTCTGTAGTCACATGCTCTAGTGTGACACCTATCGAATCTGGAGAGCGGTCAGGTCTGGGCACTTCAGATAATTTCTCGGGAGGGATCGAGTTCAAAAAAGCCAGCGTGTTCTCTCGTACCGAGTTGGCATATTCTCTGAGGATTTCCAGCTTTGGTGCTGGCCAAGCCTGGAGTTCCTCCACGGTATACCCATAAGCTTTGGTAGGTGTACCCAATTTCTCTTGCCATTTTTTGGTCTCGTAGAGTTCTTTCTCGCGCCGGATAACCCTGTTGACAAAGAAATCCTCAACTCGGGTCATGTGCCAGAGGATGAAGGAGATACTGTTGCATTCGGGCGATGGACTCCAGGCGGACTCCTCTTGAGTGAGTCCATTCAGCGCTCTAGTCAGGTAGCCGTGGCTCTCCTCCAGAGATCTCAGTAGCAGTTCTTTGGCATCCATAAGACACCTCCTTATCAGGGCACAATGGAACAACGCAATTCGTTTCTACAGCGTGCCCACCTAAGTTTACTGGACAGTATTAATATTAGACTACCTTTCTAAAAACATAAAGTCAGGTGCATAACATACACTTATTGGTAGATATCGCAAACTATCTTCTAATTTCCATGCCCTTCCAGGCGTCAAGCTCTTCGCGGAAGGGGTCGTTCACTAGACGGGATGGAACATCGAAGAGCATTGTGGCACGATTTTTCACCGTATATGATTCCCACTTGGGGATACCCGGATGGCTTGGATTACCACTACGCGCGAAGGCAATCCATGCCTCACTCATCGCTGCTGTAAACTCGTATCTATCAGGACGGGCACCAACATAAGGTGCATCATCGACAACATCGAATATATAAGCTATCTCTATACCGTGTCCTGCTTTGAATAGCCCGCCGAGGAAATCAGACTGATAGGTTACCAAATACATAAAGACCGGGGCACTGCCGGCGGCCGCTTTGCGTTCCGCAAGTAAAATGGACGAACGCCGCATTCCTTCACTTTGGATGCTGATTAACAAGTCCCAGGGCGTAGCCGAAGGTCTTGATTTCTTATACGTTGCAATTATGCTATCTACTCTATCGCCGCACAAAGGTACGAGGCGCTGGCGTAGTTCGGTCTCTGTAAGTCTGCGTCGCCTGGGGTCAGCGGCAAGGAAAGTGGCTGATTCATCTTGGTTGGTGCCGACAATCACTGGAACATTGACTCCGGGCGGTGCGGCGACGGGGTCGAACGGGTGAGTCGGCAGGTATTTACCATCAACTACCGGGCTGAATCGCATAATAGCACTAGTGGGGAGACCAGTAAAGGGTACGCTAGGCCGTCCCGGCAGTTTGTCCAGGGCATCCAGCAACTGCTGAGCCGGTATTTTCTGAAGTTTATCAATTTCATTCTTCTTAATACCCAGTACGGCTAATAGACGTTCCGCTATATCCGAGGCATCTTTTGCTTCCACACCCCGCAGTAATGCACCGCTCTGAATAGCCGCCCGGTGAAACAAACCCTTTGCGGCGGGCATAGCCAGCATTGTACTAACTTTGGCACCCCCACCGGACTCGCCGAATATCATTACACGGTTTTTGTCTCCACCAAACACCTCGGCATTATCGCGTACCCATTGAAGAGCCAGTACTGCGTCCAACATTCCGGCTATGCCAGATCCGGTGAATTCTTCACCTGCAATATCTGCCAAGTACAAGTAGCCGAAGACATTTAGCCGATGATTAATGGTGACTACGACCACGTTGCCGCGCTTGGCGAGTCTGGCACCGTTATACTGGGTTTCTGAGCCAGCACCCTGAGCAAAACCACGACCATGAAGCCACACCATGATCGGACGCTTGCCACCATCGTTGACAGCAGGCGTCCAGACATTCAATACCAAGCAGTTCTCACTCTGTGGAAGGTATCTGATGTGCCCTTCCGTGCGTGCGTATGTGTAAAGCCGTGCTTCATCAACAAGGTGTCCTGTCTGCGGGCAGATTGGCCCATAGTCTCCGGCATAACGCACGCCTGTCCACGATTCAACTGGTTTTGGTGGCAAAAACCTTCGGCTGCCGCCAGTCGGCGCGCCGTAAGGGACACCTTTGAAAGCAAGAATTTCTCGTTCCGGATAACCACATATTTGCCCTGCCGTTGTTTCGACGATTTTTTCGTCCATGACTCACCCCCTTACATTTATGAATTGCCATTAGCAAAGAGGCGCAATAACAACCCGATTATATGCCTGCAAAAAAACCTTGTCAAAGGAAGATGCAATCCGACTAAGCGTAATTATTACGATTTGGTTACTGTGTAACTAACCGGTGTATCCGGCTTGCAAGCTGACTTCGTCAACTATATGTAGTTTAGAGTCAACATGCTGGCTTTTTGTTAAGTCACGATTTGACGTTTAGTAACATCTCGCTACGTGTGTTTTGTTTTTTCCATCTCGCGTGCGGCAGGCTATACCGTTGATTTTGTTACTCAGCAGTTTGTTCAGTATGTCTTCGGGAATCTTATCAGGCCTATATTGTCTCACGCTTCTCCGCTTCTGGATGGCATCGTATACTTCTAAGGTAGCTACCTCCTCAGTTGTTTTCTATGAGAGATTATGGTCTCGGGCCAAGTAGTAAATGGGCTTTCTTGAGCCATTCTGGTATAGGTATCTGCTGTGGGCAGGCGTCAACGCACTCTCCGCACTCAATACACTGGTCCGCCCGCTGTTCTTCCTTGAGGCCTATTGGGCCTCGGTAGCGTAACCGCGGTGTGCGTGCGTCATTGTAGATAACAGCCTCATTGTATAGCTCAAATATGGTCGGTATCTCAACTCCATTGGAGCAAGGCTGGCAATAGCCGCATTTTGTGCAGGGAATCGGAATTAGCTTCTCGTATTCTTTGCGCACCCTGTCGATCAACGCTAGTTCGTCTGCGGTGAGAATACCTGGCCTTGAACGGCCAGCGGTGGCGACATTCTCCGTGACTTGTTCCATGGTGGACATGCCACTTAATACCAAAGACACTTCAGGCTGGTTCCATACCCACAGCAGACCCCACTCGGCTGGGGTGCGTTTGTGCGCTGCACTCGCCCATAAGTTAGCCACCGAGGCCGGGGGTTTGGTCAATCTCCCACCCCTTAACGGTTCCATAATGACGACAGCCAGCCCCTTTTGGGCGGCATATTTAAGCCCGCGAGTGCCTGCCTGATAGTTGATGTCCATGTAATTGTATTGAATCTGGCAAAGGGTCCAGTTATCGTAGGCATCTATAATCTCTTTTAGAACGGAGAAATCATCGTGGAAGGAGAACCCCAGGTAGCCAATACGCCCGTCAGCCTGCGCACTTTCAGCCCAGCGGAGGATATTTAAATCCTGTAACTTGGCCCAGCTCTGCTTTCTCAGACCATGGAAAAGGTAGAAATCGAGCCTATCCGTCTGGAGGCGCTGGAGCTGCTCATTGAGGCAATGGTCGCAGTCTGCCAGCGAACTCACCAGCTGAGGTGGTAGCTTGGTCGTCAGCTTCACCTTGTCACGATACCCGTCTTGTAGTGCCTTACCAACCACGACCTCGCCCCGTCCGGCATGATAGACGTACCCGTTATCAACGTAGTTGACTCCGTGGTCGATAGCATATCGGATCATGCGGATAGCCTCCGACTCGTCTACATTCGCCGGGTTGGCGTCTGTTAGCGGCAGACGCATAGCGCCAAAACCCAATGCGGAGCCTTGCCAGTCAAGCCGACCAAACCTGCGGTATTGCATAGCTTCACCCCCAGCAGAGTTGTCCATCGCCATAATCCTAGCGAAAGCTGAGCAGTCGATAACTGCATATTCTAGCTTAGCACGGGCCAAATGACAAACCAGTTGAAAATCCGGTAACTCAACACAAGAAGAAATTGCCATGGTACGGGCGAACTTGGTCAAATACTGTAAGCTGGACATGCAAGGGATGGTCTGGATTGTGGGTGAGTTAAGAAAGCTGTCGGATTGAGTCTAGACTGGCAAATTGTGTCACGAAAACTTATTTTGTTTAATTCCTCGTTTGGCATTGACTGGGACAGGCGCCTGCACAATACATCGAAAAGTGCCCTAATAATTCTGACATTTGTGTAGATCCCTCGTTTTCACAGAAAATAGCGTGGAACCGTTGGAACTTGGTGATTCTATCTGGCATGTCATATAATCTGGTTGTGGAAAAATTGAGCTTTAGGAGAGCCAGAACGAAACGCGAATTGACTCAGGCCATGGCTGTCCGCCGGGTGGTCTTCATCGTCGAGCAGAAAATTGATGAGGCCGAAGAATATGATGGGCTGGATGATACCAGCCTCCATTTTGTCGCTCTGAGTGACGGGAAAGTAGTAGGCACGGCCAGAGTACGCTTCACCTCACCTGAATATGCCAAGATAGAGCGGATGGCAGTGCTGAAAGAATTCAGACGTTGCGGTGTGGGGGAGGGCATCCTTGCCAGCATTGAGAAAGAGCTAAAGGCACGGCGGGTGCCGGTAGCAGTGCTTCATGCCCAGATTACTGCCGCTCCATTCTATGAATCCCGGGGCTACAACCATGTCGGTGCCCATTTCTACGAAGCCGGTATAGAGCACTGTAAGATGAGGAAGAACATCGGCAAGGACTAAATCCCCCTTTCCGCTTAGGATTGCTACAAATCGGGTATTATGTCCCCAGAATAGTGAGTAGGAATAAAATCTTTGTTCAACATTCCTCACAAATGTGCGCTTCGATTTACCGGCCGTCCGCTATTGCTCTTAAAGCTGTATTGGTCTAGAATGTATTCGGTGGGCATGTGGCAGGTCCCAGGGGGTGAAGTATGAATGATTCTGACCAATACATGAGCGACTACCAAACCCAATGGTGCCGTGACACTCTTGAAAACCAAGAGCCGGGAATACAGAACGAAAAGAAGCATCCATGGATTCTACTCAGGGAATTGTGGGACCAAGGACCTTTGGCTGGGATTCTAGCTGGCACCAAGGTCTGATACAGGACATGCAAAAATGGGCGATATCATTGAGGTATGCCGCCTGTCCCTGGATACAGGGCACACTCGCGTCATACTTAGAAACACGCAGGGTGACATCGAGGGTATATTCCACCACGCTGAAGGACCCGCTGGGGTTGTCTGGGTCTCAGGCAGCTTAGGTGGGCTTGACGGTCCGTCTTTCGGTATTTTTGAGACCTTAAGTGCCAAACTTGTAAAAGACGGGATAAGTTCACTGCGACTCAACTATCGCCTTCCTGGTGATTTCGACCAGTGCGTCTATGACGTGTTCGTGGGTGTCAATTTTCTCAAGCAGAGCGGTGCAGATAACATCGCCCTTGTCGGACATTCCTTTGGCGGGGCGGTTGTGATCATGGCTGCAACTATGAGCATTGAGGTGCAGGCAGTGGTAGGACTTTCCAGCCAGACCTACGGGACACATCGGGTAAGCGAATTATCGCCGAAACCGCTCTTGCTGATTCACGGGGATCGAGACCGGAATCTTCCTGTCCGCTCTTCATGGCACATCTTTGAGCGCGCTAAGGAACCTAAGGAGATTGTGATATATAAAGGGTCTGGCCACTTCCTCAGAGAATGCCACCAAGAGCTGTATGAGCTGCTTAGAAGCTGGCTCATCGACAAGCTAAAGACGAAAGGACAATATAGATGCCTAATCTAGCTGGTGCCCTACAATCGTCCATTCCGTCCAGCATGTGTAGAATTCATATGGCTAATATCCTTGGTTGCCTTCGCGGGCGTTTGGTTGCTAGTGAATGTTTTGTGGTATGATGGCGACGTTAACGGCCAAGAACAATGAAGCAAACTCGTAACTAATCCATAGGGGTCTTGTTATGATGATTCATGGGGAATAAGTAAGATGAGGAGGTGACTATGGTCTCTCAGGGCAAAACTGGGCTTCAGGAAGTAGCCCTAGGCATCTGGGCGGATATTTTGTCCGTCAGCGGATCCGACGGCGGAGGACCAAACGCTGGGTTTGTTCTAGCGGGGAACAACACCATCATTGTTGACTCCCTCATCACCCTTGGGGCGGCCAGAGAAATGCTTGCGGGGATAAAGAAGGCGGGTGGCAAAGAACCTTCGTTTCTCATTAACACCCACAGCCATGGTGACCATATTATCGGAAACCAGATATTCGCGCCACCAGCCATTGTTATTGCTCAGGAGAATACGCGTGAGGCAATAATGAAGGAAGGCGCAGCGGGTATCAAACGAATGGCCGACATGCGTCCCAACCTCGCCGAAGACCTGAAGGAGGCAAAAGTTGTCGTACCTGAGATTGCCTACACTGATGCTATGACTTTGAATTTCAGCGGCCGTTCTGTCAGACTTATTTATCTCGGGCCGGCCCACACCCTGGGTGATACCATTGTCTACATCCCTGAGGAGCAGGTGCTCTTTGCTGGAGACCTACTGTTTAACCATATTGTACCTCCAATAATGGGTGACAGTGCCAATTGGGTAAGGGCGCTTATTCGCCTTGAGGGGCTAGATATTAAAGCCGTAATCCCAGGTCACGGATATGTTGGTACCAAAGAGGACTTAGTTGAAATGAAGCAATTCCTCCAGAGGCTACGCCGTGAAGTAAAGAAGTGTTATGACAAAGGGATGCCCCAGGACAAAGCAGTCACTGAAATCAGTCTGGGGAAGTATAGAGACTGGCCGCATCAAGAAAGGCTGACGATGGACGTTGCCAAGCTATATAAGGAGTTTGGCAGTGCTTCTTAGAGCTTTCGAAGCCTCACTAATAGGGGAGGCTAAAGATAGTCCGGCAGTGGTCATCTGAACTGGTTAGTCTACGCACGACCCCAACATACAAGTGTTTCTTTCTAGCTAACACCGGCACCAATGGCGCGTCGGTTACTGCATTTTCGCTTGAAATGTGCAGATAGGTCACTCTTGGTTTTTTATGGTGGTGAAAAGTTCGTTGGCAAATTCTGATGATTTAAATGGTGGGTCGCACAGAATTCGAGCCTGTGACGCTCTGATTAAAGGATACGGAGTGTCAAAATAGAGGCGTTATTTATCAAGCGTCAGAAGTGTTCGCCATTGGACTGCTTGAATCTACATAGAGCCTAGCGTGGCAGGGTGGGTTGGGTAACAAAAAAGGCGATTGTTACCCAACAAGTTATTATTTTGTGACATTGAACTCATATCACAGGTCTATGTATTTGTTACTAGCATTACGGGATGATATCCATGCCTTTCCAGGCGTCGAGTTCCTCGCGAGCTGGATCATGCTCCAAACGGCATGGTACATCGGAATATCTCTGTCAATACAGACGGATCGAATAATAATCCTCTCCTGTCAGGACCTTTTTCTACGGACCTTGGCATCTCTGTTGTAAACGTTCACCAAAGATCTAATCCAGGTAGAAATCCAGTCCGCTTTCGCCCATGATGACTTCCTTTTTCTGAAGCTCTTTAACCTCTTCTTCACTCAGGCTGAGCAACTCCCTGAGTATATAATCATTATGCTCACCCAGCAAAGGCGCATGTCTGTTGGGCTTCTGGAGACCACTGATCTTCCAGGGGGTATCAATAATCTCCAGCTGGCCAAGCTCAGGATGATTGATCTGCACAAAGATATTACGCTGCCGGAAATGGGGATCAGCATAGACGTCGTTGGCCTCCCGGGACGGGGACGCGGCCAGGCCAGCCTGGCAGAATTCATTGACTATCCAATCACGGTCCCGCTGGCAAGTCCAATCTTGAATGATTTGATTCAATTCTGACTCGTTTTTTTCCCGGCAGGCCATGCTGTTGAATTTCGGGTCCTGGATCAATCCTGATTGGCCGATAATTCCAGCCAGTATCTCAAACTCCCGGTCAGAATGAATCTCCAGGGCCAGCCATCGATCTACCCCCCAGCATTTGTAGACATTGTGCGGGCAGTAAAAGGGATGCCTGTTCCCTATGCGCTCCTGAATTTGGCCGGTCATCTCATAACCCAGCAAAACTTCTCCGATTAGAGAGCTTACCCCT
Source organism: Dehalococcoidia bacterium (assembly GCA_049586675.1). Taxonomy (GTDB): domain Bacteria; phylum Chloroflexota; class Dehalococcoidia; order GIF9; family AB-539-J10; genus RBG-13-51-36. The sequence goes on from JBAVCL010000033.1 coordinate 15,501, forward strand.
TCGCACTGAGAAAAATCAATGAACTGACCTTGGCCCGTTTGATGACGATGATTAAGGGCGGCCAGGCAGACAAAGGCCAAGGTAATCCCGTTCATCAAGTCCGCATCACCGGGTGTGCCATGGGTGGGATGGCTTTCGGGATAACCGGAGATATAGGCCAGTCCTCCAATGGCCTGGTGGATGGTGGCAAAACCTAGGTAGTCTGTATGAGGCCCGCCATATCCCCGGCTGGAGAGAGTAGCGACAATGATATCCTTCTTAACCTGTTGCAGGTCTTTGTATCCCAGACCCAGTTTCTCCATAGCCCCGGGCCGCATATTATCAATAACCAGGTCGCTTATGGTCACCAGCTGCCTGGCGACCTGAACGCCCTCGGGCTTGCTCAAGTCCAGAGTAAGGCTCTTTTTGTTCAGGTTGACCGTAATGTAACCCAGGCCCTGGTTGGGACGTACTTTGGTTGGAATCGGATCCGACAGAGGCCAGACAACTGATCTCCTGCTAAGATCAGACCTCTTGTGTCCTTCAATCTTGATCACCTCTGCTCCCAAATCAGCCAGGACACGGCAGGAGTAAGGTCCGGCCCAAACCCAACTGAAATCAAGGACCCGAACCCCTTCCAAAGGGAGCCGAGGGATTTTGGCCGGACCTGGTTTGGCCGAAGGTTCTTTAGTATGTTTTTTAAGTATGGATTCAAGGATCTCTTGATTATGCTGCCCCAGAAGCGGGGCCGGTCTTTCTATTCGGGGAGGTGAAGACGTCATTCTGTAAGGCCAGCCTGGATAGGTATATTTCCCTGCCACGGGGTGTTCAACTTCAATAAAATATCCCCGCGCTTTATACTGCTCATTTTCCCGCAGGTCACGGGCTGTATTAAAAGGGCCGATCGGGATTCCGGCTTTGGCGGCTTTATGATGTATATCATCCTTTTTCTGCTGTTTCATCCAGGCGTTCATCATCGGCGCAATATCCATCAGGTGGTTCATGCGATAATAACGATCATCCCATTTATCGCTAGAGACCCAGTCCGGTTTGCCCATCAACTCCCTGAAAGCCCTGAAGTGGTGGTCATCGGCCGCCCCCAGTACCACGTAGCCATCACTCGTCTCCATACGGCCCATGGCCGGTGGTCTGTCCGGAACCCTGCGCCAGGTAGTGCCATGATAACGCGTGCTGGCCAAAACCGGACTAACCAAGGCCAGCATAACCTCTTCCAGCGAGATATCAATCAATCTTCCGGTTTTGTCTTCCTGACGGCCTAAAAACACGGCCATGCTTGTCAGGGCGGCGACAAGACCGCCATGATACCCGGCAAAGTAACCACCTAGTTTTACGGGGGGGAGATCAATATCCTCTGAGCGAGCGGGCAGAAGGTTGGCCAGGGCTCCACCATGGGAGATGGTTAGCTCATCACCCTTAAACTTGGATCTCGGCCCGGTCCGACCAAATGGGGTAATAGATGTATAGATAAGGCCTGGATTGAGACTTTGAAGATGATTCCAGCCCAAACCTTTTCTTTCAAGGTCATCAGCCTGATGATTATCAATCAGAATATCTGCCCATTGGACCAGTTTTTCAAACTGTTTGCGATCTTTGCTTTGTTCTAAGTCCAATGTAACTCCTTTTTTATTCGTATTAAGATAAAGAAACAGGGCACTTTTTTCAGGATGGGCCTGATCATTGGGAAAAGGGCCATATAAACGGCTCGGATCCCCCTGTGGTGGTTCAATTTTAATGACTTCGGCCCCCATATCAGCAAAGAGTTTTCCACAATACGGTCCTGAGACCTCCCGTGCGTATTCCAGGACTCTGAGATTGTCCAGAGCTTTTGGAGCCATAGACTTCCTCCTTAAGTAACCCGTATAGTATAGATGGGGCTATTTGTTGGTTGCAGTTGTCATAATAATCGTTATTGTGGCACTTGCCGACGAATTAGTCGCTCCAATTTGGCTGGTAGTTGCCTCATTATCAGGAATGCCATTATCTGCTGGTGAAGTATCAGACACTACTACAGGTAAGCCAGCTAGTATCACTACCAAGCAACCAAAACGATTAGCCTTTTCACTTCTGCTACCTCTCAACCCTGTTGCAGCCAAGAATACAGCAAGTCAGAAACATTGCTTTCATTGGCGCCTAATAATATCCATAGTAAGCCAACTAGCGGGCACAGTCAATACCGCTATTTCACACAAAAGTCAATATTGTTTAAAGCAAAGGGCACCGGCCTTCGGAGGCTGAGACTGGCGTGGAATTTCTATCCTGCCGAGATGAGACCCCACGTGCCGACACCATGAGTGGTTACACGTGGTCACAACTGCCAAAATTTACGGTAAGTGAGTAGTTAAGCGTTAAAGTCTGAGAGGAAAAGCGTCAGGCCTCCACTCCTCGTACTCAGTCTTGCAGGGCAGTTAGCAAGTTTTGATAGCATTTTTAACAGCAGCATTAAGAGAAACGGCAGGAAACCCAAAATCTTAGCCCCGGTGTAAGGTGATTTTCGTCTCCGATTGCCTCAAAGGTATTTGCAAGGTACAATAGTGATTATTTTGCAACTTCCATGAAATTTAAACTGGATTATAAATGGGTTGTGTTGACGGTTACGACCGTAGGCGGATTTATGGCTAGTCTGGACTCAACCATTGTGGTGATAGGGCTCCCCACAATCTTGCAGGATTTGCATGCCACTATTGTTCATGGCATATGGATAATAACTGGATACGCCCTCATGATAACCATACTTTTAATTCTGCTCGGCCGCTTGGCAGATATGTACGGAAGGGTCAGACTCTACAACATAGGATTTGCAGTTTTCACTGTGGGTTCGCTCTGTTGTGCTTTATCCAGAACTGGTGAGCAACTGGTTTTATTTCGGTTTCTTCAAGGCACAGGTGCCGCCTTCCTAACTGCCAATAGTGTGGCTATTATTACCGATGCCTTCCCTCCGGGTGAGCTCGGTATGGCACTGGGAACAAACATGATGGCTTTTACCGTGGGAGCTGTCGCCGGTTATACTCTCAGCGGGGTTATGATAACGCTATTTGGGTGGAGGTCAATATTCCTCATTAATGTACCTGTAGGAATCTTCGGTACTTTGTGGAGTTACAAGCGATTGAAGGAACTTAGCAAAAGACCTGTCGGTGAAAAGTTTGATTACGCCGGATCAATTTTTTACATTGTGGGCTTATTGGCCATCCTGGGTGCGTTAACTCTTGGTGATCCTACCTCGCTTCATAATCTACTCATCCTCGCTGGTGGATTTGCACTATTTCTAGTGTTCATATTTGTCGAGAGAAAGCAGAGGTATCCAACTCTTGACCTCAACCTTTTCAAGATAAGGTTATTCGCCGCAGGCAATCTAACCAGTTTCTTAAACTCTCTTGCATTCAGTTGCGGTCCTTTTCTCAGGTCCCTTTACCTTCAGCTGGTCGTAGGTTATAGTGCTTTTAAAGCAGGTGTGGTGCTTATCCCTATGGAAATAGTAGTCCTCGTTGTAAGTCCGATAAGCGGAAGACTGGCAGATAAGTACGGTGGTAGGGGATTAAGCTCTATTGGTTTAGCTTTAAACGCCTCGGCTCTATTCTGGTTCTCGAGGCTAAATGAAAAATCTACGTATAGCACAATATTGATTAGCCTAGTTTTGTTCGGTTTGGGAAGGGCACTATTTATATCTCCAAACTCAAGCTCCGTAATGGGTTCGGTGCCCGCTGAAAGGCGTGGAGTGGCCAACGGAGTTAGAATGACCCTGAACATGACGGGGGGTGTCATCAGTGTACCGCTATCTCTCCTCCTGATGACTTTGGTCATGCCTTACGATAGGCTTTCCCAGATAGTTAGCAGCTCTCAGCTCATAAGTTCAGATGAGCTCTCCACATTCTTGCACGCCATAAATCATGCCTGCCTGATTCTTGGCATAATCATATTAATTGCCATCGTACCCTCTTTGCTGAGAGGCCCGCGTACAGCCCCAGCTAAGGTACCCAGACCCGGCAGTAGCCAGGGAGCTTAAGATTGCAACCGGTTTTCCATGTTTAGGATGGTCCGAGCAACCGCGAATTGACCAAAGGCGATGAAACTAACCAAATTGCTCAAGCTAAACAATCTGGATTGTGGGAACGCAATAACGCAGAACTCTTACCGTTTTGGGTGCGTGTTTAATGTGGCATGGTCACAATAGAACATTCCCATTTTGTGCAATGAGGTAACAAAACAGACTTCTGTTAATTATTTAAAGAGATCGAGATGAATGGCTCATTTGTATGCTTCTTTTGCTGTTCACCTTCAATTCATGTTGTGTTCATATTATTGTGCTAAGCTTAATTTGCATTGGCGAGAGACTAACTGGGAAATGAAAGGAGATGTACGTATCCAGTATAGGAGACTGATATAGCATCCGAGGAGAAAACATATCCCCAACAGTAGAATAGGATAGAAAGGAAGATAAGTGAGGATTGTGTTTCGGAGGGCAATACGAAATCTGATTCGGATTCGCCGCCGCACAGGTGCGATTGTAAGCAATCTCGGGGAGGGATTTTAGAATATGTGGCTTAAAATTAGAATGTATTTGTTGGTTGCTGTTCTTTTTGGTATCCTCTATGGTGTAATCGTCGGTGTGGGCACCTGGCTGGGAATAGGCGGTGTGATACCCTATTTAATCCTAGCCTTCGTTTTCTTGGGTATCCAGTATCTGGTTGGGCCCTCGCTAGTTGCCTGGACGATGAAGGTGAAATGGGTCTCGGAAAAGGAAGCACCAGAATTGCACCAGATAGTAGCTGAGCTTGCTGAAAGCGCCCATTTGCCTAAGCCCAAAGTCGGTATCTCTGAAATAAACATACCGAACGCGTTTGCCTTTGGGCGGACACAGAGGGACGGACGAGTATGCGTCACCAGGGGAATTCTAAATATACTGAACAAGGACGAACTTAAAGCTGTGCTCGGGCATGAGATGTCTCACCTGAAGCACCGTGATATGGCCGTTATGACCCTACTATCTGCAATACCCATGGTTCTCTATTATCTCGCTTTTAGTCTGATGTGGGGCGGCACTGTTAGTAATCGGCGGCAGGGAGGTAGCTATGCTGCGCTTATTGGATTCGGTGCCTTCTTCCTCTATTTCATTACTAACCTCCTGGTGCTCTACGGGTCCAGGATACGTGAATACTATGCTGACGCAGGGAGCGTTCAGTTAGGAAACCAGCCACACCAGCTGGCTACCGCTCTCTACAAACTTACCTATAACGGTGCACGCTATAAGGGCAAGGCAGAACTGAAGAAGGTTGAAGCAGTAAAGACTTTCTTCGTTAATGACCCTAGCCGGGCCTGGTACGAAGTCCAGGAGCTTTCCCAGATTGATCGGGGCAAGAAAGGCGTAATCACCTATGATGACCTGGCTGATCTTCGTCAAAAGCAGGTACGTCTGAGCCTTGGCCAGAGATTAGCCGAGCTTTTCACGACTCATCCCAATATGCTTAAAAGGGTAAGACAACTCTCTACTCTTATTTGAAGAGGTTACTAAACAAACACTAGCCGTGGCTTATTATACATTGCGCTAAAGGTGCAGTGTAGCCTTGATTAACAATTTGCAATAGGGTGAAGTTTCTATGCCAAGCCAGATGCCATTTAGTCTTTTCTTTAGGTGTACCCGGCGGTATTGAAATTGTTATACTACGAGAAAGAACGGGATAATAAAATCTTTGTCGCACACTGGAATACTAAGGGTGGATTTTTAATAAGTACGTAGAGGCCAATATTCATGGACAAAACTACTCCCGTTGGTTGGCACAGATTGGTTGAAGGTTATCCCTGGTTTTCCGCACCAGACAAGTATCCAATAACTGCTTACTCCGAATTTATGCCCCCACCTCGACTTGGAAGGCGTCCTTATGGTGAGGCAGATTTTTCTCTGTTTGTCGATGACGATGCCTTTGGTTGGAATGTATCAGAAATAGAAGAGACGTACGAACTTCAACCGGGTTTAATAAATCTTGCACATCAAATTATGAGTGAGATTGTTGAGCTCGGGCGTGGTCAACCCGCCCATCGCATTGCTGGTCATCAGAGACGCAACTTGAGCAATAATCCATATTGGCCTCCGGAACTGGCAACACAAGCTGGTAAACTCACCTGTGAACAATACGTGGTCTTCCTCCCCCTGGCATTGTCTAAAACCCAGGATGATAAAGGTCGTACCCGCTGGACATTCTTTGGGGGGAGCGAACAGGGACCAGAAAAGGCTTTCTAGAAGAGTTTTTATCAAAGTCTGCTGCAGGAGACTCCATCTAATGAAGCAATTGATTTCCTGCGTTTTTTAATTTCAACAGTATATAAGGAAGAATGTGCCGACGCGTCCGAACTTTATCAAATCGGTTTCCGCATTCTTCCTACACTAACTAACGAGCGCTTTGCTTACTGGAATGATAATCAATTGCCTTCGTGGGTGCATCCTTTTCTTTGGGATGAGAAAAGTTCTCTTGACGGCGTCCGATTTGTTCTCACATTCAGACCATTTTCGCTATTACCAGCAGCTTTACGTGAGAGATACTTGGCAGGACAAATCATGCTATTACCTTTTCCCGGCAGTCTGGTTTTTTGGGGGATGGGAGCTTATATAAGGTTACAAGAAGAGTTAGCTCTAGCGATGCAATTGCCATTACAGAGGTTGGTAGCCCGCCATAGCGGGTTGCAGGGGATTAAAGTTCCCCAGTCTGGATGGTTCCATGAGCCGGGCTTTACCAGGAAACCAGTTGAAGTCGCTGAAAACCTGTTGCTTAACACCTATAGACGAAGTCATCGTTGGGATAGAATTGAACGTTTCGAAGATGAAATAATTAGAAGTGTTGTCGAGGACCCAATCGGGCGTACCCTCTTTAGCACTGATTTGGATATTCTTAAATTGTATAACAAACCCATGGCCAGGAATGGCCAACTGTGGACGGAAGGCTCGCATTTACTACTGGATGGACCTAATGCAAGCCACGACGATTTAGAAAAAGCGGCTCTCGCGGTTGCTGGTGGTGGAAATTTTCGCTATCGTATCCAATTTCCGGCGATGCGGGTAGGACTTTACGAAGTTTACTGGCAACGACCTGTGATTGCATATTGGCAGCCAGAGGTAGGTGTGAAGTTGCTTCCTAATAGATTATATGGCTATTTCACTGCCTATAAAGCCGATAAACCTGATCCGGTTACTCCCATTGAACTTTGGCTTCGTTTGCTAGACCGTAAGCCTTATCAATGGGCTCTGCGTAATTTTAACCACCTTAGGGAACACTATCAACACCAGACCGCTTTGAACATCGTGAGATTGCTGGATGTGTGCCGGCGTTGGGAAGATAAGCCCTTACCGAGAGACATGGCACGCAAGATTTTGCGACTACCAGAACAAGAAGCGCTTGATTCATGGTTAACTTCGCTACCCTCAAGAGCCAGTAACCATGAGGAAGGAGAAGAGCTACGTCAAGAACTCGAACAGTACCTCGAACCGGCTACAAAATGTGAAACGTATGCTGCGTTATTGAAAGAAACGCCGGTATCTCTAGTTCAGCATACGAAGCCTTTGACATTCGTTTTTTCAGCAACACGCACTTTTGAAGAGGCATGGTGGCAGGATATTTATACGTTGGCCCATGGTGAATATAGCAATAAGAATAATGCTGATTGTGTTCAAGATTCCGCAACTCTCGCTCAGTTGGAACATAAGCATCGCGATCTGGAGGCTCTCGCTGAATATTTATTGAGTCGCCACTGGCGGGCTGTTGTCTCTACAGGAATGGAAGACCTGGTGAAACTCGGAGAATTGCGATTTCATTGGAAAACCGACTTCGATTTCGCCAATTTTGGTGGTTGGAAAAATAATCAAGAAGGGCATACCTATGAACGTAATTTAATAGTGATAATTCCCGGAAAAAATCATAACGAGGCTGTAGTTATGGCTGACCACTATGATACGGCATACATGGAGGATGTCTATGACAAGTCACGGGGAGGCACTGGGGCCAGAATAGCCGCTCCCGGAGCCGATGATAATCATTCATCCACAGCGACTTTGCTAGAGGCCACACCTATTTTTCTTAAATTGTCGAAACAGGGATTATTGGAAAGTGATGTCTGGCTGGTTCACCTCACTGGTGAAGAATTTCCAGCAGACTGTCTGGGATCCAGAACGCTAGCCCAAGCCTTGGTTGAACGAAGGCTTTATTTGCGATCGAGAATAGGTGAGACCATAAATCTTTCTGGTACCCATATTATGGGGGCATTCATTATGGATATGATTGGTCATAATTTTGATTTCGCTAAGGATATTTTTCAAATATCGCCGGGCAAAGGTCGAAGCTCCTTACAGCTCGCAAGGCAGGCTCTCTATGCAAATTACTTGTGGAACGTAGGAGTGGTGGAATGGAACAGCAATCTAACACGCAAAGGACGAGGAAGAAGCCAACGTAATTCTAATGACATGCCGCGGTTAGCTGAGCACATTCAAGTACACGGCGAAATTCGGCTCATCGAAGATCCAGAGAGTTCGCTATATAACACAGACGGTCAGATTTTCTCTGATTGTGGGATACCGGTAGTTCTCATAATGGAAAATTATGACATTAATCGAAATGGCTATCATGATAAGCAGGATACCATAAGAAACATCGATTTGGACTATGGCTCCGCACTGGCTTCGATTGTAATAGAGACAGTTGCGAGAGTAGCGAACTCTCCTAAATTATGAACTGTTAACGACGGCCAGTATATAAGGCTACCTGTATTGTCTAGTCGCCTTTTTCAGACAACCTAACTATTCTCAGAGCATAAATACTGAACATTTCCGAGGGTTGTTCAATCCCGTAAGATTGCACAATAGTCAGAAATGTTGCGTAACAAGACAAGCTTTTGTTCACCATTGAGAACGTGGACTGACCTTCGCTTAGCTTATTGATAATGTCAAGTTGTGATAGAATATGTGGCGAAATAGTTAGGAGAATACAGAATGGTACTGCCCAATAAACATTCGGAAGGGAAACAGTTGAATTTAAAGACAGTTACCTGGGGTGACCTAACCTGGGTTGACATTGTACAGCCGACAAAAGAGACAACAGACTATCTGGCAGAGCACTATAATTTTCACCCGATGGACCTTGAGGACTCCCTCAGTGTGAGACAGCTCTCCAAGATAGAGGAATACCCACAGTATCTGTTCATAGTCTTCCACTTTCAAGTATACGAGAAAATGACTCGGGTGAGTACAAGAAAACAATGGTCAGCGTTCGTCGGCAATACATTTCTCATTACACTTCATCCTGTAGAGCTTAAAATAATTGATGATATGTTTCGTGAGTGTGAGCTTACTGAGGAGATCCGCCAGGAGTATTTAAGCCGAGGCTCTGGGTATCTGCTATATCAAATTCTTGACCGATTATTGGACGCTTACTTCCCGGTTTTGGACAAAATCGCAAGCTCACTATCCGATATTGAGGACAATGTCTTCAGTGAAGAGGCTGAGGCAGCCGAGGAGTTGAGTATTTTACGGCGGGACATCATTACGCAGCGGCAAATCATGTTCCCGACACGCACACTCTTGGTAGAGCTAGAAAACAAGCTCAAGCGCTTCACTAAAATAGATTTGACCGTCTATTACAGCGATCTCATGGACCATATGAACAAGATATGTGAGAGCTTGGATGAAAGTAGAGAAGTTATTGAAGTATTTAAAGATGCCGATTTTATTCTGAGTAGCTATCGTGCCAATCACGGCATTCGCATCTTGGCTATCATGCTTACCGTCGTCTTGCCTCTTTCAGTCGTTTTCGGTCTTTATGGCATATATGTAATACTACACGAGGGCATAGCTAAAAGCAGTCCCCAGACCTTCTTCTTGTTACTGGCAGTTGTTTTTATCATAATTGGGACGATGCTATATTTCTTCCGTCGCAGACATTTGATATAGAGCCAGATGCCATTTTTGTAGTGCTACCTCATTGATTCTTCATAGCCGCGTATCTTCGATAGAACCATATTTTCATAAGTTCTACTAATCCCAGATAAGCGACAATGAATGCTGCTAGTATTAGCAGGAACTTTGGCGGCAATGCCACGAAACTAAAAAAGTTGCCGACAAAAGTAAATGGCAGTACCAAAGCAAGGCTAAGAATCACTGCGATATTCAACAGTAAAAGCTTGCTTGGCTTGCTCCGGTAGAAGGGTGTTTTCTTGGTTCTTATGGCAAATATAACCAATGTCTGCGTGAATAATGATTCAATAAACCACGCGGTCTGGAACAACGGTGCCGATGCCTTAAACACAAAGAGCATGACAAAAAAGGTCAGAAAATCGAAGATTGAGCTGACAGGCCCAAAGGCAACCATGAAGTTCCGGATAAAGGAAGCTTGCAATCTTTGTGGCTGTTGGATGTATGTCTGGTCAACATTGTCAGTCGGTAGAGTTAGTTGAGCGAAATCATACAGGAGATTGTTTAGCAGTATCTGTATTGGTAACATAGGGAAAAATTTCAAAAACCCAGACACCGCAGCCGCGCTGAACATATTGCCAAAATTGGAACTGATCGCCATCATAATGTACTTCATGGTGTTACCAAAGGTCTTCCTACCTTCGAACACCCCATCACTGATTACTTTCAGGTCATTACGTAAGAGTACAATATCAGCAGATTCCTTGGCGATGTCCACAGCATTGGTGACAGATATGCTGACATCAGCCACCTTCATTGAAGGTGTGTCATTGATACCATCACCAATAAAACCAACAACATGTCCGTTAGCCTTGAGAGCGTTCATTATCCGGTTCTTTTGCGCCGGGTTGACTCGGCAGAAGACATCGGCTCTCTCAACGACCCTGGCTAGGGCATCATCATTCATAGCTTCAATCTCACTGCTGGACACAATATTAGCGGGTTCAACTTCAATAGTACGCGTAACGTGCCCAACCGTATCGTCATATTTCGTACCGCGACGGAATTGGTATACCTGAAAGCCCAGTTGCTGACAAATCTTGCCAGTAACAATTTCGTTATCTCCGGTTAAAACTTTGAGCTTTACTCCAGCTTGTCTCAACAGCTCCAGAGATTCCCCAGCAGTTTCCTTAAGCGGGTCCGTAAAAGCGATGAAACCAAGAAAGACCATATCGTTCTCGTCACTTACGAAATAGGTCACTTTGCCCTCTCCCACCTTTCGGTAAGAGACGCCAAGAACTCGGAATCCCTGATAGCTTAAATCATGGTACTTCCGTTCAATCTTACTTTTGACCTCGTTCGTCAAGTCATGTATTTCCCCATCAAATTCGTAGTGCGAAATAACCTTGGCAATTTCTTCTGGAGATCCCTTGGTAATAAGTAGGGTCTCCTCATTCCCCTTGACCACAACGGAAAGTCGCCTCCGAACGAAATCAAATGGGATTTCATCAATCTTTTGGTAGTTGTCGGTATTAACTTCCTCGTGCTTTAGTATAGCGTCATCTAGCGGGCTTCTCAGCCCGGTTTGGTAGCGGCTATTCAGAAGCGAATAAAGGAATACCTTCTCTGAATCCTTACCTTCCATATCTACATGTAGTATTACAGTGACTCTATTCTCAGTTAGGGTACCGGTCTTGTCGGCGCATAAGACATCCATGCTGCCAAAATTCTGGATTGAGGCTGGACGCTTTACGATAACGCCTTTCCTTGACATGGCAGCAGCGCCTCTAGCAAGGTTTATGGAGAGAATCATCGGTAATAGCTCTGGCGTTAGCCCCACGGCCAAGGCAACGGCAAACAGGAGTGAATCCAATAGAGGTGACTCCGATACACTGCGTTTAAAAAAGGCATTGATGAAAAACACGAATATGACAAGGACAAAGGTTACCTGCATGATGAGAAAACCAAACCTCCTCAGCCCCCTTTCAAACTCGGTCTCAGGCTTTTTCTCAACACTCTTCCTAGCAATTTCTCCATATTGAGTAGAGCTGCCAGTCTTGGTAATAACTGCCGTAGCTGTGCCATTAGTTACCGACGTCCCCATAAACAAGTAGTTGTTCCACCTACCTGAATCAGCGATATCAGCGCTAGTAACCGACTCCGCGGTCTTCTCTACGGGAAAGGATTCTCCTGTTAAAGCAGCCTGGTCAACAAAGAAATCCCTGGCGCTGATTACCCTAGCATCGGCCGGGACGATATCCCCCGCCGAAAGGGCGATTACATCACCGGGAACTAGCTCCGAAATCTCGATATCCTGCTTAGTACCATTTCTAAAAGTAGTAGCCGTGGTAGCCACCCTTCTTCGCAATGCCTCGGCAGCCCTTTCCGCTCGGTATTCCTGGGTAAAGTCGAGAATCACACTAACCAAAACTATGGAAAGGATAATTAGGGCATTTACAAACTCTCCCGAAACGCCCGACACGATAGCGGCGATTATTAGTATTATGACCAGCGGACTCCTAAAGTGCGAAAGAAACTCAATGACGATTGAGCGTCTCTCTCTTTTGGCAATCTCATTGGCGCCGTAAGTCTCCAGACGCCTTTCTACTTCTTCAGTGGAAAACCCTGTTGCTGAGGTACCTAGCCGGTTCAAAACCTCACTGCAGGGCAGAGATATAATCTCCTCAGCACTTATCAGGTCTGCACCGCTCAGTAGCGTTTTCTTATTTTGTTTACTGATTTGTTTGCTGAACATTAACCCAAGCCTCTTTGAAGTCGAAGGTATTATTTACCAATAGTTTAATCCAGTCATTATGCTGGGACAACTCCCTCCGTAATACTGATTAACCGAGGAGTCATTTGAAAATATGCTCCTATCATACTTCAGAAAGGCTTCTTAATACAGTAGACTACAGGGCAAGTTTCGAGTAAGAAACCAATAGCCATCGCAGGGTTGGATATAGCTGCTTCTTCTCAAAGAAAAATTCAGGTGCTGTTCCAAAAGGTCATCTACTATATAAGGTAATAGAATTATCCGATTGAATTGTCAGAAATTGCATATTCTGGGCTATTGTTCAGTTAGGTAACAAGACGCCAAATCGTGCAGCGGCCAAGCTTCTCGAGCGTCAAAGGAAGCCATCTCAGTATTCTTTGAGTGCCTGAATCTCCATTGAGAACTCCCAACAGACTGGAAGAAAGTCCTCAAGTCTGTTCACATTTGTCTGCGGAGATATTTACAAAAGCGAAGCTAACTAACATTGGCCAGCCCCATTAGCAAGGGGGTAACAAAGACCTCTATGATGGCGGCAACGGCAAGACCAGGAAGAATCCACCTCATGTAAATTCTAAGGCAATCTAACAACTGTAATTTGACTCGGCTCTCTCTTCGTACTAGCCACTTAAGTGATTCCATACCTACCGTGAGACCCAAAGCAGTGGCTAGCAAGATCATTGGAATCTCGATCACACCATGTGGTACTAGGCTAGCTATAACATATCTCCATCCCTTGACTGATTCAAGCGCGGAGCCGAAGCCTCCAAGGATAAAGCCGTTTAGGCCTATAAAAAGTAGAGGTGGTATTCCCAGTAAGATACCTAAGAAAACTAGCCCGAGAGCCTTGATTGCGTTGTTGATGAATATTGCTAAGAACAATAGGATAGACAGGTTACCCGTCGATGCCAAGGGCCCTAGTATACCGCCGAACTGTCTCATAAGTTCTTCAGCGGTATTCTGACCAATAAGCGTACCTAATACAAGACTAACAAAAAATATGCTGGTCGCCAATACAAGATTGTGAATGAACACCTTTTGTCTGATTATTTGAGTCAGCTGCATAACTCACTCTGAAGCTAAGCAGTCATTGTATCAAACCTTACTGATTTCGCCAAAATCATAAAATGGCTTGTTGTGTAACGCACATTTGTCAATCATGTTGATGTTCGTGGTCTAGGCCCCTAGGAGGTTCATGGGTAGTATAAATTTTAACGACTAAGGGCGGCTCGACGTGCCACAGGGTTATCCACAGCCAGGGTAAGATCCGACTCCATTGGCCGTCAATAATCTACCGCTTGATCAATGGGAACCAGGTTGCCAAGAAACTCGGCAATGGTACGCAGCACGGAATCCAGGTCGCCGAGCCAAGGAAAGTGGTCTCTTCCTTCTAGTGGGACGAAGCGGGCGTTTGGTATCAAAGATGCCAGTCCTCTACCCAATCGGAATGGTATAGCCCGATCTTGCTGACGATGGAGCACCAGTGTCGGAACCCGGAGATTGGGAAGGAGCTGCACCACATCAGCTTTGAATGTGAGGTCTAGTAGTTTGGCAGCTATCTCCGGGGTGGCGCACTCACGCTGGAACTCTGCCCCAACTTTAGTGGTAGTGGCATCGGCACCAGGTGCAAAAATGTCATCCAGCACCTTTGAACTACCTCCCCAGTGAGCGCGGACTAGGGAAATTAAAGAGGCCTTGAACTTCTCCGTGCTGATTGCTTCACCACGGGCACAGGTACCGTGGAGGATTAGGTGGCTGACCCGCCGGGGATAATTGGCGGCATAGGCTATAGCAACAGAACCAGCCCCAGAGTAGCCAAGTAGTGCCAGATGCTTCAGTTTGAGGTGGTCAATAACTGTTTCTAGGTCCCGAAGTTCTGAATCCAGCGAGAATTCTGTCCGGTTATGGTCGGAAAGGCCCGTTCCGGGCCGGTCGTAGCACACCAGGGTGTGGTTGTTGGCTAATCCTTTCACAAAAACGACGGTATGCCGGTTGTTGCCAACTCAACTTTTGATGGCTCACCCATGGTGGCGGCACAACCAAGGCAAACCCCTGACTCACAGTAGAATAAGCGAGACGCAAACCATCCGTGGCGATGCAAAAACGAATCTGTTGCTCCAAAATTGAAACCTCATCCTCGAATTCCGCAAATCTACCAGTGAATCTATGTTAAGCCCTTGCAACCTAGCTGTCAAGCTTACTACACACCTCAGGTCCGTCGAATGAGCTGAACCCTGTGGACTGCGGCATTTAACAAATTGATGGAATGTGTAGGTGACAGTAGGACTAAGATTATTTTTGTTAACGTCGCAAGGTTACCCACTACGAAAGGGCTCGTAGACACACCACCGGTTCTTGTGCTAGAAGCCTCCGCAGGATTGACATGTCAGGTAGTCCCAACACTTCAGCTATTGTTGCATCTATCGCCTGGCGGACAGGATCACTTGCCATCTGTGGAAAAGGAAGTAACGCTTGGTTACTTCCAAGATGCTATAGAGGGGCCTGACTTGAGGAAGAAACAGTTGACCTGGCAACACCTGAGAAGACTAATAGCTGAGAGTCCACTCGACGAGCTATCTTATTATCCCTCCACACATGCCTTTAGTAGTGGAACTGCTTCACCACACGAAAACTCAGGTTGTGACATTTATTTTCCATGAAAAAAGAATGCTCTTCTTACTCTTAGGTGCATGTCGATATCCCGAAGATATGAAAACAATACACCTATACCGTTTAGCTTCAAATTAACGGCTAATACAACCATGTAAACATCTCTAAGTTCGTTCGATCCCGCTTAAGTTGAGTTACAAAACTAGCTATCTTAAGGGAATCAAGGGTGTTGAAATTCTGTCCCTTAGGATTTATTATCCTGGTTAAATGCGCATCATAGTTAAAGAGGAAAAATGAACTTCGAATCATTATCTGCTACAAAGATAGATGCGGGCAAGAGAAAATCCTCTCAGCTTACTTCTGCAGTTAAATCCACCGTTTTGTTATTCTTGATATTGTTCCCATTGTCCTTCCTTCACCTCATCGTGCATGAAGGTGGTCATACCTTGGTAAATCTGATCTATAGAATCCCTAATACAAGTATCTATGTCCATCCATTCTCTTTTTCCGGATATACCCGACCGATCTTCGATATGGGCAATGCTTGAGTTCATGTTTCAGGACCAATCGTGGGAGTCTTGCTGCCTCTCGTCATTTTCATACCCTTGTGGAAACGCCGATCTAGTGCCAATCTGTTTTTGGTAATACTCTTCCCTTGGAATGTGTTTTGGGAGGGGCTTAACATCTTGGGTATTTTTATGCGGAACGGTGACTACTACAATCTGATTCAGGTCACAGGGCTGCAGTTGAGCCTTTTTGTGATAATCGGTATCATCCTTTTGGTCATCGGTATATTCTTTACTATTTCATTCTTCCCGCTACTCGGTTTAAAGCCTGAGAATCGTAACACCATCTAGGTACTCCCGGTTGGCATGCTACTATGGGCTTTAGTTGGGTTTGGAATCGCGCATTGGATTGTGTCTGGTTCGCCGATAGATGTGCAATATCATTTGGCCACTGAGATCATTCAGGTTGCGAACTTCTGGCTTCCCATGATGGTGGCGATTGGGATAGTGCTCGCTTTAATTTATGTCACACTCTACCGGGGTGTCTACCGGAAACTTCCCGCCAGTTTGCGCACGGAAACGAAGGAGTTGGCTTGGCGCGACCTGCGCTGGCCGGCTGTATGTAGCGCGGTCAGCGTTGCGATAGGGTTAATTGTCATCCAGTAAAGCAAAGCGGTAGAAGAGTATGTCTACGCCCTTACCAGTGCATACTCCCTGCCTTTGATATAGCTATACCTACAATGGAATAGTGATGCCCATGTTGTTGAGGCGAAACTTCTATCGAGCTAATATAACAATATTGAACCTATTGATATAATAACCCAGCTCCATAATAGCGAGCTATTTTATCCTTGCAGGTGAGAATGAAATGACGGAAAAGTCCGGCTGGAAGGCTCTCCGCATTGGACTGGAGATGGGACCACTGGAAATAGTCCTCGATAATAATACAGTTAAAGAAAGGACTGAGCTTGTTCAGTGGGAGACACAGGAACAGTTAGAAAAACTCGGATTTACTCCTCCCGGTATTACAATTGGATATCATGCTCAGATGAAGTTTGCGGCTTTGCCTGATTTACGTGCTTCTATCTGGGCTAAAAGCGAACATGAATTTCTCAAGCCAATGAAAGTCGGTAGCAAGGTATATATTAGGGGTAAGATTATTGAAAAATATGTGAAGCGGGACCGAAATTACGTTGTAGCTGATTATGAAACAATAGACGAAGATGGTGAGGTACTGATGAGAAGCCGTGAGACCGCCGTATATGTCGAGTGAGGGCTGAAGAAAAAATGGAGAAAATCACCAGAAGTCTAAAGGTTGGCGATGAAATTCCCATTTTAACCAAAACCGCCCATATGCCCATTGACTCTAATGCAAGCAACGTTATCCATACTGATGAGTACGCTAGGGACTTTGGCATGCGTGGTGCTTTAATCGGGGGCTCAACTTTGCTTAGCTACTTATTAGAGATGCTATATAACTACTTCGGTCAGAATTGGTTCTACCATGGGAAAATAAATGTATCCTTCATCGGTGGTGGAGCAATTAACGGTGATATCGTCACCGCTCACGGGGTAATAAAAACGATAGAAAAAGAAGCAGATAGTAATAGGCTTACGCTTGATGTTTACTTAGAGAACCAAATGCAAGAAAAGATAGTCGTTGGCGAAGCCAGTTGCCTAAAATCGTAAATAAATTCAACTGTTCGGCTATTACACTTGGGATCAGTCTGCTATTCTTCGCACCTTGACACAATTGCCTGATACACCTAAAGTGTTACTAACTGAGCTATGTCAGCAAATGTTGCCCAAGAGTAAGGAGGTGTGTCTTTGGAAGTTCTCGACGCAATAAGGAGACGCAGAAGCATCAGAAACTATAAACCAGACCCGATTCCGAAAGACGTTCTAGACAAGCTGCTGGAAGCGCTAAGACTGGCTCCATCGGCCGGCAATCGTCAGCCCTACAAGTTCATTATCGTGATGGATGAGGAAACTAGAAAGAAACTAGCGGCCGCCTGTAGGTTCAATCCCGGGAGACTGAATGGTCAGGAGTTTATCTCTGAGGCGCCAGTGGTTATAGTGGCCTGCGGCTCAGTAAGAAAGGCCATTACTCGATACTACAAGGATGGGAATGTATTCCTGACGCTAGGAACAACCCCAGAAGAGATTGATAAAGATCCTATTGAATATGACAACACAATGCCGATTGACCTGGCCATTGCTTTGGACCACCTTACCTTAGTTGCCGCTGCCGAAGGATTGGGTACATGTTGGATTGGTGGGCTGGATGAGCTGGAGGTAAAAAGACTATTGTCTATACCGCATGATATGAGAGTGCCGGTTGTGATGCCTGTCGGCTATCCTGTTTCGTGGCCAGAACCAAGACCCAGAAAACCGCTCGAGAGACTTATATGCCATGATAAGTATCAATAGCTATCCTTGGTCGATCTACTTGTGGCAACTAGTTCTGTCCTTGCATGAAGTTGGAATAATTTGATGGATTTACACTTACCATCGAAAAGTGACCCAGCAATTCTGACTTTTGTTACGCCCCACCATGGTTGACGGGCAAGAAGCTATGAGATAGGTTTGAGTGGGGTGACTCGTAAGGGCAACCATACGCACATCAGGATATTCATCCCGATATTTGTTCAACAGTAACAAGATAGCGGTTTGTTGTGCTTGTCACGAAAGCCAAATCCCTTCTCAAAAGTCGTTCCATGCTATTAACTGATAAAGCCTCACTCAATTCCCAAACTCCAAATAGGTCAGAGACAGGTATCTGAATATCAAGAAGCGGGTATACTCTTTGGATTGGGCGATGGACTAGCCTCAAATCACAACTGGGAAATTAGCGGTATTTTGGCGCTAAAATGCTTGGGATGAGTCGGGACATAACGGGACTTTACGAACAAAACGGGTTTTTTAGCGATTGATACAAAAGTTCTATTTTATGCGTAAAGTGACTATTTGAATTTTTAGCTTGGAATTACGAAACCGCTGCTCTACTACTATTCTGCAAGATTCATAAGTAAATCACCTTTGGGGACTTGCCAAACTTAGCTGACGGGTAATTTAGTAATATCTTATTGCAAAATGCAAAATAGAGTTGAGAGCCCACTGGTGAGTTCATATGTACGCCTTTTCTGCCATTCAATTACGGTTCACGCTGTGTTCATGTTATTACGATAAAATTGATTTGCACTGATAGGGGACTAGCTACAGGAGGAGAGAGATGTACCGTTCAAGTAAAGGAGCTCGATTAATGAAAACAAAAACACTTAAATTGGTATTGCCACTGGTGTTGTATTGGCTTGGCATTTTCCTGCTCAACAATGTTCTTACCAAGCAACCGCTGCTTCGCCTATGATGATGATATGGGTACCGACCGGCCATTGTATGATGATTGGACAGTCAAAAATTGACGTTAAAATGTTTGGGACAGGTCGGGACATAATGGGAATGCACGAACAAAACGGGTTTTGCATAGGGTCAAGGAGTCAAAAAACGCTAAATCGTGCAATTGAAGCCGCCTGGTCACTCCATCGATGAGTTGGTGCTTAACAAATAACAGGTGACGTGAAGCAAGTGGAAACAAGGATAGACCAAGTATGATTCTTGTGTTAGACTCAACAATAAAATACGCCTAGGAGGAGATTATGGATGTCATTGAAGCTATACGTGCGAGAAGAAGTATTCGCGTTTTTAAGCCTGACCCTGTTCCCAAAAAGGTCTTGCAGGAGTTGTTGGATGTTAGCCGCTGGGCACCATCAGGAGGAAATGCTCAACCCTGGCATTTTGCTGTTTTGGCAGGTGAATTGTTAGCTAAAGTAAAAGCCCGGCTTGTGGAGAAAGCAAAAACATGGGATGACAATTACTATATGAACACCAAGCCGGATCTGCCCAGAACAGGTCCTTATTCTGAACTTCTGATTTCAAGAACGCAATCTTTAAGAGCGCTGACGGACGCCATCCGCTACCCTCCAGGCACTAAAAATCTGGAGGCAAAGCAACTCGAGTACCGAGAGAACATGCTGCGCTTCTTTGATGCCCCTAGTGCAATAATTGTTTGTGCCGATGACCGCGGTCCTAGTGCCATAGTGAGTATCGGCGCGGTTAGTCAAACTATCTGTCTGGCTGCCCTTGCTTATGGTCTGGGCACATGTATTATGGGTATACCGGTCTTGTGGCCTGAAATATTTCGGGAGTTGCTTAATATCCCCAAAGATAGGGCCATCGTAACATCAATAGCCATTGGTTATCCTAACCTCAGAGCTCCGATTAACACATTTCCACGATCCCGTGAACCATTAGATAATTTAGTCGAATGGCATGGGTTCTCAACTGATTAGCTACCTTTGCTAATGTCCAACGGTTCGAGTAGCGCAAGGCCACAATCCGAGTTAATGTGTGACTCACCCACACGTCCTAGCTGTGTCCTCTCTCTAGAAGAATGTATGAAATCCTATTTGGTATATATGGACTGTCCGGTCACAAAGAATCCGACTCAATTATATGAGACAGTAGAATGCTAAGATTTTTGATTCTTTTTTGCCAACCTTTGTAGTCTTTTTATACGTCTTGATATTGAGGGATGTGTATAAGAATCCTGATTAACATCGATATTAGCCGAAGTTGACAGCTTCCTCAAGCCATTAATTACTATTTCTTCACCAATGTACTTGGCGGCAATAGCATCTGCTTAAAAGTTAGGTTGACATTTTTCAGGGTGTCGGCCTAAAAATTATTCAATTTTTAAACAATCAGGTTGACAATTTCGCTGAGGCCAAATAAAAATCGGCCTCAACTAAGGCCGATTCCATCCGTTTTAGCTACGGTTTTCGTTTTTAAGTGAGCCGTGGGAGACTCGAACTCCCGACACCCTGATTAAAAGTCAGGTGCTCTACCAGCTGAGCTAACGGCCCATAACTTTGTGAAACTATGTGCAGCCTATTTTTCTACTGACAAGAGATCAGAAATATAGAGAGCGAAGGCGGGGTGAATGTCGCAGACAAAACCCCCGTCCACTGCCTCCACAGAAAAGGTTACCCTATTGGGCTTTTTGAGGGGATCGCCAAATTTATTAAGTCCCAGTTCATCCCAAGGCATATTGTGGCCTAAGATTTCCAATAGGCCCTTAACATCTCTCGGGTCTTCCACTATCACTTCGAAAGGAAGATGATGTGCTAACCCTGTCAATTGGCTGTTATTTAGCTTTACCCTCATTTTTTAATCTATATTTTTGCTGGTTATGGCTATCACCACAGCGGGTGATGGGATTCGAACCCACGACGTCTTGCTTGGGAAGCAAGCACTCTACCGCTGAGTTACACCCGCAATTAACTATATTATCAAATGGAATGAGCACTGATGTCAAGGATAGATTACTCTGGTGGTATAAGTGTCAACAGTTTCTTGGCAATTTTGGGATATTTGGCAATGAAGAGTAATTCATCCTCCACTAGGGGTTTTTGCGCTTCCACGTTAGCATATCTTACCAATTCCAAAATTTCTTCAGCTTGCGCAGTATCATCAAAGGTTATGGCCATCTGGCCCATTATATGTTTGAAGCCAGATATTCCGGTATATTCTCCCGAGCATATCGCCCTGCCGGTCTCTACGAGCTCCGGTTCACCTCTACCTACTTCGTTGAAGCTGTATAGCTCGTAATTTTGGGGGTCTTTTAATACGCCGTCAGCGTGGATGCCAGAACTATGAGCAAAGGCATTAGCTCCGACGCCAGGCTGGTTTATGGGGATGGGGACCTCAAAAGCATAGCTGGCAAATCGGCTTATTTTCCAGGCTTTCGTCAGGTTTAGGGGCTTTTCCAGTTGATATTTTCCCGCGAATCCCTTGGATTTGGTGATGGCTAGAGCTGTGGCGACAAGGTCAGCATTGCCGGCTCTTTCTCCAATTCCATTGACTGTGGTATTGATGTAAGCATCTTGCCCACCGTCTATAGCTCCTTTGGCCCCGGCAAGGGAATTAGCCACAGCCATTCCCAGGTCGCCATGACAGTGGAGCTCAATAGGTATTCCGATATTCTCCGCTAGCGTTTTGACACTCTCGTAAATAGTAAATGGGTTGTCATAGCCCAGGGTATCACAATACCTAAGTCGTTGAGCCCCGTGTTCCTTAGCTGCGGAGCCGAATCTAACCAAAAAATCTATTTTAGTTCTGGAGGCATCCTCGGCATTTACACCTATGCTTTCAGCTCCATGGGCGCGAGCCGCTTCTACAGCATCAACCATCGTGCTTATGACATCTTCCCGGCTCTTTTTGCCCAGAAATTTGCCTTGAATCATTTGGTCTGACGTGGAGGTAGAAAGATTAAGGTGCTTGATGTTTGGGACAAGCTTGAAGGCTTTTTCCACATCATCGACAACTGCTCTTATCCACCCTTCCAAACGGATGGGTTGCAGGACTCCCATCTCAGCTAATTCTAAGTTCGCCTCAAGGTAGAATGATTCGTGTCTTGTCATTGGGAAACCAAATTCGGACTGGAAGACCCCCATTTCGTTGAGGTACATATTTATCATGGTCTTTTCCAGCTTGGATAGACCGAGGCGTGCAGTTTGAACGCCATCGCGATTGGTAACGTCTATAAAATAAATCTTGGACATCTTTGCCTTCCAGGCAGATGAACCTGATAAGGATAGCATTATTCCTTCAGGTTATCAAATTTTGGCCCGTTAATGTTCACGATTTTGGCTACCTCAGAAAACATGACATGGCTTCACCTGTGTGTGGCAATTGTTGTCCGCGCCTTCTAGCGTAATTCAAAACTTCCCTTGTTTTCATCCTTTAGATTATACTAACGGCGATGATAGCTAGACCAATAGAATGGCTTGATGGCAAGCTAAGGATACTAGACCAGAGCAAGCTTCCCTGGGAGCAAATCTTCGCTGACCTGAATAATTACCACGATGTAGTTCTGGCTATTAAGGAAATGAAGGTTCGCGGGGCACCAGCCATCGGAGTTGCTACTGCCTACGGCATAGCTCTGGGAGCATCAGGTATTAAGACGGCAAACAGGGATGAATTTCTCGCCCAATTAAATCAGGTCATGCAAGCTTTTGCTGCCTCCCGGCCTACCGCGGTCAACCTTTTTAAAGCTATCAACAGGATGAAGAAAGCTGCCAGGGGAGATGGCGTTGCTGAAATAAAAAATTCGCTTATCAATGAAGCCAAGCGGATTCATCAGGAAGAAGTAACCGCAACCAAGCAGCTCAGCCAGCTCGGAGCCGAGCTCATCCAGGATGGTTTCACCGTGCTTACTCATTGTAACGCTGGTCCTTTAGCCACCGCCGGCTATGGCACTGCCCTGGGTGTAATCAAAGCTGCTAAGGAACAGGGAAAAAAAGTGAGCGTCTTTGTCACGGAAACCCGTCCCCTTCTCCAGGGAGCCAGGCTCACTACCTGGGAACTAATGCAAGAGGGTATCCCGGTAACTTTGATTACCGATTCCATGGCTGGCTATTTTATGCATCAGAAGAAGATAGACTGTGTCATTGTGGGCGCCGACAGGATTGCGGCCAATGGCGATGTCGCCAATAAAATTGGCACTTATACTCTGGCAGTACTGGCTAAAGAAAGTGAAATCCCCTTTTATGTCGCTGCTCCTACAAGCACTATTGACCTTTCCTTAAGCTCGGGAGACAAAATCCCCATTGAGGAGCGAAGCCCTGAGGAGGTAACTCATATCCAGGGAGTACCCATTGCTCCCGAAGGCATAAGAGCAGCCAATCCCGCCTTCGACGTCACTCCCCATAGTTATATAACTGCCATAATCACCGAGAAGGGCATAATAAGGGAACCTTACACAGAAGGGCTAAAAGGGATGGACTCCAGATTTTCGTAGTGGCTTGATTCATCAAGCACTTCGCTTTTTGTCATTGCGAGCACCTGAAAGGTGCGTGGCAATCTCATACCCCTCACGAGATTGCTTCGGCTGACTTCGTCAGCCTCGCAATGACAGAGGAGGGAGCCCAATAAATTGGGCAACCACATTTTTTGTAACAGCCTAGGAGGTTAAGGACACGCTTTTGTGGCGAAATCCTTGTTAGAGATAAATACCTCACTATGATGGTAAAATATCCTTAGGCGGGCTGTGCCTTTATTACAGCGCGTTTCACTGAAAGAGTGGAGACATGAATAGCAAGCCACAAAAATGGCAGCACCCCGGTGGCAAGCTCCGAGAACTGGGTGCGGAAACATTGACCGATGCCGAGCTCCTCTCCATCCTAATCGCCCCTGGCATACCGGGCAAGCCAGCGGAGAAGATTGCCGAGGAAATTCTGCAAAGGTTTGGCGGGTTTAAAGGCATGGCTAATCAACCCCTGGAAAAGCTCTTGGATATAAAAGGGCTTGGCGACACCAAAATTATTCGCATCGCTGCCGCCTTCGAAATCGCCCGACGCATCGTGAATGAGGTTCTAAAACAGCATGAAAAAATCTGAGCTTAGGGGCAAGACGCGGATTCCCAGTCCTTTTAGCACTGGTATCCATAAAACAGAGTGGACATGCGCCGCTAAGGTTGCTGAGTGGATGAATGACATTATTAAAGATAAAAATTTGCCTTTGGGACAGGCTGAGGTGGAGACAACTCAGGAGGGCGATAGAAAACGGGTAGACATCATCCTATTTGAAAGCCCCGCCAGCCAAAATGCACTTTGCATCATTGAGACGAAGCAACCGTATTTCGATCCCTTTGATGAGGAGGAACTCAAAGAGCCAGCACGAAAGAAGGCTACCAGAAGAAGGGCTAAATATTTTGCCACTTCTAATTTCCAACATCTCATTTGGTTCGATACCGAGAAGGCTAACAGCTTAAGGACCCTAGAGGAGCAAATTCAAGATAAATATTTCCTTTCCCAAATCGAGAATTTAGACCTGATAGAAGAGCCAAGACATAAAAATACCATTATCTCTGGATTAGAACGTTTCCTCGTCGATTTATATGAGGTTCACTCAGCTAAGAAAGCCAAACCGAAACAGGCGATTGATGAACTGCTTATCTACCGCCTTCAAGATAAGATAAGAAGGCTCTCCAGATATTACACCACGATAATTGACAACCGCTGCCATAAGGATAATGCCTTTGCTAAGGAGCTTGGCAAGTGGTTCGCATCTCAGGGATGGAGCTTTTTTGCCTGGCAATCTCAAGACTTTGATAAAGCAGCAAGACAGACTGCCTATCTCTTGGTCAATAAGATCCTGTTCTACAATGTGCTCCAAACCAAGCGACCCTACCAGCTTGACCCATTGGAAGTCCCAGCAAGTCTTACCAAAGGCTCGGTATTACAGACAACCCTCCAGGGCTATTTCAATCAGGTCCTCAAGATAGATTATGAGACTATCTACACTGCAGATTTCATTGACGCTATTGCTTTCCCGGAGGAAGATAATGTAGTTAAGGAAATAAGAGAACTGATAGACATTCTAAGACAATATGATTTCTCCAGACTTGGCTACGATATTATTGGTAGAGTCTTTGAGAGACTAATTCCTCAGGACGAGCGGCATAACCTGGGTCAGTATTTCACCAACCCCGATGTGGTTGACATTATCCTCCGCTTCTGCTTAAAACAGGAAGACGATAAAGTTCTTGACCCTGCTTGTGGTGCCGGGACATTCCTGGTAAGAGCCTATCAGCACAAGAAGCTGATGAACCAACGCTTGGAGCATGAAGACATCCTCAACACCCTCTGGGGCAATGACATCGCCAAGTTCCCGGCTCACCTCTCCACTATAAACTTGGCTATCAGGGACTTAAGTGTAGATAAGAACTATCCTAATATCCTTCAAGAGGACTTCTTTAATCTCCTGAGCACTGAAGGCGGCTTTGAGTTGCCTGAGAAATGGCGAAGGGCTAGAGCAAAAACTCTAGGTGTAAAGCAGAGAGAAGTCACCTATCCCCGCTGGTTTGATTGTGTCGTTGGCAATCCTCCTTATACCCGCCAGGAGGAGATGCCCGGAATTGCTCCTGAAGTGAAGGAATATAAAGAAGGACTCATAGATAAAGCTCTTAAGGATATTAAAGGAAGGAAAATTGCTGAAATCTCAAAGAGGGCTGGCATTCATGCCTACTTCTTTGTCCATGGGATGAAGTTCCTCCAAAACGGTGGGTGCTTTGGCTTCATCGTTTCCAATTCCTGGCTGGATGTGGACTACGGCAAGGGGCTTCAGGAGTTCTTCCTCAATAACTACAAAATTGTGGCAATAATCGAGTCTAAGGTGGAGAGATGGTTTGAAGAAGCTGATGTCAATACCTGCATAGTTATTTTAGAAAAATGTAAAGATAAGAAAGAGCGAGACGAAAACATTGTCCGCTTCGTCTATCTCTTCAAGCATCTGAGCTACTTTATCCCTCCCGCTCAGGAAATGTGGCAGAAGCAAATCGACCGACTAGAGAAAATTGACAAGCTGGTAAAGACCATTATGGCTCATTCTGAGTTTTACCAGAATGAAGAACTGAGAATTTTCCCGAAATCACAGGCTGAACTTTGGGAGGAAGGATTTGATAAGGAAACAGGCAAATATGTTGGTGCTAAGTGGGGCAAATACGTAAGGGCGCCAGAGATTTTCTTTAAGATACTGGAGAGAGGCAAAGGAAAACTGGTACCCCTGAAAGAAATCGCCGAGGTGAGGTTTGGCATTAAGACTGGTGCCAACGAGTTCTTCTATCTGACGGAGGACGAAATAAAGAGACGAGGAATCGAGAGGGAATTCTGGATGCACCAGGATGAGAAAGGAAACTGGGTGCCTAACTATGTCATTAAAAGCCCAAGGGAATGCAAGTCAATCGTAGTCAGACCTGAAGATTTGAAATATCGAGCCTTGATGATTCACAAGGATAGGAGGGGGTTAAAAGGCACCAATGTCCTCAAATATATCCAGGAAGGCGAGAGCAAGGGCTATCACCTCCGCCCCACCTGCGCCTCAAGAGAGAGATGGTACGACTTAGGGAGTCAAGCCTCCCCTGATGGTCTGTGGTTCAAGGCTTTTAATGATAGAGTTATTGCCCCTCAAAATGAACACCTGTTTTTCTCAAGCGATCGGTTCTATGCTATCTATGCCAAGGATAAAGCTTTTAGGAATAGCTTATTCTCGTACCTAAACTCGACTTTGCCATTCCTAATAGTGGAGTTATACGGGAGGGTAAATCTGGGTGAAGGCGCTCTCGATAACATGACCTATGAAGCCGCCTCCATGTCAGTGCTAGACGTGAGGAAACATGACATCAAGGGGGGCAAAATCCCGAAAAAGATTCTTGGCCGCAAGACACTTACAGTGTTTGAAGAGCTTGGCGCTTCCACTCCTGAAGGCGTCTCCCTGGACAAAGTCAAGCCTGACCGCCGTGAACTAGACAAGATAGTAATGGGTGAGATTCTGGGCCTAACCGACGAGGAGCAGCTTGAGGTCTATCGAGCAGTGGTGGATCTGGTAAAGTCCCGAATTGAGAAAGCCAAGAGCTTTGGCAAGAGGCGGAAGACCAAGGAGGGAATAGATATTGACCTTCTGGTGAAAACGGTAATGGACAAGCTTGGTGAGGACACTCTGGGCAATTTCTACCGGGAGAAGGTGTTGACTCACAAGCCCTTGCGCACCAAAAGCCTGCTCAAAGTTCCAGGCGAGGTTAAATTAGAGCACGAGCTCTTTGGTTGGCGTCTTTCTTCAGGCAGAGAACATGTAGATTGTGCTTCAGAAATGGAAGCCCGCTACCTCAAGATTTGGGTTGAAGCTGGATTGGATAGCGTCAAAATACCTAAAGACGAACATTACCTCAAAGAGATTGTCCTCGAATTAGAGAGCTTGAAACAAAAGACAGATGAGGTTTTTGACGATTACCTTGGCTCCATCCTCGACCCCAAACTCCGCCAGCGCCTTCTCCACCAACTCTGGCAAGAGGCTACTAAATAAGAGCCTATGCTTTGGTCAATCTCGAGGGCAGAAAGCCAAGGGAAGTAAGAACGCATACTAAGATAATTGTGTGAATCAAAAAGAGAGTGGGTGAAATGTCAGTACTAGCTCGTAATTTAGAGCTTTGACTTAGGCTCCTAATAGTGCTATGCGGAGGCTGACGTACATAGGTAACATCCATAGTATATTTAATGGTGATAACGTATAAAGTATGATAGAATTGGCACACTTTTGGAGAGACTGGACCAGTACACATGGGAGTCAACTGGGCACAAGTATTATTTAATTCGGCATTCACGGGCAGCCTCTATCTAATTGCGGCGGTCGGCCTTACCTTGACCTATAGTCTTTCCGGTTTTCCCAACTTCGCCTATGCTGAATTTATGACTTTGGGTGCTTATATGGGGTATTTTGTGGTTCGCCAGTTGGGTCTTGACTTTTCCTTTGCCTTTATCGCCGCCTTCCTGGCTTCTGGAATATTGGGAGCTCTGGCATATCGAGGAATCTTTCGGTTCTTAGCCAACCGGGGATCGACCAAAATCCACCTCATGGTAGCCTCTATAGGTCTCGGCTTCGTCATCAGGCCCATCATTGGTCAGATATGGGGCTGGCCATCCCTCACCTTTGGGATTACCTGGCCTGGTTTCGACATCGGTCCCCTCAGGGTTACCAACCTCTGGTTGGGGCTTATCTTTACAGCCCTGGTTATGGCAGGGATTATGCATCTTTTGCTAACAAGAACAAAGACAGGCAAAGCTATTCGAGGAATCTCCACTAATCCCGAATTGGCTCTAGCTTCGGGTATTAATATCGACCGGGTGAATTTAGTGACCTGGGCAGGTGGGGCAGCACTGGCAGGTATCGCTGGATTATTTCGAGGAGCGATTGCCTCGCTTTCCCCGCTCCTGGGCTGGTCAATGATACTGCCTGTTTTCGCAGCTGCCATACTGGGGGGGATAGGCAGCTTCTATGGAGTCTTGGCGGCTGCTTTTATCCTTGGTTTAGCGGAAAACATTGGCGTGGTAGCGCTGACACACCTTGGCCTTTCCACCGATTATCGCATGGCAATAGCCTTTATAATCTTAATCGCAACTTTAATTGTAAGACCGCAAGGGCTGGCCAAAGCGTTTAGGAGGGCATGAACTTGGGCCTGTTAACGAATCTTCTGGACATCGTCGTTTATATCGGTATCTTTGCCATAGTTTCTTTGAGCCTTAACCTGGAGTACGGCTTTACCGGTTTAGGAAATTTTGGCAAGGTAGCCTTTTTTCTGGCGGGGGCTTATACCTATGCCATCTTAATGGAGCGAACTGGACTTCCCTTCTATCTTGCCCTTATAATAGCAATGCTGATATCCGCTGGTATCGGTCTCCTCGTTTCTTTGCCAGCTTTGAGGTTGCGGGAAGACTATCTGGCAATAGTAACCTTGGCGATTGGCGAGATACTAAGACTGATTGTCCAAGCCGAGGACTCGCTTGCTCATGGTGTCTGGGGAATTACCGTGCCTCCTGCCATCCATTGGTCGGGCATGTCTGTTATAGAGATGAGAATGGTCAATATCGGGCTAATATATTTCTGCCTGATTCTTTGTTTTATCTTTGCCGAGTTGCTGACCAGGTCACCTTATGGTCGTGTTCTGCGGGCTATCCGGGAAGATGAAGTAGCGGCAGAAGCCCTGGGAAAGGACCGGGTCAAGTACAAAGCTCAGGTATTCATGCTTGGTTCAGCATTAACCGGGCTTGGTGGTGCTCTTTATGCTCAATACATGCAGTTTATTGACCCTTATATGTTTATTCCCTTGGTCACCTTTACGGTGTGGATAATGGTTATTGTAGGTGGTCCAGCTAATAACTGGGGGGTATTACTCGGGGCATCCCTCGTTATACTTTTTGAACGAGGGGCAAGGGTAATTAAAGATTACTTACTTTTGCCTATTGACCCGATTAATCTCCAATATATTTTGTTCGGTCTTTTAGTCATATTTCTCCTGGCCTACCGCCCACAAGGGCTGTTAAAGGAGCGCCATGTAGAGACCAGGGCAATAGAGGTAGTTCAGCGATGGAAGAATCGCTCCTCAGAGTAAAAGAAGTCGGGAAACACTTTGGTGGTCTGTGGGCTGTGAATCGTGCCAGCCTGGATGTTGCTCGTGGCAGTATCACCGCTCTGGTGGGCCCCAACGGTAGTGGCAAGACTACTTTGTTTAGTGTCGTCTTCGGTTTACACAAGCCAGACGCGGGTTGTGTTTATTTCAATGGTGAGCGTATTGACCACCTTGCCCCCCATCAAGTTTATGCTAAGGGCATAGTTCATGCCTTTCAAATACCCAGGTTGTTTTCTCGTTTGACCGTTCTGGACAACATGCTCCTGGCAGCAAGGGGACATAAGGGTGATGGCTTGTTAA
Source organism: Dehalococcoidia bacterium (assembly GCA_049586675.1). Taxonomy (GTDB): domain Bacteria; phylum Chloroflexota; class Dehalococcoidia; order GIF9; family AB-539-J10; genus RBG-13-51-36. Next base: position 45,593 of record JBAVCL010000033.1, read on the forward strand.
ATAGCGTGGTGTTCAGGAAAGGATGGCAGGCTCAGGAAAGAGAGCTGGCGGATAAAGCTTTAGAACTGCTTAATCTCCTGGAACTTGATCATTTAACTCTGTCCCCGGCTGGCGAATTATCTGGTGGACAAAGAAAACTTCTTGAGATAGGTAGAGCTCTTATGGCTGCCCCGCTATTATTACTCTTGGATGAGCCAGCGGCTGGTGTTAACCCCAATCTAGGGCGAAAGATTTTTGAAAAAATTGAGCTTTTCCGCCAGGGGGGGCTCAGTTTCTTCATTATTGAGCACCGGTTGGAAATACTCTTTGATTTTGCCGACTGGGTTTACGTTATGGATAGAGGGAAGATAGCGGTTGAAGGTAAGCCAAATGAAGTAGCGAAGGATTCTATTTTCTATAAGGTATATTTAGGAGACTAAGTGGAAAGCATATTTGTTGCCGAAGACATTGTGGCTGGTTATGGGGATGTGGAGATTGTGCACAGTGTTTCGGTACGAGTAGACGCCGGAGAGATTGTAGCTATTATCGGTCCCAACGGTAGTGGTAAATCAACTTTAATAAAAAGTCTTCTTGGCTTTGCTCGCCTCTTTCGTGGTCGAGTCTTTTGCGGTGCGAGAAATATTACTGGTATTGCTCCAGACCGTGCTGTGACTTTAGGTATAAACTACGTTCCTCAAATCAATAATGTTTTTGTCAACTTGACAGTGACGGAAAATCTGGAATTGGGAGCCTATACCAGAAGGGATGGCAATATTAAAGCTGACATAGCGGAAGTTTATCAGTTGTTCCCGGAGCTGGCAGCAAGGAAGAAGGCTTGGGCAGGTAACTTGAGTGGGGGGGAGAGGCAGATGTTAGCCCTCGCCCGGGCAATGATGACCAAGCCCAAGGTACTGCTTCTTGATGAGCCGCTAGCTTCCCTAGCGCCCAAGGCCATTTCTCCTCTTTTGACAAAAATGGAGAGAATTAGAGACAGCGGCACAGCAGTAGTAATTGTCGAGCAAAATGTCAAAAGAGCTTTAGAGATCTCGCATCGCTGCTATGCTCTGGTGGATGGGCGCTGCGTCCTGGAGGGCGACTCTAAGTCCATCCTATCTGATGAGACAGCCAAACAACGTTTTCTAGGGCTCAAAGCTTGAAATAATGTGTCAAATCATGTAAGATAATAATTTCTTGTGTAAGAATATAAATGTGTTTATCAATGCTTCTGGAAGGAGGGAGCCTATGGGGTAGAAAGATGTTAACAACAAGATATCCGCTCTAACAATTATGAATGGTTTGAAAGGAGGAATGTATGTCTAAGAAAATACTAGCTGTATTACTTGTGGTTTGTATGGCTCTGGTTGGGGTACTTGTTTCCGGGTGCGGAGGAGGAGGAGGACCCACAGAAATAAAGATAGGTGGTATCTTTGATACGACCGGGGACCTGGCGGATATGGGCGCATTGATAATTAAAGGCGCCACTCTGGCTGTGGAGGATATTAATGCTGCCGGGGGAGTGCTCGGCGGCAAGAATCTGACGCTTTTGGCTGAAGATGGTGCCACCTCCCCGGATACTGGTTTTACTGCTTTTAAGAAGCTGGTGGAGGTGGATGGAGTTAAAGTCATCGTCGGTCCCATGATCAGTGGGGCAGCTATGTCCTCTGGAAACTACGCCGCATTGATGGAGGTGCCCTTTGTTTCACCTTCAGCTAGCTCACCCTTGCTCACTGACCAACCCTGGACTGAGTGGAATTTACGTACTTGCACCACTGATTATCTTCAGGGAGGGGTTCTGGCCAAAACGATCATTGATGAGGGCGGGAAGAAAGTAGCCACCTTGGTTCAGGACACTCCATACGGCGTTGGTATCGAGCAAGTAGTTACCCAAAAGCTTCAGGCGGCGGGGGTGGAAGTTGTAAAAAGTATCAGATATGACGAGGCGAAACTCGACTATCTTACGGAGCTGCAGGAAATCAAAAACGCCAATCCTGATTATATCATTCATGTTGGTTACCACGGTGACGGCGCTGTAGTCTATGCGCAAGCTGACAGCCTGGGTCTAGACACAATCAAGTGGCTGGTTTCTGAGGGTGTTTATGGTCTGGATGCAACGAAGTACCCAGAGGCTGCTGCATTTATGGCTAAAGGTAATCTTCGTGGCACTACTTTAGCTACGGACCCATCATACTCCCCGGGTTTGGCATTCGCGGCGGCATATAAAGCACGCTGGGGTGTAGACCCAGGAGTCTATTGTGACACTGCTTATGATGCTGTCAAGTTGATAGCCAAAGCGATAGATAAAGCCGGTGTCTACGATGGCGCGGCGATAAAAGATGCCCTCTATCAAGTGGGTGTTAATTATCAGGGTGTCAGCGGGACAGTAACCTTCGATGCAACCGGCGACCGAATTAGTGCTACTTACGGAATCTGGAAACTACAATATAACGAGGGAACAGGGAAATACGAGTACAAAATTTTACAGTACATTCCGTTATAGTCCCAATGAAAAGCAGGGCGGGACGGAGATAACTTAGCGGGATGCCAATCTCTGGCCCGCTTCCGCTTTACTTTCAGAACTTAAGATATAGAGATTTATAGCGGTACGGTATATATGGGGACAGTTGCGGTGGTGTCATGTGAGCTTTCCGCAGCATCAGGTTATGCCTTCATTCAGCTATTATGACGTAACAAATGCATGCTAAATTATGTTCTACCGTGCCAAGATAACTGCCTGCTTATGTTTGAGTCCTGCCCTGTACTTGATTTCGGTACATAAGGTGTGGGTGAAAGCTTGCTCCGGCTGTATTCCCCGCGAATATTCTACCATACATAATAACGACAAACACACATCTCTCTCAAACTTGTATATATCTTTACCTTTTAGGAGTTGTAGTGATAAAATGATATAAAGGATAGCAATGTCAGGACATTCTAAGTGGGCAAATATTAAGCGGCAGAAGGGAGTAGCTGATGCCAAGCGCGGGCAGATATTTACCAAGCTTGCTCGAGAAATCATAGTTGCAGTGCGACAAGGTGGAACTAATTCAGACAGTAATTTCCAGTTACGTTTAGCAGTACAGAAAGCCCGTGATAATAACATGCCTTCGGAGAATATCGAGAGGGCTATAAAGCGGGGTAGCGGTGAAGCCGGGGCAGCTGTCTTAACTGAGACGAGATTCGAAGGCTATGGTCCAAGCGGGATAGCGGTTTTGGTGGAAGCCTTGACCGATAACCGTAATCGCACTGTTCAGGATGTGCGCCGTCTCTTCACCCGCCATGGGGGGAATCTTGGTGAGAGTGGTTGTGTCTCCTGGCTGTTTGAGAGTAGAGGAGTAATCACTGTAGAAAGCAATGCCTCAGATGCCGAAGGAATAGTGCTACGAGCTATCGATGCCGGGGCTGAAGATGTTAAGGCCGAAAACGGTTATGTGGAAATTTACACGCAACCGCAGGATTTAGAAAAAGTAAGAAAGGTTATTGAAGAGAAAGAACATGTGATTTCGGCGGAGCTCTCGCTAGCGCCTAAAACTACAGTGTTGCTGGAGGAAAGTAAAGCAGTTCAAGCCCTGAATTTCCTCGACGAGCTAGAAGGATTAGACGATGTACAGCGTGTTTTCTCCAATATGGATTTTTCTGAAGCTACCTTAGAAAGGCTGCGCAGTCAAACCTAAATCTACCCACGAAAATCGCAAGATTTTCGTGGGGGCCCGGTTTAAATTTAAAATTAAATTTATGGGTATCCCCAAAAAGTCACAAGACTCCTTTTGAGGAAATAGTTTAACATGCGCATTCTCGGAGTTGACCCCGGTACTATAAATTTAGGCTATGGTGTAGTGGATGGCGAAGAGGAAATGCATATGGTGGATTGCGGAGTAATCAATCTCCCAGCCCGGTTTCCTATGGAAGAAAGGCTACGCTCTCTCTACAGTGAATTAAGCAAAATTATCGCCAGGCATAAACCAAATGAAGTAGCCATTGAAGAGCCCTTTATCGGCCACAACGTAAAGTCAGCGTTCGCTATCGGCAAAGCACAAGCTATAGCTATCCTGGCAGCAGTCAACCAGGGATTGCCCATCTACTATTACTCACCAGCCAAGGTAAAGCAGCAAATAACCAGCTATGGGCAAAGCGATAAACAACAGGTTCAAGAAATGGTAAGAGTCCAGCTCGGGCTCTCCGAGCTACCTCGGCCTACCGATGCTGCAGATGCCCTGGCTGTAGCCATGTGCCACATTCAACAGAGGCGCCTTAACCAATGGCTCACTGAACATACGCCGAAATGATAGCTACATTAGAAGGAATACTAGAATATCGTGGTAGCGACTCCATTATCATTAATGTCGGCGGAATAGGTTTTCGGGTATATGTCCCCAGCTCAACTTTAAGGCAATTAGGAGCTGTTAAAGGCAAGGTCTCCCTCCATACCCATCTCCATGTGAGAGAGGATAATATTTCCCTCTACGGTTTTGCCTCAAGCGAAGAATTAGCTTTGTTCAAAAACCTTATTTCCGTCTCCGGAATTGGCTCTAAGTTGGCTTTAGCCCTACTCTCGACTTTGAATCCTGAGCAACTTGTCATGGCTATAACCAGCGGAGATATCGACCTCCTGAGCCAGACGCCTGGCATCGGTAAAAAAATGGCCAGCCGCCTTGTCGTTGAACTCAGAGGCAAATTGGAAAAGGAGTGGAAAGATGTGGCCTTGCCCTTAGCCCCGGAGAGTGCCGATGTTATAGCTGCTTTAACTGGTTTGGGCTACTCTTTAGCGGAAGCCACCAAAGCTATCTCTAAGCTTCCAGATGCCGAGAAGCTAAGCTTAGAAGAGAAGATTAAAATGGCGCTGCAGCAAATGGCAAAAGGATAGGGTGGCAACGGTTGAGCCACGCAGGAGAGGCAAAAGTGCCTCTTCCTTTGGCCTTGCTGAAACATGATATAATGTGGCTTTGTTTGTTAATTTAACTGTCTACAAGCAAGGAGGTAGATTCGACTGAGGTGGTATGTGCGAATATGACCATACTTTATAAAGCGGAGGAAGAACCATGAAGTTTGTGAAATGGTTTGAAGAGATTGGAGCACATGACATAGCTTTAGTCGGCGGCAAAAACGCGTCTCTTGGTGAAATGATAAGGAATCTGGGTGAGAAAGGGGTAAACATTCCTCCGGGATTCGCCATTACTGCCGAAGCATACAAGTATGTGGTAGAGAAAGCAGGCATAAGCCAGAAAATCAAAGACACTTTAGCGGACCTGGATACACATGATATGGAGAATTTGGCAGAGAGGGGCGAAAAGTTAAGGAATTTGATAGCGCATTCTCCCTGCCCCAAGGAATTGGAGGAGGAGATAAGAATTGCCTATCGAAAGATGGAAGAGAGATTTGGAAAGAACGTCGATGTTGCTGTGAGGAGCAGCGCTACCGCTGAAGATTTGCCTACAGCTTCATTTGCGGGACAGCAAACGAGTTACTTGAACGTGCGAGGAGAAGGCGACCTCCTGGAAAGGGTCATGGACTGCTTTGCATCTTTGTTCACGAACCGGGCAATATCGTACCGGGTAGATAAGGGGTTTAACCACCTCAGCGTTTACCTCTCGGTGGGAGTGCAAAAGATGGTTCGTTCCGATTTGGCCTGCTCTGGTGTCATGTTTTCCATAGATACAGATTCAGGTTTCAGGGACGTGGTCTACATAACTGCTGCCTATGGTCTGGGAGAGAATGTGGTGCAGGGAATTGTTGATCCAGACCAGTTTTACGTCTTCAAGCCCACTTTAAAGGAAGGTTTCAGACCTATTGTGGAGAAAAAACTGGGGACGAAGGATAGGAAACTGGTCTACATGAGACATGGGTCTGGAGCGGAGCAGAAAGAGGTCAAGGTTGAAGAGCAAAGACAGTTCGCATTAAATGACGATGAAATCTTGATTCTGGCTAGGTGGGCCTGCATTATAGAAGAACATTACGGCGTGCCCATGGATATTGAATGGGCAAAGGATGGAGCAAACGGGGAACTTTTTGTAGTCCAAGCGCGGCCAGAGACGGTGCATTCGCAAGTAGACTTAGCTTCGCTGAGGACTTATGTGCTTGAAGAAAAGGGGAAGTTACTGCTTAGAGGGGAGCCAGTGGGTACAAAGATCGGACAAGGTGAAGTGTGTGTAATAGAAGACAGCAGTGAGATTCAGAAATTCAAAGATGGTCAGGTTTTGGTCGCTGATATGACAGACCCCGACTGGGAACCGATAATGAAGATTGCCAGTGGCATAGTTACCAACAAAGGTGGCAGGACATGCCACGCAGCTATCGTTAGTCGTGAGCTTGGGGTGCCGTGTGTAATTAGCACCGGCAATGGGACGGAAGTCCTGAAGGAGATAAAAGAGATCACGATAGATTGCTCAGGAGGTGAGGGCAGGATATATGAAGGGAAGCTGAAATATAGAATAGATGAGGTAGAAGTGACTAAGCTCCCCAGGCCCAAGACCAGAATAATGATGAACTTCGGCATTCCCGGCGGTGCGTTTATTCAAAGTCAGATTCCCAATGACGGTGTAGGTCTGGCTCGGGAGGAGTTCATCATCAACTCCTACATCGGCATACATCCAATGGCGCTGATAGAATATGATAAGTTGAAGAAGGCAGCGAGTGAAGACGAGAAATTGGCAAAGGTAATTAAAGAGATAGATGAGAAGAGCGCAGCATATGAAGACAAGAGAGAGTTTTTCATTGACACTTTAGCGATGGGGATAGCGAAAATAGCGGCGGGGTTTTACCCCAACGAGGTCATCGTTCGGTTTTCAGACTTTAGGACAAATGAGTATGCCAATTTAATTGGGGGGTATCGTTACGAGCCAAAAGAAAGAAATCCCATGATTGGCTGGAGGGGAGCATCTCGTTATTATGATAAAAAGTTCAAGCCCGCCTTTGGTTTAGAATGTCAGGCGATAAAGGAAGTAAGGGACGAGATGGGGTTGACTAATGTCAAGGTGATGGTTCCTTTCTGCCGAACGCCGGAAGAAGGGAGAAAGGTGATAGAAGCCATGGGAGAGTTTGGCTTAAGGCGAGGAGAAAATGGGTTGGAAGTGTATGTGATGTGCGAGATACCATCAAATGTGATTTTGGCCGAGGAATTCGCCGATGTGTTCGATGGATTCAGCATAGGGTCGAACGATTTGACGCAACTAACTCTTGGTTTGGATAGGGATTCCGAACTTGTGGCACACATATTTGATGAAAGAAATGAAGCGGTGAAGAGACTGGTGAAGCAAGTCATAGATGCTGCGCACCGTCACAAACCAAGGAGAAAGGTAGGGATATGTGGTCAGGCGCCGAGTGATTTTCCTGAATTTGCCGACTATTTAGTTGAGTGCGGCATAGATTCAATGTCTCTGAACCCGGATGTAGTATTAGCGACGAGGTTAAATATTGCAGAAGTAGAAAAGAGGATAAAATTAAAAACCAAAAGAAAATGAGCGTGGGGACGCAGGGTGCCGCTGTAATAAATTAAGGATTTTGCTTTGAGTTGCTATATTGCAGTGATTCCATGGTTAACAAGCCTAATATACGTGAGCAGACAGAGGAGAGAGAAGAAGCTCTTTCCCCTTATGCCGCTAAGAGTAAGTTCAGTCGTGGTCGGCTGAAGTGGGAAGAACCATGCCCCATAAGAACCAGTTTCCAACGTGACCGTGACCGTATCATCTATTCCAAAGCCTTCCGTCGGCTAAAGCATAAGACGCAGGTTTTTATTGCTCCCTTGGGGGATCATTATGTCACCAGGCTTACTCACACTCTGGAAGTATCCCAAATAGCCAGAACTATAGCTCGCGCTCTAAATCTCAACGAAGACCTCGCTGAGGCTATTGCTCTGGGACATGATTTGGGGCACACACCTTTTGGTCATATAGGCGAGGAGGTTCTTAACGAGTTGTATCACGGTGGTTTCAGGCATAATGAGCAAAGCTTAAGAGTAGTCGATTTATTGGAGAGGGAAGGACAGGGGCTAAATCTTACTTGGGAAGTGCGAGATGGCATTCTCAATCATTCCAAGGGACAAGCTGACATCTTAGGAGAGGGATGGGGAGATGTCCATACTTTAGAGGGACAAATATGCAAGATAGCCGATATCGTGGCCTATGTTAACCACGATGTCGAAGATGCTATAAGAGCTGGCATTATCTCCCAGGATGATTTGCCCAAGCCAGTAGTAACAACTCTGGGTCATACGCATTCACAGCGAATTAATACCTTGGTTTGTGATATCATAGACTGCTCCTGGCCTGTTAGTGGCAATGGCAATTTAACTAATCCAACTATAGGCATGAGCCCTGAAGTCCTTAGAGCAACTAACATACTCCGCCAGTTTCTATTTGACAAAGTATATTATCCCAGCTTAGCTGGAGAGGAGGCAGTAAAGGCGGGAAAGGTATTGCGTCTGTTATATTCTTATTTCCTGAAGCATGAGGATAGATTACCTCCAGAATTTGCCTCTTTACTGGATAACAAGGAGCGCAAAGTCATTGATTACATTGCTGGGATGACCGATCAATATGCGCTAAGATTAGCTGAAAAGATATCGCAATGAGCGTAATCACAGAGGTAAAGCAGAGATTAGATATAGCAGAGCTTGTCTCTGAGTATGTTACTCTGCAAAAAGCGGGGCGTAACTTCAAAGGCTTATGCCCCTTCCACAGTGAAAAACATCCTTCCTTCTTTGTCTTTCCTGAGCAGCAAAGCTGGCATTGCTTTGGTGCTTGCGGAACTGGTGGCGATATCTTCTCTTTTATCATGAAAAAGGAAGGCATTGATTTTGGCCAGGCTCTTCGTCTTTTAGCTCAAAGGGGAGGCATAACTTTAAGTCCCATTGAGGCGCCAAGCAAGGCTGAGGATGAGAAGAAAGAGAGGTTATTTCAGATTAATGAGGCAGCTGCTGAATACTATCACCATTTACTTTCGAATGCTAAAGCAGGGGAGGCAGCGAGGAAGTACCTGGCAGCAAGAAAAGTCACGCCAGAGACTATCAAAGAGTTCCGTCTTGGTTTCAGTCCTGATGCTTGGGAGATCATTAAGAATTACCTAGCGGGTAAAGGTTACACAGAAAAGGAGCTAGTAGAAGCTGGTCTAGTAATAGAAAGAGAGGAAGGAGGTAGTTACGATCGATTTCGCAACCGGCTGCTGTTTCCTATATGTGATATCCAAGGTCGAGTCACTGGTTTCGGAGCTAGAGTTCTGGATGATTCCCTGCCTAAATATATCAACTCTCCTCAAACGCCAATTTTCGATAAGAGTAGCAGCTTGTATGGTATTGATAAGGGTAAATCTGCTATTAGAAAGAAAAACTTGGTAATAATCGTGGAAGGTTATATGGATGTTCTCACTGCGCACCAACACGGCTGGCAAAATGTAGTTGGCTCAATGGGGACTTCTTTAACCGATAAGCAGGTGGAAGGCATTAAAAGATTCACCAATAACATAACTTTGGCGCTTGATGCCGATCTTGCCGGAGAAGAAGCTACCTTGCGGGGCAAAGCGATATTAGCTTACTCCAATGCCGAAGCAAATGTCATGTTATTACCTCCAGGCAAAGACCCTGACGAAGTAATAAGAGAAGACCTTACTCTCTGGCAGGAACTAGTAGAACAAGCTATGCCTATTCTAGACTTCGCCTTTCAATCTGTAATAAGCAAGGTTGATATCAATAAAGCCAGAGACAAGTCCCTAGCTGTACAAAAACTCCTACCCTCAATTTATGAAATAAAAGACCCTGTACAGCAATCCCATTACCTAAAGAAACTGGCACGTGAATTAAAAATTGAAGAGTCTGCCATAAAAGCCGCTTTGAGGGAATCAAAAGTCAGTCGGAAGAGGCCTCAACTTAGCAAGCCCACAGAACAATCTCGCCTTGCCCGCCAGTTTGTATCTAGCCCTATTGAAGAACGCTGCTTGGCACTTGTTCTTCAGTACCCAGAGCTTCGTCCTTCAGCGCAAGAGCTATCACCGGAACACTTCGAATCCACGGAGAATCGGGAGGTCTTTGTCAAATGGCAACGTTCTTCTGATATCTCAGACCTTGAAAGCAAACTTGACACGAGTTTATTAGAATATTTATACTATTTGATTAATAAAATTTTGCCGCCAGCTATAGGGCAAAGCGAACAAACGCGGCACCATGATTTAGCCAATTGTATCCTTCGTCTACAGGAGAATTTGTACCGGAAATTAGAAGCTGAGAAAGAGGCGACGCTTGAGATTGAGAGGGAAAAGGGTGGGATAAGCTCAGAGTTGTCCAAACTAGAGGAGCAAGGAATAAGTTCCGGGCAACAACTTCATGAAGTCTTTGTTAAGAAAGAAAAAAACCATGGATTCAATGAAAGAAGAAATCAATCTGGATAGTGATGAGGTAGTGCCTGAAGATTTACTCAGCGATGAAGCTGAAGTTGAGGATGTCAGCGCCTTAGCTGAGGAAGTTGAAGAAAAAGAAGAAAGCGAGGAATTCCTCGTTGAGGAAACTGGGGAAATCAAGCCACCGGCACCACTAGAAGAACATGAGATAACTGATGACTCGGCGCGCATGTATCTTCAGGAAATTGGCAGAGTGCCGCTTCTCAATATCCAGGAAGAGAAGTTACTATCTCGGAAAATAGAGCTGGGCAGGAGCTTAGAAGGAATTGAAGAGAGCCATTTCAGGAAATACAAGAAATTCCCCTCACCCGTTGACATAGTTATTCACGTAATTTCTCAATTAGCCAAGGCATACCCCGTTGTTCAGATTATTGAAGAGAGTATTGGTATCGATTCCTCCTGCAATGTGGTGGAGACGATCAAGAATCCTAAATTTCGTTCCGCCATTGATGAAGTTATAGACCCATCGTTAATAGCGGCAACCGCTAAGGGAATAGGCAAAGGAACCACTGTAGCTGAAGAAGCCCTAGTAAATCTTTCCGTAAACAGTCAACTTTTACCTCCCCAGTTACTAGAGCTCCTAGACAAAGGTAAAACTTCATGGCGAAAACTAAAGACTCTCTCGACTGACGACAGGTTCCTATCTCAAATTGATTCTCATAGTAATGAGTTCAAGGCTTACTTTGAACAGATAGAGACTGAAGCAAAAGCATCAGAAAAGCACCTCACCGAAGCAAACCTGCGCCTGGTGGTTAGCATAGCTAAGAAATACATTGGGCATGGCATGCCCCTCCTTGAGCTTATCCAAGAGGGGAATATTGGCCTTATCCGAGCTGTAGATAAGTTTCAGTATAGAAAGGGCTACAAGTTCAGTACCTACGCCACCTGGTGGATCAGGCAAGGTATCACTCGATCTATAGCTGATCAATCCCGTACCATTCGCATTCCGGTACACATGGTAGAAACAATTAACAAGCTATCGCGAGCGATGCGACAGTTAATTCAAGAACTTGGACGCGAACCAAGTTACGAAGAAATTGGCAGCCGCCTGAATATATCGCCAGAAAAAGTAGAAGAGGTCATGGCTTTGTTTTTCCGTGAGCCAATGTCGTTAGACATGCCCATTGGCGAGGACGAAGATAGCCGATTAGGCGATCTTGTTGAAGATCAGGCCAGTTTAGCACCAACTGAAGCCACTTCGCAGCAGCTACTCAAAGAACAAATAGATAAAGTGCTTGATGAACTTACCGAGCGCGAAAAAAAGGTGTTGCAGCTTAGATTTGGCCTTAAAGATGGACATCCTCGAACCTTGGAAGAGGTGGGTAAAGAATTCGAAGTAACTCGAGAAAGAATACGACAGATTGAAGGCAAGGCTCTACGCAAGTTACGTCATCCCACCCGTAGTCGAAAGCTCAGGGGTTATCTAGACTGACTTCACTTTAAGAGCATGTCAAGCATAGTCCCCGTCTTTTTAGGCAACTTGCCTCCTGTTAGCGACTTAGTCAACTTTTGTATCTGACGAAACTGATTAAGAAGTTGATTAACATCTTTAGGTGTGGTGCCGCTTCCTCGAGCAATGCGGCTTCGCCGTCTGCCATCAATAATAGCTGGATTACGCCTTTCCTCGTAAGTCATAGACTGGATAATAGCCTCTATCTTCTTTAACTGTTTCTCTCCTTCGTCATCTGGCAAATAAGAAGAGAATTTGGAGATGCCTGGTATCATTTCCACCAGTCGCCCTAAAGAACCCATCCTGTGGATTTGACGCATTTGGCTGAGGAGATCCTCAAGGTCAAAATCCCCGGTGCGCATTTTCCCTTCCAAATCCTTGACCTGTTGCTGGTCAAAGGTCACCTGAGCTCGCTCGATAAAGGTGAGCATATCTCCCATACCCAAAATGCGAGACGCTAAACGGTCGGGATAAAATACTTCTAAAGCATCTATCTTCTCACCCGTGCCCAGGTATTTTATGGGCACTCCGGTAACAAATCTAATGGAGAGAGCAGCGCCACCTCGGGCATCTCCATCCATCTTCGTCAGGATGAGTCCCGTCAGCCCGATTTGACTGTGGAATTCTTGGGCCACTCTTACGGCATCCTGCCCAATCATAGCATCTACTGTAAGCAATACCTCTGAAGGCTGTACTAGGGATTTGATATCAGCCAATTCTTTCATCATAGCCTCGTCAATATGCAGGCGCCCTTGAGTGTCTATTATGACCCAGGACGTTCCCCTTTCTTTAGCTTGCTTTAAGGCATGCTGGCAAATTATTGTTGAAGCTACGTTAGCATCCTCACTGTACACCGGGATATTATGTTGCTCACCCAGTAATTTGAGTTGTTCAATAGCCGCAGGTCGGCGAGTATCAGCAGCTACTAATAAAGGATGCTGCCCTAGATGTTTGAGATGAAGAGCTAGCTTCACTGCTGTAGTAGTCTTACCGGAGCCCTGCAATCCTACGAGCAAAGCGACCGCTGGTAAGTCAGTAACCGAAGCTAAACGGCCAGGCTCTCCACCTAGGATAGCGATTAATTCCTCGTTGACGATTTTAATAATCTGCTGGGCTGGTGTTAAGCTGCGCAATACTTCAGAGCCAAGAGCACGCTCTCGCACCTTGGACAAGAATTCCTTGACCACCTTAAAATTTACATCTGCTTCCAAAAGCGCTAGCCGTACCTGGCGTAAAGCTTCATCGATGTCCCCTTCACTCAGCTTGCCTTTTCTGCCAAGCTTATCAAGTACAGCGGTCAACTTTTGGGTTAAGACTTCCAGCATGGTACCTAATAATATTTCATTCCTATCATTTTGCCAAGTCCAGAATTTTCATCTCGAACTAAGAATACTATTGCACTTAACTCGGAATCAGCATACTATATAAGTTTAGTGGAATATCTTTGGGCACCGTGGCGAATACAATACATACAAAGAACCACAGAAAGTGGCTGTATCTTATGCCAAAAACCTAAGGAAAATGATGACGAGGCGAATTTTATCCTTTATCGTGGCCAATACAATTTTATAATCCTGAACGCCTTCCCCTATAATCCGGGGCATTTAATGGTCGCCCCCTATCGGCATATAGCAAATTTACAGGATTTAAGCGATGCAGAAGCAATGGAGCACTTTGACATTATCAAGAAGAGCTTAGAACTTCTGAAAAAGGTAATGGAGCCGACTGGCTTCAATATCGGCTTAAATGTGGGCAAAGTTGCTGGTGCCGGCATAGCAGAGCACCTTCATACCCACATAGTGCCCAGGTGGCAAGGCGACACTAACTTTATGCAGATATTGTCTGATACCAAAGTCATTCCGGAAGCCTTGGCTGCTACATACCAAAAGCTAAGAGCAAAGTTATAGTATAGTTGCCAGCTTACAAAATTTCTTGAGGTCATTTAGTAATTCAAAAATACAAAGATTTTTTCAAAAAGGCGAACTGTAACCGTAATAAACGCTATGCCCGCTCTTTCACAAGTATAAGTATACCCATTGTAGCCAGGAGGGCCAGTCCTGCTCCCAGGTAGAAGGTAGCAGCCGGACTGACGGCATTCCAGAGCCACCCAGCAAGTACGCTAGCCGGTAGTAGTACCAGACCAGTAATTCCTTGGAAAAGACCATATGCCGAACCTCTCCGTCCCACAGGTGCCAAGTCTGCGATGAAAGCACTGGCTACACCCTGCGTTGTTCCGTAATAAATGCCGTAAGCAGCATACAGTAGCCAAATTTGCCAGATATCCGTCGCCAGTGCAAAACCTAAATATACGAGACCGTAGATGAGCCATCCCAGTGCAAGAATGCGGCGCCTGCCCAGTTTGTCGGATAACACACCCATCGGGGTTGAGACGATACTGTACACAGCGTTGAAGACCGCCAGCATGACAGCTATCTGTACTAGCGGTACCTTAACATTTTGAGCACGCAGGATCAGAAAAAAATCGCTGGAATTACCGAGTGTAAAAACGGCCATGATTGCCAGAAACAATTTGAATCTTATATCAAAGGGCTGATTTGTTTGGGGCATTAGGGCATTTGTTATGATCTTCCTGGCCACATCTTTCCTGATGTCACGTACGAAGCCGATGAGGATGACTACGGCGATAACCGCCGGGAATATGCCCACTAGCACCATCATGTGATAAGTGTTGCGCTGCATATCAAATGCACTGGAGCCCTCAATCAAATAAACGATGAGTGCTACTAAAGCTAGCCCAACCATCGCTCCAGCGGTGTCTAAGGCCTGAGCTAAGCCAAACCCCTTGCCCCTTTCTTTGGAACCGAGAGAGTCCGCTAACAAAGCGTCACGGGGAGAACTACGTATGCCTTTTCCAATACGGTCGCCGAAGCGGATGCCCGTCACTGCTCCCCACCCATTGGCTAGCAGCATGAAAGGCTTGACCGCAGTAGACAGGCCGTAGCCGACCATTGTCAACAATTTACGTTTACCTATTTTGTCGCTGATGCGTCCGCTAATAAGACGTGAAAGGGCATCAGTACTACCCGACATACCGCCGACTACGCCCACCAGTGTTGTGGAGACGTTTAACACGTTCGTTAGGAACAGCGGCACAAGAGTAAAAATCATCTCGCTGCTGACATCAGTAAAAAAACTAACAAGGCCAAGAAAGAACACATTGGGATGGAGTCCGAGTATTTTTCTATCAGAAGTTTTAGCCTTAGGTTGCCGAGTCATTCAATTATCGTTCCAGCTAAATATGACGTAGATCAGCGTTATTTGAAAAAGAAATAAGAGACGCCATTGGGTTAGTGTAGCTGGAATACATAATAAGAGTCAACCGTTAAAAACTAGTATAAGATTCTCGCATCAAAATACTTTCTTGGCAGATAACAAAATGAGTTTCTGTGCAGTTCGGCAAATTGCACAATAGTCAGAATTGTTGGGTCACTTTTCGCTAGTTTGTGCTAGAGCTGTTTTACCTACCAGTGAACGAACATAGGCATGATATTATGGTGTATGGTCATGGGGATTCAGGAAACCATTATGCGTGCCGCAATCGCTGATTTAACACATATAGAGCGGAGGGGATTTGCCTATGGAGTCCTCAATACAGCGTTGGGAGCCGGCTGGTTTTTGGTTGCCCCCCTGATGGGGCTATTCTATGAAATTTCTATCAACTACTTGATTCTGTTTGCTGTGGTCATGGAGCTCATCTCGATTCCGCTACTCTTCGTGGTCAGAAGAGCAGCTTAGCCTTTTACTTTAACGAAAACTGGAAAGGAACCTCCGGAATCTGAACAGGATTGAAGAAGCAGGGTTATTGACAGCTTAACTTCAGGTAGCTTGAGGATAGGAGCCAAGTATCTTAACGAAGGCAGCCTCTCTTTGTAAATCTCTCATAGCTTCCTGGTAAACTTTGCCATCTAAGTGACCCTCGAAATCAGCATAAAAAACATATTCCCAGGGCTTAGTTCGGCTCGGCCTGGACTCCAGTTTTGTCAAGTTTATATTCCGGTTGGCAAAGATACCTAAAATCATATATAGAGAGCCAGGCTTATGTTCAGCAGCAAAAACGAGAGAGGTTTTATTTCTCTGCGCGGGTCTAGCTTTCTGCTTTGAGATAGCCACGAATTTGGTGTAGTTATTGACACTAGTTTCAATTTCCGGTGCCAGAATCTCCAGCCCATAAATATCGGCAGCTCTTTTGCTAGCTATGGCAGCACAGTTCTTCAACCTTTTCTCTTTTATCATTTTGGCACTGCCTGCGGTATCATAGCTAGGCATAATTTCAACTTTCAGTTTACTTAAGAATCCGTTACATTGAGCTAAGGCTTGGGGATGGGAGTAAATGGTTGTTATATCCGCCAACTTTTCCCCTGGCAAAGCCATGAGGCAATGGCTTACTTTGAGAATAACTTCAGCAAATATATTAAGCGGATACGCCAATAACAAATCATAGGTCTCGTTGATACTGCCAGCTTGAGAGTTCTCCACAGGGACTACCCCAAATTCAACCTTGTCCTGCGACACGAGTTCAAAAACCTCTTTCAGCCGGATACACGGTAAAAAATCAATATCCCTGCCAAAAAGCTTTGCCGCAGCATCCTCGCTAAAAGCGCCTCTTTCTCCTTGAAAAGCAACCTTGACCATAAGCCTATTGCAAAGTATAGCCTAAACCTCCTTCGAACTTCCACTATGACTTGATATAGAAAGGTTAATTGCGATTTTATAAAGAGATATATAGGATGGGCAGATCATCCCCGATTATGCTTAACCTTTTACATTGGCGGCAGTTTCTTTTTTAACTCTTTTAGCCAGGTTAGTGATTTAAGCTCTCGTTGCAAAATATATCTTATATACTCGTACAGTACTCGCTCTAACTCCCAGGATAATTCTTGTTTTACTCTGACCCGCCGTGCAGTAGCATAGTCGCAACTTTGCCACAAACGGAGAACCTTCAAAGCTCCGACCGAAAGGGGAAGGGAGGGTTTTAATGAAGTTGTTTCGATTTGCTCGTAATGGTGATTTTCTTCAGAGTTACAATGCGGGCACAAGAGTCCCCCCTTGCCGGGGCTGAAAAAATTGACTACCGGCTTGAGAGGTGAATCACAGTTAACACATCGGCGCAACTGGGGGCGATAACCAAGGTGGTGAAGAAGATGTAGCTCAAAATAACGCAATACAACCTCATTGCTGTCAGGCTCGCTCAATTGATTTAAGATATCCAGCAATAAGTCAAACAAGGGGCGATTCTCACCGCCCTCAACAGTAAAGGAATCAATAAGCTCTAAGATGTACAGGCCATAGGCCATGCGCCATAAATCACTTTTCAAAGCCAGGAACCCATTTATCGTTTGACTTTGGGTAACAATATCGAGATTACGCCCTTTAGCTAGCAACATCAAGCTATGCGTCAATGGTTCTATATTGCCACCCAATTTACTCTTGGGACGACAGGCTCCCTTAGCTACCGCCCTTAACTTGCCAAATTCTGGGGTATAAATAGTGACAATCTTATCGAATTCGCCCAGCTTAGTTTGTTTTAAGATGATGCCTTGTGTTTGATAATTCCGAGATGTACCCACCTTAAGTTCCCAACTCTAAACACTAAATCCTAAATAAATCCCAATATCTAACCTTAGAGTTCAAAACCTTTGTTTTAAGGCGTTGGGATTTCTGGCGAGTATAAACGAGTTCTTCTCCATTGCTGTTACCTTTCCTTTTGATATTATACCTTCTCCAGCACGGCAACCATAGTCAAGAGCAGCTACCCGAGTTTTTGCCTAAAACTCTTTTGGACTGCTTCCCGGTATGGTTCAATACTAGATTGATGGCATTGGCGGCGGCAGCAAAGGAGTAGTACACAGGCAACCCAAGCGAAATACAACCACGAATAGCAGCCAGAATGGCCTCAGCCTCTTCGGGCACAATACTGGGTTCGAGCACCATTGCTACTGGCTTGGGAAAAAGGCCCTGCTTTACGGAAAACCTGCTCATTAACAAATTTAGGTGGTCTTCTGAAATCCGAGACGTTGTGAATTGACCTGTCCTGACAAATGTGACTAGGAAATCGGCCCCATCCCACCTTGATAATATATCGAAAGTTTTGATTACGCCCTCAAGGTCAAACATGGCTTGTGAATAGTCCACGGGATTTCGCAAGATATTGCCTGCGATGGGAGTAAATTCCCGTATCTGAGCAACGATCTCCGGGGGGAGTGGAGGGACTTTTAGCCCTCTGTTTTCAAACTCGTCGGTGATTAGGACACTGGCTCCACCTCCAGCACCGAATAACACCGCATTCCTACCTCTGGGAGGTGGCAAGAACAGAAGTGTGACCAATACATCGACTATTTCTTCGATGCTACTGACACTAATGATTCCCAATTGCTTGCAGAGGGCATCCCAAGTGGCTCGGCTTCCAGCGAGTGCTGCGGTATGGCCAGCGACTGCTCGAGCGCCTCCCTCGCTAGTTCCTCCTTTAAGCAGTATCACCGTTTTTCCCTTCGTTACCTCCTGCAGAGCCCTGCGGAATCGTTTTCCATCCTTAAGTCCCTCGATGTAAAGGGCTATTATTTTGGTATCTGCATCATTAGCAAGATATTCGAGCAAATCATTTTCATTGATGTCACATGCGTTGCCGTAGCTTATGAGCTTGCTGAAGCGAATGCCTCGCAACGCTGCTTGCCTGACCAAATAGATGGAATTGCCACCACTTTGACTAATGACTCCTACCGGGCCGCTTTCTTTGGGGAAAGCGGGACTGAAGGATAGACGTGATTGGGGGCAGTAAATGCCCATGCAGTTAGGGCCGATAATCCTGATCCTCTTCCTGCGGGCGGCTTCCACTAGTTCAGATTCCAGCTTTATTCCCTGTTCCTCACCGGTCTCACTAAAGCCCGCTGTACAGAAGTGAATTGCTCGTACCCCTTTTTCGGCACATTCTTCCACAAGCTTGGGAGCAACCTGGGCATTAACCAAGCCGATTACATAGTCGATGTTGCCAGGGACATCTTTGAGACTGGTATAAATCTTATGGCCGTTGATCTCCCCGCCCTTGGGATTAATGAGATAGAGGGGGCGGTCGAATTCGATTTCAGTAAGGCCTTCTAGGAAAGTGCGCGTCCAGTGCCAAGTCTCGGCAGTTGTGATGCCAACAAGAGCTATCGAATTAGGGTGGAAGAGGAACTCTAAGCTATGCTGATGCGTATTCTTCGTGCTCCTCGCTGAGTAATATTTGGAAGCATAGCAAAAAGCTTACGGATTGTAAATGCTACCTTGACCTGGAAATTTCCGCTGTGCGAGCTACTCAACAGTTTTCCAAAAAATGTATTCGATAGGCTAATTTGATAGGCTAATAAAGATATGGTAAATTATTTGGATTTTGGGAAAACCAAATAATTACATAATGCTTTTGCTACAACTTAATTGTAACCCAATCTAAGATTTCTCAATTCACACTGCAATTAGGAGGCCTGAATGAAAGTGGAGAAACTGCGAAAATTCGAATATATTTTCAACCCCAGAGCAGTAGCTGTAATAGGAGCTTCCAACGATGATGGCTTCTCACGGGCTTTGATGAGCATAAAAATCAAAGACAATCTGTTCCTGGTTAATCCGAGATACAAGGAACTTTACGGTAAAAGATGCTATGACAGCATTTTAAATATAGAAGAGGGAATTGACTATGTCGTCATAGCAGTGCCAACTTTACTCGTCCCAAAAGTATTAGCCGAATGCGTAGAAAAAGGAGTGAAAGCGGTCCATATTTATACTGCTGGTTTCAGTGAAACCGGAGTAGAAGAAAGGAAAATTCTAGAGGACGAAGTGAAGGAGATATCCAGAGGTAAAGTCAGCGTAATTGGTCCTAACTGCATGGGAATACATTGTCCTAAGTCTGGCCTGACTTTTTTCCCCGATGCTTCAGCTGAGGAAGGCCCAGTTGGAGTGATTTCACAAAGTGGCACCTTTGCTGTGGAATTCTTGTCCACCGGTAAGCTAAGAAATATAAAGTTTAGCAAGGTTATCAGTTACGGGAATGCCATAGACCTCGATTGTCCTGACTTCCTGGAATACTTAGCGCATGATCCTGAAACTGAGGTTATAGCTTTATATATAGAGGGGACCCAAAATGGCGAGTATATCAAAGCAGCAATGACCGAAGCTGCAACATTAAAGCCAGTATTGGCACTCAAAGGAGGAGTAACAGAGCATGGTCGCCGGGCAGCATCTTCTCACACAGGCTCATTAGCCGGTTCGCCAAAAATTTGGGAGTCACTTTTCAAGCAGGCCGGGGTAATCCAGGTGGAGGATTTCGGCGAATTGCTGGATGCCACTTTGGCATTCTCTTATGCCCCCCTACCCTCAGGGAAAGGAACGGCTATTATTACCAACTCCGGTGGTTTTAGTGTGCTTGAAACTGATTTATGTGTAAAAGCAGGATTGGAGGTCCCTCAATTCACAAAGGAAACGCTAGCTGAATTGCGTAGAATAGTTCCGCTGGCGGGAACAAGCATAAATAATCCCCTTGATGCCTGGTCAATATACTCGAACATGCTCGGAACGACGGGGACACTTATCGATGCTATCAAAGTCGTGTCTCAGGATAAGAATATTCATTCAATGGTGCTGGACTTTGGCGGAGTGGGTTACCTGCGGCGTGTGTTGGGAGACACATTTGAAGACCGCCTGAAGGAATTTATTAGGGTTATAGTCCAGGCATGTAGATATGCTCGAGAGGAAATGGGCAAGACCGTAATGATTTGCATTTCACTGGATGTCTATCTAGAAGACGAAGAGGATAGAAGGGCTCATTTGCTGGCTAAAAAAGCTTTTGAGAGCGAGCGATTCCCTGTATATCCCTCGCTTGGTGCCTCGATCAAGGCTCTATCCAACTTGTACAAGTACAAGGCTAAGTGTCGCAACCCCTAGACTCTGCCACCACCGCCAATCGTGGACTTTATCGGATAGAGTATCCAAACTGCAAGTTTCCGGAGTCGCCAGACAAATGTCAAACGGAGGCTAGCAAAAAACTCAGCTCTGCGAAGATGAGGGTTAATAAGCTATTTATTGCAAGACGGGATTTCATACCAGTCCGATTTTCTGGGCAACTATTTCCCTGTGGAAGTCAGTGTTGCCAAAGGCAATATCTGCGGCCTTGCTTCTACGGTAATAAAGGGGTATGTCGTGGTCAGCACTGGTAGCGATTGCCCCGTGTAGTCTCACTGCCCACTTACTAACATTCTTGTAGACTTCATTGACATATGCCTTTGACATAGAGGCTTCTTTAGCGCAGGGAAGACCCTCCGACTCCATCCAGGCTACTTCATAAACCAGATAACGGCTGGTTTCCATCGTTATCCACATGTCAGCCATCTTGTGTTGAAGTGCTTGGAAAGAGCCTATGGGCCTTTCATATTGAACCCTTTCTTTGGAATACGCCACGGTCATTTCTACACAGGTCTCTATAGCACCTACGGATTCGGCACACTTAGCGATGGCGCCTTTGCGCAACATCATTTCCACAATGGGCCATCCCTCATCTATCTTGCCAAGTATATTTTTCTTGGGCACATTGACGTTCTTAAAACGCACTTCGCATAGCTTATCTGCGGCGGTGGTAGGCATTACCTCGCAACTTATTCCCGGAGTTGTAGAGCCGACAATAAAAAGGGTGATTCCCTTCTCGGGCGAAGTGCTATCTTTTGTCCTGGTGACACAGAGGATATAGTTGGCAACATGGGCCATTTCCACGAAGAGCTTTGTACCGTTTATTATGAAGTCATTTCCTTTTGGTGTTGCCTTAACGGCGATTCCGGAAGCATCGAAGACGCCTTCAGCTTCGAGGAGAGCCGTGGTAAGAATTAATTCGCCTTTAGCTATTTTGGGAAGTAAATCTTTCTTTTGCTCTTCAGTTCCCGCCTCGAGTATAGCGAAAGCGCTAGTTAGAGTAGCTATCAGTGGTCCAGGAAGAATATTTCTGCCTATCTCCTCCAAGAGAACAACAAGGTCCTGAAAAGTATAACCTATACCCCCGTACTTTTCAGGTATGATTAGGCCCATCCAACCCAGCTCAGCCATCTTCTTCCAGAGTTCGGGAGAGTATCCTTCCTTACTTTGTTCGAGTTTTCTTACCAGAGTCTTGGGGCATTCTGTGGCAAGGAAATCTCGTGCCGTTTGCTTTAATATTTCTTGTGTTTCAGTAAATCTAAGGTCCATGATTCCTCCTTATCGAAGCTTGGTTTATCTCATTCTGGGTAAGTTGAGGCCGTACCAGGCGATGATATTCCTTTGTATCTCATTTGTTCCCATGGATACGGTGGTTATGAAATGTTCGTGGAACATCCTTTCCCACCACCCGTCTAAAGGAGCCCATCGGGAAGTCTTGACCTGGCCATAGGGACCTAAAATGTCCGTAGCCACAAAAGCAAAACGCTCGAGCAGTTCACTGAAGAAAATTTTGCCTGCCGCGGCATCCATCAGGGACATTTCGTTTCTGTTTTGTAAATCAGCGACACGGTATGCCAGGGCACGGGCTGCCTCTAAGTCGCAGGCTAGCTCAGCCAGCCGATTACGGACAAGCGGGTTCTTGGCCAGTGGCTGCCCGTGTCGTTTGGTCCCGTTGCAAAATGTCACCAATTGTTCTAGCCCGTGGATCATGCCCATGATTTCGTTTATACCAGATCTCTCGAAACCAGCTAGGAGATTTACAACAGCCCAGCCTTCGTGTTCTTGTCCGACGATATTTTTGGCTGGCACATGGACATCATCAAAATAAACCTCGCAATAAGGAGCATGGCCATCCAAGTATGGAATTGGCCTTACCGTGATCCCTGGCGTCTTCATATCAAGTAGAATGAAGGTCATATTGTGGTGCATTCGAGCAGTCGGGTCGGTCTTGAATACGCCAAAGCCCCAATCAGCGCGGTGAGCGCCGGTGTTCCAGGTTTTCTGACCATTTATAATGTACTCCTCGCCCTTTTTTATGGCTGTTGTGCTCAGAGAGGCTAGGTCTGAGCCGGCATTGGGTTCGCTCCATAGCTCACACCACATAACCTCTCCCCGGGCAATAGGTGGCAGGAATCTTCTCTTTATTTCTTCACTCGCAGCCTGCAACAAGGTTGGGGCAAGCATTTGCACTCCAAAAATATCTACTCCGGGAATGCCATAGTATCCTCTGGCTTCGGCAAAGAGGACGCGGTCCATCATGTCTCCTTTGCCCTCATATTCTGGTGGCCAGCCCAGGGCAAGCCATCCCTTTTTAGCAAATTCTTTGGCGCAATATAGGTTGTACTTCCAACACTCGTCATCTTCATAGATGGTCTCACCTCCCACAAAACTTGGTGGTTTCCTTTTTTCGAGTTCTTTACATGTGTCATAGAACTCCTGTTTGCGAACTTTTTGTTCGTCTGTAAGCGAAAGGTCCATGTATACCTCCTTTGAGTTTGGAACTATTATAACAGTGCCGCTCGATTTTGGGCTTTATTTTGGATTGTGTAGGGAAAATTGTCAAAAAGTTTTATGGCGGTACGAGCCCCAAAGCAGAAATCTAAAAGAAAGTAGGGCTTACCACCATAGCCAAGGGTCAAGAAAATGGAATCACAACCCTGCTGGGACTTGAAGATTAAGTTTGATGAAGGCACAAAACTACTCTCAGAGATTACGATCCCTTTCACAGGGATTACCAACCTACTTGAAAAACGGGGCCAAGGCTCTGTGCATAATTTGGGATTGACAAACCCTGGAAATTGGCTGTTATCAATCCTAATTACACTATTTCCAGTCTGACTCTTTTATCCTCTTTAGCTGCTTTTACTCGAAGTAGCGTTCGTAGCGCTTGAGCTACGCGACCCTGTCTGCCGATGACCCTTCCCTTGTCATCGGGAGCAACCTCTAATTTGATTAGTAAGCCTTCATCACTATTTTCCTCGGTGATCTTTACCGCGTCAGGTTCTGCCACAATGGATTTAATAATGTATTCCAGCAGGTCTTTCATTTTGCCTCCTTAACAGTTAGTTTTGGCCTGAGGTCTGCTTAACTTTATCCATAATGCCTAGTTTGGCGAGCAAGCTGCGCACCGTATCTGTAGGCTGAGCTCCACATCCAAGCCACTTTAAAGCTTTTTCTTCATCAATGCTGATAGTTGCGGGGTCAGTCAAAGGATTGTAATGGCCGATAATATCAATGAATTTACCATCACGGGGAGAGCGACTATCAGCTACTACCACTCGGTAGAATGGTCTGTTTCTCCTCCCCATACGGCGTAATCTGATTTTAACCATTTAAGTCAACCCCCAAAAATCTGGTGACTTTTCGGGGGTCCCTGATAAATTTAATTTCTGCATTTGCTAGGTTTACACGAAAATCGCAAGATTTTCGTTGGTGAATTTAATAAGGTGATTATCTCTTAAATGTCAATGTTTGTCAATGGCTTCTGGCTTAAAGGGCCGTTTAATAATCTAGCGGCACAGAAATAAGAAAATTACATAGTGGTCGTGCAATTTAGGCCACGATTTCGGAGGGGAATACATATACGGTTGTTGTTTTGAGCTTCCTCCTTAGCGAGGCTAGTTGTGGTTTATATATTCTAATCCTTCTTTCCTCGCATGTGACCAGCATATTAAGCGTTTTTGGTATGACTTTGATGATTTACAATTAAAGTGGAATGCTTTATAATCCAAAATCTGAGAGTGCATGCATTATTCTGTTGATGGTCATGGGATGGCTCATCCCAGGAGGTTTAACTAATGGATATAACACTGTTTGAAGTCTTTCGTACCGGCGTTGCCACTGCCTTTGAAAAGTATGCTTTAATCGCTGTCATAGTAGTGGCTATAGGCGGTTTACTTTATGCCGCTTTTCTTAACCGCCAGATCCTGAGGGAGCCGGAGGGGACGGAAAAAATGAAGCGTCTATCCATGGCTATCCGCACTGGCGGCAATGCTTATCTTAGGCGGCAGTTCCGCACTATACTCGTGATTTTCTTTATCTTAGCAGTGTTTGTATTTTTCACCGGGTGGTTTTCTCCATCAAAATACAACCCCAACTGGGTTATCGGTCTGGGTAGGGCTGGTGGCTTCTTGATGGGTGCTTTGTTCTCCGCCCTTGTAGGTTATTTGGGTATGAATATGGCGATGCGAGGCAATGTCAGGGTGGCTCAAGCTGCCCGCAGCAGTTTTGCCAAGGCTCTCAAGATAGGCTATCGCACCGGCACCGTAACCGGCATGCTCACCGACGGTCTTGGGCTTCTCGGTGGCACTGTACTCTTCATTATCTTCTTTAAGGATGCTCCTTTGGTGCTAATAGGCTTTGGTTTCGGCGGCACGCTACTGGCCCTGTTTATGCGTGTTGGTGGTGGCATTTATACCAAAGCTGCTGATGTCGGGGCTGACCTGGTGGGCAAAGTGGAAAAGGGAATTCCCGAGGATGACCCCCGAAATGCCGCGGTGATTGCTGACCAGGTTGGTGATAACGTAGGTGACTGTGCCGGAATGGCAGCCGATATCTTTGAGTCTTACGAAGTTACCATTGTTTCTGCTTTAATCTTAGGGATTTTGCTCACTGTTGCTACCGGCGCCCTTTACTGGATTATCTTGCCGCTTTTGATACGGGCTTGCGGCGTCCTTGGTTCCATTATTAGCACCTATACGGTTGGGCGTGGTAAGGGGGAGAATGCGATGGATGCTATACACCGTGCTTACTGGCTCGGTGCGGCCATCACTTGTATATCTGCCTTCCTTTTTGCCCACTTTTACTGCCACGACCTTCGTTTCTTCTGGGTGATAATGATAGGTGTCTTCTTAGCCATAGCCACAAATTATATCGCCGATTATTACACTGGAGACAGACATGCCCCAGTAAAGGAAATCGCCAAATCAACCAAAACTGGACCAGCTACTGTCATCCTCTCCGGGTTTGGCTGGGGATTTGAGAGCACTGTGATGGCTATAATTGCTATTGCATTAGCTATCTTAGGCTCAGCAATCGTGTGGCGGAATGGTGTGCCAGTCCCTGGAGCAACAACAATGCCTGTAGACTTACTATGTATATTCTACGGCGTAGCTCTTTGCGGCATTGGTCTACTTACTTTGACTGGCAACAATATTGCCATGGATACCTTTGGTCCCGTGGTTGATAATGCCAATGGCATCGGGGAAATGGCAAAGCTCGAACCTGAGACTCGCCAGACTTTGAATGACCTGGATGCGGTAGGCAACACTACCAAGGCTATCACCAAGTGTATTGCTATCGCTTCGGCAGTCCTGGCGGCAGTGGCTCTATTTGCTGCCTTCTACGCCGACTATCAGCTTAAAACAATTGACTTAATTCAGTGGAAGGTCTTCGTTGCTTTCCTTATCGGGGGTGCCATACCGTTTCTGTTCAGTTCTCTCACTATTAGAGCTGTGGGTAGAGCGGCACATGAGATTATAAATGAGGTGCGTTACCAGTTTGCCAATGTTAAAGGAGTCTGGGAAGGCACAGTTGACCCGGACTATGCCCGGGTGGTTTCTATTTGCACTGGAGCGGCTCAGAGGGAGTTGATCACTCCGGCACTTTTGGCTGTCCTTTCACCCATAGCCATAGGCTTACTCCTTGGCTTGGAAGCGCTGGCAGGATTCCTGGCAGGGGTGATACTGGTGGGGCAACTCCTGGCAGTATATATGGCAAATACCGGGAATGCCTGGGACAATGCCAAGAAGTCCATTGAAGATGGGTTATACGGTGGCAAAGGCTCCGATGCTCACAAGGCAGCGGTGATAGGCGATACCGTAGGTGACCCGCTTAAGGATACTGCCGGGCCAGCTTTGAACCCGCTGATTAAAGTCATTAACCTGGTTTCGGTCCTGGCTGCCGCACTGATGGTGGTAGTAGTGAACGGTCAAATTGTGCCGCGGGGACTCACACCGGTTACCGTCAGCGTAGCGGTGGCAGCGATTATAGTCATACTTGTAGCCGTCTGGCGTTCGAGGAAAGAGGAATCATTCGGGCGCGAATACGAAACAATGGAAGGGGTTTCTGCAACGAATCCAGGAAAACAGGGCCCGCCCAGCAAATGAAAGCTAAGGGCCGTAATACTAGATGATGTAACGCTCCCTCGGGCGTGGTTTCTATCACTCACAGGAAGCGTAGAAACGTACCTGGATACTCTCTTTGGTGGAAGTGGTTAGAGAGGGAAATTTCACAAGGTTTCACCCCCGCCATTCCTCTCCCTTGGAGGGACAGGAATTCTATACAAAGCCATGGCAAAGACTATAAATTGTTGTGTTCAAACTTTGTCATAAAGTAGCAATGCTTTATAATAAGCTGTATGCGAGTGCACAAATTACACGACTGGGAGGTGAGCGTTGCCCGAGCAAGGGAGATACAATTGAGCCTGGCAAAAAAGGTGGTAACTAAAAACGAAGTTATTAACCCACGCCTTATTGCCGGTATTGACATATCCTCTCCTGATGCTCAGGGCGTAGCAAGAGGAGCAGTGGTAGTTCTCCGTTATCCTGAGTTTAGCATGGTCGAGGTGAAGGTAGTGGAAGGTAAGATTATATTTCCCTACATTCCTGGCCTATTGTCTTTTCGAGAAAGTCCCTTGATTCTGGCTGCTTGTGAAAAACTATATAATGTTCCCGACCTTATTCTGATTGATGGTCAAGGGATTGCTCATCCCAGGAGAATGGGGCTCGCCTCACATGTGGGACTTTTTCTAGATTTGCCTACTATAGGCTGTGCAAAATCTATCCTTTGTGGCCAGCATCGGCCTGTGGGTGAAGAGGCTGGCTCTCATGCTGAACTGCTTGATAATGGGGAGCTCATTGGAACAGCCCTAAGGACTAAATCTGGAGTGAAGCCGATATATGTTTCCGTGGGCCATAAAATTGACCTTGCATCGGCTTTACAATGGGTGGTAAAGTGCTGCCGAGGTTATAGACTTCCTGAACCTACCCGCCTAGCTCACCTCGCTGCCGGAGGAATGTTGACCTCTGAACCAAGCAGCCAAGGGAAGTTATTTGATTAAGGAGTATTTTAGATGCAAGAAGAGAAGGAAAATTTAGAAGTCTTGCTTCGCCAAATCTCAGACATCATGGTGCATCTTTGACATCCCTGGCAAGGAAAAGGAAATTGCCAGGATAGAGGCAGAGTCAGCCCAACCTGATTTTTGGCGTGACCCGGCTAAAGCTCAAGCTATCATGCGGGAGCTCAGGGGCAAGAAGAATCTAGTCAATGCTTGGCGCGAGGTGGAGAAGAAGGCTGTCGATCTTCGGGAAATGACTGTTCTGGCTATTGGTGAGGAAGATTACTCTCTTAAGGAAGAGATACAACTGGAGCTAAAGAAGCTGGGTTCTCGGTTTGAACAGTTAGAGAGCCAACAGCTTTTTACTGGCGATTACGATAGTCGAAATGCCATGCTTGCCTTTCATGCTGGTGCTGGTGGCACAGAGTCTCAGGATTGGGCCAACATGTTGCTCAGGATGTACTTGAGGTGGGCAGAGCGGCATCATTATGAAGCTGAAGTCTTAGATGTCTCACAGGGAGAGGAGGCTGGTATCAAAAGCGCTATCGTGGAGATTAAGGGGGATTATGTCTATGGCTCTCTCAAAGGTGAGCATGGGGTACACAGATTGGTGCGGCTGTCCCCCTTTGATGCTGACCATGCCCGCCACACATCTTTTGTCCTGGTAGAAGTTCTCCCTGAAGCTGAAGAGACGGTGGATATCAAAATAAACCCGGAAGACTTGAGGATAGATACTTTCAGGTCCAGTGGTCCTGGCGGGCAACATATGCAGAAGACAAGCAGTGCTGTCAGGATAACTCACTTACCTACAGGGCTGGTAGCTACTTGCCAGGGCCAGAGGTCTCAGCACCAAAACAAGGAAGCTGCTTTGAAAGTTCTTTATTCTCGCATTCTAGAGCTTGATCGCAAGAAGAAAGAGGAGGAAAGAGCCAAGCTAAAAGGCGAGCGTATCGAAGCAGCTTGGGGAAATCAAATTCGCAGTTATGTTCTTCATCCCTACAAAATGGTGAAGGACCACCGTACCGATTACGAGGTTCACGATGCCGAAGCTGTGTTGGATGGAGAACTAGATGGATTTATCACTAGCTACCTTCGGTCTAAAGTGGGGAAATGATTAGACGCATTGCTTTAATAACTTGGGCGCTTCTCATGCTTTTAAGCCCCTCCTTCGTCGCAGCCGAGGCTGGTATTACAGTTACAGCTAGCAATGTAGATGTAAATTTCCCCAGTCAGGCTGTGTTCACTGTGGAAGCTGAAAGCTATGTTGATATCGTTGATGCTCGTCTTTATTACCAGGTGGATAAGATGAACTATGCTGAAGTTGTCAGCGAAGGTTGGGCTGATTTTACCCCGGCAAGCAAAATAGAGGCTAATTGGACGTGGGATATGACAAATGCGAGCTTGCCTCCTGGTGCGGAAGTCACATATTGGTGGATGATTGAAGATGCTGCCGGGAACAAAATTGAAACCCACCCCGAGATAATGCATTTCGATGACAGCCGCTATTCTTGGCAGAACTTGACTAGCACCGTACCTCAGGGTGGTGAGCTGACCCTTTTCTGGTATAAAGGCGCTAATTCCTTCGCCCGAGAATTGATGGATGCTTGCCAGGAAGGACTTGCCAGGTTGACCCAGGATATTGGCACCTATTTGGAAAGGCCCGTCAAAATATATATTTACGCCTCCATGAGTGATTTACAGGGAGCCATGATTTATTCTCCAGAATGGACTGGAGGTGTCACCTTTGCTGATTTTGGCATAATTGCTATTAGTATTGCACCGAGCGAACTTGATTGGGGCAAGAGGGCCTTGGTTCACGAGTTGACACATCTTGTTGTTTATCAGGCAACTTTTAGCCCCTATGGGCAACTTCCTGTCTGGCTTGACGAAGGGTTAGCCACGTATAACGAGGGTGAGCTTGACCCTGTTCTTCACTCTAGCTTGGAAGAGGCTATCTCGAAAAATGAGCTTATTTCGGTGCGCAGCCTGTGTAGTCCCTTTTCCGCTTACACTGAAAAAGCTTCCCTTTCCTATGCTGAAAGCTATAGCCTTGTTGAGTATCTCCTGGATAATTATGGGCAGGACAGGATGCTCGATTTGCTGGCTCTTTTTAAGCAGGGTAGTACCTACGATGAAGCTTTGACCGAGGTCTATGGTTTTGATATAGATGGTCTTGATGCTCGTTGGCGAGCAACGTTGACGAATTCGGTAGTTCCCGCGCAAAGGGCCGGGTTAAATCCTGCTGTGATTGCTGGGTTAGCGGTATTAGCGACAGCACTGACTTTATGGGGTGCTTTGGCTCTGAAAAGGCGAACCAGGCGAAGGTTGTCTGGGAAATCAACCATGTAAGATAAGCCATGAAAGACTCTTTTACTGTTCATGATTTACCACTCAGTGAGCGCCCCCGGGAGAGGCTGCTCAAGCTGGGCAGTGAGGCTCTTTCTGCCCAGGAAATTTTAGCTTTAATCCTGGGTCGAGGAATTAAAGGCGAGTCTGTCATGGTGACTGGCCAGAAGCTATTAAGCCGGTTTGGCAATCTCAAAGGCGTTGTCAATGCCTCTGTGGAGGAGTTGACTCAAACGAGAGGTATTGGGCCAGCCAAGGCGACGCAGATTAAAGCTGCCCTTGAATTGAGTAAGAGGCTGGAAGCCGATGCCGGTGAGAAACCCAAGCCGGTGCTCAAGTCTCCGGAAGATGTGGCTGCCCTGGTAAGGAGCCAGTTAAAAGGCAAGAAGAAGGAACATTTTTTGGTGCTTTGCCTGGATACTAGGAACAGGTTAATAAATTGCAAGCCGGTTTCCATAGGCAGTCTGGACACCAGTATTGTTCATCCCCGTGAGGTGTTTAAGGAAGCGGTATCTTCCTGCGCCGCTTCGGTAATTTTTGCTCATAATCATCCTTCGGGTGACCCCGAGCCATCCAAAGAAGATGTTGAGCTAACCAAGCGGCTGGCTAAAGCTGGTGAAATCATAGGCATTGATGTCCTTGACCACATCATTGTCTGTGATAAGAGTTACTTGAGTCTGAAGGCTAAGAATTTGTTCTAAATTTAAATTAACCCCTTAGAACGCTATACGGAGTAACATGGAAGATATTGAGTTGGCTCGCTCTCTTTTGGAGGAAGAGAAATGGAATCTCGTCATAGTGAAGGGAGGACAAGTTCTTTTCAGCTCCAGAGAGCGCGGAGTAGCCCCCTTTTTCCAAGCTGTTCAAAGTATGGGGGAGAGTTTACATAATGCTGCAGTGGCTGACCGTATAGTGGGCTTAGCCGTAGCTATGCTCTGCCTTCATGCTGGGATAACCTCGGTATATGCTAGCATAGCAAGCCAGGGAGCGCTTGACATGCTGAAGGGGCAAGGGGCGACCGTTAGCAGTAAGGATATAGTTCCTTATATCTCTAACTACGATGGCACCGACTTGTGTCCTTTTGAGAAGCTGGCAGGAAGTTGCCAAGGGCCTTCTCAATTATTTACAGCGTTACAGTCTCTTTTTTCTGAAGGTGACCAGTGAAAAAAATTTGGCAGCTTGCATTATTATCTCTGTTTTTGACGGCTTTATTAATTTTGCCTGCGACTGCTTGCCAGCCTTCCAGTGGTCAGAACGTCCTTAACCTCTGGGATACTGGCCCTCTAACACTTGACCCGGCAATTTCTGCCGACATGTCTTCTCATCTTTACGTCATGCAAATCTTCTCTGGCTTGGTTCGTCTTGACCAGGAGCTAACCATAGTGGGTGATATTGCTGGGAGCTGGGAGAAAAGCTCTGATGGCAAAACATATACCTTTCACCTGCGACAGGGGGTGAAGTTTCATAACGGCCGGGAAGTTAAAGCTGCCGACTTCAAATACTCTTGGGAGCGAGCTTGTGACCCTACTACTGGCTCTGCCACAGCCGCTACGTATCTGGACGATATCGTTGGTGCCAAAGATATGCTGGCAGGAAAAGCAGGAGAAATCTCCGGAGTCAAAGTCCTTGATGACTATACTCTTCAGGTTACCATTGATGCTCCCAAAGCTTACTTCCTGGACAAGCTAGCTTATCCCACTGCCTTTGTGGTGGATAGGGCTAATGTGGAATCCGGCCAGGACTGGTGGCGGGAGCCAAACGGGACAGGACCATTTAAGCTAAAGGAATGGAAACCTGGTCAGCGGCTGATTTTGGAGCGTAGCCAGATTTATTACGGCGAACCTGCCAAATTGGAGCAGGTCGTCTTTAGTTTTCTGGCTGCTGACCCTATGGCCCTGTATGAAACAGGGAAAATTGATGTCGTTTCTGTTGACTCGGCTTACATTGACCGAGTTAGTGATGAGACTATCCCGCTTCATCAAGAGTTAGCTGTAACGACTGAGCTCAGCCTCTATTATATTGGCTTCAACACTGCTAAACCTCCTTTCGATGACGTTAATATCCGTCGTGCCTTTTGTCTTGCTGTGAATAAAGAGCCTATAGTCAAAGTGATATTGAGGGACATGGTAAGTGAGGCTGATGGTATTTTGCCGCCGGGCATGCCCAGCTATAACGAGACTCTCGAGGGACTGAGCTACGATGTGGAAAAGGCGAAACAGCTCATCGCCGCGTCGAAATACGGAGATGTCTCGAACTTGCCTCCGATCACCCTGACTTTTGACGGTTATGGCAATAACATTCCCAGTTATCTAGGCGCCATCATCCAGGAATGGCAGCAAAACCTCGGCGTGGAAGTCTCAGTGAGGCAAGTGGAAACAGAGGATTTCATTTATAACTTAAAACGAGAAAAAGACGAGATGTTCGTGCTGGGTTGGATAGCTGACTACCCCGACCCGCATGATTTCTTGGATATCCTCTTTCGTACCGGAGGCGAAAACAATATCTTCGAATACAGCAATACCACCCTGGATGCTTTACTTGACCAAGCAGCTATAGAACAGGATACGACTGTCCGCCTGGCTATGTACCAACAAGCTGAGCAACTGGTAGTTAACGACGCTCCTTGCCTCCCCCTGTTTCATGGCATTAACTATGTCCTGGTGGAGCCTTATGTCAAAGACTACGAGCTTGGTCCCCTGGGTGTTCCCGACTTGAGCAAGGTGTATATCAACAAGGGCTAAATTCCAAATCCCAAAATACAAGTTCTAAACAAATCCGAGCAAAAAGCAAAAATAGTGGTAATAACAAGAATACAGAATCCAGTAGCCAGCAGGGGAATCTTCTGAATTCTGACTCCTGACTACTGTCTACTAGTTTCTGGATTTTGTGCTGTAGGGTCGGGGATTGTCCTCGCCCAACAGCACTGCCCAGCAGTCTCGAAGCTATGTCGAGGTGTCCGTGGTGGTATAATGATAAGGGATGGAACGGGAGGCGATGCTCTACGAGACACTCCCTGGTGGCAGGGTGAGGTGTCATGTTTGCCAGTGGAGATGCCTTATTAATCCCGGTAAGCTTGGCGTCTGCCGTATGCGCATCAATCGGGATGGCAAGCTATATAGCATGAATTATGCCGAGGTATCCTCCGTGGCACCAGACCATATTGAGAAAAAACCTCTATTCCATTTCTTCCCTGGTACCTATGCCTTTTCCTTGGGCACCTGGGGATGCAATTTCCACTGCAAGGGATGCCAGAACTGGGAGATTTCCTGCGTGGATATTCCGCGAGGTTCCCAGCAATTGCTCCCGGAAAAAGAAATAGAGCTAACCAAGAGGTATAATTGCCAGGGTATTGCCTGGACTTACAATGAGCCGACGATTTGGTTTGAATACACCCTGGATTCAGCCAAGCTGGCTAAAGAAAATAATCTATACACTGTGTATGTGACCAATGGCTATGCCACGCCCGAAGCTCTGGATACCATAGGTCCCTGGCTTGATGCCTGGAGGGTGGATGTTAAGGGCTTCACTGACGGGTTCTATCGCCAGCTAGCCAAGATTCCTCACTGGCAGGGCATTCTGGACGTTGCCAAGCGGGCTAAGGAGAAATGGCATATGCATGTTGAAGTGGTGACCAATATCATTCCTACGATTAACGATGACGAGGAGCAGCTCAAGAACATCGCCATCTGGATTCGAGATAACCTGGGCGAGCTCACTCCCTGGCACGTAACTCGTTTCCATCCCCTGCACGAATTTACTAATCTGTCGGCTACTCCGGTATCCACTTTAGAAAGGGCGTATAAGATTGGGAAAAAGGCGGGGCTGAAATTTGTCTATCTGGGCAATGTGCCGGGGCACGAGTATGAAAATACCGTGTGTTATTCCTGTGGCAAGGAGGTTGTTCATCGTATTGGCTATGATAGCGAGGTAGTGGGGCTGGATGGCTCGAGGTGTAAATTCTGCGGAACTGAGCTTAATTTCCGGACATGAGCGATGGCTTGATAAATCAGACAACTACGGGAATGCTGGAGCGAAGGAAGTCTAAAAATGTAGTTGCCCAATTTATTGGGCAAGGTAGGCCTGATGAATCAGGCAACTACAAGTGTATCGAAAATGATGGCAAACTGAAAGATGAGAGCGGTTAAAAATATACGCTTAAAAGATTATGATTACTCCTCAGATGGGTTCTATTTCATAACAATTTGCACTAATTATCGAAAGCCTTATTTGACGGGTAAAAACGAGGAAATAGTTGCTCAATTTATTGAACAATTACCCTACAAGATAAGCGGAGTGAAATTAGATTACTATCAGATAATGCCATCCCATATTCACTTAATATTGGTTTTAGAAGAGTGTCAACTTAGGCTATATGAAATTGTTAGAAGGTTGAAAGCAGTAACCACAAAGCAAGTTCAATTTAGGCTATGGCAACCAAATTACTATGAACATGTGATTAGAGGTGATAAAGAGCTAGCAAAGGTTCGAGAGTATATTCAAAATAATCCACTGGTGGAAAGACTATTGTAGTTGCCCAATTTATTGGGCAAGGGAGGTCTTGTAAGGCAGGCTTTAAGGTAAGTTTTCACCCTCACCTTGGTCCTCTCCTATTGAGGGAGAGGGAAGGGGTGGGAAGGGAGGTGCTTTATGGCAAGTGGACTTCATCCTGTTGTAGAACTGGCTAAGGAGACTGTGGAAGGCTATATCCGAGAAGGTAAAAAGCCCAAGCCGCGGGCGTTAACTCCGGAAATGAGAGAGCGGGCGGGGGTTTTTGTTTCCCTTCATGAGCATGGGCAGTTAAGAGGATGTATTGGCACCTTTGAGCCAACTCAGGATAATGTGGCTGAAGAAATCATTGCCAACGCTATCAGCTCATCTACCAGAGACCCTCGCTTTCCCCCGGTGACTGCGTCTGAGCTTGATGACTTGGAATATAGCGTGGATATCCTTACTAAACCTGAGCCAGTCACAGATATCAACCAGCTCGACCCTAAGGAATATGGCGTTATTGTGGAGAGTGGTTGGAAAAGGGGACTTTTGCTGCCTGATTTAGAGGGCGTAGATAGTGTTGAGGAGCAAATTGCTATTTGTCGGCTCAAGGCGGGAATATCCACCAGCGAGCCAATTAAGCTTTATCGCTTTCAGGTGAGAAGATTCAAGTAATAGGTTGTAATTACCAATAATGGACAGGATGCCTCTTTTTGACCTACCTGAGGAAAAGGATTTGCCTCAGAGTATGCCCTTGGCGGCGAGGATGCGCTCACGGACGTTTGCTGAGTTTGTGGGGCAGGAGCATTTAGTTGCCGAGGGACGGGTATTCCGGAAATGTATCGAAGCCGACCAACTACCTTCTATGGTATTGTGGGGACCGCCAGGCAGCGGCAAAACAACTCTGGCTTATGTTATCGCCAATGTGACCAAAGCACACTTCAGCTCTCTTAGTGCCGTGAGTGCCGGGGTGGCTGATTTGCGGCGTGTTATCGGGGAAGCTAAGAAGAGGCTAAAATCGTCGGGACAGAGGACCATTCTTTTCGTTGATGAGATTCACCGTTTTAACAAGGCACAACAGGATGCCGTATTGCCTTTCGTGGAAAATGGTACAGTGACTTTCATTGGAGCCACTACGGAAAATCCCTCCTTCGAAGTCATCTCTCCGCTTCTTTCCCGATGCCGGGTTTTTCGATTGAATCTGCTGAGCGACGACGAGGTCAGGCTCATTGTGGAGCGAGCCATTAAAGATGAGGAAAGAGGGCTGGGCAAGTTCCAGATTATCATAAGTGAGGAGGCTCTGCGCCACTTAGTGACCATGTCCAATGGGGATGCTCGGGTGGCATTGAATGCTTTAGAGATGGCAGTATTTGCTACTTTGCCTGATAAGGATGGCTCACGGTCGATAGACTTGTCGGCTATCGAGGAAGCATTGCAACACCGCGCTTTGCTCTATGATAAGAGCGGTGACCAGCATTATGACTTGATTTCGGCACTGCATAAATCGCTACGTGGCTCCGATCCAGATGCTGCGTTATATTGGCTAGGACGTATGCTTGAAGCTGGGGAGGACCCTCTGTATATCGTCCGTCGCCTGGTGCGCTTTGCTTCCGAGGACGTGGGCGTGGCTGATCCTCAAGCGTTGGTGATAGCCGTAGCTGCTCAGCAAGCAGTGCACTTCGTAGGCTTGCCCGAAGGCAACCTAGCCCTAGCGGAAGCGGTGGTCTATCTGGCAGTCGCGCCCAAAAGCAATTCATTGTACCAGGCTTATTCCCGAGTCCAAAAGGACATACAACAAGACCGAAATGAGCCTGTGCCACTCCACCTGCGTAACCCGGTAACCGGCCTGATGCATCAGATGGGATATGGCCGGGGCTATAAATATGCCCACGATTATCCTGACCATTTTGTCAAGCAACAAAACCTACCGTCTTCGCTTCAGGGGAAACGCTATTACATCCCCGGTGACCAGGGCTATGAAAAGGAGATTGCTGATAGGTTAAGGAAGTGGTGGGGGGAGGGAAAGGCTAACTTACCTTAGTCAAAGGCCCACTTTGAGTTGGACACTCAAAACAATTTGGGCTTTGAATTTTGATATTTGGATTTGTTTAGAGCTTGCCTTCTAGGATTTGTAATTTAGCTGGTGAGATTGCCACGCTGCGCTCGCAATGACAAAAAAGAAAGAGCTCAGAATGACACCTCCATCTTGTCATTGCGAGTCCCGATTTATCGAGACGTGGCAATCTTGGAGGGGGTGGGGTTTTTGCCCAGATAAGGAATGAAAGAGATACCGCGGCGACTGTGGCACATCTTTGCGGGATTATCGCTTCCTGTTGCTGGTTTATTGGCACCTCAAGACATATTCCTGCCGGCGCTTGTTGCCATCACGATAGCGGCTCTGATTCTGGATATCGTTAGGCTCAGGTCTCCACGGGTAAACCGGCGCTTTGTCGCTAGCTTTGGGGTATTGCTCAGGGAAAGGGAAGTTTCCACGCTTAACGGTGGCACTTACTTTCTTATAGCCGCCTCTATCGTTTTTATTTTTTGTGACAAATCCATCGCTGCTATAGCCTTGGTTTTTGTCGCTGTGGGCGATCCCATAGCTGGCATGGTCGGCGAAAGATGGGGAAAGCTGCGAATAAACCCTGAAGAAGGAAAAATTTCCGATTTTGCCAGGTTCCCACGAAATCTCAGATTTCGTGGGGTGAAGGGCAAGAGCCTGGAAGGCAGTTCTGCCTGCTTGGTGGCCTGCCTCGTGGTCGGCGCTATTTTAGCTGCTATTACTCATGTGGCTTTATGGGTGGTTGTGGTTGGGGCAATATGTGCCACCGTAATAGAGTCTCTTTCCTTACTGGTCAATGATAATCTGTCTATTCCCTTGGTGACGGTCGGGGTTATGAGCCTGCTTCAGGCCATTGTGGTGTAGGGGTAGGGGTTAAGTAAAATCCCCTGTGCCTTCAAGAAAGGCATAGTAGAAATCTCTTGTGGTGTGCTATAATACGGAGCTGAAGAAAACTTTGGGGTGGGAAGTGTGCATTGATCAGTGTGGAAAGAGGCGAGGCGTGGTTTTGCATTTCTGCAGTGTTTCTCACTGTGTTGCTATCACAAATAGAGAGGTCCTGCTGATGCCGCTTGTTTCTGACAAAAGGGAGCTGGACGAATACTCTTGCTTGTCTATCTCTTTATCTGGTAAGAAAGAGGAGGTGCACTTTGGCTAAGCTTTCATTCATCCCTAGAGACATGGAGTTCTATGACCTGTTCGAACAAGAGACGGCTAATCTGGTCATTGCCGCAGAAAAACTGGTTGACCTCTTTAATAACTACGAAAACGTGGAGGCAAAAGCCAAAGAGCTTAAGGATTTCGAACATAGAGGCGACGTCATAACACACCAGATAATAGCCCGGGTGAATCGCACCTTTGTGACTCCCCTTGACAGAGAGGATATTACTCTCCTGGCTCATAGCTTGGATGATGTCATGGATTTCATCGAAGCTGCAGGCAGGACAGCCCACCTTTATCATATTGCTCAACCCACGGAGAGGGTCCGAGAGCTAGCCCGAATTGTGGATAAGATGGCTCGCAAGTTGAACGATGTAATGCCTCAGTTACGTCATCGTGACAAGTTCAAATGGATTCTGGAGCAGTGTGTGGAGATTAACACTCTGGAAAATGAGGCTGACGACGTGCATCACGCCGCCCTGGCTGAATTGTTTGAAGCCTGTGCTAGAGACGCATGTGAGGTAATCAAATGGCGCGAACTGTATCAACATCTGGAGGATGCTACTGACCGAGGAGAGGATGTCGCCAATGTTCTTGAGGGGGTAGTCCTCAAGTATGGCTGATGGCGGCTTTCTTCTGATAGCCACTTTAGTAGTAGTGCTGGCTGCCGAGTTTGTCAATGGCTGGACAGATGCTCCCAATGCTATTGCTACCGTAGTTTCTACTCGTGTTCTTTCCCCATCTCAGGCTGTCCTTATGGCTGCTGTCCTTAATATCGTGGGTACTGTGGTAACCGGCACGGCTGTGGCTTACACTATAGGCACGGGTATCGTCAAGCCAGAGCTTATCAGCCTTCCTGTATTGCTTGCTGCTACGCTTACTGTTGTCATCTGGAGCACAGCTGCCTGGCGCTACGGAATACCGACCAGCGAAAGCCATGAGCTTGTTGCCGGGCTTGCCGGGGCGGGACTGGCGGTTGCTGGTCCCTCTGTTCTACTCTGGGCAGGATGGCAAAAAGTGCTTATTGGTCTGGGCTTCTCCACCATTCTCGGGTTTTCTCTGGGTATGGTAGTAATGACCAGCCTGTACTGGATATTGCGGCGAACCAGCCCGTCATCTATTCGTAGTGCCTTCAGCCGGCTTCAAATACTCTCCGCTGCTTTTATGGCGTTTAGCCATGGCAGCAACGATGGGCAGAAGTTTATGGGGATCTTTGCCCGGGCACTGGTGCTGGGAGGTGTGATGGCACACTTCGCCGTTCCGCTGTGGGTAATGCTACTTTGCGGCGCGGTAATGGGGGTTGGAACAGCTTTTGGGGGTTGGCGCATAATCCGCACCGTTGGTTTTAAAATCACCAAGCTGGAGCCAGTAAACGGTTTTGCCGCTGAGAGTTCCGGTGCATTTGCCATTTTGCTGGCTTCCCGTTTTGGCATTCCCCTGAGCACTACCCATTGTATAGGTACGGCTATCATGGGGGTGGGGGCTACCCGGCGCTTTTCGGCGGTACGCTGGGGAATCGCACGAAACATTGTTCTGACCTGGATAATAACCTTCCCGGCCTGTGCTGCCCTCGGCTGGATAATAGCGTCGCTTCTGAAGATTGCCTTGTGAGGTGACAAAACTCCTTTGCCTCTTTAGAACACCTGTGCTATGATGGGACACCCTGTTGGGTAATGAGGTAGCAAATAAAGTAATGGTTCATTCCGCTGTCATTCTGAGGAGCGAAGCGACGAAGAATCTCTGAGACCATTTGCGGAGCCTGTCCTCATAGGCATAAGATTCTTCGCTACGCTCAGAATGACAATACGCGAAAGGCTCAGGGTGGCATAGGGAGTGGCTGAATGCTTACCAACAAGGCAGGTTGAATGTGAAACTATTGCCGGCGGCTCTTCAGAGGCAGGATTACGACCTGGCAGCTCATGTCCTCGTCTATGGTTTGGTCAAAGCCTCGGTAAAAAACCCCAAAAATTCTCTGAATTTTCGGAGATCTCCTAAGTGTTATGGCGGCAAAAAGAAAAGGCAGGGGAAAGAGTAGCCCACGGGGTTTCTATAGCCGGGCTCTGGACGAGGCGGAAAAGCTCGAGCTGGAGGAAGCTTCTCACGTTGAAGGAATTGACGAGGAAATTGCCCTTCTCAGAGTAAAGCTCAGGGAACTTCTGGAAGAGCAGCCAGAGCGAATTGACCTGCACTTCGAGGCAGCCAATATCATAGCCCGGCTGGTAAGAACCCGATATCAAATTACCAAAGAACAGAAGAAGTCTCTCAAGGAAGCCATCCAGAAAGTCTTGACCGAAGTCGCTGTGCCCCTGGGGGTTGGTATCGGAATTAAAGCAGTAAGCAAGTAAGCATGTTACAGTCTAAATCTTGAGCACTAAATTTCATAAATAGTAGTCAGTAGTCAGAATTCAGTAGTCAGAAGATTCCTCTACTGGCTACTGGATTCTGTATTCTTGTTACTACCACTATTCTTATGAAGCTAAGACCTTATCAAATGGAAGTGGCGCGGGCGGTTATGGACTCTATCCAGGAGGGGAAGGGACTGACCTTTTCTGTGGAGATTGCCCGGCAAGGAGGAAAAAACGAGCTTTCTGCGCATCTGGAAGTTCTGCTGTTAACGCTGTATATGGCCAGGGGAGGCAATCTAATAAAATGCTCCCCGACCTTTAAGCCTCAAACCGTTATCTCTATAGAAAGGTTGAAGCAGAGGTTGGATGATTTTGGTTTTGATGGTATTTATCGTCCCCAAATGGGCTATATTGTTCAGCTCGGCAACGCTAAAGCCATCTTTCTATCGGCTGAGGGCTCGTCTTCCGTGGTGGGACACACCGCTGACATACTTCTGGAGATTGATGAATCGCAAGATGTTAGCCAGGAGAAGTACA
This sequence comes from Dehalococcoidia bacterium, assembly GCA_049586675.1. Lineage (GTDB taxonomy): Bacteria > Chloroflexota > Dehalococcoidia > GIF9 > AB-539-J10 > RBG-13-51-36. The sequence continues at coordinate 86,347 of JBAVCL010000033.1, forward strand.
CCAGAGAATTTCGTCCCATGGGTTCCGCCGCTAACGTGACCACGATTCTTTATGGCACTACCTGGGATGATAGCACCTTGCTGGAAGAGGTCAAGCAGGCTAATCTGGAACTGGAAAGAAAGGACGGCATTAAGCGCCACTTTAGATATGATTGGCAGGAAGTCGGCCGGTACAATCCTGACTATGTCCAGTTCGTTCAGGCCGAGCGGCAAAGATTGGGCGAGGAGCATCCCCTGTTCAGGACTCAATATGCTTTATTACCTGTCACCCACGGCGGGGGCTTCCTATCACGACAGCAGATAGCTCTGGTGCTGGGAGAACACCAAAGGCAATCGCAGCCTGGGATGAAGAGGACTTATGTTGCTGGCATAGATTTGGCTGGAGAACATGAGCCGGAAATGACCAGAGAGGCCGCTCTGGGCAACAACAGGGAAAGAGGATGCGATTCCACAGTAATCACCATTGCCGAGGTGGATGCCCGCCTGCCAGGCCTTGGCGGGCAGGCCACCAGCCCAGCGCAGCCAGTGTTGAAGGTTGTGGAACAATACCAGTGGACGGGAATGCCCCATAGCCAGCTTTATACCCAGATGACAGATATCCTTAAAAATGTCTGGCACTGCCATAGGATAGTGGTGGACGCCACCGGCATTGGTCAGCCTGTAGCTAGCTTTCTCAGAAAGGAACTGGGAAGCCGGGTCATCCCATTTGTCATTACCTCCAGGAGCAAATCTGACATGGGCTTTGAGCTATTGTCCTTTGTCAATTCCGGGAGGCTTAAGCTTTACAAACAGGATGGCTCCCGGGAGTATAAAGAGACCCTGTTTGAGCTGGAAAGAGCTAGGGTGAGATATCGCCCGAACCAAACGATGAACTTTTATGTTGACCCTCAAGAAGGACATGATGATTTTCTCATGAGCCTGGCTCTGGTGGTCCAGGCCGCTAGGGGTCTTAGCCCCAGGGAAGCCAAAGGTTGGCTCCGGGAAAGCTAGGCACGGTGTCCTTCATTCCAATTTAGGCAAGTCTTTACTTAGCTCAGCCAGGGATTCAATTCTCTTCTTGGTTTGCTCTAGCTGTCCCTTATGTTCTTGGGCAAACTGCGTAGCTTGCTCGTAAAACTCTTTTATCCTGGGCACAAAGGCTAACTGGGATAATATCAAGGTAACGTCGACATAGTGCTTTTCTCCAGGAAAATCGCCGCCGCGAATCAGGGCGGTGGATGCCAGCTCCTTGATGTAATCGCTAACGCTCTTGACCATGTCCATATTCAGCTCTTTTTCCGGACCAGATATGATATATATAGCTTTGCCGGCATCCTTAGGGCTACAGGTGAGGGAAAGGTCAGAGATGGTGGCGTCTAAGGCTTGTGTCCCCCTGAAGCTTTCCAGAGCTTTGTCGCGGAAGGTTTTCTTCCTTATCTCCCAGGGGAAGCGGAATGAAGGAAGCTCAGTTCTACCCAGGCCAATAGCGGTCCACCCCTCCAGGCTGGCAATTATGTCCCCAGCGTCTATCGTCCGCGAACCCACATATTTGGCCTTGGTGACCTCACCGGCACACATTAAATCATAGAAAGGCTCGGCAATCATCCTGTTTATTATATCTATGTTACTAGCGAGACTGGCATCTTTTCTTACATACCTCTGGTTATCAGCGAGAAAAACGGCATCCACTAAATCATAAGTGGATTTCAGGCAAGTAGCGGTGTTATATGTGCTCCTGGACTCTGTGGTCTGCTCATGCTCAAAAGGCAAAACTAGCAGGGCATAAACTGGCTTGCCGATATATCTATCCTTAACCGCCTTGGCTATTATGGGCAGCGCTCCCGACCCCGTGCCGCCGGCAGCGCCAGCCATGAGAAGAAAACCATGTGTCTCATAAAACTGGGAACTGACTTTCACGGCATCCAATACCTTATCACCGTCCTCCTTGGCCAATTGAGCTCCTAGCTCGTTTATTTTGCCTACCCCGTGTCCCAGGGTCTGGCGCAAGCCCAAGAGCACCCGGTGTGTGTAGTCGTTCTTGATAAACCTTAGTCCGGTCAGGTCTGCCTGGTCTGTATTCACGGCAATGACGACGGGGGCTATGGTGGCTTTGCGTTGAGCACGCGCCTTGAGATTTAGCCTGGCAAAGTGGTCAGCAATCCGGCCTCCACACTGCCCCAGTCCAATAACTGTTAACTTCATCTTTCCCTCCTTATTTTCTTATTTGTCATTCTGAGTCGCAGGCGAAGAATCTCACCCTCACCTTAATCCTCTCCCATCGAGGGAGAGGATGTTTCGCGGTGTGAAGGAATCCCTTCCTGCACGATTGCAATAGAAGGAATACTGCTCCCTTTTTCAAATTTTGCGTTTTGAATTTCGATATTGTTGGGGCTTTGGTGCTTAGGATTTTGCTCTGTGCTCTAGCATCCCCCTTAAGATAAGGGGGAGTAAAGGGGGTTATGGTTAGGAAGAACTCACCCTGTAAGATGAAGGCTCTCTCTTTCATAACTCCCCTGGCCCTTCTTATCTTAAGAGGGGACGTTTCGGCGCTCTTTAGTAATTTAGTAATAATGTGTTCTTCTCCTTCTTACTACGAGAAAGTAAACCAGGACACCGATGAGCACCACTATGGCGACTATGGCAGCAATGAATCCCCACATAGGCAAGAGCCCGGCTCGGAAGGAACGGGCTGCGGTCCAATTGCCTGCGTTCTCTGCGCCATCTACGGCTTGCACAATCCAGTAGTAGGTGCCATAAGGCAGGGCATCTGTCTCATTCAGCGTATAGCTCGTTTCGACCAAGCCTTCAACTGAAACTAATGGGTGAACGAACTCTCCGGTGGCGGTGACATTGGTGCTGGTGGCTATCTGCAGGCTGTAGTAAACTCCACTGTCATCGAATACCTCCGACCATTCCAATGTCGGCCTCACCTTGCCTATGAATCCCACCCGGCTTCCGTCGGATGGTAATTTGAGTTCTGGCACAGGTGGAGGGACTGATTCCATAGTGAATATAGCAATGGCATTGTTCACGGCAGCATCCGCGGCTGTTACTTGGTGTTCGCCATGTTGGCTCTTAGGCACGACAAAACTTACATCAAAGCTGCCGTTATTGTCGGTCGCGTCTGTCGCTACCTGGCTGCCATCATACTTTATGAACACATCTTTATTGGCGGCAAACCCTTGGCCTGTGACGGTCAAGTCCATGCCTACATGTCCTTCGCCGGGGGGCAACACGATGTCAGGCTTTATCGCAAAGCTGAACGCACTGACGGTTTCTTTGGGAGTCGATTCTCCGTAAGCGGTCACGGTATACATGCCTTTGGGCATCTCGGGCACCTTGAAGCTTTCCTGCCAGTAACCTTTGGCGTCGGCATTGATGGTTTTCGTCTCCACTTCCTGGCCCGCAAATAATATCTTGATGTGAGTGTCGTTAGCCACAAATCCGTTGCCCGTCATCGTTATGTTTTCGCCCACGCTGCCCGATAGCTTATCTAGGTTTATGCCCGGCGTTACTTCGAAGGTGGCATCCTCATGCACAGTAAGGGTGCTGTTAGCTCCCTTAGCGTCTATCCTATGGCTTCCCTTGGCGGAAGGAGGAATCTTGAAGCTCTGCGCCCAATTGCCAGCGTCATAGGCTGCTATATTCGATGCTATCGGTGTGTAGTTGCCGTTGAGGTAGTATCTCAGCTCAATATTCTTCTCATTCTGGGCAAAGCCATGTCCTTCCACGGTAACACTAGTGCCCACAAGGCCTTTTTGGGGGCTTACTGTCAACCCTGGCTCCACAGTAAAGTTCCCTGTAGCTGTTTTATTATTGCCTATGTAGGCGCGCACCTCATGGACTCCCTGGTAGCTTTCGGGAATGATGAAACTGTCCTTGAAATATCCGTTTTCATTGGTCTCGACTTCGACTACCAGGACCCTGGCAGTGTTCCGATAATAGTAAATATCAAACCCTGTACTAGCCGAAAAATTACTGCCACGGATGGTAACATTTGTTCCGATAACTCCATCGTCGGGGTCGAGCGTGATGTAAGGTCCCCCGCTATCGGCTTGTGCAGGCGCAGCCGGCAGGGCCATGACCATAAGGCAGACGGTGAGAATAACCAGGAGTCGAGATAGCAAACGCATTTTACTCACCTCACTTTGGCTATTATAAACGAAAATCCTACTAAAAAGTAAGTACCTTGCTCATTAAATTCCAAGTCCCTCTGAAATGCAAAAAGTAAAAATAGTGGTAGTAGCAAGGATACAGAATTCAATAGCCAGTAGAGGAGTCTTCTTAATTTTGAATTCTGACTACTGTCTACTGTCTACTAGTTTCCGGATTTGGTGCTTGAGATTTTGGGTTTTGCTCAGTGCTTCAATATCCCCTTTAAGGTACGGACCTTTTCCTTTATTCTCCCCCTTAAAATAAGGGGGATTAAAGGGGGTTATGATTGCTGCAGAGGTATTCCTTCATAACTCCCCTTACCCCTCTTACCTTAAGAGGGGTAAGGGTGCTCTTTTATCCGTAGTAATATCTTCTTCTCCTTATTATGAAGAAGTAAATCAGGGCGCCGAGGAGTACCACTGTTGCGACTATGGCGGCAATGAATCCCCATATGGGCAATAGTCCAGCCCGGAAGGAGTAAGCTGCGGTCCAGTTGCCTGCGTTCTCTGCTCTATCTATAGCTTGCACAATCCAATAATAAGTGCCATAAGGCAGGGCATCTTTTTTCTCCAGGGTATAGTTCGTTCCGACTATGTCCGGAACTGAAACTAGGGGGTCAACGAATTCTCCAGTGGCAGTGACATTAGCACTGGTGGCTATTTGCAGGCGATAGCGAACTCCACTGTCGTCGGATACCTCAGACCACTCAAACATCGGTGTCACCTTGCCCACGAGTCCCACCCAGCCTCCCTTAGATGGTGAAATGAGTGCCGGCATACCTGGGGGATCTGATTCCATGGTGAAGATGGCGCTGGCGTTGTTCCCGGCAGCATCCTTGGCTATCACTTGTCGCTCGCCATGTTGGCTCTCAGGCGCGACAAAACTCGCATTATCAAAGCTGCCTTTGTCGTTGGTTTCGGCTGTCTTTTCCAGTCTGCCATCGTACATTATTGCTACATCTCCGTTGGCGGCAAATCCATGACCAGTGACGGTCAAGTTCATGCCTACATATCCTTCGTCGGGGGACAACACAATGTCAGGCTTTATCTCGAAGCTGAACGCGATGATGTCTTCTTTTTGGGTCACGGTGCTCTGGGCGGTGACGATATACGTGCCTGTGGACATCTCGGGCACCTCGAAGCTTTCCTCCCAGTCACCTTGGCCATTGGCCTTGATGTCCGGAACCACTGCCTGGCCAGCAAACAATATCTGGATGCCCTTCTCGTAAGGCGCAAATTGGCTGCCCGTCATCGTTATGCTTTCGCCCACAAAACCCGATGGTTTATCTAGGCTTATTCCCGGCGTTACCTTGAAAGTGGCATCCTTGACCTCGCTAGGCTGGCTCTCAGCACTCTGGGCACCTAGCTTATGTTCTCCACCGGTGGAGGGGGGAATTGGAAAACTTATCTCCCAACTGCCTTGGGCATTCGCCAGAATATCCCTTTCCACCTTTTGGTATCCGCCATCAAAGTAATATATCAGCTCGATGCCCTCTTCCTTCTTGGCAAACCCCTGTCCTTTCACGGTTACATTAGTGCCCACAGGACCTTTTTCGGGACGTACCCTCAACCCCGGCTTCACGGTAAAGACCGCATTGGCTGTGTCATGCACTACCACGGCTTGCACTATGTAGGTTCCCTTGTAGCTTTCAGGGATGGTGAAGAGAATTGTGAAATCTCCCCAGCTATCGGTCTTACCCGTGGCTCTCATGGTCCCGTCATAATAGATGTCCACATACTTGCCTGTACCAAAATTCTGGCCATTGACGGTGACCTCTGTTCCCGGGGCTCCTAAGTTGGGGGAGAGCTTGATGGAAGGTGCCCCACACTGGGCTTGTGCTGGCACAGACGACAGGGCCATGGCCATAAGGCAAGTGACAAAGACAATCAGCAATCGAGATGATAAACGCATTTGACTGCTCTCGCGTTATTATAAACGAAAATGCCATCAAAAAGTAAGGTGGGGATAAAACCTGACTCCTTTGCCGTCCCCCCTTAAGATAAGGCCCCCCCTTGTCAATTCCCCCTTAGGGTAAGGGGGATAGAGGGGGTGATAACAGCTGCAAAGGTATTCATTCATAACTCCCCTTACCCCTCTTACCTTAAGAGGGGAACTTCGAGGGAGTTCCTCACTCCCTTAGCCCCTCTTATCCCTTCGACTTCGCTCAGGACAAGCCTTAATAGGGGCTCCTTGCTTATCCCCCTTAAGGTAAGGGGGATTAAAGGGGGTTATGGGTGCAAAGACAAAATGATGCTTAACCCTCACCTTAATCCTCTCCCGTCGAGGGAGAGGGATGTTGCCATTAGGGGAAAAGGGGAGGGGCGGCTTGTGGCCGCCCCTCCTGGAAATCACCCTAACCTCTCCCTTAAGAGAGGATTAGGTGGGGTGTGCTTATACCCGACGAGTCCGGAAGATGAGCACTATAACCACAATCACCAAAATAGCGCCGATGGCGATAACCACCCAGACCCAGAATGGGGTTGCGGGCTGAGCGGGGTGCGCGGTAGCTTCGTGATCTTTGAGTGCTTGCTCAGTGTCAAAGCACAAACCGTCAATTGGATCACAGAACGCACCCGTTGGCGCTGTGGAGAAGGTGCTTACGGGGCTCGTGCTTAGGAGACTGCCATTCTTGTAGGCTTTCACCTGCCAGTAGTAGGTGGTACCATAATCCAGCGTCTTGGTGCAGGTGTAGGCTGGGTTGGTCAGCTCGGTCTTGCTTTCGACAGGGTTGGACAAGTCAGCGTTCTTCGACAGCACCCAGTCGTATTTATCGGCAGCTGCTATCACGTTCCAAGTGAAGCCCACATTCTTTGTGGCCACACCGGTGGCTCCGGACGCAGGACCGCCCATGGTGACGGCGCCCTGTGATGCACTGGGGGCAACCGTGAAGGTGCCTGCATCAGACCACCAGCTGTGGATGATTTGACAGGTGTTGGCTTCATGCGCCCTGATTCTCCAGTAGTAGGTGACCTGACACGTTAGAATGCCGGGGACGACGTAACTGAGGCCTGTTGCTGATATTTCGGATTTCGAACCTTCCGAATACGAGATAACACTGGCTGCTACTGGCGGCATTACCATATTGGTAAATTGGTCGTCCAGCGCAATCTGGACGTCATAGTAGCAGGCATCGCACACGGCATCCCACTTGATGGTAAACGGCAAGTTACTGCAATTGCAGTCAGCCGGGACGGTCACGTTATTGGCAGAAGTCAGTGCGGGAGCCTTCTTGGCATAGCAGTCCTCAAAGGTCCAGACAGTGCCGTATTTGGCCTTATCCATGTCGTATCCAGCCGCCGCTGTGCCAATAGCAAAGAGCTTGGTATTGGTAGTTGCGTCCTTGCAGCCGCAAATCTTCAATGCCTGCGGTGCCATCTTGAAGTGCTCCTGGTCAGTGAGCCCCACATTCAGGTAATCCCACTCAATACACTTCTCGCAGGAGATTGCTCCAGCAGGAGTCAAGCAGCGAGCCACGCCGGTGTACCAACACTTTTCATTCCCCTTCCAACAATTAACTAAATCATCAGCCGCAGACCAAGTACTACCACACGTGTATCCATTGTCGTAGCTGGCGTAGAGAACGCCGCCGGTGTCAGCGGTGCTGAAGGGGTTGCCTCCTAGGCGTCCCAGCATCAGGCCGGTATAGTCGTATTTATTGGCATTGAGGTTTTTCCACTCAGTGCTCGTGTCAATGACCCAGCGGTAAATACCGTTCTTGTTTCCAGCCAAGGCTGTGGCAGCATAGATTGTGTTGTTAGTGTCGAAGTAGCTATCAAAAGCTACAGTGACCAAGCCATCAATGGTAGGAATGTCCTCTAGCTTGGTGAAGGTGTCACCGCCATCTTTGGAGTAAGAAACGTCGCCATCCTGACCGCCGACAAGTATGTCGTCACCGTGAACGGCGATGGTCCAACCATTAGCGACCTTGCTGTCCACGGGCTCTTCTGTCCAACTAACAGTGTTAGCAAAGTTATCGGACATGGCGAAGTCGCCATTATCGTCTAGGGCATAGATGGTCTGGTTGTCTTTCACTGCCAGGTCCACGATCTCGCTTATCGTGGCAGTTCCCGACTTCCAACAAGCCAGGCCTTCCATCTCATTCCAGTACACAGTATCGGTCATGCGGTCAACGAGATAGACGGTATCGCCATTCTCTTCTGTGGGAGCCAGCCTGAGCAGGCCACGCTCCGAAACATACGGATAGTCACTCGAGTTGGGGCCCTTGAGCTTGCCGCACCAGGTCCTCAGCCATTGGCCGTTGTACTCAGGAGCCTCGGCCAGGGTTGTGGCTTTGAGCCAGACGCTGTCGCAGGCGCCGCAGCCACTCGCCAGGTTAACGCTCACCAGCATTATCTTGTTGCAGTTGGGGGATACGGCGACATCCGACAGATAGTCAATATCGGTGTCGATCAGGCTGAGCTGATTCCAGGTATCGCCGTAGTCGGAGCTAAACGACCAAGCGCCCTCGTCATAGTAGGAGTTCTCTGGGCCCAGGGCAACAGCATACTGCTTCGTGTCATTTATGAAGAGTACCACCATGGCAGATATCCCGGTGGGTGGCTTGCAAGCCTTCTTCCACCCCGGAGGGCAGCAGATGTTCATATCCTTGACGTTACTAGTGCGATAGACATCGACGCCCGAGCAACAGACTGCATTTCCTCCGATTCCGTCGCCCAGCACGCCGGCGATAGCCTTACCCTCAGCTAGGGTGCCCAGGTAAGACACGTTGGTCAGCCAGGACTTTTTATCGTTGACCTGCTGGTTGATTAATTCACTGGTGTCTTCCACGCGGAATATCCCGCCTACTCGTACTGAACCAGCCCAGTAGTTCACGTTTACCCAGACAACTCTCTTATCGGAAGACGCACTGGCCCAGTCGCTGGGCACGGCTATGCCTGCTGTTAGTCCTTTAAGGGATAACAATGGGATGTTTACATTGCCGGTTACATTGCCGGTTACAACAGATATAGCCTCGATGAGAGCAGTTGACTTCTTGTTCCAGGCTGGGTTCTTTCCCCAGCTGCCGGTTTGCAGGCAGACAGCGGTGTCGTTAGCAGTGGCCACCAGGATGGACTTCTCCGCCGAAGACCAAGTGGGGACGAACTTGATGTCAACAACAGCTTTCGAGGTAAAATCATTACCAGAAATGTCATCGTTAATGTTATTCCAGCCCTTATAAGTCGTGGCATCTTTCCACTCGCCCAAATTTCCGGTGACCTGACAGCGGAAAAGCAGGGCATTTGTTGGGCTGGTGGCGTTGTCGGTACCGCCAATAGCGATGTCGTGAACACCGCTCACTGCGGGGGAGACTTCGAATGCCCAGATGTTTGGTCCAGTGATGTCACGATCACCTATGTCCTTGAAAACCGAGCCGCCGTCATTGGAGATGAACACATGCACTGTGCGCACGTTATTCTTCACTATATCGAGAGCGACAGCCAGGAAGTCGGAGTTCGCAGGGTCGCAGGCGACCTTGTACAACGCAAACATGTTTGAAGTAACATTACTTGCAGAGGGCAGATCAAGCACCTTGCTAATCTCTGTCTTCACTCCCTTAGTAATGTCCTTCCAGGTGGCAGCGCTGTCAGTGGACTTAGCCAGGAACAATGGTCCCCCCTCCCATTCTTTTGAATTCATCGCCGCACTGTTGAAGATAGCATAGGCCACCGTTCCGCCGGAAGCCACGGCATAATCGATGATATTGGAAGCGGGTGCCAGGACTGCCTCCTCTGAAGTGGGAGTAGGGACCTTGTCCCACTCGCTGGTGACTTCATCAGAGTTGGCACTCACCTTGCGGGCAGGTGCCGCGGTAATTATCAGACTGATGACCAGTGCTGCAGCGATGAGCATATACATCGCCCTCACTGGCCATGTTCTTTCTTTAATCATTAAATCCTCCTTTATGGGTATCCAAATTATCTTGACTCTCGCCCGAGGTCGACCACTCCAGGCTCGAGTCATTAGAAACATTTTCTTCAGTAAACCTGTTTTTAAGCCTGCCTCATTTCAGGCTGCCCTTTTGAGATTGCTTTGTCGCTGCGCTCCTCGCAATGACAAGAAGCAATGGCATTTTGCCCGGGCCAGGCATTGTTCTCTTCCCCTTGGCAAATCCATTTAGTATGCCCCGCTCTGGGTTCATAACTCCCTTTTCCATCTTATCCTTCGACTTCGCTCAGGACGAATCTTAAGAGGGGGAGCAGGGGCAAGGAGGATTCGCTTCGGGAGTTGGTCATAGGCATCACCTCCTTTCCATTATTCGGTATATAAGACAATATTCAATTGTTAAAGTCCCGCCTGTATTCCCATCCAAACGCAGATATATGCCCCTTACAGGCGCATACTAACTATAAAACTATATATCCGCTTTGTCAATAGGTAAATCAAAAAAATTTGCCAAATATCTTTATTATAACAGCCAGATCCCTTTTGTCAATAAACCTGATATAGTGAGGTATCATCGCCCCACCACCGCAGTGGCCATCCCCCCGCCGAAATTCCAAATCCCAAGCACCAAATCCGGAAACTGGTAGACAGTAGTCAGAAGTCAGAATTCAAAAGATACCCTGGATACTGGATTCTGTATTCTTGCTACTACCAGTATTTTTACATTTTGCATTTAGAGAGATTTGTTTGGAGTTTGGAATTTAGCCTCAAGATTACCACGCCTCGACAAGTCGGGGCTCGCAATGACAAGTGGCATGAATGGGATAAGCTTCGCACCTCGTGCGGGAGGGAATTCCCCCACGCCTCGAAAAATTACACCTCTTGAGACAAGAGGGGTTAGGCCTGCCCACCGAACAAATTCTTTGGCAGGCGGGGGAGTTATGAATAAATACCCATACAAAGATCATAACCCCCTTATATCCCCCTTATCTTAAGGGGGATGTTGAAGGGAAAAATCCCTATGTTAAGGAGATTTCCCTACTAAGATTAAGGGGGGCAGGGTGAGGGTGCTTACAAAGGCGCGTCGGGACAAAATCCCCTTGCTCTTTTAGAACAACAGTGCTAATTTATGCAGTACTAGCAAATCATTTTGTCATTCTGAGCGTAGCGAAGAATTCTGAGACCCTTCCCCTTCGTTATCACTCAGGGTCAGGGTGACAAATAAAAAGAAGATTGATATGGCAGAAAAGTTGCTCTGGGATTTGTTGCCCGAGGAATTTCCCTACCAAGATGAGGGTTGCGAACTCTTTCCCTCCTGTCTTAACTGCCCCTTTCCTAATTGCCTTGAGGAAGAGCCCTGGGGGAAGGAAAGGTTCTTAAAGGTCAAGCGGGCCGAGAGGATGCTGGAGCTCCGGCGGGAAGGGAAAAGCGTTAAGGAGATTGCCCGCATATTTGAGGTGAGCCCGAGAACCGTGCAGAGATGGCTGAAGGTGGTCGGGATTTAAAAATCAAAATGACAACTCAAAATGAAAAAAGATTAACCTTTGCTGTGTCATTTTGTACTTTTATTTTTCGCATTTGAGAGGGATTTGTTTAGAGCTTGGATTTTGGGATTTGGAATTTAGCCCTAGGGCAGCCAAAGGAGGTTTGAGAGATGACTGATTTTACCCCAGCTTCTTTGAATCGGATGGATACTACCCGTTTAGCAACCTATCGCTCTAATCTGGATTTTTATCAGGGTACTCAGTGGCAGCAGACATCACGACATCGCCAGCTCGTTTTCAACTATGCCAAGGTCTCCATCGATAAATGCACCAGTTTCCTTATGCAGGGGCTGGGTTTTGCCTGTTATCCTGGTGAGGAAACCGACGAGCTCAAGGCCCGGGTCAGAAAAGCCGAACAGCTCCTCCGCCAGTTTTATGACCAGAATAACCTCCAGCAGCTCGATTACGAGACAGAGATCGACACCGCCATCTTGGGAGATGGTTGCTATAAGGTGATATGGGATACCGACGAGAAGCGCATCCGTATCACCGCCCCTGATGTCTCAGGGATCTTCGTCTGGTGGCTTGGTGATGATACCTCCCGGGTCTGGCGAGTGGCTTCCAGATACACACTCACTCAAGATGAAATAGCTATCCTTTACGGACGGAGCATAGAGAAGAAGACTGCTACCATCACCGAGCTCTGGACGGCCAAGGACTTCTCCCTTTATTTGGACAACGCCATCATAGAGTCCAAGCCTAACCCTTACGGCTTTATCCCGGTTGTCATCTTCCCCAACGTTAAGCAGCCCAAGAAGTTCTGGGGTGAGTCCGATATACCCATTCTCATGCAGCCTCAGAGAGAGCTTAACAGGGCCCTGAGTCAGCTATCCCGCATCTTAGAGCTCTCGGGAAATCCTATCGCCGTCCTGGAGAACATCGCCTCAGCCGAAGACATCAAGGTCCAGCCCGGCGCTCTGTGGACCATACCTGAGGATGCTAAGGCTTATCTCCTGGATTTGTTGCAAGGCGGTGGAGTCCGGCTCCATGTTGATTATATTGATTTGCTATACCGAGCCCTTCATGATGTTTCAGAGATGCCCAGTGCCGCCTGGGGAGGCATTGAGACTGACCTCTCAGGCTCAGCCCTTAATATTGAGCTGGGCAGCCTCATTCAGAAGGTTATCAGGAAGCGTACCATCAGGACAAATATTTATCACCAGCGTAACGCCCTGATACTAAAGCTGGCGGAAATGTATATGCATGAGAATTTCGAAGGAATAAATCATAGAGTAGTGTGGGGCCAGATACTACCCCAGGACGTCGCACGTCAGGCTCAGAACGAGCAATTACTTGTCCAGGCCGGAGTCCACAGTCGGAGGACGGCCATGGACGAAATGGGAATCCAGGACCCCGATGAGGAGTTTAACCATTGGCTGGAGGAGAGGAGGAAGATCCTGGAAATGAACAGGGAGTTTAGGGCAGCCTCCACACGCGGCGGAGCGAGAGAGAGAGCGGTTGCCGCAGAGATGGAAGTGCCTGAATGAATCCCCATGAAACTTGTCCCCGCGAAAGCGTGGGAATGGGGAAATAACTCAAAGGAGTAATTATGCCAGAAGAAGAAAAGAAAGAATCTCAAAAACCACAGAAGCCCCAGCAGAATCCGGGGGCAGCCCCGGAGTCCAATGGGGCGCCCACCGCTGAGGACCTAGCAGCCATCAAGGCCGAGTTAGAGGATGAGAAGAAGGCTAAGGCCGTCGCTGAGGTCGCCATGTCTGAGAAGGACAAACGCATCACTGAGCTCCAGGCCTCGCTAAATGTCGTCCAGCAGGCCGGTGATGCTGCCCTAGCTGAGCTCACTCAGATCAAGGACGCCCATACTAAGGCCGTCGCTAAGTATCTCGATGTCGTTAGATCCGCTAATTCCACCATTCCCAAAGATGTCATCGTCGGCAGCACCATCGAGGAGATAGATGCCTCAGTAGCCAAAGCCCTTTCCATTGCTGAGTCTGTCAAGAAGGTCCTCGAAGCCCAGGCCAAAGAGGCTAAGGTCCCAGCTGGAGCACCTACTAGGGGCGAGATATCCCTTGAGGGGCTTTCCCCCAGGGAGAAGATCGCTGCTGGAATAATACAAAAAGGAGGAACTATTTAAATGCAAGACATTATCGAAATGGGAGTTTGGGCCATTATCGGGATTGCCATACTGAGTGTCCTGGCGACACTCGCTTTGCACTTCCTGGCCCAGAGATCCCAACAGCACACCAACGAAACATCTCAGGCTAACCTGTATAACCTGCATGCCCTGGGTATCCAGGCTATCATCGGAGCTAATGAGATGATGATTGTGGACAGTAGTCTGCAAGACAGAACTCCCCAACCCGCCCAACCAGGATCTACGGCCCAGGCCACGGCCCAGGGAGGTGCTAAAACGTGACCATCTCTCTAGCCGAAGCCAGTAAACTCTCGAACGATATCCTTCTCAAAGGTATCATCGAGACAGTAATCAAGGACAGCCCCATCCTGGAAAAGCTGCCCTTCATTCAAATCACAGGCAATAGCCTGAAATATAACCGGGAGAAGACCCTGCCCACCGTCGGCTGGTATGCCCCGGTATCAGGCACCTGGACTCAGTCCGAGCCCGCCTTTGAGCAATGCTCAGCTAGCCTGTGTGTCCTGGGCGGAGATGCCGATGTCGACAACTTCCTTAAGGCTACCCGCTCTAATATCCAGGACCTCGAGGCCGCTGTCATTGAGCAGAAGGCTAAGGCTCTCAGACACGAGTTTGAGAACGCCTTCCTTAACGCTGACGGCACCAGCAACCAACCCACGGGCCTTTATAGTCTTCTGCATGGCACAGCTTGGGCCGCCACCACTGCCTATGCCCTGGGGGATTTCGTTGTGCCCAGCGCCGGCCTCGAGAACGGCTTCCGATATGAGTGTACAACTGCCGGCACGTCGGGTGCCTCAGAACCTGCCTGGCCCACCGCCGAAGGCGCCACCAAGACCGACGGCACCGTCGTCTGGACCTGCCGCTACGGCAACCATCTCGGCTCGGGAGCCAATGGTGCTTCCCTCACCCTATCTACTCTAGATAAGCTCCCTGATCTGGTCCGGGGTGGCAAGCCCGACTTGCTCTTAATGAGCCGCAGAAGCCGCAGGAAGATAATCACCCTGGCCAGGGCCGCCGGCACCAACCTCCTCATCGGAGAGGGCAAGATCGGCGAGGTTGTCGAATATTTCAACGGCATCCCCGTGGCCGTCTCCGACTGGGTCAAGGATAACTATACCGTTGGTACGTCTACCGATTGTTCGGCTATCTTTGCCTTCCAGATGGGAGAGGGCGCCGTCTGCGGTCTTACCAGCCCCGAGATGATTCAGGTCGAGCGTCTCGGCTCCCTGGAGACTAAGGACGCCACCAGGACCAGGGTCAAGTGGTATGTATCCCTGGCTCTCTTTTCCGTAGTCAAGGCTGCTATGCTCACAGGAGTAAGAGATTAATGCCTCAGCCAGGCAGGAATGTCATTGCGAGCCCAGCACTCAGCGTCTTCAGTGCTGGGCGTGGCAATCCCCTAGCATCATCTTCATACCTCCTTTTAATCTTGAGGCGGGAAGGGGAAGGCTCGCCTGCTGGAGTCATACGGCGAGCAGGCCTGCCCGCCAAGGCTTGGCAGGCGGGTCGAGCCCCCTCCCTATCCTTCAAAGAGTAATGTAGTGGCGGGGCTTGTCCCCGCCTTAAGCAGGTGAGATTATGGACCTAACCGAAATGGTCGCCAGAGTCCGTGAGGACCTCCAGGATACCGATAGCCAGAATTACCGCTGGACGGATGACGAGGTCGAAGGCGCCATCGACAGGGTAGTTATGGAGTATTCTCTCCAGGCCCCTATCCAGCAGCAGACTGACATCGCCACCACTGACGGAAATACCGAGCTCGATATCTCCGACCTTGAAGACCTGTTCAAAATTGAGTCCGTCGAGTTCCCCATCGGCCAGGCCCCGAAATATCTGCAGAGGTTTGAGTATTGGGGCGACCATCTTTACATGGAGGACGAGGGCGATGGCACTGATGCCCGGGTCAGATGGCTTAAGAAGCACACTCTCGATGGGGACTCTACCACCATCCCCGCCGAGCATGAGGAGATTATTGTCCTCGGTGCGACAGGCTACTTAGCCATGTCTGCCTCGGCCAACACAGTAGATAGAGCCTTTATCGCAGGACGGTACGGCACCATCAGCTACCTGGCCTGGGGTCGGGACCGCCTCGCCCGCTATGACCAGAAGCTCAAAGAGATTGCCCAGGCCAATCGAATAGTCCAGCGGGAGCTTTATACCGATGAGTAGCCAGAATTTAGAATCTACTGACTACTGACTACTGTCTCTTGACTACTCACAAAGTAGTGGCGGGGCTAGTCCCCGCCTGAGGAGGAAACTATGAGCAAACTAACAGAAGCCTTAAAAAAGGAAAAGACCAAGGAAGGGCTCCCCAAAGAAGCCTTCGCCATAGTCGGCGACCCCCAGGATCCTGAGACCTGGAAGCTCCCCAATCACACCAAAGAAATCATGCGGGCTCTTAAGGGCCGTCTCGATATCGAGAAGACCGTTGATTGGGATAGGATGCCCGCCGCAGTCGCCGCCTTATCGAGAGGCGGTTATCGGGGGGAGAGAGTCCAGGCGTCAGCTGAGGACATTATCAAGGCCGCCCGTCACCTGGCTAATCATTACGAGAAAGCCAACAAGCCCGTCCCCGACACCCTGGGTACCCTTATCTAAACAGAAGATAGTAGTCAGAATTCAGAATCTCCTGACTCCTGCCTACTGTCTACTGACTACTGACTCCTGGCTCCTGGCAGGAGGGGAGTTGAAAGGAGGTTATGAGTATAAATAGTCGCAAAACGGAAAACAGAGGCTCCCTTGAGCCTCTCACAGCCTCCCCACTGTCATTGCGTTGTAGTTGCCTGATTTATCAGGCCAGGAGGCACCAACAGGAGGCGCTAAGATGCTACTCGAACTAGCCATCCTAAAGAATTTTGATACTGATACCTACAAGGCCGTCATTCAACTCGCAGAGTCCCTAACCACCTACTTTGACGACATACCTGTGTCCCGAGACATTCCCACCTCCTCTTTGGTCGTCGGTAACCGGGTCATCCTGGCTATTCCCGGCGACAACCCCAAAGACGCCTGTGTCATCGCCACCTGGCCCCAGGGCAGCCCTGGCGGAGCTGAAGTCCATGGTAATGAATATCACGACCCCGATTTCGCATCCGAGGCTGCCTTAGCCTCCCATGCGGCAGCTGCCACTGGCGTTCATAACGTAGGCTCAAACTACATAGCCAAGTCCAGCGTCGATGGCTTGAACTTAGCCTCTCACAGAGATCGCCATGAATGGCTGGGTGCTGACGCTTTGCGCATCTATACACTTTTATCCGTAATGCAGCACCTTTATGTCGATTGGCAAACAGTAGACCAGTGGACAGAGAGTAATACCGGCTCAGCCAGTCAAACTCTTAATATATTGAACCTTCTCTTACAAACAGGAGCTACATCAGGCAGTGTTGCCCAAAGAAGGACGTCGGGCAATACCATCGCTCCTCATGATTTGCCAACGATCGCTTTTTCCTACATATTGAATAATTGGGGCATCGTCCAGAGTGCTTCTATCATGTGGCTTGCTGTTTTTCGCGGTACCTATTCGCCAAGTGACACCGCAGTTCATGTCGGTTGGAAAATCATAAATGGTCGCATCTATGCCACTAATGCCAACGGCACCAATCAAACCATTACAGATACAGGTGACACAAGCCTAGCCTCCAGCTCTTGGGCATACAAACGTTTAACTCATGTCTGTGAGACAACTGGTACGATGAAGTTCTATATTGGCGATACTTTAGTAGCTACGCATACTACAAACCTCCCCACCGTCGGTTCGAGCGGTGGTAGTTTTATATTGCAGATTGAGAACACGGATGCAGTAAATCAAAAAATCAATATGCGAGCCATTTATGTCGCTGGTAGGCTAGTGGGGTAGCCATGAAAACCCTCACCGCCACCTTACCGAGACCCCCTCTCAAGATAAGAGGGCCCCGAGCACACAAGTTCCCCTCTTAAGATAAGAGGGGCTAGGCCCGCCTGAGCCTTTGGCGTCGGCGGGCAGGGGAGTTATGAAAGAACTATGAAGACTCTCACCGCTACTCTACTCGCCGCCCAGAAGAAACCTTCCCGCCTCCCCTATGTCGAGGCTAAAGTCTATGACTACGAGGCCGGCATCAAGCGCCTCACCTGGACACGCCTTTACACCGGTAGCGAGCCCGACAATCATCATGGCATTGCCTTCGACAGTCAGAGCTCTATGCACCGCATCCGTAGTGGAGGGTCTAGTACCCTCCTCTACCAAAAGATCACCAACCCTGGCCCGAGCTCCAATTATTCCCAGTGGACACAGATTGCTACCAACTGCTACGGTCCCTGTGCCATCGCCGCTTCAGGTAGCAAGGTCTATATCTTTTACAGGAAAACCGCCAACGTCCTCTGGAAATATTATAGCCATGACTACGGCCAGTCCTGGCAGAATGCTCAGCTCGCCGATTATTCTGAGGTCGTCTCCCTGGCCGCTTGCTGGTGGGGCACCGGCAACAATGTCGTCTGTTTCGCTCTTAAAGCCAGCTACCCCGCCAATCTTAACGGCATAGTCTTAAACACTTCCGACCAGACCCTCAGCCAGCATGAGTGGTGTGACGGCAATCATCCACTGCTCGATACCTACGGCATCGGCGCCAGCTTCAATCCCTTCTGGCCCGCCATCGAGATCGTCTTTGCCGGCAAGGAGTCTGATTCTCCCTATAATCATTTCGACCTATTCCGTACCAAGTTTTCCGACACCTACCATTTCCTGGCCCTGGAAAGCTTCCTCATGGCCCCGGATGGAGAGGACATCACCTATCAGTATCCCGACTGCCACTTGCCCGCCGTAGCCCCTGGCGAAGGCGGGTTGGATTACGAGACTAATCGCATCATCGCTGTGGAGAAATTCGTTGGAACAACCGCCTATACCCGCCCTCTTATTTGTCACATGGTCAAGGGCACATACTGGTCCGATACGACTTTCACCGAGCCCAAGCCCTTTTTACCCGCCGTAGCCCCCGGCGTAGGCGGGCTCCGTCTCCAGAGCACCAGCGACTACTGGTGGATGGAGAAGCCCGACGGAGTCTGGCGAGCCCCCCGCCCTGCTTTACCCGCCATAGTTTTAACGTCGGCGGGCTTGCCCGCTGAAGCATTGGCGCAAGCAGGCGACATCATCTCCCTCACCCAGCGTATCTCCTCTCCCTTGACGGGAGAGGGTCAGGGTGAGGGTGATTTAATTATCACCCTGGACAATTCCCACGGCTATTATAACGTAGGGGCGGGTCTTGTACCCGCCCTCGTCAACAAGCGCAGCGAAATCGTCCTAAACCTCGGCTACAAGACCACTGCTGGCAACGAAGCCGTCGAATCCGATACCTACTGGATAGATTCCTGGGAATACTCGTCAACCCCCAACCAGTCACTATTCACCATTCGTTGTCTTGACGGCTGGGGACTCATGGACCGCTGGTCCGCCCGCTATCAAATGCGTTGGAACAAGGATGAAGTTAATCCCAAGTCCGTCTGGCAAATCCTCTACCAGCTCTTGGCCAGAGTGGGCATCAAGCTCTCGAATGACCCCTCCAAGCCCCAGTCCTCCGCCATCAACAACCTCTACCCCGACTTCGCCCTCGACTCTGGTGTGGGGGGAGACGCTGCCATCAGGAGGCTTTTGTCCTTCGTCCCCGACCAGCTCGTGTTTAGAGGTCAGGAAGCCTTTACCAAGAACCCTTTACCCGCCGAAGCCCCCTCTTACTCCTATGGCGTAGGCGCGGCCGCCCACCCTATCATTGCCGGCAAGTATACCGACGCCGTCACTGCTTCCCGCACTCGGGCCATCGGTCAGGACGAAGATTCTAACCGTATCGTCCAGGATGCTCTTGATTGGGACTTGCTTGAGCTCGCCATCGATATCCTGGAGCAGGACTATGACCCTAACCTCCAGACGGCCACCAGAGCCCAGGAGAGGGCCGATGCGCTCCTCCGCCAAATGTCATTGCGAGCGGAGCGTGGCAATCTCGTAGTCCCCACCAATGTCGGCCAGGAGTTGCTCGATGTCATCGAGGTCACCGATGCCCGCTGCGGTGGCTCTGAGGAGAACTATCGAGTCCAGGGGATTCGAATTCTCTACGATCGCCGTAAAGGCCAGTACGACCAAATGTTTACCTTGGGAGCCCCATGATTTGTTTTCCGTTTAGCTAATTAATGCTTGCTTCAAATCATTGAGCCTTGGGGTAAGGGCTTCAACGAGCCCTTGCCGGGCTACTTGCCATTGGTGGTTGGCTTCGATATTGGTAGAACCTACTGCTGTTCCTGAGATTCTCAATTGATGCAGGGTTTTCCGGCAGTTGTCTTCTAGTTCCTGCCTTATCTTTTGTTCTGCCTCTTCATACTCTTGAACAAGCTGGCCTATTTCTTCGGCCTTGGGCTGCAATTGAGGCCTTAAGCTGCTTATCGCTGCGATTACCCTTTTCACGCTATTTATATCCTGAGTAGTTGTGAACTCGAGAGACTCTACCAGGTGCTCGATTACAGCCTGCTTTATAATATTTCTCTCCTTTTCCTCGTGCTTATTTAGCTCCCCAGTTATATCTAGTTGTTGGGAGCTGTCCAGCCATTTTTGCGCCAGCGCCTGACCGATTTGGCGATACCTTTGTCTTTCTTGCTGTTCTTTTTCCTCGGCTGACAGCTTGCCCAATCTATTTGCTCTCTCTTGAGCAACTTCCCAGGCACTCTTTAGCTCGCCCATACAATATAAAATCCTAAACCTTAAGCTCTAAATTCCAAACCCTGAAATGAGAAGTCAGTAGTCAGGATTCAGCAATCAGAAGTCATTCCTACTGGCTGCCGACTTCTGGATTCTTCCCCGTTTTAGATTAGCACCAGCAGTGCATTTTAGCCTATAATATTGAGGGGTTCAACAAAGTGAGTTTGGGTGTTAGTTATGATTTATCATAATTCTGTGAAGTTAGCGGAGTATGTTTATTGTTATGTATGGCAAGGCCGGGGAAATAACTGCAACGCCATTCTCTGGCCCTCGGTTTTAAGAGGGGAGCGTCCGCACGTATTAGTTGACCCTGGCCATGTCAGGAATGAGCTTGGGGAACCCTGTTTTGATTCACTGGCTCAGGCTATGGAGAGGGATGGCTTCAAAATAGAGGATGTTGGTCTGGTGATTGGCACCCATAGCCATCCTGACCATATTGAAGCCACTGAATTAGTGGTGGGGAAAAATGGTGCTTTATTTACTTTATCCCGTGAGGAGGATGAATTTTATCGCACGATGGGGAAAATGTTCTTTCAAGCGTTCGGCGGTAAGCCGCCGCAGGTTAATCCCTTCTTTTATCTTAAGGAGGGTGATTTGTCTCTGGGGGCTAAAAGTAATAAGGTCTCGGTCAAGGTTTTCTTTACCCCGGGACATTCTCCCGGTTCTAATTCCCTTTATCTAGAAGAGGATAAAATATTGATCAGCGGTGATGTGGTCTTTGCTGGCAGTGTAGGCCGGACGGATTTTCCTGGTGGCAGCCCTTCCTTGTTACGGAAGAGCATTGACAAGCTGTCTCAGATTGATGTGGAATATCTTGTTCCCGGCCATAGCACTGAAACAGGCAGCATAATTGCCGGCAAGGATAAAGTAAGGCGTAACTTTTACACGGTCAAGATGTTTATTTAACAAATGACGAGGAGTGAAGGGCTCAGAATAACAGGTTGAATTGGGGTCTATTATGGAGACGGATGACAAAATTAAATATGCTCTGGAGCACACGGAATTAGTCCGAGCACCACAGCAAAACCTGGCTACTTTTGGCAGTTCTGTCATTAATTATTACGTTGTCACCGAACTGGTAGGAAACCTTAGTGTGGTCAGGGATGGGAAGGTAATTGCGGAAAGACCCAAAATTGTTACGCCTGCTTACTTGGTCAATGTCGAAGGCTTTAGCGAGCAGGCAAAAAGATACATAGCGATGATGGCTCGGGAGCGCCCTTACGAATCGGGCATTTTTTACCGATATAAGAACGAACCCAAAGGGATGAATGTTGTCTCCGAGCCTATCAGGCAGGTGATAAACAAGCTCAGCTCTCAAATAGAGGAGGAACGTAACCCCTTGAGCACCATAATTAGGGGGGTTGAGGAACTATGGGATGTATCCTTGCTCATGTTTATCTATGAGCTAACTACCAAGTCGGTTCGCACTAATATGGCTGAATTTAATCGCCGGGGCTTTTTAGACACAGATGCCAGTGGCGTGCCCCAGGGTGCCCGAGATTATATTGAAGAGCTTTTCGAGCAAGCAAGTCGCAACCTTTCCCGAGCCCCAGAGTTGGTAATTGAGTTAAACCGCTGGGGTCTATTCCCGGAATATCAAGACCGTTTCTTTGCCCTGTTCAGAAGAAAGTGAGCCTGCCCGAGTCACCACAGTCTCAGGTACCAACTTAGTATATTGCTTCCCCACAGCAGTGTTACCATGGCAGCCAGGGCCAGGAAGGGACCGAAGGGAATCGTCTCCTTGAGTTTTCTCCTCTTAACTACCATCAGAGCCACGGCCACTATGCCACCGAGGATAGCTCCCATAATAATGGCGAGAAAAACCAGAGGAAAGCCAGTCGCCAAGCCAATCAAAGCAGCGAGCTTAACGTCTCCCCAGCCCATGCCGCCACGGGAGACTATGGCAATCAAAAGGAATATGGCAAAGCCAATGGCTCCGCCCAGAGCAGCGTAAGCAACGCGCATAACCATCGCCTGGGCAAGCCAAGGCCAAGGATATAAAGCCAGAAGCAAAGCCACAACCATGCCGGGATAAACCACCTTGTTCAAGATGAGCCCTTGCTCTAGGTCAATGACGAAGATGATAATGAATAGACAGACGTAGAAAGCCAGAACCCCTAGTTCCGCACTTAAGCCGTAATGCCAGCAGAGGAGAGCAAATACCAGGGCGGTGGCAAGCTCCACCCAGAATAACCTCCGGGGTATGGAAGCCCGACAGTACCGACAACGACCACGAAGCCTGAGGTAGCTAAATACAGGGATGTTATCTTTGATGGCTAGCTTGTGCTGGCAAACTTCGCAATGAGATGGCGGATTTACAATGGACTCATTCTGGGGCAGACGGTCAATGCATACATTAAGGAAACTGCCCACTGCCAGGCCCAGAAAGGCAAATAGAACTATCATAGATATTTCCACGGGTGTTTATTTTGGACGTGTCATGGGCCTGAAGTCAATACTTGTGGGTACAATTGCCAGGCGTAGCTTCTTCATAAATCATTATAATTCTCTCTCCCTCACCCAGACCCTCTCCCTTCAAGGGAGAGGGTTTTATGCGAAATTATGCGGAAGGCTATAATGTAGTTGCCAAATTTATGAGGTGGTTGTGGCTGAGGAATCGAGTAACTACAAAACTTGGGGTGAGGGTTAATATGTTGGTGAGATATTACATTGGTTGCAGTGGCTGGCATTATGAGCACTGGCGTGGGCTTTATTACCCCGAAGAATTACCCAAGTCCAAATGGTTGCCATTCTACGCCCGGCAATTTACTACTGTAGAGCTCAATAACAGTTTTTATCATCTGCCTTCGGAGAAAGCGTTCACCGCCTGGCGGGAATCCACACCCGACAACTTCGTTTTTGCTGTTAAGGTGAGTCGATTCATCACGCACATAAAAAGGTTAAGGAATTTAGGTTTAGCGGTGGAGAACTTTCTATCTCGAGCTAGTTTTCTGAGGGAAAAACTGGGTCCTTTGCTATATCAACTGCCGCCCAACATGAAGCGCAACGATGAGCTATTACAGAATTTCTTATCTTCGTTGCCGCCAAAATATCAGCATGTAATCGAATTTCGCCATGAATCCTGGATTGATGACGCTGTATTCGATATTTTGCGAAGGAACAATACTGGGTTGTGCGTTTTTGACATGCCTGGCTTTAGCTGCCCCCTGGTCGCTACCAGTGATTTTACCTATGTCCGTTTCCATGGCAGCGAGGGTCTGTATTCCAGTTGTTACTCTGACGAAGAACTTTCCCAATGGGCACAAAAAATTGCCCGGCTGGGTAAAAACGTTAAAGTAAGCTATGTCTATTTTAATAACGATGCGGAGGCATTCGCGGTTGAGAATGCTATGACATTGAGGAATTTCCTAAATATTCCTTAACTTTTTGGGCCAAGGCTAGAGTTATGCCTTGTGTCTGGCTGAGTTCCTCTAACGAAGCTTCCTTGATAGCTTGAATTGAGCCAAACTTTTTTAGCAAAGCCTTTTTGCGCTTTGGCCCGATGCCTGGGATGTTATCCAGAGCGGAGGCGATGACTTCTTTGTGACGCAACTTCTTGTGGTAACTTATGGCGAAGCGATGGGCTTCATCCCGGGCTCTTTGTAGTATATGGAGGGCAGGCGAATCTTTAGCTATATAAACTGGCTGAGGGTTGCCGGGTATAAATACCTCCTCGTTTTCTTTAGCCAGGCTGGCCATGGGAATAGAGTCTAGCCCTAATTCTCGCTTGATCTCCAGAGCGGCATGGAGTTGTCCCTTGCCGCCATCAATGAGGACAAGGTCGGGACTGATTGCCCAGGTACCTTCACCTGTGAGGCCTCGTTTAAACCTGCGCCTTAATGTCTCTTGAATCATGGCATAATCGTCAGCACCAGCCACAGTTTTGATGCGGAAGCGGCGATAATGTGCTGGTTTAGGCTGGCCTTTTTCCAGAACAACCATGCTGCTCACAGCCAACGCACCTTGAATATTAGAAACATCATAACATTCTATTCTCCGGGGCATTTTGGGCAGGCGTAGTCGGTTTTTTAGTTCTTGTAAGCCGGAACTTATAACCTCTACCTTCATCTCTTCGGCTTGGGCTAGTTCTAAACCTCGGGCGGCGTTTTCAGCTGTTGTATCTACCAGCTTCTTTTTGGCTCCCCGCTGGGGCACTTGAAGCTCCACCCTGCTCCCTCTTTGCTGTCCCAGCCATTCCGAAAGCATTGCTGGCTCGTCCACCGGGTGCTGAAGCAATATCAGCGGTGGGATATATGATGCTGAGGCATAGTATTGTTTCACAAAACTGGTTATGATTTGCTTGGGAGACTCGCCCTGGCTGCCTTCCATAATAAAATGGTCTTGGCCAATAAGTTTATTGTTGCGAATAGAAAAGAGCTCGACATAAGCCAGTTTTTCATTTTGTGCCAGACCAATGACGTCCTTTTCCCCCTGTAATGTTATCGCAATCCTCTGCCCCTCTATGACTTTTTTTATGGCCTTAATCTGGTCGCGCAGCAGAGCTGCCCTCTCAAACTGAAGCTGCTGGGCTGCAGCTTTCATCTTGGCATTTAATTCACGAAGAATAAGTTCCTGCTTTCCCTGTAAGAATAAGATGACCTGGTTTATTAAGTCGTGGTATTCTTGTTTTTCCACCGCTCCAATGCACGGTCCGAGACAGCGGCGGATATAATAATCGAGACAAGGCCGCTTATCTTTGCCCTCAATGCGCTTGCTGCAGCTGCGAAAAGGAAAGATTTTCTTTATCAACCTTAAAGTTTTGCGTACTGAGCCAGCACTGGCAAAAGGTCCAAAGTATCTAGCTCCATCTTTCTGGACCCGGCGGGTGATGTAGACACCGGGCCAATCTTCGTTAATGTCTATCTTGAGGTACGGGAACGTCTTGTTATCTTTAAGGCGCACATTGTACCTGGGGGTATATTTCTTTATCATGTTGCATTCCAGGATAAGCGCCTCTTGCTCGGAGTTGGTAACTACGAACTCGAAATCCTGTATTTTGGATACTAATTGTTGGATTTTAAATGACAGGTTAGAAGGAGCGCCAAAATAACTCCGTACCCGACTGTTCAAATTGGCAGCTTTGCCAACGTAGATAACCTTGCCCTCTTTGTCCTTAAACAGATAGACTCCGGGCTTCGCCGGCGAAGCTCTTAATTTAGCCCCAAAACGTTTCGCGACTTTTTGGGGACCCCTGGTCGATTTGATTTTAGATTCACTGGGTGGACTTAATTGCTGTGATTTCACGGCAAATTTATTGTAGCAAGTGGCTTGCATAGAGGCAAAATAACTCGCATTATGTTACAATGGGTGCAATGAAGTTGGATATCAATGCCTTTCTTCAATATTTGACCAAACAGAAAGGCTATTCTCAGAATACTGTGGCTGCTTATCGCAATGATTTGACTCAAATGGCAGCCTTTATTACCGCAGAGCAGGCAAAGGGTATAATCACATCCTACGATGGGCTTTTGAAGAGCTATTTGCTCAAGCTCAGAGAGAAGAGATACTCTGTGGCCACAACCGCTCGCAAAGTCGCATCAGCCAAATCGTTCTTCAAATTTATGGTTGATTCGGGGAGGATGAGGGAGAATCCGACACAAAATTTACCCTCTCCTCAAGTTAGCAGGCATTCGCTCAACTTCTTATCTCCGTCTGAGTACCAAAAGTTGCTTGCCGAGCCAGCAAAGCTATCCACTCCGGAAGCTAAAAGAGATGTGGTGATGCTGGAATTACTTTATGCTACTGGTTTGCGCATAAGCGAATTAGTGTCATTAAATGTCAAAAATATTGATTTAGAGCAAAATTGTGTGCATATTAATTCTAAGAGACAAGTTCCTTTTGACCATCGCTTAAGCTTGATTTTAGACAATTTTCGCAGAAATGCTAGGCTGGATTTATTATATGACGAGAGAGAGGAAGCCCTATTTCTTAACCGACGTGGCACGAGGTTGACTAGGCAAGGATTCTGGCAGATTATTAAGGGTTATGCCTCCAAAGCAGGGCTGGGTGGCAAAGTCACACCACAGGCTTTGCGTCATAGCTTTGCCAGACGTAAATTACAGAGTGGCACTGAGCTCCGTCAACTCCAGCAACTTTTAGGTCATGCCTATATTTCCAGCACAAGAGTTTATAAGCAATCTGCACCAAGGAGAGGATAATGGCGAAAAAATCACGACGTGCTAAAGCTAAACAGCGGGCTAGAGTGGCCAAGGCGACACAGGCGGCACAGGCGACACAGGAGAGGCGTGCGCAACAACTGACGCCGATGACTGCTGAGGTAAAATCGCCCACCCGAGTATCCCCAAAAGTTCAAGCCCCAAAAGTTCAAGCCCCAAAAGCTCAAGATTTAACCAGCCGCTATCAATATGTTATGCCTGAAGTAAAACGCATCGGCATCATTGCGGGAGCGATAATTCTGGTTCTCATAATACTGTCTTTCGTTCTTGGTTGATATCTTCGGCTGGTGAACTGTGGCGGATTTAGAGTGGGCTAGAGAAAATTTACTTAGATATCTTGACCACGAAATTGCCGACAAGCGTGTAGTTGAAGCTATGAAGCGTGTTCCGCGTGAAGCCTTTGTATCACTAGAGCAATATGATGCCGCTTATGACGATAGGCCTTTAGGCATTGGCTTCGGGCAAACTATCTCCCAACCCTTCATTGTGGCTCTGATGGTACAAGCTTTGATGCTTAGGAAGGATGAAAAGGTGCTGGAGTTGGGCACTGGAAGTGGATACGAAGCAGCGATACTAGCTGAGTTAGCTCAAAAAGTGGTTACCGTGGAATGTATACCGGAATTGGCGGAATCGGCCAGGCAGGTTCTGGATAAGCTGGGTTATTCCAATATCGAAGTCCATATAGCTGGCAGAACTTTGGGTTGGCCAGAGGGAGCCCCTTACGATGCTATTATAGTTTCTGCTGGTGCTCCCACTGTGCCTCAGGTTCTTTTGGAGCAACTAACCTGGAATGGGCGATTGGTAATCCCTGTGGGCTCTCGATGGCAACAGGAGTTGCTCAAAGTTTCTAAGCTCAAGAAGGGTAATAGGATAGAAAACTTAGGTGGTTGCTATTTCGTGCCCCTTATTGGTGAAGGTGCTTGGGAGAAGTGAAAAGGCGGATGAAATTCTGAAAAAACCTCGGGAAAATCCACCTTGAGCGTGTAGGGGGCAGGCGATATTAATAATTAACCATAAGTTGAAGATTTCGTGGAAAAACTAAACTGTTGAGGCCGTTTAATTGTCACCCTGACCTTGAGTGAAACGAAAGGGGAAGGATCTCTGGATTGTTCGACCGCCCAGGGCCACCTCAGAACGACAGGGGGATTATTAAACAGCCTCGGACGGATAATAGGAGGTACAATGAAAAATAGGAAAATGCTCTTACTGGCTCTTTTCTCTATAGTTCTGGTCTTTAGCTTAGCTCTTCCTGCTTCAGTAGCAGGAACTTCATCAGTGCCTGTGTCGGTGTTGGATGACTATGCGATTACTCATTCGGCGGTAGGTAGCCCCAGCCTTGCATTGGCAATGGCACTGGATGTGGCTCAAGGGCAAATAACTCCCATGGTCGCTGCCGGCGGCTATCACATAGTGGGCCTTAAATCCGACGGCACTGTGGTCGCTGTGGGAGGCAACGACTACGGGCAATGTAATGTCAGCGGCTGGAAGGACATCGTTCAGGTTGCCGCAGGCCTTGGGCACACGGTGGGGCTTAAATCCGACGGCACTGTGGTCGCTGTGGGATATAACGAAAACGGGCAGTGTGATGTTGGCAACTGGACGGGCATCGTCCAGGTCGCTGCCGGCGGCTATCACACGGTGGGGCGTAAGTCCGATGGCACCGTGGTCGCTGTGGGGTTTAACCAAGACGGGCAGTGCAATGTTGGCAACTGGACGGGAATCATCCAGGTTGGCACAGGCTCCGGGCACACGGTGGGGCGTAAGTCTGATGGCACTGTGGTTGCCGTGGGATATAACAGCTACGGGCAATGTAATGTCAGTGGCTGGATGGACATCGTCTGGGTCGCCGGGGGCGGCTACCACACGGTGGGGCTCAAGTCCGACGGCACCGTGGTCGCCATGGGAGACAACGAAGGTAAGCAGTGTGATGTCGGCGGCTGGACGGACATCGTCCAGGTTGCCGCAGGTGGCTATTACACGGTGGGGCTTAAGTCCGATGGTACTGTGGTCGCCGTGGGGAACAGCGACTACGGGCAATGTGACGTCGGCAGCTGGACGGACATCATTCAGGTTGCCGCAGGCTTTGGGCATACAGTGGGGCTTAAGTCCGACGGAACCATGGTCGTCGTGGGATGGAGCAACATGGGGCAGTGCAATGTCAGCGGCTGGAAGGACATTGTCCAGGTTGCTGCAGGCTTTGGGCACACGGTGGGAATTAAATCCGATGGCACTGTGGTCGCTGTGGGAGGCAATGACTACGGGCAATGCAATGTCAGCGGCTGGAAGGATATCATCCAGGTCGCCGCAGGCGGCTATCATACGGTAGGGCGTAAGTCCGATGGCACTGTGGTTGCCGTGGGAAACAATAGCTCCGGGCAGTTGAATATTGGCAACTGGACAGACATCGTCCAGGTCGCTGCGGGCTTTCAGCACACGGTGGGGCTTAAATCCGACGGCACCGTGGTCGCCGTGGGAGACAATAGCTCAGTGCAGTGCGATGTCGGCAATTGGACAGACATTGTCCAGGTCGCTGCAGTCGGCTATCACACGGTGGGACGTGAGGCTGGGGGCACTGTGGTCGCCACGGGATACAACGCCTACAATCAGCTTGATGTGGAAGGCTGGACAAATATCACCCAGGTGGCCGCTGGATTCTTCCACACAGTGGGGCTTAAGTCCGACCGCACCCTAGTCGCTGTGGGGGACAACTTGTATGGGCAGTGCAATGTCGGCAACTGGACGGATATTGTGAAGGTTGCTGCAGGCTTCTTTCACACGATGGGGCTTAAATCAGATGGCACTGTAGTTGCTGTGGGAGATAATGACTTCGGGCAGTGCAATATCGGCACCTGGACAAACATCAAGCAAATTGCTGCAGGCTACAGTCACACAGTGGGGGTTAAGTCCGACGGCACCGTGCTCGCTGCAGGACTTGAGATCGAGCTTGCCAAATGGAATTTGGGAGGTACTGCCCTGTACCTTACAATTTCCGGCACCACTGGTGGTAAAGTAACCCGACCGGGAGAGGGAACCTTTCCCTATTATCTTGGTAAAGTAGCTAATCTGGTGGCTGAGGCTGAGAAAGGCTATCGCTTTGTCAACTGGACTGGCAATGTGGGCACCATTGCCAATATTAATGCTGCCCAAACCACCATTACCATGAACGGCAACTATTCCATAACAGCTAACTTTGGGGAGAAACCGCCAATACGTTGGGCTCTCATTGGCGGGATTATAGCAGCGGTGGTAATAGTGGGACTGGCGATTTTCTTTGTGCGTAGAAAGAGAGCTGCCCAGACCCAAAAACGCTGAATTAAGCGTTTTCACTCCGCGCCTCCGCCCTTAAGGGTGGAGGCGCGATTATATTGTCATTCAGACACTTGTTCTTTTCTGTTATTGCGAGCACCCGAAAGGTGCGCGGCAATGTCCACCCTCACCAGCCCCACCGGGATTGCGGAGCCTGTTCCGAAGCGTCAGCGAGGAATCTCGCTCCTCGCAGTGACAGCAAGAGGAAAAACTTTCTCTGGTGAGAGGTGGTCATAGCAGGCTTGTTGGTGCTGGAAGTGTAGAGCTATGAAAGTTGCCGCATTGTGCGATAAAATAGTAAATCTTGGCTAATAATAGCTATTAAGAAAAAGAAATACGGAGGTGAGAGATGGATTTTAACTTGAGTCGAGAACATGAGATGCTGAGGGATATGGTGAAGGAATTTGCTAATAGTGAACTGGCACCTCGTGCTTTGGAATTGGACAATAAGGGTGAATTTTTCTGGGAACAGGTGAAAAGGTCAGGGCAGTTGGGTCTCATCGGGGTGATAAACTCCAAAGAGTATGGTGGTACAGCTATGGGTCATCTGGCTCGGCTGATTATCATTGAGGAAATCTCGCGGGTTTATCCACCGATGGGCTTCTTCCATCAGACGGGCAATATATTAATGTACGCCATAGAGGCTTTTGGCAATGACAAGCAGAAGAAAAAGTATTTGCCTGCCCTTTGTAGAGGTGAGAAGGTGAGTGCTTTTGCCCTGACTGAGGCTAGCGGTGGTTCTGACGCAGCCAGTATGCAAACTGAGGCTACTCTGAAAGGCGATGAATACGTCGTTAACGGTAGAAAGTCCTGGATCACTGCAGTCGACCCAGCAGATGTTGTGGGCTTTGTTGCCAAAACCGGGGATAAGTTCAGCGCATTTATCGTGGAAAAGGGCACACCTGGCTTTGAGGTCACCCGGAGGGAGGAAACTATAGGGCTGCGGTCTATACCGGTTAACGAATTTGCTCTGACCAACTGTCACCTACCTAAGGAAAACCTCATAGGAGAGGAAGGACGTGGTCTTGTCTGTGCTCTGACCAGTATTGCCACTATCGGCAGGACAGGTGCTGCCGGGGTAGCCCTGGGCATTGCCCGTGGCTGCTACGAGATAGCTTTGAAATTTGCCAAAGAGCGTATCCTCTATGGCAAGCCGATAGCTGTCCTCCAGGCGATACAGTTTATGCTGACTGATATGAATGTGGAGATTGAGGCCGCCAAGTGGCTTTGCTACAGCACTGCCTGGCAGCTTGACCAGGGCAAGACATCCCGAGACCTGGCAGTGGATATAGCCAGATGTAAGCTCTATGCTGTTGATGTTGCCAACCGCTGTGCCTATAAGGCTGTGGATATTATGGGCGCTTACGGGTTGTCTCCCAAGTACCGTGTAATCGGTCTACTGAGAGATGCTCTAGAGCTGGGCGTGGCTGCTGGCAGTCAGGAAATAATGAAGGTTACCATCGGAGCAGCCATTACAAGGTAATCTAGCTCTATGGGGCTTGAAAT
The DNA here is from genome assembly GCA_049586675.1 of Dehalococcoidia bacterium. GTDB lineage: Bacteria > Chloroflexota > Dehalococcoidia > GIF9 > AB-539-J10 > RBG-13-51-36. The sequence goes on from JBAVCL010000033.1 coordinate 117,720, forward strand.
CTTAGTTGGCATTAAACAGGTACCGCACCCCGACCACTTCTCGGAAATCCGCCTAGATGTCGGCAGTGGGCGCATTATCCGGGAGGGTATCCCGGCAGTAATAAATCCACTGGACCGTAATGCCCTTGAAGAAGGGCTGAGGGTTAAGGAGAGGTTTTCCGGGAGGGTAACCGTGATAAGCATGGGGCCTCCCCAGGCTCAAAAAGCTCTGGAGGAGACCCTGGCAATGGGTGCGGATAGGGGCATTCTCCTTTGCGATATGGTATTTGCTGGGGCTGATACTCTGGCAACTGCCCATACTTTATTTTATGCTATCCGAAAGCTGGGCAAGTTCGACATTATCTATTGTGGTAACGAGACGGTGGATAGCGGCACTGCCCAGGTTGGCCCTCAACTAGCAGAACTCCTTGATATTCCTCAGGTGAGCGGTGTTCAAGAAGTCACTTTTGTTGAGGAAAAGACCCTGGAGGTCAGGCGTGCCCTAGAGCACGGCTACATGAAAATAAGGTTGAAGCTACCGGCTCTGCTTTGTGTAACCAGGGATATTAATAGGCCTCGGTTGCCTACAGTGCAGAGTATTATGGAGGTGGCACAGAAAGAGATGATTATCTGGGAAGCGAAAGATATCGGGGCTCCACCGGAAAGCATTGGCCTCAAAGGCTCACCAACCTGTGCCGCCGGTGTTTATGAACACAAGGCAGGACGGCGGCGCGAAATAATGCAGGGCTCTACTGAGGAGAAAGTTCACAGGACTGTGGCACGGCTTAAAGAGCTGGGAGCAATATAACGAGGCGTGAAAGCGTGAGTACTTCTGGAGAAATATGGGTCATTGGCGAACAGCGCCGGGGGAGGCTTGAGGAAGTCTCACTGGAGCTTTTGAGCAAGGGGACGGCACTATCTCAAAGAATGGGTGTGACCCTTTCTGCGGTGTTGTTGGGGGATGAGGTTGAGGAAGTTGCCCGGGAGCTTGTCTTCCACGGTGCTGAAAAAGTTTACCTTCTTGAAGATGCCCGGCTTCGGTATTATCAGAGTGAAGCATATGCCAGATTGCTGGCCGGGGTTATCAAAGAGTATGAGCCGCAGATAGTTTTGATTGGTGCCACTGAGATTGGTAAAGAGCTAGCACCTAGGGTTGCAGCCAAGTTGAGGACAGGGTTGACGGCGCACTGCATCGACCTTTATGTTGGCGAGGTTGGTGACACTCCTCATCTCATTCACGTAGTTCCTGGGTGGGGTGGCAATTTGGTTATGCATATCATTTGCCCACAAAGAAGACCGCAGATGATCACCGTGAAACCCGGGGTGCTACCCAAGGCGGTAAGGGATGAAAATAGGAAGGGCAAGATAATCAGGGTCAAACCTGATGTAAGGGATGAAGATTTCAGTCGGATAGAGACTGTGGAGGTGGTTGAGGAGCCGCCCAAGGGTAAATCACTGGAGTCGGCTGATGTTGTGGTTTGTGGGGGTTGGGGTATGAATGCCCTGGGTGACTTTTCCAGGGTACAGGAATTAGCTGATATCCTGGGAGGAGTTGTTGCTGGCACCAGACCAGCCATGGATAAAGGCTGGGTTGATGAAGCCCGGATGATAGGGCAGAGCGGTAAAACGGTTAGCCCGGGACTCTTCGTAAGTCTGGGAGCGTCAGGAGCGATGCACTACACTACTGGCTTTATGGGTTCTAAGGTAGTTCTGGCTGTGGATCAGAATCCACAGGCTCCTATCTTTCAGATGGCTGACATCGGCATTGTTGGCGACTTGCGTGAGGTTCTCCCCTGTTTTATTGAGGAGCTTAAGAAGGACGCCTAAGAAATTCTGAACTAATATAAGGAGGAAAGCCAAGGCATGGAAATCGTTGAAGCTATTAATCAGAGAAAGAGTATTCGAGCTTTTAAATCCGACCCTGTACCCAAAGAAATTTTGAAGGAGATAATGGAACTGGCTTTGCGAGCTCCCTCCTATGATAATACTCAGCCCTGGGAATTCGCTATAGTGACTGGGAAAAAGCTGGAGGAAATAAGGCAAGCCTTCGTTGAGAAGGCAGAAGAACTCAATCCAGACATTCCTCTTACTCGAGAATTTCCCGAGCCTTATGATACTCGTCGCCGTGTGCTGGGCAGGAAAGTCCTTGAACTAAAGGGAATAAGCAGGGAGAATAAAGAGAAGAGAATGTGGTGGCTCTTGCAAGGTTTGAGACTGTTCGAAGCTCCTTGCGTCATCTACATCTATATTGACCGCTCTTTCTACCAACAAAGCGCAGGGTTAAATATCTGGCCTATATTCGATTGCGGTTTGGTGGCTGAGAACATCATGCTGCTGGCTACCAAGTATGGGCTAGGAACTATTCCTCAAATACAGGCTGTCGTGTATCCTGATGTGTTGAGGAAGGTGTTGGGAATACCAGATTCCAAGCTTATCGTGCTGGGAATATCTGTTGGCTACCCTGACTGGGATGACCCTGTAAATCAGCTCCGCTCCGAAAGAGAACCATTGGATAATGTGAGCACCTGGTATGGCTTTGATTAGAAGATACAAAAGGTACATCCCTGAGTGTGAAAAGAAGTAATTCCCGATACCTTTTTATTGGCGATTTAGCTTCGATTTGTACCGCTAGGTCACTCCTGGTTTTTTACGGTGGTGAAAAGTTCGTTAGCAAAAATGTTAGCAAAAGGTGGGAAAGAGAAGGAATAGGGGATAAAAGAAGATTCTGTTAAATAATGGCACAATGAATACTTAGTAGTATGTGATAGAATATTTGATGGTATGGAAGAATATTCCGGTAATTGGTATATATTGATTTGGAATCTAGATGTTGAAGAATTATCTTTGAAGTTAGGGTCTGGAGTTTCTATTCGGCGTCTTGATTATCATATATCGGTGTTCGACCTTGCTGCTGCAGGTGCGGCAGGATTTAGAGAATGGGCAATGTTAGAGCCATTTTTACCTAGATGTGTTTGTGAAATAGAGACGGCTCAAGATGCGGCCATCGAGCCAGGATATGACACATTAAATCGGGCATGGCTTGCGTCAGCATTAATCAAATTGAAAGGTTTTAATGCCCATTTGCCACTCGCATGTAGTTCATATTCATGGAATTTCATAGCAGGACAACAAGAACGCACAAAGGGAATTTTTGAAGAGGAACTAAAAGAGAAGGGAGTAGAATCTGCTGTAAATTCCCCTGAAAGAGCATTACCACCATTTAAAGGGCAACTTTTAGAAGTACACACTAGATTGTTAGTTCCTGAAAATGTAAAGACAATATTAACCAAAGAAGATGCAGATTGGATTAACGATAATTATGAAAAATTCAATTATCTAGCGGCAAAATCAGAGGGATTTCGATTTGCTCTTTCAGCTGCGGTAGATTGGCAGTATGCATCTGACCCACGTATGGCAATATCCCAGTTATGGAGTGGGATAGAAGCTCTTTTTGGAATTAGCTCCGAGGTGGTTTATAGAATATCACTTCAAGTAGCTTCTCTTTTAGAAGAAAGAGGGGTAGCCCGTCAGGATAGATTTAACCAAGTAAAGAAACTTTATGGAGCAAGGTCAAAAGCGGTTCACGGAGAAGAATTATCCGATGATAAATTGAATAAAGCAATGCTTGAATCGTTCGATATATTAAATAAATTGCTGTTAGTAAATATTGAGAAAGGTCGCCCCTTTACCTCAGATGATTTTGAAGCAGCAATATTCTATTGAAGAAAATAATAATTTAAAGATACAAAAGGTATGTCCCTGAGCGTGAAAAGAAGTAATTTCTGATACCTTTTTATTGGCGATTTAGCTTTGATTTGTGCCGCCAGGTCACTCTTGGCTTTTCGTGGTGGTGAAAAGTTCGTTAGCAAAAATGTTAGCAAATTAGAGGATGCGAGAGAGAAACCGTCCGATAAACTGCTTGCGGCGTTTAGCTAGCTCATTTGTAAGGAAGAGAGTGGTAAGGTCGTTGTGATAATGGCTTCTGAAATAATCTCGGACTTTTGCCAAGGTATCTTTACCGTGGATTAAGTTATGACGACGACGTTTGTCATTCCAAATATAGTTGAAATCAGGCTGTAGCTCGGAATAAACTGTGCTGAACTCTTTGGATTTGTATTTATCGGAGTGTTTTTTTGCGAAGTCAACGTATTTGAGAAAGCAAGTTTCCCTTTCCTGTTCGTATATTGTATCAAGATAATCACAAAGTTCTTGTTGGCTCGTACCCTTTGGTAATAGTTCCAGCAAGAATTTTTGTTCAAGAAATAGATTCTCTATTTCTTTTCCGGGGGTGAATGTGATTTTTACGTTGTTAGATTGCAAATCGTTGATAATGCTCTGGTGAAAGTCGGGAGGATAATAGTCTTTATCTAATAGAATTGAACAGTGGATGTCCTTGCCAAAGAAAGTCTTATAGGCCTCTCGAAAATTTGCGTAGTTTCTCCATTGCGAAGAGCCTGATAGTGGGATGTTTTGAGTTCTCTTGTTTAGGTTGAGGTGAGATGCAAGGGTCATAACTATGTCGTAGTCTAGTTTATGTTCTGTGAAGAGAAGGCAATCAACATCTTGAAATTGTGAAGCATATAGATTGAGACTGCTGCCCATGCCTTTTCGGATGCTTTCGATGGCCTGTAAGTCAGATGACTTCCTTACCTTTGCTTGGGTTGCACCCTTTTGTACGTGAATGATATGAGTGATGTCCACATTGCTCATTAATTCGGTGGAATGAGTGGCAATAATTGCAGTTCCGCGGTAATAGTCTCGGATGAGTTGTATCAGGTCATTTTGTTTCTCTGGATGTAAGAAGATTTCGGGCTCATCCAATACTAAAACAGGATGTTCAGATAATCTAATTAGGTGAGTTAATATCTGGAGCCAAATTTGAAGGCCTTGTCCAGCCCATGCAATTTCAGCACAAAAACCACTGTCTTTGTACAAACAAATAAGAAGGCCACTAAGTGGGTCGCATTGAAGTTTTTGAAGCTGAATACCTTCCCAGGTTTCTTCCAGTATTTGTTGTATAAGAGGATATTGAGCATCATCAATTAAGTGATATAAATGATTTCTGAAGTGTTGTGGAGCTAATGTAGTATCTATTTTTTTGGTTATGTATTTTTGGTCTAACAACCTCTCGGATTCAGCGAATTGTCCTAAGGGTGGAAGAAATCCAAATAGTTGACTTAAAGAAGAATGAATGTGCGTTGGGAGTCTGCAGATAATGGAATTTGTGCTACTATCTAAAGAAACAGTAATTAGTTTTCCATTATCCAAAACAGCCTCAATAGTAGCTTGAGCTTCTTCAAAACGATATATCATAGTACTTATGTCAATCTCTTGAGTATCTTTCTTAAGAAGTTCTCTTGCTATCGGAAGGGAAGAATACTGTGCAAATTTCAGTGCGCTATTGATAAGACGTAAGGCACGGATTATTGTTGTTTTTCCGGCATTGTTTTTCCCTGTAATTAAGATACAAGATTTTGCGTCACTTGGAAATTCCAGGGAGTAATCTTCAAAAGGGCCAAAGTTGTGCAGATGCAGTTCTTTTAATTTCATATGCAGGGTAGCATTTATTATAACGGAAGATTAGTCCGAAAATAGAAAAGGTAAGGCTCTGGCTGTGAAAGTGTAATTCTTGATACTTTTCTTGGCGGCACCGTAACTAATTAATAATTATATCACAATTTAGTATTTTTGACTATTGACAAGGTGAACGGGTAGTGGGCCTAGGCCTTCAGCATCTTCTTCTTCCTGAGCACCTTCTCCGCATCCTTCTTGGCACCGACTTTCTGGAAGATGGCAAGTGCTTCATCGATTAAGCGACAGATTAACGCAAGAAGTGCCCCCAAGGGGATTCGGACCCCTGATCTCCAGCTTGAAAGGCTGATGTCCTAGGCCGCTAGACGATGGGGGCAACGTCAAGCATTTTACGGGTAAATGGCTAAATGTGCAAGGTCTGACTAAAGTATAGCCTACTTCGACTTGCTAATAACTCGGAAATGAGGTATTATGTGGCGGTTGTTATGCCCACAACTGGTAGCCTCGAATTGAAAGGAATTGCCCGAAATCGTCAAAAACATGGACTGTGCTGTTTATTCTTTATGATACCTGCACTCTACCCAGTTGGTTCTAGAAAGGATGACTCTCGAGGTCAATGTATATGACTCAAAAGGAGGTTTGATAAATATGATGAAAGAGACAGATAAAGTTGCTTCGCGCATTGAGGAAGTAATTGATGAAGCCAGCGGGAAGGTATATTTGCCGCCTTGTCAGGTTCGCTGTCCTCTTAAAATAGATATTCAACGCAATCACGTTATGATTTCATGCCTTTCCCTGGATGAGAAAGAAGCCTCCAGCCAGATATTAAAGATAGGTGATGAAGTCTATGACAAAAACCCCCTGTTTCCAATACTCTGCAGCTACGTTTGTGGGCTTTGCGAGAAAGAGTGTAATTATAAAGACCAAACTGGGGCAGTGAGAAGAAAAATGCTTTTGCGATTTATCGCCGAGCATTATCTGCCCTACTTGGAGACAAAACCTTCGTTCGCTCCTCCCACTAGGGAAAAAGTGGCGGTGATTGGGGGAGGACCGGCAAGCCTGATGTGCGCTTATACGCTAAGCAAGAATGGTTACCGGGTCAGTATTATAGAGAAAAGTTCGAAGTTGGGGGGTGCTCTGAGGTTAATTCCTCGCTATCGTCTTCCTGAAAATATCATGGATGCCACCTTGAATAATTTAGTCAGGATTGCTCATATAGATGTCAAGCTCGGCTACATAATGAAAGACGGTGAGAAAACGCTGGATGAACTCAGAAAAGAAGGTTACCAAGCCGTATTTATTGCTACCGGCACCCCCACTCCACGACCCCTTAGCTTTGAAGGAAAACTCGTGGCGGGGGCAGACCTGGACGGAGTCATGTTTGGTTTGAACCTCCTCTCTGACGTCAGCCAAAAGAAAGTTCGTCCTCGGCTTTTTGAGGGCAAAAGAGTGATAGTAATTGGAGGCGGTAACGTGGCTTTTGATGCCGCCAGAACCGCCCGACGACTTGGCGGAAAAATTACCCTCGTTTGCCTGGAGAATGAAGACAAATCCTCTAAAGATGGGATACCGGCCGATGTTGAAGAAATTGAAGGCGCCACTGAAGAGGGAATTAAAATTATCTATTCCCGGGGCGTAGAAGAGATAAGTGGTGAGGATGGAAAATTCCGGAAGATAAAGTGCCCTCGATGCACATCGGTCTACGACCAGATGGGATATATTGGATTTAATCCCAAGTTTGACAAGAGTGACGTGATATATCTTGAGGGAGACGTGCTACTCGTTACCATCGGGCAGGCTGCGGAGAGGAAATTCTTCCAGCAAGAGGATTTATTGGATGAAAGAGGCAGGATTGACGTCGATCCACTTACCCTGATGAGCAATCGCAAAAAGGGTATTTTCATCGGAGGCGATGTCAGGCGAATAGGCTTTGCCTCAGAGGCCATGAGAGAGGGGATGATAGCTGCCGAGTCTATAGACCGCTACCTCAAGGGCGAAGACCTTAAGAAAGGGAGAGAGAGGGAGTATGAGAAGGCATCTATTCCCAGAGCCATAGAGTACAAACCTCAACCTGAACTTAGATGGTTGTCGGCGAAAAAAAGGATAAACTTCAAACCTTTTGAGAAGGGATTTACCCTGGAAGAGGCGGTGGAAGAGGCTGGGAGATGTCTATGCTGCGGCCCGTGTAAGAGTTGTAAAGCGTGTGTGATGCTAGAGCTTCAGATTGAGATACCAGAAATTGAAATCAATCAAGAGATATGTAGCGGATGTGGAGTCTGTGTTCTCCTGTGCAGCTATGACGCCATCAAATTAGAGAAATCGGGGAACGGAGCTATAGCAGTTATAAATGACCTCAGGTGCAAGCGATGCGGCGTGTGTGCTGCTGCTTGCCCTAGCGCGGCAATTGCTCCTGAACACTTCACTAACAAAGAAATTATGGCTGAAATCGAGGGCGTGTTGGTATAGATTTCACTGAATATTGCATTCCTCAGGAATCGTCTTATAAACTAACCCCAGGCGAATTTTGATTTTAAATTAAGCGGGGTCCCCACAAAAATCGCAAGATTTTCGTGGGGTAGTGTATGCCAAAAGCAGCAAGGCAGTCCCTCAAATCGGCTTCTATTAGCGTCCGAGGCATTGTTCAGGGCGTCGGCTTCCGACCTTTCGTCTATGGACTGGCTGTTAAACACAACCTTAAGGGATGGGTTTACAACACTTCAGAAGATGTCAGGATTGAGGTAGAAGGTGCAGTAGAGGCTATTAAGCAGTTTGAGCGGGAGCTGAAGGAAAAAGCTCCACCGCTAGCGCACATTGAGAACATAACTATTGAGTATCACCCACCCCGCGGTTATAAAAACTTTGAAATTCGGCAGAGCCAGGCACAGGCAGGGAAATATCAGCTTATATCTCCAGATGTTGCTACCTGCCAGGCTTGCCTTGGCGAGTTACTAAATCCTGAAGACCGCCGCCACCGCTATCCTTTTACCAACTGCACCAATTGCGGCCCACGCTTTACCATAATCGAGGATATGCCCTATGACCGCCCCAAAACCACCATGCGCTACTTCCAGATGTGCCCCCAATGTCAGGTGGAATATGATAACCCCCTGGACCGTCGCTTCCATGCTCAACCCAACGCCTGCCCGAAATGCGGTCCCCAGGTCGAGCTAATTGATAACCAAGGCAACCTGGTAACCGATTCGAATCCTATTGCCGCTGCCGGTCAGCTCCTTAAAGAGGGGAAAATCGTGGCCATTAAAGGCTTAGGGGGTTTTCTCCTGGCTTGCGATGCCACGAACGATATTGTAGTTAAGACATTGCGGCAGAGGAAGAAGCGTTCCTCGAAACCCTTTGCCATAATGGTCGCCACTGTTGATGAAGCTAAGAACCATTGCTATATCTCGCCAGAGGAGGAAAAATTGCTAACCTCGCCCCAAAGCCCCATCGTGCTTATGAGGTGGAAGGAGGCCTCTTCTGTGTCTCGAGAGGTAGCGCCCGATTTACGTTTCTTAGGGGTCATGCTGCCATATACGCCGCTTCACCACATACTGCTCAGGGATACTGGCCGGCCTTTAGTAATGACCAGCGGCAATCTCAGTGAAGAGCCTATCGCCCGAGATAATGATGAAGCCTTACGGAGGCTTTCCGGGATTGCTGATTACTTTCTAATCCATAATCGGGATATCTACTCCCGCTACGACGACAGCGTGGCCATGGTGGAAAGGGGCACAAGCCAGCTTATAAGGCGGGCGCGTAGCTATGCTCCCTATCCCATCCGCCTCTCGTTTGAGGCTAAACAGGTGCTTGGCTGCGGCGCTGAGGAGAAAAATACTTTCTGCCTGACCAAAGATAACTATGCCTTCTTATCACAGCATATCGGCGATATGGAGAATATGGAAACCCTGGAACATTTTGACAGCACCATATCTCTGTATAAAAGACTTTTCCACATAGAGCCTGAAATCATTGCCCATGACCTTCACCCTGATTATCTGGCTACGAAATATGCCAGGGAGTTAGGTGAGTCTGGTATAAAGCTTGTTCCTGTGCAGCACCACCATGCCCATATCGCCAGTTGTCTGGCTGATAATGGATTGGAGTCTCCAGTTATCGGCGTGGCCTTCGATGGCACGGGGATGGGTGCCGATGGAAATATCTGGGGAGGAGAATTCCTGGTAGCCGACTACCGTAATTTTCGCAGAGTAGGACATCTGGAATACCTGCCTTTGCCCGGCGGAGCTGCAGCTATAAAAAGACCTTACCGCACTGCCATCGGCTATGTTCTCACCCTATTAGGGGAAGATGCCCTCAACGCTGTCATTGCGACCCTGAACGAAGTGAAGGGGAAGCCATCTCAATTGGCTTCTATCGGGCAAGTTACCGAAGTTGAAATAGAGGTTATCAAGCGTCAGATAGAAAGAAAGATAAATTCACCGCTAAGCTCAAGCATGGGACGCCTTTTTGATGCCATATCAGCCCTGCTGGGCGTAAGGGGCGAGATAGATTACGAAGGGCAGGCGGCGGTGGAACTTGAAATGGCTGCCCTCGCCTCGTATGGCAAAGAGCCTTCTTCTGTCATTGCGAGGCCTGTCCCGAGCGAAGTGAGGGAACTCGACGAAGCAATCTCCAGTAATAATGAAAGCTACCCCTACCGCATAGTAGAGGATAAGGGAATAAGAATCGTGCGCCTGAGGGACCTGCTCTCAGCCGTAATAGAAGACTTGCGTCAGGGTGTCTCCAAGGGGAGGATATCAGTCAAATTCCACAATACCGTAGCCCAGATGATAAACGAGATGTGTCACTTGATAGCCGATGAGACTGGCATCACTCAGGTAGCCTTAAGTGGCGGCGTATTCCAGAATCGTTTACTGTTGAGAAAAACAATCAGCTTACTGGAGAGCAGCGGTTTCCAGGTTTTTACCCATAGGCAAGTGCCCTGTAATGATGGTGGCATCTCCCTGGGGCAAGCCGTTATTGCCAATTTCGTATAATCCAGATTTCTGTAGTTGCCTGATTTATCAGGCCTCCTCTGTCATTGCGAGGCTGGCGAAGCCAGCTGCAGCAATCTCCGTGGCGAAATGTAGTGGCGAGGTTTATCCTCGCCTTGGGGGCGGGGACAAGCCCCGCCCCTACAATCATATTTTATACGGGCTGCCAACTCAGGAAGGGATAAGTCTGTTTATCAACGATATTCCAAATGTAGGAAAGGTTGCGAGTACCGAGATTGGCGACTGCGATTATGTCCCAGCCGGTGCTTGAGAAAGTGACAATATTTTTCATTTTCGCTGTGGTCTTGCCTGTCCCGCCATCTGAAGTAGCTTGTCCGCTGGTTTGAGTGTCCCAGAAGGAGCCGCTTACAATGCCATAATTATCTCCCACCAGACCACCAACCTCATAGTTGCCAGTCACGCTGCCCGTGGCATAGGAGTCGCTCACAGTGCCACCATCATTCAATCCCACCAGGCCGCCAATAGTATAATTGCCAGTCACGCTGCCGGTGGAGTAGGAGTTGCTCACAGTGCCATAATTAAGTCCCACCAGACCGCCAACAGTATAATTGCCAGTCACGTTGCCTGTAGAATTGGAGTTGCTTACAGTAATGCCGTCATGCAATCCCACCAGACTACCAACATTCCTGTAGCCAGTCACGGTGGCGTTCACCACGCCGGTATCTGTGATGAACCCGCTCACAGAAGGAACACAACCGAAAGGCACCCATATAATAGGCCCACGCTGAACATAACCAAAAAGCCCCACATTATCTTCGTCAGGGCGGTCGATAAACAAGTCTTTTATCTCATAGCCCTGACCGTCGAAAGCTCCGGTAAAGTTTCTGATTGGCTCCCAGCCCTTTCCCTGATTGGCTGTGTTAATTGCCAGTGCGTCATAACCGGCAGTAGTGGAATCAAGGTTATTCATTAAAAGGTAATTGCCGCTCAGGTTGTTCCTGATGGCATTTAATTGATACCAATCCCGTATTAGTATGGCAAAGTTAGCGGTGATGGAATAGTTGCCGCTCATGGTGATGCTGGTGTTGGCAGCAGTAATATTGGCAATGGTACTCACGTCGCCAGTCCAGTTGACAAAGCTGTAGTCAGTAGCTGGTGTGGCCACCAGGTTGACCACTGTGCTAGGGGCATAGGTAGAAACCACCACGCCAGGGGTGGTTACAGTGCCGCCAGCAGTCCTGGCGATAGTGAGGGTATACTGAACAGAACCATAGCCTACCATCCCGGCAATTAAGGCTGCCGTAATCAAAAAAGCTACCGTAATCAAAAGGATGCTAACTCTTGCCACGTAACAGTTCAGTTCCCCCCAAAATCCCTAGCTCATAATATATTGTATATCATATAATTATATATCATATGCACCGTGCTGTCAAGTGTATCACAGGGTCAAATCTATTTTTCTTCGTCTCTACGTTGTTGCGAGGCTGGCGAAGTCAGTCGAAGCAATCTCGTTGGAAAAATAGAGTTAACCCCGTTTTTTAACTTTGCCGTATAAAGAGGAACGTGAGCAGGGCAGCGATGCTTTTGGCATCGCAGATTTCGCCCGAGGCAATAAGTCGAGGTATCTCATCCGGGGAAACGCGGACCAACTCGATCTCGTCAGTATCTTCAGCCACGAGATGAGCGGGTACGAGGTCGGTAGCCAAAAAGCAATGGAGGTACTCTGTGCCATAGCCGGGGGTGGCATAAAAGCCCCCCAATTTGTCTATTTTACGGGGGAAATAGCCAATTTCCTCCTGTAATTCGCGGCGTACAGAGTCCATAGGCTCTTCACCGGGGTCAATGCCACCAGCCGGTATTTCCAGAAGAAACCTGTCCACGGCATGGCGGAATTGGCGAACTAGAAGGATATTACCTTGTTCATCGAGGGCCACTACAGCTATACAATCGCTGTGCTCCACTACCTCTCTGGTGGTTTTTTTGCCGCTAGTTTTCTCCACGGTGTCCACACGTATATTTACCGCGCGCCCGTGATAAATCTGTTGGGTAGCTAGCTTCTTTTCCGGCTTCAACATACTTTTGCTACCTAGCTAAAATGGCATCGGTTTGCTTGCCGAGCTTCAAAGGTGGCGAATAAGAGCTACCTCATCGCAGTCAGGAAACTTGGGACAGCGATAGCATTCCGCCCAAACCTTGTGAGGCAGCTCCGTTTTGTCGATTGGTTGGAAGCTGTGTTTTTCAAAAAAAGCCGGCTTACGAACGAGACAAAAAACCCTGGGTATGCCTAATTCCTCGGCCTCTTCCAGACAGGCCTGGATAAGCGCAGAGCCAATCCTTTGGTTCTGGTCCTGTTCATCGACAGCCAGAGACCTGATTTCCGCTAAATCAACCCAGGTAACGTGCAATGCCGCACAAGCGATAACCCGGCCTCTTTTCCTGACTACGAAGTAATCTCTGATATCCTCGTATATCTCAGATAAGGCGCGAGGCAACACCTCCCCCTTATCGGCAAAATGACTGATCAGTCGGTGCATGGAGTTAGCATCGCTCACCCTTGCCCTATCAACCTTTATATCAGCTTTCATTCCTTCTTCCTCCCAGTTTTTGCCACAGCGAACTATAAAAATAGGTTGGCTCGTGAATTCTTAAGAAGCGAGCTATGTTAGGGCTGAGCTTCACTCTGACATCCTGCCCGTCGGACAATGGCAATTCAATTTGTCCGTCAATGCTAAGTACGACCTTTTCTCTCGGGGCAACCTTCAAATCGACTATGCTCTGCGGAGACAGTACTAGAGCATGGCTCAAACCCAGGTGGCAGGATATTGGTTGGAGGACGATTTCCTTGGATTGAGGATGAAGAATTGGTCCGCCAGAGGCCAGAGAATAGCTGGTGCTCCCGGTAGCGGTGGCCACAATTACGCCATCGGCCCGGTAAGTGGTTATAGCTGTGCCATCAATTTGGGCTTCTATGTTAACCAGGCGAACCGCAACACTTCGTAGCACAACATCGTTTAAGGCATGAAAATTTTTGTCTCCGACTTGAGCCTCGAGCATGGCCCTTTCCTCAATCCAGCCTTTCCCCTTGAGCAAACCGGGCAAATGAGACAAAACTTCGTCGCCATCTATCTCTGTGATAAATCCCAGCCTGCCCAGGTTTATACCTAAAATGGGCACCGACAAGGAAGCTACGATTCGCGCAACACGAAGCACAGTGCCATCTCCGCCAATACTGAGAATTAACTCTGTGCCGGCCACCTGGGATTTAGCTTCATCCTCGTCCCGGGTTGAGCATCGCCATGAAGAGACTCCCCGGGAAGATAGAAACTCTTCCAGTTTTTCAGCTAAGTCGCGGGCTTTCTCACGTAGAGGGTGATACAGAATGCCAATGCGCTTCACAGGTGAACGAAGTGTAGCACTGGTAAATTCTGGCTGTCAAACCAACTAGCAGATACGAGGTAGCAATTCCCCGGATAGCATATCCACGATTCGGGAGGGGCCGAGCTTTGTTTTCATTATCACCTTTCCCGGGTGCTCTTTGGTTACCTCGCCGATGATGGCAGCCTCTCTACCATAGCTATTTTTTCTCATTTGGACGAGAATCTTATTGGCATCGGCGGGGTCAACTATAGCTACCAGCTTGCCTTCGTTAGCCACATAAATAGGGTCCAGTCCCAGGAGCTCGCAGGCAGCTTTAACCTCTTCCTTCACTGGTATCTTAGCCTCTTCTATCACGATGCCTACCTTTGATTGCCGCGCTAATTCATTGAGCGTGGTCGCTAGCCCACCCCTGGTGGGATCACGCATACAATGAATCCCGGACGAGACCTCCAGCATCTGAGACACTAATTTATTCAATGGAGCGCAGTCGCTTTTCAAAGTCATGGAGAACTTTAATCCTTCGCGCTGACTCATTATAGCTATACCGTGGTCGCCAATGGTGCCACTCAGCAGGATCTTATCTCCAGCTCTGGCGTTAGCTCCTGAGATATCAACTCCGGGAGGGACTATCCCTACTCCCGAGGTAGTGATAAACAACTTATCAGCTTGTCCTCGATTTACCACCTTGGTATCTCCAGCGATGATACTTACCTCGGCTTCTTCAGCAGCTTTCTTTATTGATTGCACTATCTGCTCAAGTTCACTTAAGAGAAAGCCTTCTTCTATGATTGCCGAGAGACTCAAATATAGAGGATTGGCTCCATTCATAGCTAAGTCGTTCACCGTGCCGCAAATGGCTAGCTTGCCGATATCGCCGCCGGGGAAAAAGATGGGATTTACCACATAGCCATCGGTGGTGAAAGCCAGTCGCCCGCTGGCTTCGAAAATAGCTGAATCATCTAATTTATTCAGTGCCGGATTGGCCAGGAAGGGCAGGAATTTTTTCTCCACTAGTTCGTGGCTCAATTTGCCACCACTGCCATGGGCTAAAAGAATGCTGTCATCCATAAGCCTGCTCCATCTCTAGCTGCCATGAAAAACCTCGTTAGTTAACTGCATAATATCGTATAAAATTCCTCTCCCTTGAAGGGAGAGGATTAAGGTGAGGGTGAAATCCCCCTCCCTCTAGCTCCCTCCCGCTAGGGGAGGGAGAATCATAAACAGTTTTGCAATTGACTAGCATTTGCAGGGCACTATCTACCTTAAAAATCTGGCAAATTTTCCGGAGTCCCGTATTGATAATAGGCGGCGCAAGCGCCTTCACTGGAGACCATGCAGGGACCGACAGGGCGTTCCGGGGTGCAGACTTTTCTAAAGAGTTTGCACTCAAGTGGTGTAGCTGCGCCACGGATTACATCCCCGCACCGACATCCCTTAGGCTCTTTCGGAGGTTTCAGGCTCACTGAAAAAGCCTTGTCGGCGTCAAATCGTTTGTATTTTCCTCTAATTTTCAAGCCACTCTGAGGGACAATTCCAATGCCCCGCCAGTTAGCTTCGCCAATCTCAAAAACATCCTCCATCAGTTGCCGGGCTTTTCTATTGCCCTCGGGCTTTACTCCTCGGGGGTAAGCTATCTCCACTTTGGGCTCGCCCTTTTCAATTTGTTCCACGAGCTTATCTATGCATAACAAGATATCCAGTGGTTCAAATCCCGAAATGACACAGGCCACTCCATAATCCCGTGGGATAAATTCATAGGGATGAGAACCAATTATAACACTGACATGCCCGGGACAGACGATGCCGTCTAGCTTTATCTCGCCGGAGTCGAGCAGCGCTTTCATCACCGGCGGGGTCAGCTTATTAAGGGATAGAACATGGAAGTTTTCTATTTTCTCCTGTTGTGCCTTAAGTACGGAAGCAGCAATAGTGGGCGCTGTGGTCTCAAAGCCAATGCCGATAAAGATGACTGATTTCTCGGGGTTGGCTTGGGCTATCTCTACAGCATCTATAGTGGAATACACTATTCGGACATCTGCTCCCTCAGCTTTCGCATGTTGCAAGCTCGAATAGCTGCCGGGAACTCTTATCATATCCCCAAAAGTGGTGATGATAACGTCGGGCAGATGTGCCAGGGCGATGGCTTTGTCAAGGTCAGCGGTTGCGGTAACACAGACAGGGCAGCCTGGCCCCGACCTCATTTCCACCGTTTTGGGAACTAATCGGCGAATTCCATATCGTAATATGGCATGCGTGTGCCCACCGCAAAATTCCATTAGTCTTATGGTTTTGGTGGAGCGCTGAGCAATTTTGTATGCTAGCCCCCTGGCTAGCTTGCTGTCTTGATACTCGTCAATGAACTTCACTTAGACTTGCTATCTCTTCCAGGAGCTTCAGGGTCTCCTCGGCTTCAGCCTCATCTACAACGCCTATGGCATATCCCGTATGAAGCAATACATAATCCCCCACCTTAACCTCTGGAGTAAAAGCAATGCTGACTCGACGCCTTACCCCGGCGATTTCCGTTTCCGCCTCATCCCCATCTATGGAAACAATTTTTACCGGCACTGCTAAACACATGGCTTTGTGTATTTTAGCCCAAATTCACCTATAATACAAACCGAGGCCCAAAGTCCAAAAAGATATCGTATTGACGCTGGCTAGGTATTATGCTATTTTATGCGACATAATTCCTTTGAGGAGCATAAGTTAAATCAACCCCAAAAAGTCTGACCTTAATTTATCGGGTCTCCACAAAAACTGTAAGATTTTTCATAAGGTGGGTTAAATGCGAAGCGACATGATAAAGAAAGGAATCGAGCGGGCGCCTCACAGGGCGCTGTTGCGGGCTGTCGGTTGCTCTTCAGATGACTGGGATAAGCCATTTATTGGAGTAATCAATAGCTTTAGTGAGATTGTCCCCGGGCACACTCATTTACAAACAATTGCCAAGGCGGTGAAAGAAGGGATTCGCAGTCGAGGTGGGGTGCCTTTTGAGGTCAATACCATAGCTGTTTGCGATGGTATCGCTATGAACCATCCGGGAATGAAATACAGCTTGCCCAGCCGAGAGCTTATTGCCGACTCGGTGGAAATCCTGGCTCAGGCTCATGCCTTTGATGGTCTGGTATTTATTCCTAATTGCGACAAGGTCGTGCCCGGGATGTTGATGGCCGCAATCAGGCTTAATTTACCATCGATCTTTGTGAGTGGTGGTCCCATGCTCGCCGGGAAATTTGTTCAGGGAAACGCTGTCAGGTCCGTTGATCTTATTACGGTCTTTCAGGCTGTAGGCGAAGTAGCTAAAGGCAAGATGACCGAAGCTGAGTTGAAGGAGTTGGAGATGGTCGCCTGTCCTGGTTGTGGGAGCTGTGCCGGGATGTTTACTGCTAATACTATGAATTGTCTCTGCGAAGCTTTGGGGATGGCTTTGCCGGGTAACGGGACGATACCTGCGGTGGAAGCACGGCGCAGGCAATTAGCCTATAAAGCTGGGCAGCAAGTCATGGCAGCGCTGGCCAAAGATATTCGACCTAAAGACGTTATCACCAGGGATTCCCTTTACAATGCCTTCGCCGTGGACATGGCTCTGGGTGGCAGCACAAATTCCGTGTTGCATCTTGCCGCCATAGCGCATGAGGCTGGGATAGATTTCCCCTTATCCCTGATAAGCGAGATTAGCGACTCCGTTCCTCATATCTGCAAATTAAGCCCGGCCAGCGATTATCATATTGAGGATTTGGACTTAGCCGGTGGCATTCCGGCGATAATGCACGAAATATCAAAGTTGCTGAAGCTTGACGCGAACACCATTTTGGGCAAGCCAATAGGCGACATAGCAAGGAAAGCCAAGGTTAAAAATAGAACGGTAATCCGCTCCCTGTCACAACCGTATGCTCCTACTGGTGGTATTAGCATATTATTCGGCAATTTAGCGCCTGATGGCAGCGTGGTCAAAAGCGCTGCAGTAGCTTCTGAGATGTTAGTTCATCGGGGTCCAGCGAGAGTTTTCAATAGTGAGGAAGAGGCTACGGTGGCGATAATGAAGAGCAAATTTAAGTCAGGCGAGGTAATCGTAATTCGCTATGAAGGCCCCAAGGGAGGGCCAGGAATGCGGGAGATGCTAGCAGCCACTTCTCTCCTCAGCGGTATGGGTATGGATAAAAAGGTAGCTCTCGTTACGGATGGACGCTTTTCCGGAGGCACGCGAGGAGCAGCCATTGGTCATGTCTCTCCTGAGGCGGCAGTGAAAGGTCCTATAGCGGCTTTGCGAGATGGTGATATGATTAGGATAAACATACCTGACCACAAATTGGAAGTGGAATTAAGCCAAAAAGAGCTAAAACAACGGCTGGCTTCATTGCCTTCCTTCAAGCCCAAGATTAAAACTGGCTATCTTAAGAGGTATAGTGATAAAGTAAGCTCAGCCAGCACTGGTGCGGTGTTTGATGGATAAGGAGCTATTCTATGAAGAAAACTGGTGCTCAGATTCTCTGTGAGAGTTTAATTAAAGAAGGGGTAGAGGTTATTTTCGGTATTCTCGGTGGTGCTGTCTTACCGCTATATGATACCTTCCCTCAATATCCTCAACTCCGACATATATTGGTTCGCCATGAACAGGGAGCGGCTCATGCCGCCGATGGCTATGCACGAGCTACACATAAGGCGGGAGTATGTGTTGCTACTTCGGGACCGGGAGCTACCAATCTGGTTACCGGCATTGCCTGCGCTTATATGGATTCCGCACCCATGGTAGCTATAACTGGCCAGGTAGCCAGACCTGTTATTGGTAAAGATGCCTTTCAGGAAACGGATATCACGGGCATTACCATTCCGATTACCAAGCATAACTATCTGGTTACCGATGTTGCTGAGCTGGCTAAAACAGTTAAAGAGGCCTTTTACATTGCCCAGACAGGGAGACCGGGACCTGTGCTTATTGACATACCACGGGATATCCAGCAAGAGCAAACGGACTTTGTTTATCCCGATAAGGTTGATTTGCCGGGCTATAAAATTATCTCTCGTGGGCATCCAGCTCAAATTAAGAAAGCCGCAAAGCTCATTAACGAAGCTGAACAGCCTGTTATCATCGCCGGCCGGGGGATAATTATTTCCCAAGCCTACGATGAGTTTAAGGAATTTGCTGAGAAAGCACAATTACCCGTGGCTCACACTCTCCTTGGTCTGAGCTCCTTCCCGGGAAACCATATACTTGATCTGGGCATGTTGGGGATGCATGGCACACCTTGTGCCAATATGGCAGTGCAAAACGCTGACCTTCTTATCGCTATTGGCATGAGGTTTGATGACCGAGCTACAGGGAATACTAGGGAGTTTGCTCCCAATGCCCGTATCATTCATATCGATATCGACCCCGCAGAGATTGGAAAGAATATTCCTACCGAGGTTCCGGTAGTCGGGGATATAAAAAGCGTGCTCACAGCTCTGAATGAGGAGATTGAGAAAAGAGAACATGTGGATTGGCTTTCCCAAATAGAGCAATGGAGGTATGAGTATCCCTCTCAAGAAATTAGGCAAAGTGATGAGCTCTTGCCTCAATACATTATTCACCAGATCTATGAGGCCACACAAGGTGATGCTTTAGTGGTCACCGGGGTGGGGCAGAATCAAATGTTTGCGGCACGATATTTCGCTTATACCAAGCCCAACAGCCTTATTTCTGCGGGAGGGTTGGGCCCCATGGGGTTTGAACTACCCGCGGCCATGGGAGTTAAAGTCGGTTGTCCAAAGGAGGTGGTATGGTGTGTTGCCGGCGACGGCGGCTTTCAAATGACTATCCAGGAGTTAGCTACCATAACACAGGAGAACATTGCTGTAAAAATAGCTATTATGAACAACGGGTATTTAGGCATGGTCAGACAATGGCAAGAGCTATTCTATGGACGGCGCTACGTTGACACGAAACTCTGGAATCCCGATTTTGTCAAAATTGCCGAAGCATATAACATTCCTGGTGTCAGGGTGAAGCGCAGAGAGGAAGTCATCCCGGCTATACAGAAGGCTATGGAGTACCCTGGAGCTTTTCTCATCGACTTTTTTATTGAGCCCGAGGAGAATATCTACCCCATAGTGCCACCAGGGGAAAGCCTGGCGAGATTTTTCGAGCCATCAAAGCCAGAAGTATTGGGGGGAAAATTCTAAGAATCAATTACAAAATTCCGATGACCAAAAGATGAGGTTTTTGAATTTATCTATGGGAGGGCAAATTGACTGATACCAAACATATTTTGGTAGCTTTAGTGGAGGATAAACCGGGAGTGCTTAATCGAATAGCTAGTTTATTCCGCCGGCGCTCCTTTAATATTCAAAGCCTTGCTGTAGGCGGTAGCGAACATCCTGGCTTATCTCGCATGACCATTGTTGCTGTCGGCGATTCTGCTCAGGTAGAGCAGGTGAGAAAGCAACTAGAGAAGCTAATCAACGTGGTCAAAGTCTCTGATATAACCGCAGAAGATACAGTGACCAGGGAATTGGCCTTAATTAAAGTGAAAGCTACTGCCTCGACAAGAAACGAAATTATGCAAATCGTGGACATTTTCCGGGCTAACATAGTTGATGTTTCCCCAAGTTCAGTGACAGTGGAAGTGACCGGTGATGAAGACAAGGTGAATTCTCTGCTCAAACTCCTTCGCGATTTTGGTGTTAAGGAGGTTTCACGAACTGGCAAGATAGCCTTAACTCGCGGAAGCAGTGCTAAAATAACTGCCGACAGCTAACAACTGAAGTTTAACAAGGAGGGATTATGGCTAAAATTTATTATGACAAGGATGCTAACCTGGCTTTGCTCAAAGGAAAGACGATTGGCATTATTGGCTTTGGGAGTCAGGGACACGCCCATGCCCAGAATTTGAAGGACAGCGGCTGCCAGGTCATTGTTGCTGAATTACCGGGCACCCAAGCCTGGAAGGCAGCAAAGAAAGCTCGTTTTGAAGTCGCTACCGCCGCTGAAGTGGCCAGCAAGGCAAACATAATTGTTATGCTCGCCCCGGATACTGTGCAGCCCAGAATCTATCGGGAGTCAATTGAGAAGGAGATGGCCCGGGGCAAGACGCTTATGTTTGCTCATGGTTTTAGTATCCACTTTTCTCAAATCGTGCCTCCAGTGGAGGTTGATGTTAGCATGATAGCGCCTAAATGTCCGGGACATATGCTCAGAAGACTTTATACTGAAGGTTCAGGAGCTCCGGCCTTGGTGGCTATCCACCAAGATGCCTCGAGGAAAGCAAAAGACACAGCTCTGGCCTATGCCAAGGGGATTGGTTGCGCTAGAGCCGGGGTTCTGGAAACGACTTTTGCTGAAGAGACCGAGACCGACCTCTTCGGCGAGCAAACGGTGCTTTGTGGAGGAGTCTCGTCCTTGATAAAGGCCGGCTTTGAAACATTGGTAGAGGCTGGCTATCAACCAGAGATCGCTTATTTTGAAGTTTGCCACGAGTTAAAGCTTATTGTTGACCTGATTTATCAAGGTGGCTTGAGTTATATGCGCTATTCGGTCAGTGATACGGCAGAGTACGGAGATTATACGCGGGGCCCACGAGTCATCGATGATTTGGTCAAGGAGGAAATGAGGCAAATCCTGGCGGAGATTCAGGATGGCAGCTTTGCTACAGAGTGGATTTTGGAAAACCAGGCTGGCCGCCCCAGCTTTAATGCCATGAAAAAAAATGAGGCAGAGCATCCCATTGAAGTTGTGGGCAAGAAACTCAGAAGTATGATGCCCTGGCTGAAGGGCTAGGTATTATTAGAAAAGCTTGCTACTGACATACTACTGCGAGCTCTAAAAAATCTCCTGGCGTACATGCTAACCCAAGATAGTGAATTTTGGTTAGCTTTAACTTATAATAGCATTTACCGAAAATAGACTGGGAGGTGTGGCTATGTCATACTGTAAATACTGCGGGGAAAAAATAGATAAAGATGCAGTGTTTTGCCCTAAATGTGGGGAAAGTGTAGCTAGGGGAGATATAGGATGGCAAGAGTTACAGATCCAGGAGAAAGTTGATGAAGCGAAACATAGGGCAAATATGTATACTATTTTAGCAATAGTTCTTGTAACGGTGGGAATGATGGGTGGTAGTCTCCTTTTTGCCTTATCGAGTCCGCTTGGGTTTTTTGGAATTGTATTTGTTTGCTTGGGCATCGGATCTACCGCGTGGGCTGCTCGCTATGAACACGAAGCCCAGCTTTTGAAGAAACAGCTCAGTCGGTGCAATTAATCTGAAGCCTCGCGATTATCTCATTAGGGCGGAGTGCGCCTTAGTTCAAAGACCACCGGGTTTGTTGGGTCAGGGCAGGCAACAGTAGTCTTGTCTTGGTCTTGCTCCCAGGGGAACGAACCGCCGAATTGCAGGACTTGGGCAAAGGGGAAAAGGGAGTAAAAAGCCCATGAACAAAGGTTGGGTGGAGTCTGCTGTCCGATGACAAACTCATCACCAGCCTTGTGTTGAGCTGCGCAAGTCCCCCTCTGGGATATTACCTTGGCTATCACATCAGACATCTCAACCTCCTATTTCACTACCGCTCAAACTAATATCTTTTATCCCCGTTTTTAGTTAAATCGACCTGAGTTACCTATCCTATATATACTATATTATGGTATGGCTCAGTACAAGCGAATGGCGGATGTATAAGATATGCGTCGTTGGGAAAAATTATATAGCTAGAACCTGTGTTCCAGCCTGTATCCATGAAAAGCATTGAAAGCAAATACAAAATCGCCTTTTCAGCCAGCACACAAACTTGCATATTCTTTCTGGGATAGGCTATACTTACTCAGAGAACTTTTTGGTGACTTTAGCGGAGTGGAACCACCCGTTCCCATCCCGAACACGGAAGTGAAACTCTCCAGCGCAGACGATACTTAAGGGGAAACCCTCTGGGAAAATATGTCGTTGCCAAGAAGCTCTCATTTTAACTCCACCTACGAAAATCTGGCGATTTTCGCAGGGGCCCGTAAATTTTAAAAGCTAATTCACATGTCAGAGGGGCGATCCGTGCCATGCTGGAAAAGCAACGAGATTCGGGAGCACTAGGGGGTTGGAGTGAGATCGCCCGCTTTATTAGAACTCTGCTGGCAAGTCGATTTGGCAGGCGGGGCCCATTTTTTCTCTCACATCTGATCACAGGACGGTGCAATTGCAAATGCCCGACGTGTATTTGGCGTGATAGTGAAGCGGACGAGCTTGAAACGAGTGTGATCGAACAACTCTATCGGGGCGCGAAGGATGCGGGATTTATAGCAAATGCAATATGGGGTGGAGAGCCTCTCTTGCGCCAAGATCTTGGCCGGCTCTGTTGTTCTTCCCGCGAAAACGGAATGATTACGACCGTGATCACCAATGGATTTCTTCTACCAGACAGAGCACATGAAATCGGCAAAGAAGTTCACTGTATTATAGTCTCACTGGATTATCCGGAGAGCAAGAGTCACGATTCATTCAGGGGCATGCCAGGTCTTTTCGCCAAGGCTGTTCAGGGCATAGAGGTCTTAAAGAGGATGAACTCGCCTAAGAAAATCATAATCAATTGTCTCCTCCATCGAGGAAATGAGAACATGATGGGGCAAATGGCAGACCTTGCCCGCTCTCTCGGCGTATCGCTTTGGGTCTGCCCAGCAAAGGAAGGGATTTTGAAAGAAACCGGGAAGACAAACAAGGAGGCTCTGGCATCGCGAGAGTCAGAGCAGCAAGCAGCCAGGGAGTTGCTTGGCCTAAAAAAGAAGGGCTATCCAATAAATAATTCCCGAGCTTATCTGCAGAGATACCTAATAGATATGACGCCTTATGTTTGCCGTGTCCCTTTTGTTTTTGCAACCGTGACTCCCGAGGGCAACGTAACGAACTGCTTCAACCATGACAGACCTTA
This sequence comes from Dehalococcoidia bacterium, assembly GCA_049586675.1. Classification (GTDB taxonomy): domain Bacteria; phylum Chloroflexota; class Dehalococcoidia; order GIF9; family AB-539-J10; genus RBG-13-51-36. The sequence goes on from JBAVCL010000033.1 coordinate 141,446, forward strand.
TGGAAATGTGAAAACCTCCCCATTCGATGAGATAATGAAAAACTGGGATCGTCGTGAGGTGGCAAACATCACAAAGGGATGCTGGAAATGCAATAATCCAGACGTGGTTGATACATCATACATCTGGGGGATGATGTTAGAGCCTTCATGGAATTTACTCAAAGCCTTCCGACCTAAATGAGTGTGTTATTATTTATAAAAAGAGGGGGGCGAAGAAATGAATGCAGTACAAACCTTTAAGCTCACTAAGGAGTTCGATAGCCTTGTAGCGGTAAACGGCGTTGATTTGGAGATAGAGAAGGGCGAGCTTTTCTCGCTTCTTGGTCCTAACGGGGCAGGAAAGACTACTACCATCAGGATGTTATGTTGCCTCTTAAAGCCAACTAAGGGGACTGCTTCTATATTGGGCTATGATATTGCTAAGGAGCCATTTAAGGTCAAGGAACTCATCGGGGTATCGCCACAAGATACCATTCTCTCTGAGCACCTTAACTGCTGGGAGAACCTGGCTTTGATTGGCAAGGTCTATGGCCTGAGCTCTAATGAAGTAAACCGACGTTCGAAGGAACTGCTGGAGACAATGGGGCTTATGGAAAGGTCTAAAGACCAGGTGCGGAAGTTTTCCGGAGGGATGAAAAGGAGGCTCAGCATTGCCATGGCTCTTGTTTCTGACCCTCAGGTATTATTTCTAGATGAACCTACCCTAGGCCTCGACCCCCAGGTAAGAAGAGCCATCTGGGAATATATAGCTCAACTCAAAGGAAAGAAGACCATTTTGCTTACCACCCACTATATGGAGGAGGCAGATTCCCTCTCCGAGCGAATCGGGATTATTGACGAAGGAATGGTTGTAGCTTTGGGTACGCCTCAAGAGCTAAAGACAAATCTCCTTGAGATGCGCAGCATAATTGTCACAGTAAAGAACCTCACCGCCGAAATCATGAAGGATTTACAAAGCAAATATTCCAGGGTGGAGGAGGTCAATGGGGAGCTTAAGATCTCCCACAAGGACTTAGACTTCAAAGAGATCGTGGACTATCTCCATTCTCGAGGAGTTACCGTCTATTCCGCCGCTCTAGAGCAGCCAACTCTGGAGGATGTCTTCATCCAGATAACGGGAAAGAAGCTTAGAGACTAGAAGGGAGGTGAAGGGAATGAAGTTCTGGGAAATCGGCAAAAGGAATCTGAAGGAGATTTATAGAAACCCTGTGCTACTGGGTTTTCTCCTAGGAATGCCCGTTGCCTTTATGCTGGTATTTTGCTCTGCCATGGGTGGAGCACAGGCTAGCCCTATCTCGATGAGCATAGTGGATGAAGACCATTCTCAAACCTCTTCTGCTTTTATACAATATCTTGGAAGCATAGAGGCTATCGAGCTGAATGAGGCGATATACAGTGAAAAATCTCAGGCTCAGGAGGATCTGGAGGACGGCAGAATATCATTCTATTTATTAATTCCCTCGGGATTCGAAAAGGCAAAACAAGCGCAGCAACCTGTCAACTTAGAGTTGGTCTACAAACTGGCAGATCCGATGATAGGTCTACAGGTAAAACCTATAATAGAGGCTGTTGGCTCTGAATTCCTGGGAGTAGCTCCCCCTTTAATTGTTGAGCTAAAAGGAACGGAAAGCAAAATAAAGAATGATGTTGTCAATTTCTTTGCTCCTGGGATAGCTGTTTACGGGCTCATGATTTTAATTTCCACAGCGGCAGGGATAATTGCCGGTGATAGGGAGAAGGGCTTTCTGACTCGAATGTTCACTACCCCGGCAAGACCCTGGGATTTCATACTGGGTTATTCCTTGCCCTTTATCCCAGTGCTCATCGTCTCCGCGCTGATTTATCTTGGCGTGGGGATGGCGCTGGGCTTGACCATTGTCGGCAATCTGGGATATGCCTTTCTTATCTTCTTTCTTATCGGGCTTTGCTCTATCGGGATAGGCATGATAGTGGGCAGCTTGGTCAAACGCGAGTCTCAAGCGGGTGTTTCCTGGATCTTCATCGTTCCCATGGCCATGATCTCCGGGGCCTGGTTCTCGGTGGGGGGTATGCCCTCAGCTGTTAAAAGCGTTGCTGAAGCTCTTCCCTTCATCCACGCCATAGATGGCTCCCGGGCTGTTATCAACGGCGCTTCTCTCGCAGCTATCATGCCTGATCTTTATTGGCTTGTTGGCTGGGCAGTCGTCCTATTTGCTGCCGGGATTATATTATTCAGAAGGACGATGGTGAGTTAGCACTTACTATGGTAGAGATTGTCTACTATTTATTTCTCTAATTGCGCCAGGTCGAATTTCAGGCCGTCTCTGGCGGCAATGACCGAAATTCCGGTCTCTTCGCTAAGTTTCTTAGCTAGCTCCCAAGGTTTAGCCCGCCACATGGTCATGCCAAAATGAGTAAGTATGGCTATCTTGGGTCTCAGTTCCTCAATTATGCTTTTAGCTTCGGGAAGAGCTAGATGGTCAATGGGAGCTCCCGGATTCAATCGAACCACATTGATAACCAACAAATCGCCTTCATAGTGATTAGCTAAATCTTCAAAATATCTGGTATCAATAATCCAAGAGAAAGTATGCCGCGGTGTTTGAAAGATAAAGCCGTATGTTTCTACAGGATGCTTATGCCTGACCGGGGTCTTAAAAGAAACGTCGTTTATTGTGTAAGACCCGCCTTCAGTCAAGACCTGTATGCTCTGAGGATAAGACTGTAAATAAGACAAGATAACAGGGTCTTGATTTAGGGCATCGGCAGGAGCAAAGACCGTGCCACGCTTCTTTGTCCCTCCGTCGGTCATAGCTTCAATCATGATGTTAATATCCCCGCTGTGGTCTAAGTGCCTGTGAGATAAAATAATAGCGTCCAGTTTCGCGGCATCGAGTTTCCTCTTGGCAGCCTGAACCAGAGAGCCAGGGCCGGGGTCGAGGAGTATTTGAGTGTCACCAAGTTTAAGCCAGGCGCCTCCTGAAGCCAGAAATTGACGAATCACTACAAACCTGGCACCAGCAGTACCCAGAAAGGTGATTACGTCGCTTAATTCAGCCATTGCTGAATTATAGCAAGGAAATTTGCTAAAATTAACGAATAATGGCAGAACTGGAAGCAAAAATTGCTCAGCTACTAAGAGAATACCAAGCCAAAACAGGAAAGCTGTTGACCATTGGCACTGTCGAGTCGGCTACTGGCGGCAGTATAGCTGACAGGATAACTAATGTGCCCGGTAGCTCGGATTACTTCAAGGGCTCAGTAGTAGCTTACAGCAATGAAGTAAAGATTGCCTTGCTTGGGGTAAAAAAGGCAACTATTGAAAATTATGGCGCTGTTAGCGAGCAAACGGCTCTGGAGATGGCTCGAGGCGGCAGAAAGCTACTGCATGTGGACATATGCGTCTCTGATACCGGCATTGCCGGTCCTTCAGGGGCTACTCCCGAAAAGCCGGTGGGGCTATTTTACCTAGGCCTGGCAGCCAAAGATGCGAGCTTGAGTCAGAAACATGCTTTTCCGGGAAATCGTGAGGGAAACAAGCGAGATGCTGCCGAAGCCGCGCTAAATATGCTGAAACAATGGTTGAAGACAAAGGTGTAAAGATTAAGAGTGAAAGGAGAGTACGAACAATGACAAGCGAGAAGTTTACTGTAGATGGGAGCCAAGTAGTCGAGAAGATCAAGGAGCTAATACATCAAGGAAATATCAGGAGAGTCCGTTTAATACATAAGGGGCGTCCCCTGATAGACATCCCACTGACAGCCGGCGTTGGTGTAGCTGCGGTAACGGCCCTGGCAGCTCCGGTACTGGCTGCGCTGGGAGCAATTGCCGCACTAGTCACAGAATGCACTATCGAGGTGGAGAGGGTAGAAGATACCCCGGCAGAGAAGGACAAAAAACAATAAAAGCTAGCTATTCCCTGTGTATGTGTAGTGGTTTAAGTGCTGAAAGCGCGGCTGAGCGTAGAATAGAATGGCTTTCTTGAGGTATACTTTAGGCCATGGCAACCTTCGATACAGGTGAAATAAAGTCTAAGGCAAAAAGCAATTTTACCGATGCCTGGATGGCTACGGCTAAGCTTATCCCCACCGGCACCAAAATCTCTCTGCCGAAGAAAGGCACCCCCCATCTTGTACGGGAATTAATTCAGAAATCTCGCCAGATTTTACTAAACCTGGGCTTTGATGAGGTCGAGAATCTCACACTGCTGCCTGATAGTGATGTGGTCAAGCAATATGGGCCGGAAGCCCGAGTTATTCTCGACAGGTCCTTTTATTTAGCGGAATTGCCTCGCCCTGACATCGGGCTAAGTGAGAAAAGAATAGCCCAGATAAAAAAGATAGCAGAAGAAATTGACATTGAAAAATTGCAGGCCATTTTGAGAAATTATAAAAAAGGGGAGATCGAGTCCGACAATCTTATCGAAGAGCTTATTGCTGGACTGGGCATCACTGATTACCAGGCTACGGAACTCTTGGACAAGGTTTTCCCCGAGATAAAAGAACTACAGCCAGTGCCCTCCAACAAGACTCTGAGAAGTCACATGACGGCTACCTGGTTTCATACCTTAGCAGCATTACAAGATAAAGCCAGCTTTCCAGTCGCTTTATTCTCTGTGGGGCCCAGATATCGCAATGAGCAAAGAGAAGATGCCCGGCATTTGCGAGTCCACCACTCAGCATCCATCGTGGTTATGGACCCTGAAATGTCCCTAGATGCGGGAAGGGCGATTACCAGGGATATCATGCAGCAATACGGCTTTTCCGACATCAAATTTGAGACCAAGACAGCCACATCCAAGTATTATGCCCCCGGTCAGGAGCAGGAGGTTTTTATCAAACATAAAGGCACCTGGCTCGAGATAGCGGACATTGGCATGTATTCGCCGGTGGCGCTAGCTAATTTCGACATCAAATACCCTGTGTTCAACGCCGGGTTTGGCATTGAGCGATTGGGAATGCTTATTTATGAAATAAATGATGTGAGGAAGCTAGCATATCCCCAATTTTCCGTAGTTGAGTATTCTGACGAGGAGATAGCTAAATCCCTTGCCTATATAGCCAGCCCTCAGACAGACCGGGGACAGAAAATAGCCCAGGCCATTGAGGAAACCGCGCGAAAGCACAAAGACGAGATTGCCCCCTGTGAATTTTTGGCCTGGAAAGACAAGTCTATTGAGGTGAAAATCTTCGAAACAGAGGCTGGCAAGAGATTAATCGGCCCCGCCGGTTTCAACGAAATCTGTGTGGCCAATGGCACTATTTATAGTGATATTGTGCCTTCCGGAATACACACCGGCATAAACTATATGCGTGCTATAGCCATGGGTGCCGCCGCCGCCATAGAAAGCAGCCACGATAACTTAACTTATCAAGTGAAGGGAGTAAGACATCTCTCTGACCTTAATCTACAGATTCCCGAAGCTGTCCGACAACATATTGAAGGACAGCAGAAGAAGATAAAGGTCGGTGGCGCTGTATTTGTAGCCATAGAGGCCAAGAAGCTCTAAATCCTAAAGGTTGGGAATTGGGATAATGTCATTGCGAGGGACGAAGCAATCTCTGGCTGTATTGACATTCGAGCTGCTTAGTTAGCGACTGAAGGTGATGGGTTGAAATTGAACAAAAGGCCGCATTGTTAACCATTATCTCCAAGTTGAAAAGTTGATGAAGGGCATTAAGCCAAATTAAGCTTCAGCCACTTCTAGTTCGCTTCCGCTGAATGGGTAGATGCACCGTATTCGCAATTCATTAAACGTATCACCAAGACTTGACTCTGGCTGAGGATGGGCTATAATAATATAAATAGTCGTTCGTAAGAAATATAGCCTGGAGCAGGCGCTATTGATTAGCGGCCGGGCTAGATGTAGAGCAGCGGAAACTAAACCCGCAGGACTAGGCAACAGTCTTGTGGGTTTTTTGTTTGGCAATTAGAGATATGGCGAAACTCAAAACTAAAGACAATATGCCCAGTAAGCAGAAGGCAGCGAAGATTTCTATTGCTTCCAATACCACTCTTATCTTGTTGAAGCTGGTTGCCGGGATACTGACAGGCAGCATCAGCCTCATTGCTGAAGCCGTCCATAGTCTGATGGACCTTGCTGCAGCCATTATTGCATTTATTAGCGTCCGAGTGTCCGATAGACCAGCCGACCAAGACCACCCTTATGGTCACGGCAAGGCAGAGAACATTAGCGGTGTAGCCGAAGGAGCACTGATATTCGTTGCTTCTGGGATAATAATATATGAAGCAATAAAAAGGTTAATTGATCATCAACCCCTCAAGATCCTTGATGTCGGCATTGGCATAATGATAGCGTCTATCGTGGTGAATGTGATAGTTTCCCGTTATTTATTTAAGGTATCTTCTGCGCAAGATTCCCTAGCTCTTGAAGCAGATGCTTACCACCTTAGCACCGATGTAATTACTATGTCCGCTGTACTAGTTGCTTTGCTTGTTGTGAGGTTTACCGGGTTCACCATGTTTGACCCGATTGCTGCCACCTTTGTGGCAGTATTTATCGGGAGAGCCGCTTATAATATCATCAAGAAGTCGTTCGGAGGATTACTTGATATCAGATTATCGCAATCAGAGGAGGATAAAATACGGTCCTGCATTATGGAACACGGAGGTCAACTGGTTGGTTTTCATGACCTGAGGACACGTAAAGCAGGTAGCCAGCGCCATATCGACCTGCACTTGGTAGTACCTAAAAACGCCGATGTGGAAGAAGCGCACCGTCTATGTGACCACCTAGAGCAGGATATTCAACAACGTCTTCCCCGGTCTGACATTGTCATCCATGTTGAACCATGCGATAACGAGTGCACTAATTGCTCGGTTTCCTGCACCCTCAAGGATTAGTCATCCTCTTTACCAAAGTAGAGATTAACTCCACGCCTTTATGGGCTTGAACCGCCTTGTTCGTTTGGATGGAATAGCTACCGGCGCAGAATTAGGTTAATAGGTGGAATTTGTAGGACTTTAGTGAGGAAGTAACATAAAAAGTACGGCTTATCCATGATCCACTGGGAAGTGGCGGGAAGGCTTTCTGGGTTGCTTTAACCGCGTTGTCAATCTTATCTGGCTGGGCTGTGTCAAACGTCACTCTCGCGTACATGGTTTCCTTCTTCCTTACAACTATCTGGCGAGTTATCGTATTTCTCACTGAAGTTGTAATTGAACCAAAAGCCATTTTGTGATTTTGGCGAAATCAGCAAGGTTTGATACAATGACTGCTTAGCTTTAGACTGAATTATGCAGGTGACTCAGATAATCAGACAAAAGGTATTGATTCGGAATCTTATATTGGCGGCCAGCGTATTTTTTGTTAGTCTTGTATTAGGTACGCTTATTGCTCAGAGTACCGCTGAGGAGGCTATAAGACAGCTCGGCGGTGTACTAGAGCGCTTGGCACCGACGGGTAACCTGGCTATCCTATTGTTCTTAGTGATATTCATCAACAACGCAATCAAGGCTCTCGGGCTAGTTTTCTTAGGTATCCTACTGGGAATACCACCTCTACTTTTCATAGGCCTAAACGGCTTTATCCTTGGAGGCTTGGGCTCCGCGCTTGAATCACTCAAGGGGTGGAGATATGTTATAGCTGCCGTAGTACCGCATGGTGTGATCGAGATTCCAATAATCTTTCTAGCCACTGCTTTGGGTCTCACGCTAGGTATGGAATCACTTAAGTGGCTAAGAGGAAGAGAGAGCCGGGTAAAATTACAGTTGTCAGATTGCCTTAGAATTTACTTGAGGTGGATTCTTCCTGGTCTTGCCGTTGCAGCCATCATAGAGGCCTTTGTTACCCCTTTGCTAATGGGGCTAGTTAATGTTGGTTAGCTTGGCTTTCGTAAATATCCCCGCAAGATAAGACATATATTCTTCGCTGATTTGGAGATTTAAATACGGAGTTATCTAATTAAGGGACTAAATCCAATGAAAGTCCACTTTGTTTAGCAGGATTGGCCCAGGCACTTTTGAAATCAGCCTCCCGCCACCGTTGAGCACTCAAAATTCAAGGTTAAACATTTGGATTTCTATCTGATTTCTTGTTAGAATTACCAAGCTTTGATTCTAGCGTTTCACAATTATCTTAAACTTTAAAGGTTAGGAACTTGGATAATGTCATTGCGAAGGACGGAGTCCTGAAGCAATCTGTGGAGCAAAGTAGATTGCTTCGCTTCGCTCGCAATGACAGTTCGGGTTGTTAAACGCTTTTGACCGAGAGGGGGAAGATGGAACAGAAAAGTAGTAAGTCACTACAGAAGCTCAGCGGGTTACGCAGGGAACATAGGGGGCTTATTAACCTCATGCCTTTACAGACAGGTGGCATTCTTACTGAAGCTGCCAGGCAAGCTTTGGTGGAGTTTGGAGACGGATATTCCGTGTGTGATTTTTGCCAGGGCAGTTTGTGTAATGTAACCAATCCTCCCATCCGAGACTTCGTCCAGGAACTTCTCCCTCAATTTTTAGGCTGTGAGGTTGCCACCATAACCCATGGAGCCCGAGAAGCTAAATTCATGGTCATGCATTCTCTAGCCAAGCCGGGGGACTCAATTCTCGTTGATACTAACAGGCATTATACAACGGTCGTCGCTGCTGAAAGGGTGGGGCTAAACGTAATCGAAGTGCCTCACTCCGGACATCCGGAATTTAGAATCGACGTTAACGAATACGCACCGCTCATAAAGAAACACGCCCCTAAGCTAATTCTATTAACTTATCCCGATGGTAATTATGGCAATCTTCCTGATGCCCGAAGGTTAGGAGAAATCGCTCAGGAATACAACATCCCTTATATCCTTAACGGGGCATACGCTGTGGGCAGAATGCCTATAAGCATGGAAGAGATAGGGGCTGATTTCATCGCTGGCAGCGGGCACAAAAGCATGGCCTCCGCCGGACCTGTTGGGGTATTGGGAATGAAGAAGAAGTGGGAAGAGACAGTATTGAGAAAATCTGGCACACATAGCAATAAAGAGATTGAGCTTCTTGGCTGTACCGTAAGGGGGGTTCCTCTAATAACACTCATGGCTTCCTTTCCCTATGTGAAAGAAAGAGTCAACCATTGGGATGAACAGGTATCTAAAGCACAGTGGTTTTCCACTGAGCTTGAGAAATTAGGCTTTGAGCAGCTAGGGGAAAAACCACATAGACATGACTTATTACACTTTGAAGCGCCTGCCCTCTACGAAATCTCCAAAAAAGTTCGAGAGAGGGGATATTTCCTCTATAAAGAATTAAAGGAAAGAGGCATTTGGGGACCACAGCCAGGCTTAGCCAGGTCCTTCAAACTCTCCACATTTGCTGCTGATAGGCAACAGCTAGGGTTTGTTATAGATTCCTTTAAGGCCATCCTGAATAAATATAGTTAGCGGAGCTGGGCAAAAATTTCGGGGTGTTCTTGGACATGGGTTTTTTTCAATTGCTGAAAAGATGCTTGAAATGGCAGAGAGGTAATATTATCCGTGCTCATGATTATAGCGTCCTCTCCATCGCTGGAATAATACCTCAGGCGCCTTCCCACCACTTGGAAGCCATGTTTTTTATAGAGTTCCTGAGCTATTCTATTAGAAGCACGTACTTCCAAAGTGACTATATTAGCATTCAATATCTGTGCTAGTTCAATGGTTGCGATGAGCAACCCTTCACCTATGCCAAGTTGACGATAACCATCTCTGACACCAATGGCAATGATATGTGCCTCCTGCATCATCATCCAGAAGCCCGAAAAGCCCACTATGTCCTCCGATGTGCCAAGACGACGCTCATAGCTGAAGAGCCGTTTGAACCAAGGTAGTTTCTGCATCGCTTGTCCCCCAGATTCTGACACCTCCTTCTTCTTACAAGCCACTACATAGCGGATGGATGGATTATTCAGATCCTGCTTATATGCTGATTGAGAGCGAAACACCCACTCACCAGGGAAGGCCTCTCTATCAATTTGAGCTACCTGAGCGATATCCTCGTACTCCATAGGGCGGATGACATAATATAGGCCGGGCATCAATTGGAATTTTACCATAATATCCAGTCTTTTAACCCCGATTCCTTCTTTCATTACGGCAGACAATTAAACGGTCTCAGAGGGGAAAAGAAGGTTTTTATGCCAGGAAAGCATTGCCACGGTCGTGGAGGTATTACAGCAGGCCAATGTGCAATTTCACCCTCGGGTATAGTCTGAACCTCTGCCCGCCCATACAGCCAGTGCCACGGAAACCGGTACCAACAAGCCTGCTATAGTCGTCTTCTAGGGCGGAGAAACGTTGACGATTACGGCGCTTATGGCCACAGCCGGCGATAACCCGACCCTCACTATTGGCTTCAGGCTGGGATGCTCAGTTATGAACTCGGCTATTGGCGGGCTGACGCTGTAGTAGAAATCTACGAAGGCTCGTCCCACCAGGTTAGTCATCAAGTATTCATCTCTGAACTCACGCAAGATTCCTAGTTCCTTGGCCATTGGGCTGCCGTAGGCTACGGTGGCGGTGCAGCACGGCGAGCCAGTTCCACTAAAATTAGCTCTGATGGAGTAAGAGCTGTCCATGGTGATAATGGTTGAGGCAGCGTTGACATCAGCAATGGTGTGTACATCACCCGACCAGTTGGTAAACTGGTAGCCTTGGTCAGGCTCAGCCACAAGGCTGACCTCGGTGCCCAAAGGATACGAGAACATTCCTTCACCGGGGGTGGTTACCGAGCCGCCAGCGGTGCTGGATATCGTCAATAAAGCCAAAGGTCCGGGATACGACGACACAAAATTGGCGGTGATGGAGTAGGAACTATTCATGGCGATGGTGGTCGAGGCAGCATGAACATCGGCGATGGTATCCACATCGCCTGTCCACTTCACAAACTGGTAGCCTTCGTCAGGTTGGGCGATAAGGTTGACCACGGTGTCAGCGTTATAGATAAAAGTCCCCTCGCCGGGTTCGGTTACTCTGCCGTTTTCGATGCTGGAGATGGTGAGGCTATACCAATCCTCTTCTAGTTCGAAGTTGGCTCTGATGGAGTAGGAGTTGTACATAATGATGATGGTCGAGTCAGTGTAGACATCAGCGATGGTACTTACATCGCCAGTCCATTCCATAAAACGGTAGTGTTCGACAGGCAGGGCAACAAGGTTAACCACGGTGCCAGCAGCGTAGATAGAAGTCTCCTCAACGGGAGTAGTTACTTTGCCGCCTTCGGTGCTGGAGATGGTGAGGCTATACCAACCTGGTTCTAGTTCGAATTTGGCGGTAACGGAGTAGGAGCTATTCATGGTGATGGTGGTCGAGGCAGCATAAACATCGGCGATGGTACTTATATCGCCAGTCCATTCTACAAAACGGTAGTGTTCGGCAGGCACAGCAAGAAGGTTGACTACCGTCCCGGCATCGTAGGTATACATCCCCTCACCAGGGATGGCTACCGAACCGCCAGGGGTGCTGGATATGGTGAGGCTATAGCGACCCTCCGGAGGCTCAACAGCGATACCAAGCCCCTCAGTAATGTGCTCTGCCTTGTTAATGAACGCCCAGTTTTCAGAGCCAGCAAAAAGCAGTCCCACGAACTCTCCATCTTTATCCACCGCGGAGCCTGAATCACCGGGCGCGGCGAAGGACCAATTTTCTTGAGCTACAACAATCTGGTCCACGAAATAAGCTGATTGGTCGTCGTATCCAATCCAGATAGAGCCATTGGTTTGAAACACCTCGCCGGTGGTTACGCCAGTCGTGCGCCCAGATTTTCGTACGATATCTCCTTGAGAGACTTCGGTCCACCCTTCAACCCAGTAATCACCTTCTTCATAAAACTGCTCGCCGGGAGATGCACTAACACCATCATCAATACTGCCTATAGCAGCATCAGCATAGTTTTCCGCACCAGGGTTAAAGTCAATAGGGATGTATGCCTCGAGTTCCCCCACCCGATTGACTAACCTTCCTCCGTCGCCACTCCCGGGCTGGAGGATGGGTGTTCCTGTGTCGAGAAACTCATACGTCTCCGGATTCATAGCGATAACGTGGGCATTAGACAGAATCATGTTGTCGTAGGTGACCATGCCCAGGGTTCCGGCGTACAGGTATCTTCGTGCCACTTTCGTGACGAGGGCTGACATACTTGTCCCGCCGACCAGAGGTCTGACCTCGCCTTGCCTATCATCGTTAACATCGGTTAGGGGCTCCGCTACCTGAGTGGAAAATGTTTGTATTTTTCCGGTAACCTCTGTCCGCACCACGTAGCCTTCAAAGGAATGCGGCACTCTTTGCTTCGTCTGTTCATTCTCGACAAAGACAGTAATTTCGCCCTCGGCTTCCGAATGGGCGATGCCAACAAAGCCGGCGCCAGCCAGAGGCAAGAGTTCTTGTTCCAGGGCTTTTCTGGCTTCCGCCAGTGACTTTCCACGGCCAGGATTTTCACCGGCCGAAGCCAGGACAGAGCTAAAAAGCAACGCACCAACAAGAACCAGTGCTAAGAACAATAGAAGCTTTTTCTCTTTCTTCATCTCTAACATTTCCCCCAACCGCTAATAGTATATCACCCCTACACGTTGCCAATTTTTTCGGGATTCTTGCCAGAATTTTATGCGCATTCGATAAAAAAGTCGGTAAATTATGAGTGGCGGTTTAAATCATCTAAAATCTAACCGGAAAATTAGGACTTCGGCTGGCTAAAACTTCAGAAGATAGCAGTACAATCTCAGACACTGCTTCCTAAAAGGATACTCAGGCCTGCTCTTGCTGGGCCTGTTGCCAGACAGGGATGGTAGCTCATTTTCTACCTTCGCACGGAGGCAGAATATTAGCTAGTTGCTGTGGTATCGCTTAACCTTCTCGAGCTGATGAGGTTTACTAGGTATGTGAAACTTCTATCGCTTTGTGGCCTTGGTTTTTACTTGTTCCAATATCCAGGAGCACCATCTTTCTATCCCCTCGCCGGTCTTGCAGGAAACTTGGAAAACTTCAACTTTAGGGTTTAGCCCTGCGATTGAACGGCGAAAGGCAGCAATATCGAAATCAACGTAGGGAAGAAGGTCCATCTTATTTATTATCACAGCATCGGCATCGATAAATATCAGGGGATATTTAATGGGCTTATCGTCACCTTCAGGCAGGCTGGAAATCACCACTCGTTTGTGTTCTCCCAGGGTAAATTCAGCGGGGCAAATGAGATTGCCCACATTTTCGATTAAGATTAGGTCTATGTTATCCAGGGGCATGTCCTTTAGAGCTGACTCAATCATGGCAGCTATTAAGGAGCAACTTTCCGGCATATTGCGGGTATTTATTTGAACTACTGTTTTTGCCTTGCTCTGCACTTTCTCAGCATCTACTGTGGAGGCAACATCACCTTCGATAACAGCTATGTTCAACCTGCCTTTCAGCCTTGTCAGAGTTTGCAGAATAAGACTCGTCTTGCCAGCGCCTGGAGCTGACATAATGTTAATAGCGAAAACCTTATGCTTATCCAGCAGTTGCTGATTTCGGCTAGCTATGGTCTCGTTAGCCTCCAGAACGTTCTGGATGACTTCTATTTTTTTCATTCTACTTCCATGCTTTCGATATAAAGCTCTCGTCCCTTAAATATTTCTACGCTCTGCCCCCCGCATTTAGGGCAAGACCATAGGGTGTCTTGGGGGTGGAAAATCGTGGAACAATTCCGACAACGCAATTGAGTTGGCACCGATTCAAAGTGGAGTACTGCTCCTTGAGCGATGGTATCTTTGCTAAGAGAATCGAAATAAAACTGAATACAATCGGGGACAAATCCTGACAACTCGCCAATTACTAAGTTAATTTGGATGACCTTGTTAGCTTGCGCCTCACCAGCTTTGGCTAAAGCAATATTAACTATGTTTTCAGTTACTCCAAGTTCATGCATTTAGTGCAGTAAAGCAAGCCGCCCTATTGTAAACTACTTCGTCCTTTAATTTCAATGCACCTTATCCCAACCAGTTCGGCTCACCAGTGTAATTCATGTCTGGCGTTTATTTTCACAGGCCGGTCATTTAGTGTTCTCTTAATTAGGGCTCTTCGAGTTACTTGTGAGAGAGCTATATTTGGCAAGTGTCGCAACTTGTGGCAGAGCATGAGCTACAAGGGGAGCTTCCCCCAATCGGGGTAGATGGTCCTTCACTGCTTTTGGAAAAGCAGGCGAAAGAGGAGAATATTCGTGTAGCGCCATTGTGACAGCGGGGGCAGGAGGCGTTTTCGTTTGCTTGGTTTTGGTGGCGAAGCAGTTCAAACTTAAAGCTGCAATTAGGACAAAGATATTCATAGATGGGCATTTTTAGTCCTTTCCTTTCTCAAAAGCTCTTAGGAATACATCGGGGACCTGAGGAAACTGGGCATCCATCCATGTTTTGAGGCAAATCAAGGAGCAAAAATTGTAATGCTCAACTGCCTCTGGACCCTTCCATCGTGAAACCATGAGCCAGCCAGTGAGCGCCTCACAAGGTCGCTTCTTTCCGCTACATTCTACTCTTTCACCGCAAGAATGGCAGATAAAATATTCCCGAGGCATTTAAGTCTCCACCTTGGTTCGCTTCTGTCCTCTTCTTGAAATGCTGCCACAGTTAGACAGCCACCACCTCCTTAACTTCAGGCACTTGTTGCTTGAGCACCCGTTCAATCCCACCCCTCAAGGTCATAGTTGCCATGGGGCAGCCACCGCAGGCACCGGTCAACCTTAATGTTACCACTCCATCTTTGACATCTATTAGTTGGACGTCCCCTCCATCGGCTAACAATACTGGCCTCACCTGTTCCAGGGCTGCTTGTACCTTTTCTCGCATTTTTGCCTCCATACTTTGTTAACTTATTCTTGTTAAATAGTAGAGCTAAACGTGCGAATTGTCAAATTAACCCTGAACTTAATGCGTAGATCTGCCTCACGCAGCATTATTAGCAAGCTGGCTTGGCCTTAATGGGATATAGGCGATTATTTTTAAGGACGCTGTATATGGAATGACACCAGTGGGGTCGGTTAAAGTACTAAATGGGCACGCTTATCGTCTCTGTTTCCTTAACCGCAGCAGGTTTAGTGTAATACTTATCTTGGCTTAGTGCTTGTGGGAGGCAGGTCTCCACACATGTACCACAATAGATACATCTGAAGGGGTCGTATTTCCATTGCCGATTTTCCAAACTGACTTCCAGAGCATCGGCAGGACATACTCGGGCACAATCACCACATAAGTCACACTTATTGGGGTCCAGATAAATTTTACCTCTGTATCCAGGGAAAGGCTCTCTTATGTCCTCGAAGGGGTAACGTCTGGTAGCAGGTCGGGAGAAGAGGTTTTTCACAATCGTCGGAAGCATCCGCATTTCTAAATTACCTCTCAGTACAACCTATACAAGGGTCAATAGATAGGGTAATCACAGGAACATCAGCCATCTCACAGCCAGGCAGCATCACTAAGTAAGTGGGTACGTTGGCAAAGGTTGGTGTTCTCACCTTCACTCTCTCCAGATGATTTGTTCCGTTGCCCTTTAAGTAATAGAAAACTTCTCCCCGGGGTTGCTCACATCTAGAAACTGTTTCGCCCTCCGGGTAGCCGTCAACCCTGACTAAGATCTCACCGTCTGGCATCATTGCCAAGGCTTTACGCATAATTTCTATACTCTGATACGTTTCTCTAGCCCTGACTAAGGTTCTGGCATAGCTATCTCCGGCAGTTTCCACCACGGGCTCAAAGCCCACTTCCTTAAAAGCGGCGTAACCTGTTTGTCTAATATCTTTAGCTACACCACTGCCCCTGGCAGTAGGACCAACCGCTCCCAAAAGCTCAGCCTGCTCCTTAGACAGCATCCCCTTGCCCACAGCACGGCGCTTGATAGTAGGGTCATGGAACAACGCAGGAGCAACAGTGCTGTCCAACATTTCTTTAAGAGCAACGAGTCTTTTGTCTACCTCCTTGGCCATATCTTTATCAATGTCCCTTCTCACCCCACCAACCACGCTACTGGCTTGAATTACCCTATGCCCGGTGGTCATCTCAGAGAGATCTTGGACTATCTCTCTAGCCCGCCATATTTGCATGAACAAACTTTCAAAGCCCATACAGTCAGCCAGAAGCCCCAGCCAGAGGAGGTGGCTATGTGTTCTTGATAGTTCACTCCAAAAAGTGCGAAGGAATCTGGCTCTGGGCGGCGCTTCAACGCCCATCAAAGCTTCAACCCCCTGGCAATAAGTTTGGCCGTGGATGAAGCTACAGATACCACATATCCTATCGAAGAGGTTCGTGTTCTGACGAAAGGTATTAAGCTCAGCAGCCTTTTCAATCCCTCGATGGACATATCCTATTATGGGCATTACTCCTACTACTCTTTCATCCTCTAACTCCAGTTTCAAATGGATAGGCTCGGGTAATACAGGATGTTGGGGACCAAATGGAATTACTGTTCTTACTGCCATTCTATTCCTCCAGATCGCAGCGCCAGCATCGCTGGCCCTCTGCGATGGCCATTTCCTCGATTAGTCCGAGCTCCACTTCATCAAAGCCTTGTAGTCTCTTCTCAGTGGAAAGACTTGGCATCTTGACCCGCTTGTCTTTCTGCTGCCACCTCTCTAGGAAAGTATGGCGTGAGGTAGGCTCGTTCACCCTTACTTCCTCAGCGGGTAGAAGCCCTTTGCCACCCAGGTATTTATCTATGGCTATAGCTGCCGTCCTTGCAACTGCGATTGCTTGCACTACGGATGCTGGTCCAGTAACCGCATCCCCAGCAGCGAAAACACCGTTCTTTGAAGTGGCTAGGGTCTCGGTATCTACTACTATAGTGTTTGCTGGACCAATTCTAACCTCAAATTGCCCTGGAATCTCAGGCCTTTGACCAACAGCAGTAATAATAGTGTCAACATCCACACTAAACTCACTTTCTTTTATTGCGTCAGTTCGGCGTCTACCACTAGCGTCTGGGTCTCCAAGCTTCATACGAAAGTTTTCCAATGAAACGGTGCCATTCTTGCTGAGCACCTTCTTCGGCAATGCCAGGAATTCTATCTTCACCCCCTCCTCAATCGCTTCCTCAACTTCAGAGGGGTTGGCAGGCATTTCAGCTCGGCTACGACGGTAAAATACGGTAACCTCTTTGGCCCCGAGGCGGCGAGCAGTACGAGCAGCATCAATGGCAGCATTACCACCACCAATCACCGCTACTCGGTTGCCAAGATCAACCTTCTTGCCGAAATTCACATTCCTAAGGAAATCAATACATTCTATTACTTTGGGATGGTCTTCCCCCTCAACGCGCATCTTTATCCCCTGGTGAGCACCTATGGCAATAAGCACTGCGTGGTAGCCATCTTTGAATAAGTTGTCTAAAGACTCGACTCTAGCATCAGTCTTTATTTCCACGCCCAAATTCTTGACCATGTTGATTTCGTCGTCCAGAATCTTTCTAGGGAGCCGGTATGCTGGAATCCCTACCCGCATCATACCACCAGTCTTAGGCAAGGCTTCGAATATGGTGATGCTATGACCCATCTTCGCGAGATAGTATGCTGCACTAAGTCCTGCTGGGCCCGAGCCAATAATGGCAACACGCTTGCCACTTCGATTAGTAGGTTTTTTCTCTTCATAGTTGGCATGGTCGTAGGCGAATCTCTTCAACATTCTGATGGCAATTGGGTCTTCTTGCTTGGATTGGCGGCAATCATGCTCACAAGGGGCAAAACATACTCGCCCCAGAATCCCTGGGAATGGTATGCCTTGCTTTATCACTGCTAACGACTCGGCAAATTTTCCTTCGCCGATGAGCCGAACATAGCGCGGCACGTCAACGCCCGCGGGACAAGCCCCACCGCATCTAACAGGGAGGCGCCTTGGCGGTTTGGGCGCGTAGGGAGTAGGTTTAAGAAGTTCAGCCTCAGGGCTTTCCCTAGCACGGAGAAATCTCTTCTGGAAATCGAGAGCAATCCCGCTTATCTGGATATTGAAAAGCTCCTGGATTTCGTTTTCAATCAGGGCAGCGCAAAGGTACACATTGGATATGCTGGGTAGAGAGTCCCCTTTAGCGATTTTGACTCTGATATGTGTTAAGGGCTCTGGATTTTCCCGGGGCTCGAAGTGGTAGATAATTTCGAACTTATCCCCGAGGTCAACGCAGCTAGCAGTGCCCAACCTGGCTTTTTCAGCTAGCATCTTCTTTGCTGCTGGAATAAGCTCAGCCTTGTCTACTGAAATTTCATTTTTCATACGCTTTAAGTTTCCCTAGTGCTAATACTACCCCATCGATGATGGCTTCAGGCCTGGCGGCGCAGCCAGGGACATAAACGTCCACGGGTATGACTTTATCTATGCCACCAATAATATTGGGACAGTTGTGAAATACGCCGCCAGTGCAACCACAGGTTCCCACTACTATCACACCCTTGGGATCGGGCATTTGCTCGTAGAGATTACGCAGCACTCGATAATTGCGGTAGTTTGCTGGACCAGTAACCAGAAGGACATCAGCATGTTTGGGATTGCCCATATTGACGATGCCAAATCTTTCTATATCGTAGAGGGGAGTAAGGGCAGCAAGTATCTCTATATCGCAGCCATTACAGCTACCGCAATCAAAGTGTAGCAGCCAGGGTGATTTCACTCTTGACGTACTTAGAATCCCCATTTTTCACATCCATCCTAAGTTGATAAATAGTATATTCAAGGCTACCAGACTTATGCCGGCGCCCCAGGCAAATTTCAGCATCCAGGACCAGGTGAGACGAGCATTGACATTATCCACAATTAGCATGATGAACCAGCTTGCTAAAGCTATTATGATGGATAGCCACCACAGGCTGCCTGTCACCCAGAAGAGTCCCAGGATAGATAAGAGCAAAACCATCTCGTACCAATGTCCTAACTCTATCAGGGCCAGATATGGGCCGGAGTATTCTGTAACCACCCCTCTAACCAGTTCTTGATGGGCATGTTCCGAACTGGAGATGTCGAAGGGAGATTTTCTCATCACTATAGCCAGCGCAATAAGCAGGGCAATAAAAGTTATCCATAAATGGGGAAGGAGTGGTTGTCCATACTTAAATATATTGGCAATAGGAAACCCCCTGGCTTTTAAAGCTATAGGTATTGCCGCCAGGAGCAAAATCGGCTCATAGGCCAAGAACTGCAGCAGTTCCCGGTGTCCTCCGAGCTGGCTATAAGGTGACTTCACGCTTAAAGCTCCAATCGGAAGGCAGAGACTGCCCAAAAACAGGATAAAAAGCACCACTAGCAAGTCTTGCCTCAGAGCGAAGAATACTACCGCAGTGATGATCAGGGTGATATAGGCATAAGTGAACGCCATCTGAGCTCCACCGGCGACCATTGGTTTCT
>JBAVCL010000034.1:0-12915 GCA_049586675.1 Dehalococcoidia bacterium
CCTGGTATTCCCGCTCAGGGACGCTATCGGCGACGATGCCAGCGCCCGCCTGGATATAAGCGATGTTATTCTTGATGATAATGGTACGTATAGTGATAGCAGTATCCAGGTTACCCGAGAAGTCGAAATAGCCCACGGCGCCGGCATAGGGTCCCCGTTTCTCTCTTTCCAGTTCGGCGATGATCTCCATAGCCCGAATTTTGGGAGCGCCGGAAACAGTGCCGGCAGGAAAGCAGGAGCGGAGAGCATCAAGCTGGGAAAGTCCAGCCCTGAGCCTACCCTGAACATGTGATACCAAATGCATAACATGGGAATAGCGTTCCACATCCATAAGCTGAGTTACCTCGACTGTACCTGGCTCGCTAATTCTCCCGATGTCATTACGCCCCAGGTCAACAAGCATGATATGCTCAGCACGCTCTTTTTCATCGTGCTTGAGTTCCTCTTCCAAAGCCAGGTCTTCGGTGGCATCCTTACCCCGACGGCGAGTGCCGGCAATAGGATGGGTGGATACTATGCCATCCTCAACTCGCACCAGAAGCTCGGGGGAAGCTCCCGCGATATAGAAATCACCTAAGTGGAGGTAGTACATGTAGGGAGAAGGGTTAATAGAGCGCAACGCCCGGTATATAGCGAAGGGATTGGCGTAAGTACGTTTTGCCAGCCGCTGTGATAAGACAGCCTGAATTACATCGCCAGCATAGATATACTCCTTGGCTTGAGATACTATAGCCTCGAACTCTGCTGGAGAAAAATTTGATGACACTGCAGACCTATTTGGTGGCGCATTCTTAAGGGCCTCAGAATGCATCGGCTGCTCCAGCCTGTTCACCAAGTCATCAATTTTACGAGTTGCCTCCTGGTACGCTGTGTCCACATCTCCATCTAAGTGAGCGTGAGAGACAACCTTGATTTTGTGGGTAACATGGTCGAAAATAAGCAAGGTATCTGCCAGCATCAATATAGACTCGGGAAGTCCCTGAGGGTCCTGGACAGGACAGGGCAGTCTCTCAAAGTGGCGGGCAACTTCGTAACTCAAGTAGCCAACCATGCCGCCATGAAATCTGGGAAGGCCGGCAATGGACACGGGACGAAATTGAGCTAACTCCTTTTCCACCAGATTCAGTGGGTCAACAGGATTCTCATTTCCTGTCCTCAGGACAAAAAGAGGCTCGGTGCCAATGAAGCTATAGCGGGCCAGTCGCTCACCGCCCTCAACACTTTCCAGAAGGAAGGAGTAATTGCCGCGGGCTATCTTAAGGTAAGCGGATACTGGCGTCTCCAGATCAGCCTGAATGTCACGGCAAACTGGTACCAAATTGCCGTACTTCTTCAGTCGGCGAACCTCTTCCAGCGTTGGATAATACATATCACCTCGCAATAAAAAAACCTCCCGCCCAGGGGCGAGAGGTTTAACCTTCGCGGTGCCACCCTTTTTCGGCCTTTTCGGCCATCTCTTTTCAGGTACAGCCCAATTTGGCGATACCCTGGACTGTGATAACGCTGCCCTTGCGACAAAGCCTACTCGATATTAACCTTTCGGTTTGCGGCTCCCAGGTCCATTCCAGCCTTGCACAAGTATCGGCTCACACCTTCCCCGACTCTCTGAACTCCGCCTCAAGCTGTACTAGTCCTGTTCTCAGCCTTTTCCCATATTTAATTATTTAAAATATAAACCTTGTCCTGTAGTTTGTCAATAACGTTATTAAAACGGAGCATGATTTGCCAAACCTGGCAACCAAAAAGTGGGCCTTGGGGGGACAGTTCCCGAACTCCTCTTTGAGAAGACGGGACTGATTCCGGCTTTGCAGCAGTTGCTTACTCAAATGGACAGTGCTCAAGTTCGAATCCCCACGACTGGAACAGAGCATACAAATTGTGCCCAAAAAGTGTTACGTTGTCGAAGACGAGATTGAAGGTCTTGGGTGCTGTTAGACTAGAGGCCCGTTATTCCACGTTGAACGAAAGCTAGGATTGCCATGATAAGAAAGATAATGACAGTCGTAATAGCCCAGGCTCTGCCTGCCTGGGATGCGACGCCAATCATGCCACCGGTCGCGGCGAAGAAGAACATTACATAGGGTACCACGGCCCACTGAGCACTGCGAAGGTCAATCCTGAGGATCTGGTCAACAACCAGTTCGAAAAGGGCAAAAAATACCATCAATGCAAGCCATACGAAGTAAATCTTGCGCCGGCCTGTTCCGAGCCCAACTACAAATAGATAAACCAGGGGAACAATGATGAGAGAAGAGGCAAAGCCGACCCAGCGTTCGATTTCAAGCCACCCTAAAATACGTGAGATAAAAACGGCGATTATCAGGAGCATGTAGACATTTGCCATTATTGCCCCGACTAGGTTAGCAGTCCTTGCCACTGGCTATATCCTCTTCTTTGAAGTGAGGCTCCAATCTGAGTGCCTCTACATAGAAGCTATACTCACAGTACTAGCTTATCCATTGATTTTGGGGTGACTCCTTAAGTTTGCGATTATTTGGATAATAAAAAGACCGAGCATGACAAGTCCCCATGCCAAAGAAGTTTTCCACGGCATCACCACGAATCCATAGTTCATCGCGTAATAGAGAGCCAAGTAGGGCGCTAGCCATTTCCAGTTTTGCCGCCAATTCTCACGAAAATTGATTTTCAATACAAAATCATACAACCACTCTAATACCATAAATGCCAAAAATATCCCCAAGAAGATACCATACTGGATGGCTTTCTGTTCCTGGGCGACTAGGACAATCCCATAGACTGCAGGAACTGCCAGGAGTAAATAGGCCCTTCCGATTCTTTGCAGAATGACCAGTCTCGTCTTTCTGATGAGAAAGACGAAAATTAGAAAGAGGCTATTGACTAGTCCAAGGATAAAGAAAAACACTTCAAACATCTCGTCACCTAGCCCCGGCAGCGTTGCTACCTGTTAAATCATTGCCATCAGCGCAGCAGTCTCGGTTGCCGGCTAACTGAATAGCCAGCTTACTCACAATTTGGTCGTAATTTTTGCCGGGTAGACATTCCTTTACCAACTACCATTTGGTTTGTCATATAGTTTATCGCTATATGAGAAAGTAATATTTAGCATGATACTGCAAAACATCAAAGCAAACAACAAAAAGGTAAATGAACTACCTGAAAACGAAGGAAAGACTTGGGCGATTAGAAACTGGCGCAAAAATCGGAAGCTAACTTGTGGTAATTTAATTACCTATGGTGGACCTTTGGGGACAGTTCCCGAACTCCTGTTTGAGAGGAAAGGGCTGATTCCGGCGTTACAGCGTCTGCTTGTAGGTTACCAGAAAACGGCCGAGTAATATTCTGACGTTTTGTTATGCTTGTGACGAAAGTCAAATCCCTCTTAAAAGTTGCCCAATTCCCTGATAAAGCCTCAGGCTATCCTCAAACTTCACCCTTATCGTCTCATCGTTTTTACTCAGAGCTTTGAGAACAATGCAAGAACAACGGCAATGTCGACCGATGCATGAATCAGCCAGGAACCTATTATGCTGTTCGTTTTCTGCATGATATAGCCCAATACAAGTCCAAGCAGCAGAAGAAAAGCTAGGAGCATTAAGGCATTTTGGGTATAGTTCACTCCAATGTGAAGCATTGTAAATGGAATAGCCATGCAGAGATTTGAGGGGAATACCCCCAGAAACGGTTCAAGTTTTTGTAAGAACAGCCCCCGGAATAACAATTCTTCATTGATTCCATTTGCAAGTACAAATAAAAGTATCCACGGAATCCATGCTATAACTCTTGCTAGGCCCAAATCTCCAGTTTGGTATTGCCATTTAGCCCACGGAATAGATATGGCTGCAACTGCGAGAAAAACCACACAACCAATAATAAGCCCCGTTCGGAGTTTACCTTTCCGGAGATAAATAGATCCCAAATCGTCACCTGAAGCCTTGGTGAGAAGAACTATTGGTACGACAATCAAAAAAGTGCTTTCCAGCTTATCCGCAACAATTCCAGCCGGGGTTTTTATATCAAGCCCGAGGAGGCTGAGAGACCAACCGCTAAAATAGTAGTCCAGTGCCTGGGCAAAAGAGGCTATAAAAAAGGCGAAGAATATTTGCCAATATTTATTGAGACGACTATTTCGACGTAAGAATAACGAGGACACCAAAAAGGCCAGGATAAGAGCTATTCTAGATGGGATATCGATGGCCTTTGGAAACAGAGGCCGGAAGTGGCTGAAAACAAGAGATAACAATAAGCCACACAAGAGGAATAAGAGAAACAGAGCAAGCTGATGTAGCCGTTCTCCCTGCTTAATCATCTCCAGTTTTTCGACCAGGATTTAAGGCTACTCAACTGTAGCTACTCCTTTTTGAAGCGTGGTTTCGTACTGGTTATTGTTTATTGTAGCCACATTTCAATTTTGCCGCAATTGCCAAACGAACCTCGCTAGAGATGCTACTAGACTTGCCAATGCTGCAATCGTATAATGTGGGAAGCGTCGAAGGAGTCAATAAGCCGGACACGAAGAGAGTCATCAGGGCTTCCTCTATAATAGGGCGCTAATAATTTATGCTTGGATTATGAGATAGCGATTGATGAGTGAGCCTGTAATCAAGGTCCTCAGCCTCACAAAGTCCTACGCGGAATTCCTTGCTGTTGACAATATCAGCTTTGAGGTGCAGCGTGGGGAAATATTTGGCCTTCTAGGTCCCAACGGAGCTGGCAAGACGACGACCTTGGAGTGTCTTGAAGGATTGCGCCTGCCGGACAAGGGGAATATCCGAATCATGGGCATTGATCCTGTCCGAAATGTACGGCGACTGCACAACACTATCGGTGTTCAACTTCAGACATCAGGGCTGCCAGCCAGCATGACAGTTGGGGAGGCTATGCGCTTTTTCAGCGCTTACCACGGCGTAGCACCAAGGTATGATTTGCTCGACCGGCTTGGTTTGAAAGAAAAGGTTGGAGAACAATACCACACCCTTTCCACTGGATTGCAGCGGCGGTTGGCACTGGCTCTCGCTCTAGCGCATCAACCGCCTATAGTCGTCATGGATGAACCTACGGCTGGACTAGATGTTCCATCACGCGTGGAACTGCACGAGCTAATGAACGAACTCCGCAGTAGAGGCATTACAATCTTGATGGCGACACACGATATGGCAGAGGCGGAGAAGATGGCAGACCGAGTAGCTATTCTGCTTAGAGGCAAGATTGTCGTGACCGGTACACCGCGCGAGTTGACGGCCACCGGGTCCGCCCTCACTAAGGTGACAGTCAGCACCTCAAAGAATTCACTACTTCTACCAGAGTTGATTTTGCCTGGCATACAACGGCGATTAGTGCAAGATGAATATCTTGTCTGTTTTAGTTTTGATATTGGGCATACTCTCAAAGCCATACTAGCACATATCGAAGAACACGACGATACTATAATTGACCTGCGTGTGGAACGCCCGTCTCTCGAAGAACGTTTCCTGGAGATTACTACGGAGAAAGCCAGATGAGCGCTTTTGTCAGCCACTTCTCTTTTGAGTTTCGCACCGGCCTACGCGACCGTCCTCTTTTGCTGATGAACTACCTCTTCCCACTCGCTTTCTATGTTGTTGTGAGTCTGCTGATGACGCAGCTTAACCCAACTTTCCGCCCGACCATAATTCCAACCATGGTCATTTTTGTGACCCTGACAAGCCTGATACTGGGCCTACCTAATCCTCTAGTTGCAGCTCGAGAAGCCGGGATATTCCGCAGCTATCGTGTCAATGGCGTGCCTGCCCTATCCGTCATCCTCGTTCCCGCTATAACCACGGCGATGCACACGGTCATCGCCGCTTTGGTGGTCACCTTCACAGCTCCAATTTTCTTTCAGGCGCCACTTCCGGTAAACTGGGGTGGGTTTGCAGTTTTTCTCGTACTTACTATTTTTGTCATGGCAGGGCTTGGCGTACTTATCGGCGTCATCTCTGCGAACACTCGAATTACCATACTTTGGTCGCAGCTTATTTTCTTACCGTCAATTATGCTTGGCGGGCTGATGGTACCGCGAAGCGCGCTTACCGGAGTGTTGGCGCAAATTGGTAGCCTCATGCCCAGCACATATTCTGTGGAAATATATGATGCGCTAGACCCGGGCACAGGCTTTGACACTAAAGCTATTCTTTCGTTAGCGGTGCTGTTAGTTGGTGGTATTCTTGCCTTCGCCCTAGCAAGCTACCTTTTTTCTTGGGATAGCCACAACACAACCCGGCGTGGTAGTGCATGGCTCGCATTATTAGTTTTGGTTCCGTTCCTCATCGGAATGGTTCTACTCTGAATTTTCGCCCAAACCCTGAACATGTGGAAACCATTGGGATAATTCCCGAACTTCTATTTGAGAAGAAGGGGCTGATTTCGGCAGTACATCAGTTGCTCGTGTCACACTCGCGAGAAAATCTGGTCTCTTAGCAGCAGTTACTGGCATAGTTTATTAGCTACTTTTTTGGCACTCCCAAGGGCGACATTAAGACCACCCCC
Organism: Dehalococcoidia bacterium; assembly: GCA_049586675.1. Taxonomy (GTDB): domain Bacteria; phylum Chloroflexota; class Dehalococcoidia; order GIF9; family AB-539-J10; genus RBG-13-51-36. The sequence goes on from JBAVCL010000034.1 coordinate 6,487, forward strand.
ATAGCCCGTTTGATGCCCAATGAAGAACAAATTGCTAACGTTACTCAGGCGGTCATAATAGCTGCGAATTCTGGGAGCACCAAGCAAATACCCGTCAAAGTTGAACCCTAAGGCAACTCCGTGGGTATTTCCGGTATATCTTTCATGAGTGTGAGGCGTCCCGAGCTCACAAACTTCTATTACCGACCTGTCTTTCAATTCCGGGATGAGGCTTTCCAAAGACGAAAGGACGTCTCCAAGGACTTTTTTCTTTAGCTCTCCGTATTTTCCCGTCCTTTCATCGTTCACCAGACCCCAATCCTGCTGCCAGCCTACGGGTGGGCAGGAAAGGTATATCTGTATATTCGAACATCCTTGCGGAGCATGGTCAGGATTGACCAGTGACGAAGCATGGATAACCATATTACAATTCACGAAGAAATTAATGTCATTTGGGTCGGCGTTAAGTTTTTTAACCGCCGGGAAGTAGTATAGCTCTTCTTTCCCATTAAACAGCTGACGCACACGCTGGGAAGAGATTCTGACTCCCAGAAACAGAATGGGTACGGATAAGCCCAGGACTGATCCTTCCAGTTTTCGCATTTCCGCAGATGGAATAAAATCAATCCCAATAAGATCACGGAATGTCTTGTTCAGGTCTGTGGCACAAATGATGTTTTCCCCCGTAACTGTCTCAACCTGCTTGTTTTTGACCTGATATTCCACACCTATGGCAACATTATTCTCTATTTTTATCTTCAAAGCCCGGGAATTCATCATTAACTCATCGCCGTGCTCCGTGATTACTTTCCTCAATAGGTTGCAAAGGTGCAGGTAGCCTTCCCTAGGGTAATAATTGTATAACTGACTCAATATCCGCCCCACGTATTTAGACATCGACATATGTCCCCGGTAGTTTACCTGTTCGGGACGAGTACACAGGAAAGCAAACGCATCGCTGTTTTCATCAACATATCTTTTCAAGACTGTATTTTCGTTTTGCTTGCTGGAATTTTCCCTCATCATTCCTGGCATCATCGCAAAAATCTTCATGATGGTGAAATACTTCCGAAACTTCCCCATGCTTTTGAAATCCGAGTACATCATGGTCTTCATTTTCTTTTCTCGGGGTGCAACGTCTTTGTTATAAAACGATAGAATTCCTGCTTTCTGCTCAGGGAATGCATCAGCCACGCCAGCAAAATATTCTTGGAGATTGTTGTAGGGTATGTATCTGCCGTTAACATAGTAGTCACCATCAATTTTGACGAAATGGATATCATCTAAGATGCCGGCTTCACGAAGGTAAGGTTCTACATAGGATATGTTGGAACGAGTGATTCCAACGTCAAAATAATAACCTTTCCTTTTAAAACCGGACAGGTACCCTCCTATCTTCGGTTGACTCTCCAGGATGAGCACTTTTTTACCTTTCTTTGTCAGCAACGCACCAGCCATGAGGCCGCTAATACCAGCACCGATAATTACCACATCAAAGTTGTTTTTCATTTTGTTTCTCCTCCTGAGGTTTGAGAAATTACGAGGAGTCAATCTTTCATAGTAATAATAGGCGGATTATGATGCGGGTGTCAAAAGGCGAGGGTGTTATTGGCGCTAAACTATCATCTGTAACCAATGAATCTAGTTAAGTGCTTAAAGCCTCTAACGTCAATCCTGAACTTATGGTCAGGGTAAGTTTGTTTAGTATTGATGGGTAATATGATTACCACACTTACGATTGAGACTTTATGAAAATACCAGCAACAACTGATTTATTGAAGCTAATTTGTGGTAATATCACCACCTTTATGGTGGGCCATTGTGGACTCGAACCACAGACCCCGGTCTTATCAGGACCGTGCTCTAACCAACTGAGCTAATGGCCCTCGGCAGGCAAAATATAGCTTTTGTGGGAGTGGCTGTCAAGCTAAGGGGGCATTCGCCTCGGGTTAACTCTCTCCCAGCCTATTATCTTGGCGTCCTTCCTTTTCTTGCCAGAGAAGAGCCGCGGTATGCTTTATGACTTCGTAACTAAAACCGCGGTAAGCAAGATAACTTGATAGGCGGCGGTAAAAGTCCGGATAATCTAAATGGGCAAGGGTTGGCAGTCGGCTAGAACCTAGCTTATAAGCAATCTCTTCGTCATCTATATCCTTGGTCACCTGTTCAATGATTTCTGCGGCTACTTTTTTATCTCTTAATTCTTTTTTTATCAATCTTTTACTCTTAGGCTTGAAGGATAAGCGGTTCTCTGCCCAGAATTGGGCGAAGGTAAAATCATCGCTCAAGTCTTGCTCCTTGAGTTTGGCAATTGCTTTCTCTGCCACTTCATTAGCAAAACCGCGTTTGTGAAGCCACTGCCTGATTTCCCCTTCGCTGCGCGGGCGATAACTAAGATAGTAGTAAGCTGCATCAAGACAATCTTGCAAGGAACTGTTGTCCGCCAACTGGCTTCGTCCTGAATTACATCAGTCTTCTTGCGTGGACGTTTCCGGACTTTCTCCGAGAGCGATGCTGGGAACAGATTTTGAAGCTCTTATTGCGCTTTCTAGTTGTGAAGCTAGTTCGGAGTGCTGCCTCAGGTAATCCTTGGCATTTTCCCTGCCCTGCCCCAACTTCGTATCACCGTAAGTAAAGAAGGCACCAGCTTTCTTTATCAAGCCTGTTGCTACCCCAAGGTCAACCAGATTTCCCTCTTTGCTTATCCCATGATTAAACATAATATCAAATTCAGCGCTGCGAAAGGGAGGAGCTACCTTATTCTTAACCACCCTGGCCTTTACCTTTGCGCCTACCATTTCTGTGCCCTGCTTGATGGATTCACCACGCCTCAAATCTATCCTCACTGAACTATAAAACTTAAGCGCCCTGCCCCCGGGAGTTACCTCCGGATTACCGAAAAAAACGCCCACCTTTTCTCGCAACTGGTTAATAAAAATAACCGCTGTTTTAGACTTACTGATAGCAGCACTCAATTTTCTCAGTGCCTGGGACATCAATCGTGCCTGCAAACCAACATGGGCGTCGCCCATCTCACCTTCTATCTCAGCTTTGGGCGCCAGGGCAGCTACGCTATCTATGACTACTACGTCTACACCACTACTTCTCACCAGTGTTTCCGTAATTTCCAGAGCTTGCTCGCCGGTGTCAGGCTGGGAGATAAGTAAATCGCGCAGGTTGACACCGCAGTTAGCGGCATATCTCGGGTCAAAGGCATGCTCAACATCAATATATGCAGCAATACCGCCAGTTTTTTGAGCTTCAGCGATTATATGCTGGGCGAGTGTAGTTTTACCTGAAGCCTCAGAACCAAATATCTCGGTAACCCGCCCTCTGGGTATGCCACCTATTCCTAAAGCCAGATCAAGAGCCAATGCCCCGGTGGGAATAGCATCTCCAGCTACTCTGGCTGGAACTTCGCCTAACTTCATAATCGAACCTTTGCCATATTGCCTCTCGATTTGCTCAATGGCCAGTTCGACTGCTTTCTCTTTTTCAGTAGCCACTCTATGGATATTGTATCATGGGGACTATAACCCAATCAATGGCACGGGTCTCTATACTTCAGTGACCTTGGCTTTCAAGAGCAGCGTATCCCTTGGGTTATATTTAGCACCACCCTGTTTCAATCCCCAAGACAAAAACTGTTCAAAAATTCAAAAAAAATGCCAAAAGGTATTGACAAAATATGGATAGGGTTTATAATTAGGATTGTGGGGAAAAGTGGGGAAAAGGGTGGACAGGTATGTGACAAATAAAATAAGTGAGGCAAGAAAGGGGAGGGTTGTGGGGAACTGAGAGGAATGACATGTTCAATGGTGAGTTTCAGTACAAGGTTGATGAAAAAGGAAGAGTCCCTCTGCCGCCAAAATTCAGGCGCCAGCTGAAGGAGGGCGTGGTATTGACCAAGGGGTTGGGCGAGAAATGCATCGCCGTTTATCCAGTAAGAGAATGGAAGAGAGTATCCGACAAGCTTGCTGAGACAGCACTAACTGGAGCTAAGCTGAGGAGGCTTACTCGGCTTACTCATGGCTCCGCCTTCGACGCCTCATTTGACGGTCAAGGCCGGATTAAATTGCCAGATATTTTGCGCGACTACGCTAAGATTGCTAACACAGCGATTGTCGTCGGTGCCAACGCTCGTGTTGAACTCTGGAGCGAAGAAGGCTGGAAGGCTGAGCAAGCAGCCGCCGAAGAGCAGGCATCACAGATAATTGAGAGCGGAGTATGAGTGAATGAGCGTCGCCATGTCCTTGCCCGTCCATGTGCCTGCTCTGCTCGATGAAGTTATAGCAGGGCTACAGCCCCAGCGAGGAGGGGACTTCGTTGACTGCACTGTCGGTCTGGGGGGACACGCAGCAACTATACTGGAAAAAATTTCCCCCACAGGAAGGCTTTTAGGCATTGATGCCGATCCTGAAGCCATCAAAATAAGCCAAGATAAACTCAGCGACTATGGCGAAGCAGTTACTTTGGTTAATGATAACTTTGTTAACCTTGAGGCTATCTGCAGAAGATACCATTTTCATCCAGTTGATGGTATCCTTTTCGATCTTGGTGTTTCTTCTCTGCAATTGGATACAGCCGAACGTGGCTTCAGCTTCCACCTCGATGCTCCCCCAGATATGAGGTTCGATCCCAGGCAAGGGTTAACCGCATCGGATATCGTTAACAGCTTCTCCGAGCAAGAGTTGGCTAAGCTCATAGAAAGATACGGTGAAGAGCATCACAGCCTGCGGATAGCGCGGCACATCGTTCAAAATCGCCCTATCGCTACTACTGTGGAGCTCGCCCGCTTGGTAGAGCAAGTCTTAGGCGGCAAGCGTGCCAAAATTCACCCTGCCACAAGAACCTTTATGGCGCTTCGCATCGCGGTCAACAGTGAACTACAGAATCTGGAGCTGGCTCTCAACCAAACTCTTAACCTCCTTCGCCCCGGGGGGAGATTAACAGTCATTAGTTACCATTCTCTGGAAGACCGTATAGTTAAGCAATTCATGCGCTACGCAGCCAGCGGCTGCCTATGTCCCCCGGGAACAGTAATATGTCGCTGTGGGCACGTGCCCACCTTGAAGCTAATTTCACGGAAGGTTATTAAACCTACCTCGTTGGAGATAGAATCCAACCCACGCAGCCGCAGCGCTAAATTAAGGATAGCTGAGCGACTCAACTAGGCAGCATTCTCAGCAAAAAAGGAGGTGCAAATGGCAAAGAAAATCATATCAGCTATTGATGTGGGCACAACTAAAATAGCCACTCTCGTGGCTAATGTCAAAGCAGAAGATGACATTGAAATTTTAGGAGTGGGCGTCGTTCCCTCTCACGGCCTACATAAAGGCATCGTAGTTAATATGGATGAAGCCAAACAATCCATTGCCACATCGATAAAGGAAGCTCAAAGAGTTAGTGGCATACGTATAGATTCTGCCTATGTTGGGGTTACCGGCAGACATATAACTAGTCTGAATAATCGAGGGGTAATATCTATCCCGCGAGATGATCGATTGGTGCGCACTCAAGACCTTAAGCGGGCGCTATCTGCGGCTCGTAATGTCACCGTCGCCGAAGGAAAGAAGGTGCTCCATGCTATTCCTCGCTCTTACGCACTGGACGGACAGGAGGGAGTAAAACAGCCGGTAGGCATGCATGGGCGCAGGTTAGATGTAGAAACCCATATCATCACTGCTTCAGTGACTTCGATACAAAACCTGGCTAAATGCGTCCGCAGTATCGGTATTGACGTTGAAGACCTCATCCTTGAGCCCCTGGCTAGCGGAGAAGCAGTATTGACTCCTGAGGAAAGAGACACGGGTGTTATTATGGCTGACATAGGGGGCGGAACCACTGATGTAGCGGTATTTAAGAATGGCAGCATCTATCACACCTCTGTCGTTCCAGTAGCCGGTTATCAGGTAACCAGCGATATCTCTATAGGCTTGGGCCTGCCTTTTAATATTGCGGAAAAGATGAAGAAGAGATATGGCAACGTCACCCCCACTTTAGAGCTTGACGAAACGGTCCAAGTGGGTCTCGAAAATGGTCATAGCGCCTCTTATAAAGACCTCTGCAATATCATCCGGGCTCGCATGGAGGAGTTGCTCCAACTCATATTAATGGAGATGCCCACTAGCGATTATCATACTTTGGCGCCTTGTGGTTTAGTGCTCACAGGTGGCACAGCTAACCTAGCCGGGTTTGGCGAGTTAGGACAGTCACTTTTGCGAATCCCGGTACGCATAGGTCGACCTTTGAACACGGGCATCTATGGCATTTCCGATATCCTTCAGGATCCGGCTTACGCTACCACCGTGGGATTACTCCTCTGGCCGATACGAGGCAAAGAGGGGGCTTTACAAGTAAAAAGCGCTGGTGTCTGGGGCAACTTTGTAAGTCTATTTAGAAGGCTGTTTCGTGCCTGATTTGTGAAAGGAGGTTAGAATGGCAAAACAA
>JBAVCL010000035.1:0-60180 GCA_049586675.1 Dehalococcoidia bacterium
CCGAGTGATACCTTGCCTGATCCACCAGGTGGCGTAGGTACTGAACTTGTAGCCTCTTCTATACTGAAACTTATCTATAGCTCGGATGAGGCCAATATTCCCTTCCTGGATAAGGTCAAGGAAGGGCGCGCCATGCGCGATATGCTTCTTAGCTATGCTAACCACCAGGCGCAGGTTTGCTTCAGTGAGGTGCTTTTCTGATGCTTTTACTTCAGTCTCTGTCTGTTCAAAGTAAGTTTTGAACTCATTGCTATGAGAATCGATTTGAGATAGGAACCCGTCGTCAGTCAAGAGAGCCTTTAGTTTTCGCCATGAAGTTTTAGCTCTGTCTAGGAGCTCTAGTAACTGGGGGGGTAAAAGTTGACTATTTATGGAAAGATTTACTGTGGCTTCTTCGGCCCCAGTGGTCCCTTTATCTATCCCCTTAGCGATTGCAGCTATTAGCGATGGATCTATAACAATGTCGATGGCGGAGCGAAATTCAGGATTCTTGATCGTCTCTACCACATTGTTGGAGGGATCGATACCAATACGCTCTTCAATAATCTGAACAACGGGATATGCCTTGGATAACGGGGAAATTACGTTAATAACTATGTCAACGGGTGAAGGGAATTGCTTGTATTTCCTGAAGTAGTTATCCTTGAGCCTTTCTACGTATCTACCCAGCTCTATCTTCCGGCATAGTACTTTCTCTTCGTGAGCTGTAAGCAGTGGCACCCTGCCGACTTCCTGAAGATACATACGAGTTGAGTCGTCAATTACCTCATATTCCCCTGGTGGTGCCTGAGGCTTGCTCTCTTCAGCTTCCTCGGGGAGGAATTCGTCGACTTCTTCCTTCTCTTCAACTTCCTCGACTACGGCGCTGACGTCCTCAACTTCAGCTTCATCGCTGATTAAGCCTTCAGTCAATATCTCATCACTATCCAGGTTGATGCCTCTTCCTTTAACCATTGTTATTTCTCTTTCTTGAAGAAGACCTGCTGAAGTTGTTGCCCGGAATTTGTGGTTGTTTTAATTTGTTGGGGGAAATTCAGCCCTTGGCTTGCTTGCCTTGCCAGACTGCCTCCCATTCGCTCTTATTGTAGCACAACGTCCGTAGTTTGACAAAGAGCCGATTGCTCACCCCTTCAGTAGACCAGCTCTGCCCGTGTCTCTTGAATCTCTCGCCTGTTCTGGTCGAAGAGGAGGTATCTCTTGGCAACGAAAAGTTATGTCGCAACTATTCTCCACGGGACACTAGTGGCTCTGGCTTCAAGGGGATTGCACTTTAGTCAGGATTGTGCAACGGCGATTCGGTGCACCACACATTCCGCCCTTTTGTGCAGTGAAAAACCTCCTTAAGGTATTCTGGGAACATAATGCCTGATTTGTAGTATGCCTGATTGGTATGGTGTCCCTGGAATTAGTTTACAAAATTACTTCTTGCTCTCTAAAATTCCTTTAGCCCAACCTGCCGCCCGCTCTAGTTCTCCTTCTTTCAGCGGACCTTTGTTGCCTGTAACGAAGAAACCCTCCGGAGATGCTATGAGAGTACCGCCCTTTCTTTTCAGATTGCCGGCGATGCGTCCAGCGGCATAGCCAAACACCCCGACGAGTTTCGTCGGGATTCTGGTGTCGAACGCAGCTACGTTGATACCTTGAAGAGAAAGCTTAGGGACTTTGTTAAGGAGGTCTTGAATCGCCGGCGTTGGCCTGCCCCCATGGGTCGGAGAACCTGCAATGAGAAGGTCAATAGATGCCAGTTCCGAGGGATTCGCCTCGCCCGCCCGTAGTACCTTGACCTCACCGGATGGGGTAATAGCTTCAGCAATAGCCCTGGCGATTTTCTCCGTATTTCCATAAACTGAGTCATATACTATCAAAGCCTTCATTAGAGACACCTCCACTCTATACTTGATTACCCAGTGTACACCTGTATCAACGAATCTTCAAACACACGTAGCTTCACTCGATGTTGTAAATACCTACCTGCATTCTGGGGACATAATACTGATTTGTAGCAGGCCTGATTGATATGGTGTCCCTGAAATTCCAGACTGTCCCACTTTTGATGACTGCAGAAATCATACATGGTAGAATTAGTACGAGAGGCAGCCCCGACATGCACGTGACAGATAATCAGAACCAACCAGTCCGAATCTATCGCTTAAGTGAAATAACCCACCTGATCAAAGACGCTCTTCTGGAACTATCTGGTTATGAATTCTGGGTACGCGCCCACCTCATTGTTGACAGATGGGAGCAGCGATCGGGTCACTACTACTGTGAGCTCATGGATGTGGATGCTACAGGAGATACTGTAGCGAGGATAAGGGCGGTCATATGGCGGCATGATTATATGAAAATAAACAAAAAGCTGCAGACATTGGGAATACCCGATGCACTGAAGGATAATAGTGAGGTCTGCGTTTTGTGCGCTGTACGTTACCATGAGGTATACGGGCTGAGCCTGGATATCTATGATCTAGATCCCACATTCGGGGAATCACAGATAAATCTCAACCGAAGACAGATTCTGGAAAAGCTGACAAAAGAGAATACACTCAACAAGAACAAGGCAACATATCTACCAGTTGCTAGTCTTCGTATTGGCCTGATTACTAGTAAAGAATCAGCTGCTTACAACGATTTTACCAAAACAATTCTCGCTTCTCCCTTCTCATTCCAGGTTGTTTTTGCCGACTGCCCTATGCAGGGTGAGGATATGGAACAAGCGCTCGTTTCATCACTGCAACAGCTCACACAGGCTCAAGTCGATGTTATCTGCATTGTGAGAGGCGGAGGTTCACAAGCTGACCTAGCGTGGTTCGATAATGAGCAGATCGCCCGTGCAGTTCTCGCTTGTCCCATCCCTGTCTGGGTAGGTATTGGTCACGAGATTGATATCTGCGTTCTCGATTTTATCGCCCATATGAGCTGTAAGACGCCAACGGCAGTAGCAGAGGGATTGGTAAATAGAACCCAGGAACTAGTAACTATACTAAAAGCTGCTGATGATCAACTGCAGCATATTGTAGATAGGCGTGTGGCAACTGAAGAACAGCTGCTACAGAAGAATATCCATGGTGCCATGATGGGTTTTCGAAAGCAGTTTGAGCTAGTCTCTGTCCAATTGGATAATAGTATAATGGGAGCAACATCAGCGTTTGAACGAGTATTCATAACGGAAGAGGCAAATATCAAGGGAAAGGTACAAAGGCTTCACGCCCGTAGTGCATGGTTACTGGATACGAAGCAGGAGAGCTTTGAAGAGCGATGCAATCGCTTCCAGCTTTCGAGATACCTGCACATTGTAGCTGCTAAACAGGCGAGTTTGGATGGTAGAGGAAAACACCTTGACGCGATCTTACCAGAACAAGTGTTAAAACGAGGATATACCATTACCAGAGATAATCGTGGTCAGGTTATTAAGAGCGTAACGAAAATAAAAGAAGATGATCCTATAGAAACGCAGTTTACCGACGGGACGGCAACCAGCGTCGTAACCAAGAGGAGGTAGCTATGGATTCTGATATCGAAAAAATGACATATGAGGAAAAGGACAAACGTTTACATGAGATATTGCAACGGCTAGATCGATCTGAAACTCCTATAGACAAGATTGCAGATGATGCACGTGAGGCTGCTGCCCTGATAAAGTCGATGAATGAAACGCTGGGAAAGGCTAGAAAAGAACTCACCGATGTTTTTGCAGAGCTGGAGAGGATGCGGAAAGATGAACGAGTCTAATTACTCATTTGGTATTCTGGGGACATAATACCTGATTTGTAGTAGACCTAATTAGTATGGTGTCCCGGGAATTCGGAATATGCCTGACCTCATTGACCGTTATTCTTTCATAATGTTAGAATACGGGAAAGTCTTGAATGATTATTAACTTGGTGGCATTCTGGGGACATGATGCCTGATTTATAGTAGGCCTATTAGACTTAGAACTAATTCCATTGCTTCAGGTTCGCTTGTGTGAAGTATTGCAAAACGGAGGTTAGAAATGGCTGCGAAAATAGTAAGCATAATCAACCTTAAGGGTGGGGTAGGTAAGAGCACATTGGCAATGATATTGGGTGAATTTTTAGTTTTTAGATACGGCAAGAAGATACTCCTAATTGACATGGATGCTCAGGGTAATTTGAGCTACTGTATGGTGCCGTCCTCTGAAATTCAAACTCAAGAAAGAAACAGTAGGACCATATACCATCTAATTCGGGCAGCTATGGATGGCACAACCGTCGACATTAACCAGTTCGTAACACATCCCCCTTTCATTGTATCTAATATTGCTCGGTCAGCCGCGATGAATTACCCTGGTGCAATTGATATGATTGTATCAATTCCAGCAGTGGCCGAATTAGACGAATACTTGCTAGAGTTATGGGAAAAAAAGCAACCCATGCCTACTGGGCTGAGAATGAGTCTTGCCCAAGCCTTAGAGCTAGCAAGAGATAAATACGATTATATATTAATAGATTGCCCTCCCGGATTATCCCTCTTTTCATCTGCATCTCTAATGGCAAGTGATTATTATATTTCTCCTATAATCCCAGAACCGCTTTCACTTACTGGGGTTGACCTAGTTCAACGCAGGGCACGTGAACTTAGTGAAAGGTTCGGACATAGGCTACAATTTAAGGGTGTTGTGCTGAATATCGTTAAGCATTATAGGAACACTCATCAACGCATAGCAGACGAAATATATTCTGTTTACCAGTCGCGCTATGAACCGTTCCAGTTCTGGTTGCCAGATAACGAGAGACTGCGTAGAGTGGGAGAATTCGACCCAGACTTACCTGGGACGTGGGCTGGTGGCATGGGAGCAAAATTCGCTACGCTTACTGAGAAATATTCCTTATCCTACCGCCTTACTAATCCGGCAGCCGGGTTGCTCAATCGTAGGGACGTTGAAGGCCCGAACTATAGGTTGGAAGACCGTATATGTAATCTCGTTGAGGAGTTCCAACAGAGATGTCAATGAAAAAAAAGAGCACAAAGCAGTCTATCAACAAATCTTGGATAGCGGACCTTGTTTTGACCAAATACCGTGAAGACCCGAGCCTGTTTCGGCGAATTCTTCCAGACCTAGCTGAGGCACTAGACAAAGTATACTCAACTAGACAGAGCCATCATACCTCTTCTCCTTTTGGACTAACGGAGCGTGAACGTGCATACAGATTATCCGCGCTAGAGAGCATAATTGAAAAATTGAAGGGCAGCCAGGTCAGCCGTCAAGATGCAATTAGAGCGTTGGAACATTGCGCAGTTCTAACAGAAGATGACAGCCTTCCATACACAATCGACCGTAGGTCCGTAATGCGTCTAATTGGTGTTGTCTTGGGAAAGCCGCTCACTGATGTCACGAGTGAGACAACGATTGAGATACCACAGAACGTCCCGTCTAAAGTTGTCAATCGAATCTCCCTAGTGCGGGGTGCGGTGCTGAATCTTAGTCAGGACATGCATCTTGTCTCAATATCCGTCATTCCTCAAAAAGTGAAGGATTGGCCTAGAGCTATGCGTTTTATATTAGGGGTTAAACAAGCTCCACAAAGCTCTAAAGATAAGGACATTTGTATGGAGGGTAAATAATGCCACTTCCTGAGCGTGTCATCATAGATAGTTCTGCTTTCCTTGCTCTATTGTCAAAAAATGATACCAACCACACATTGGCTGTGGAAGCGTATGGGCGCTTGGTTGATAGGGAACAGGAACTCTGGACTACATCGTCTACCCTTGTCACAATAGTAGGTTTCATACTTGAACGATTTGGTATTGAAAGCCTGCGTGTTTTTAACGATTCCATCAAGGGCATAATACACATATTCTGGGTAGATGGGACCCCTTATAGAGACGCATTGGAGCTAATTCTGAGCCGGTCTTTGGGAAATGACTTAGACATCGAGGGATCTCTTACCGTCGTTGCGGCAAGATGTTTGCAAGCACATGTATTTGGCTTCAGGAAATGTTTTAGCGAGGTGGGCATTGCAACTTTGCCCCGGTAATCATCAGGAGTTAGCTTTACTTATATCGATTTTTTGTTTGTTTTAGCTCTCTTTCTTCTTAATTGCGGATTTCTTTTCTGCTAAAGTTTAACGGGACACAAGCAGCTGCTGCAATGCAGGTATCAGCCCCTTCTTCTCAAAGAAAAGTTCGGAAACTGTCCCCCAAGGCCCACTTGGAGGAATTCGAACCACATTGACCAGCTCGGAAACTTTTAAGCACGTTCTATGAATATCTTGATACTAAGGTGGATTATTATCAGCCCCGCAGTTTGGACAAATAGAACTGAATTGAAGGCCTGAGTCTCTGCCACACTTCCAGCAACGAAAGTTCGTCGGAACATTTGAATCGCTACCTTGGGCCGCGATGACATTGATAATTCCAGACGTCGTAGCGACAGCTGTCCCTGGAGTCATATTATCAATTAATTGGTCCAACACTGGTCTCAACATCGATTTTAAATCAGAGAACTCTTGTTGATATTTTACATCCTGTTTATTTTGAGCCTCAGAAATACTTAACAAATTATCATTTATTTCACGTAGTTGAGTTGGATCCAAATCGGAGGTGTAGAGAGAAGACGCTTTTTTATACCACCAATCCCTCATTTGAGTTATTTCTTTACGTTTATCAGGGTTACTACCGTAGTAGTCATGACAGCTAGGGCAAAGCGGAGCAGCATTGTCCATTTTGTCAGATCCACCCTTTTCCTTGGGAATAATGTGATGCACTTGAACTCCGATATTCTGACACCTGCAACACCGGAATGCTGCTTTTTGTTTAACTTCTAATTTTATCTGTTCAGAAAAGCCCATTTCGCCCTCCTTCGCCAATAATATCCAGAATGTGCGTTGAGGATTGGAGCCGATTCAAAGATAATTATACAAATATGTATAGATTATGACCCATTTGAAGAATAGCGTCAACGAAACCGGACCTCATAATCGTTCTTACATTACTTAGGCAATGTAAGGAGCTGCTGCAGTGCGGGAATAAGAGCCCTCTTCTCAAAGAAAAGTTCGGAATGCTTTCACTGCGGGCTACCAAATTGGATTTGAACCACATACTCTCTCTCGGCACCATCCAACCTTACGGCAAAAAGTTTAGACAGGCGCGGTGTCCTCAGGCTTCGAGCAGATGCTCCTGTTAAAAATACCGGGCAGGGTATAATTGCCGAAATACTAGGCGACAGGCGTTCTTTTTATGAAGTCCAGTATATGCTGAGATATTTCCTCGCCTTTCTCTTCCTGAAGAAAGTGACCAGCGTCCTTGATTATAATCTCCCACCTAGCTACTACTTGTTGTCTATTGCGTATCAGTCTCCAACAGAATAGTGTCTCCTAATTCTTTCGTATTGTATAATAGACATACAATACGAATCGATAGAGACCGTAATGCTTAGAAGACAGGATTTAATTAAGAATCTCCAGAAGCAGACTGCTAGCTACTTTAAAAGCAAGGGATACGAAGTCGACCACAAGAATGAATATATCCTGGCGAAGCCGCAGGGATTAAATATCCCTATTTGGAGTAGAATCGGGTTTGGGAATAGGAAGATAACAATTCCACTCATCATTATAGCCATCGCCATTAGTCTCTCGGGCATTCCAGAACAGGGGATAGAGGCCAAGATTGCACCAGCTGGGATGGCTCTAGCGCTTCTCGCAAGTTATTTCGTATCGAGGATATTGGGTAAAGATATTTTTCTGCCTCTAGCGGTTGGTGCTGTTGTGGCATCACTAGGGGTCATTGCTTATCAGATATGGTTCCGAGGGGTAACCAGTGGGGGTTTCATATTTGAAGGGAACTACAATATAGCTACGGGATTTATTCTGCTTGGGGCTGCCTTATTCTTTCGCCGTGGGCAGTGGCTTCTGGTTTGGTTGGGTGTGATAGCCCTTCTTTTGAGTGGTTCTGCGGAAGCCGTATTTACTATCGGGGTAGTCGGCTTAGTAGTGTTATTCCGTAGGGAGTGGTCTAGGAAACTTGGTATTGTTGTTGGGACTTTTGTGCTTGTGGGAGTCATATTCTTCAGTTTAGGTCCTGGTCTACAAACTTACCAGAGAGCGAGTTGGGCCATAGCGGAGGTTGCACCATGGCTACACATCAAAATACCTGAGCGCTATGACCCATTGGAACCGCCTTTGGCTGGGCGATTGTTGGTTATTAAGGAAGCTATGTCCAACATCAAGCCGCTGGGCACAGGTTATGACCTGACAAAATGTAAACCAGGGCAGATAGTTCACAATGTGCCATTGGTTATCGTTCAACAACTGGGTTGGCCTGGCATATTGGCTGCATTGGCATGGCTGTGGGTTAGCATTTGGTGCCTTGTGAAAACACGGTTGAAGTATGTCTGGGCATTGATTTTGTCCCTATGCGTTTTTGACCACTTTATTTGGACTCAGCTTGCCCCAGTCTGGTGGATGGTTGTGGGTGTGAGTTCTATACCCAATGTCATAGGGACAGATTTGCTCTTTAAGAAGGTTAATCAGAGCGCGGGTTCTTAACTTCTGAAATGCTGGTCGCTGGATTCTTGTTATTATCCTTTGTGGCTTGTATATCTGCCCTGAGTTTCTTTACCTCGTTTAACACATCGCTCTCAAACTGGTTCATCTGCTTGTTTCTGAAAGTCCAGACAGAAGGAACAACAAATATGTACATCAAGATAGTTACCACAATAAGGAAGCCAATTATAGACACTATAAACAAGGCTATACTTCTTGGTTTTCACAAACGGAAACTCTAAAAGCGTTCTCTATCTTCACCAAACTCACCCTTAATTCCAATTTTGTAATTGCATTCCGCACGGACATACCTGCGGCTATTATTGTCTACCGCTCTTTTTTTGGAATCCTTGTATTGACAATCCACCTTGCCGCTGCTTTATATCCACTGCATATCAGTCTCCAACGGGATGATGCTTGGAAAGCCAGCGGGGCTGCGTTGCAGAGTACGTCAAAAGGTTTAGACAGGCGCGATGTCCTCAGGCTTCAGACAGGTGCTCCTGTTAAAAATACTGGCGAAGCAGGGGATAATAGCCGAAATACTAGGCAACAGGCGTTCTGCTTATGAAGTCCAGTATATGCTGAGATATTTCCTCGCCTTTTTCTTCCTGAAGAAAGTGACCGGCGTCCTTGATTATGATCTCCGGCTGGTCTTTGGCTGTAGGTATAAGAGAGCGAAAGAATTTGTCACCGCCGCCTGTAATAGGATCTTTATCTGAAAACATGACCAGGGCCGGCTACTGGGTAAAGCCCGAGTGGAGTCCGACTTAGTGGTTTCCGCTGCCGATGCCCCAGCCGAGTTTCCCAGTGCTATTGGCTCTCACACCATAGCCACGCATTCGATCTCGACGAGTAGCTCGGGTAAAACCAGCCCGGCAACGAGGGTGGTGCGGGCGGGTGGGTCTTTGGGGAAAAAGGCGTGATAGACCTGGTTCATCTTGGGAAAGTCCTGGGCATTTCTCAGGAACACCGTCGCCTTAATCACCTTGTCCAGGGAAGAGCCGGCGGCTTCCAGCGTATCCTTGATTACCTCCAGCGTCTCTCTCGTCTGGGCCTCTATACCTTCGATGGGCGCTCCCGTTTTGCGATCTCGAAAGCCAGCGTAGCCGGAAACAAAAACGAAGCCCCCGGCTTCGACAGCCGGCGACAAGGGCAGCGTCATCTCTTTCATCCAGCTCGGCAACTTGGCGGGAATGATGGCCTGCTTTTTCATGGTCAAACCTCCTTTCAGTTATTGGCAATAGCTCGGGTGTGGGGAAGCCACTTGTGAGAAAATCAGGATGTGCCATTCCAACTTGCAATGAGACAATCCCCATCCCCTCATCGTTCTTAGCATAAATAATGCACCCTTGACACTTGACTGTCAAGCCTGCTGAAATACTAGGCAAGAGGCGTTCTTTTTATGAAGTCCAGGATATGCTGAGCTATTTCCTCACCCTTCTCTTCCTGAAGAAAGTGACCGGCGTCCTTGATGATAATCTCCGGCTGGTCTTTGGCTGTGGGTATCAGAGAGCGAAAGAACTTCTCACCGCCACCCGTAATAGGGTCTTTATCTGAAAACATGACCAGGGCCGGCTTGTCCCATCTTGATAGAACTTCGCGAGCGTACCGCATTTCGGCGGAAGCGGGGTTATCAGGGCTAATGGGAACGAGGAGCGGCCACACGGCAGCTCCCGCTTTATATGTAACGTCGGGAAACGGCGCTTCGTAAGCGGCGACGATTTCCCTGGTAATCTTCTCGGGGTGGGCCATACCGCCGAGTATCGATTGCCCGATCTGCATATCAGGATGAGCCTCAGCATAACTGCGCCAGTTTAGAAAAGCTTCGCTGGGCTTGCCCTTACCTGTGGGCAGGCCGGTATTCATGATAACCAGCCTGGCAAAACGTTCCGGCATATGAGCGACCGCAGCCAGACCAATCAACCCGCCCCAATCCTGCACCACAACAGCTATCTGCTTAAGGTCCAGCGCTTTTATAAAGCCCATCAGCGTGTCCAGATGCATCTTAAAGGTATATGCCTCTCGCTCGGTGAATTTATCGGACCGTCCAAAGCCGACGAAGTCCATAGCGATAACACGGTGCTTCCTGGACATAGCGGCAATCATTTTGCGGTAGAGAAATGACCATGAGGGCTCGCCATGCAAACAGAGTATGGTCTGTCCTTGGCCTTCATCCACATAATGTATGCGCAATCCATTGACCTTAATATAGTGCGGGGCATAAGGGAAATCAGGCAATTTGGAAAAACATTCATCTGGCGTACGGATAACCGGCATGTTTATATGCCTCCTGTTTGATTACTATGCTGTGAAGATGATATATACCTGTGCTTTGGTCTGTCACCCTATTATACTCCGAATGAGCTAGGTATTCTGGGGATATAATACCCGATTTGCAGCAGGCCTGACCGGTAGGGGGTCCCGGGAATTCCACCATTTGCTATAAGTCAACATAAGTCTTAGGTGATAACGGTTCCTTCGCAGACCAAAAGGTCGCTTTCCCATTTTCCAATCTATAAACAGCTATGGTGTCATACCCCATTTGTTCAACAACTGGCTTTACATAAGGACGTGCTTCGACAATTTCCTTCTTCAGTGCTAAGTCTTCAACTATCTCTATACGGCCACTGACTCTTACCTGTATAAAGTTTTTTACATCGCAGAAGCAAATCTCAACTTCAGGATTCTTGACTAATTGCTTATATAGGTTCTTCCTTTTATCTGACTGCAGAATAATACCGTTCTCATCTGCTCTATACAGCCCCAAAGCACGGACATGAGGCTTATTACCTTCAACAGTGGCCAGAAAGCAGATTGGGGTTGCCTTTAGAAAATCCATAATCTCAGTTTTATTCATTACATGCCTCCTTCCTCTTCGGGAATAAGAATAACCGTATATTTTAACCGCGCCAATTGTATCATAAAAGCAGTTGCTCCCTTTCTGTCCCTACCTCTCTCTGTCACTGGTGGGAGCGAGATTCCTCGCTCATGCTTCGGAACAAGCTCTGCAATCCTAGAGATTGCCACGCACCTTTCAGGTGCTCGCAATGACCCGGGAGGTTCCTGCTAGTGTTAAAAATACGGGCAAAACAAAGTATAATGGCGGGAATCGAGGCGAAGCCAAAGAAGAGAAACCGCACTCCCTGAGAGATGAAAGAAACCAATAAACCGGCGCAAGGATACGTGGCATCTATTCCCTTTGACCGACTGTGCAGCCAAAACTTCAAAAGTAGCGAAGGTGTGACGCTTTGACAAAGAAGCAGCCCATATTCTACGGGTGGTGGATACTCGTAGGGCTGTTTGTGATAGATGTGGTGGCAGGGCTGGGGAGATACAACCTAGCTGCTTTCCTGCCATTCATGATATCCAAACAAGGCGGCTGGGCGCGAGAGACAATAAGCCTGGCCCAGAGTATTGCCATATGGCTATACGCCCTGTTTGTTCTGCTCTCAGGCGCCCTGGTTGATAGAATCGGAAGTCGGAGGACTTTCTTAATCGGCGGCGCTATTACCGTCTTAGGCTGGGTCCTGTTCTCCACTGTCCAATTACCCTGGCAACTGTATTTATATTACGGAGTGCTCCTGTCACTAGCGGTGGGCATGACCCACTATGTCCCCGTCATGGCGACAACCCGCAAGTGGTTTAGGAAGCAAGCTGGACTGGTAGCCGGAATTGCCGGCAGCGCCTGGGCCGTGGGCAATGCCATATTTCTCCCGGTAATGACCGGACTGGCTGATTCACATGGCTGGCGTGACACTTCCCTGATCCTGGGCATCTGTTTCGGTGCGGTCATTATACTCTGCGCCTTGTTCATCATTCGCGATACCCCTGAATCTATGGGGCTGCGTCCTGATGGTGAAGAATCTCCACCCCCTCTTAATGGCACGGCATCAGTAGAGGTGTCCTGGGATATAAAGCGTGCTCTGAAAACATCGCAGTTCGTCTTACTGTTCATCTCTTATTCTGTGTATAACATCGGTCTTAATGGCATCATAGCCCATGCAGTGGCGTGGGGCACAGACCTGGGCAGTCCGGTGGCAACTGCGGGAATTTTTTCTACAGCATTGGCTGTGCCCTGGATATTTGGCTGTGTAGCAGGTGGCTGGCTGGGCGATAAATATGGAAAGGGCCGTGTGATGCCGATAGGTCTTATGATTGCCACAGCAGCGATGATTTACGGATGGCTAGGAGTACATACCCAGCAAGGCTTGATACTGCTCTCCATTGGCGTAGGTTTAGGCACAGGCCTGCAAGTCCCCCTGTATGTTCCAGTGCTGGGCGACCTTTTTGGCAGGGCGCGAGTAGGCTCGCTTTTCGGCATTCTGACCTTTGGCTATGGCTTGATTGGAGGCTGGGGACCTTTGATTTGGGCGAGGCTCCGTGAAGCAACTGGTTACTATAATGCCGCGGCATTAGTGTCTGCGATATGCTATGCTATAGCTATGGTAGCTCTTTTATTGGTCCGCCCCATGAGGGCTGGAGGAGGTGCCTAGGTCTATGAAAAGCTCGCCTATAAAGCTCAGCATGACTGATAAGCAAGCGCGGAACTACGCGGCGTCTATTCCCTTTGACCGGCGGCTATACCGCCAGGACATCGAAGGGAGCATCGCCCACGCCCGGATGCTGGCAAAGCAGGGGATAATAGCCGGGAGCGAGGCGGAAAAGATAATCAAAGGGCTCAACTCTATCCGAAAGGAAATCGAGCGGGGAAAGTTCCAATTTAGAATTGAGTTCGAAGACATACATATGAATATCGAAGCGCGGCTGTTTGAGAAGATAGGCGACGTGGCGGGCAAGCTCCATACCGCCCGCTCCAGGAACGACCAGATGGCCCTGGACCTGCGCCTCTTCGTCAAAGAGGAAATCGGGAAAACCATTGATGAGATAAGGGCTCTGCAAGCTGCGCTGGTCGAGCTAGCCGGGGCGAACAAAGACGTCATCATGCCCGGCTATACCCACCTGCAGCAAGCCCAGCCGGTCCTGTTAGCACACCACCTGCTGGCCTATTTTGAGATGTTCCAGCGGGACAAGGAAAGGTTTCAAGACTGCCTGGGGCGCACCGATGTCTTGCCCCTGGGCAGCGGCGCCTTAGCCGGCGTCCCTTATCCTATAGACAGAGAATTCGTGGCCCGGCAGCTAGGCTTCAGCAAGGTGAGCACGAATAGCCTGGATGCCGTTTCCGATAGGGACTTCATCGTAGAATACGAAGCAGCGGCGGCAATTACCATGATGCATCTTTCCCGCTTGGCTGAGGAACTTGTTCTGTGGTCGTCAAGCGAGTTCGGCTTCATAGCGATTGGCGAAGCCTTTACTACGGGCAGCAGCATAATGCCCCAAAAGAAAAATCCCGATGTGGCCGAACTGGCCAGAGGGAAGACCGGGCGGGTATATGGCCACCTCATGGGCATTCTGACCACTATGAAGTCTCTGCCTTTGGCCTATAACCGGGATATGCAGGAGGACAAGGAAGGGCTGTTTGACACGGTGGACACATTGCAGGCCAGTCTAGAAGTGTTTGCCGGGATGGTAAAAACGATTAAGGTAAACACCGAGCGTATTTCTCAGGCGATGAAAACAGATTATATCCTGGCCACGGACCTGGCCGACTATCTGGTGAAGAAAGGCATGCCGTTTCGGGAAGCCCACGGCGTGGTAGCTAAGCTCAGCAAATATGCCATGAGTAAGGGCAAAAACTTCCGGGAGCTCGGCCGGAAGGAATATCGCAAGTTTTCCCAGCTCTTCGGCGGCGATGTATATAAGATAACTTTAGAATCATCGGTAGCCGCCCGGAATATCGTCGGCGGCACCTCCCCACAACAGGTGGGAAAGGCGCTGAGAAAAGCCAAGAGGCTAATCAAGGAATGATTAAGCTGGCACCCTCGATTCTTTCTGCTGATTTTGCTCGCCTTGGTGAGCAGATTGACGAGGTGGCCAGGGCCGGGGCTGATTATATCCACGTAGATGTCATGGACGGGCATTTTGTGCCCAATATCACCATTGGCGCTCCCGTGGTGGCTTCAATTCGCCCGGTGACCAGCTTGCCCCTGGATGTCCACTTGATGATAGAGCACCCGGAGCGATATATCTCCGAATTTGTTCAGGCCGGCGCCGATATTATTACCGTGCATGTAGAAGCCTGTCCTCATCTCCGTAAGATGATTCAGTTGATAAAGGAACTGGGAGCTAAGGCGGGGATATCCTTAAATCCACCTACTCCTATCGGCGCAGTAGAGGAATTTCTGCCTCATGTGGACATGGTGCTCGTTATGAGTGTTAACCCGGGCTTCGGCGGGCAATCTTTTATCCCGGAAACACTGCCCAAGATAGCCGATATGCGTAAAATGCTGGATGATAGAGGACTGAGTGCCGAGCTGGAAGTTGACGGGGGCATTAATGCGGACAATGCCCCGGACATAGTTAAAGCGGGTGCCACTGTCCTGGTGGCGGGAAACAGCATATTCCGAGCTAAGGAAGGGATAAGGCGGGCGATGCGAAGGCTGAGGGAAGCAACGTCGTAGAAAGTCAAAAATCAAAATGACAAGTCAAAACGCAAAAATTAAGAGAGAGGCGTGTGTGTTGTTTAGTATTTGAAATGAATAACATTCGCATTAGAAAGGCAAAAAAATCTGATTTACCAGTGATTGGGAAATTGTTGGCGGAACTGGTAAATGCTATGGATGATACTGAAGGCATTGACATTGGAATTGCCCTCAAAACCTGCGAACACCACCTGAATGATGCTAGCTCACATTTTTTGGTGGCAGAAATAAAGGGCACTCCAGTGGGACTTATGAACTTCACGATTCGACAGACGATTCTGCACCGAAGTCCATCCGCGCTGATTGATGAACTTGTTGTGGCTAAAAAATATCAGGGGAAAGGCGTTGGTAAGCAGTTGGTGCTAGCTGCTATCGAGAAATGTAAACAACTTGGATATTGTGAAGTTGAGGTAAGCACCGAAAAGACAAACGTTAAAGCAAGAAAGTCCTACAAGAAGTGCGGACTTGAGGAAAGAGGGACACTTTTTGAGGTGGATTTGTAGTTGATGTGAAGGGTGCCGGTGATGTCACATAACAGGGTCTCTGAGATTGCCATGCACCTTTCAAGTGCTCGCAATGACACTCCTCCCTGTCATTGCGAGGAGCAAGGCGACGAAGCAATCTCGTGATGGGGTGTGGGCTTGAGTTAGCGGGCGGCTTTGTATTGGGTGCGGAGGCATCTGGTGCAGATGTTGACTTTTCTGGGCCTTCCTTCTACCATAATCGTAGTTCGTTGGATATTAGGCAGCCAGCGTCGGGAGGTATGCTGTTTAGAATGGCTTACACTATTCCCGAAAGTCGCTCTTTTACCGCAAATATCGCACTTCATAGGAATTTCTCTTTCTTAAATTTGCGTAATGATAGCACAATTATCAGCCCGGGTGAAGGGGTGGGATGAAAAGTGATTTAGCCGATGGTCAAACCCTGAAGGAAATGTTTGCTTCAGGAACTGCCTGGCTGGAAAAAAGCGCCTCCGATATCAATGCGATAAATGTTTTCCCTGTTCCCGATGGTGATACCGGAACCAATATGGTGCTCACCATGAAGTTTGCCCTGGAACAGGTTAAGTCCAATTCGGATAATCAGGTCTCTTCGGTAGCCAAATCGCTGGCTCACGGGGCTTTAATGGGAGCGCGGGGCAATTCGGGAGTCATCTTATCTCAATTCTTTAGAGGTTTAGCCAAAGGGCTGGAGGGCAAGACCCATTTCGACGGCGGAGATTTTGCCCGAGCTCTGGCCGGAGCCTCACAAATTGCTTACAAAGGGATTGCCAATCCTGTTGAGGGAACTATCTTGACGGTGCTTAAAGACGCATCTAAAGCGGCTAAAGAAGCAGTGAAAAATGATGATGCCCTGGTCTCGGTATTGGAAGCCGCAGTAGAATCGGCCGAGGAGTCAGTGGCGCGGACGCCCAGCTTACTGCCGGTATTAAGGGACGCCGGAGTGGTGGATGCTGGCGGGCAAGGCTTGTACGTTTTGCTGGACGGCGCCCTGCAATTTCTCAAGGGAGAATCACAGAAGATCCAGTATCGGAGGCCCCGCCTGGTTGTTGCCGAGACAGAATTAGTTCCCAGGGCAGCGCAGAGGCCGACCCAGCTGGAAACGCCCCACGGGTATTGCACAAATTTTGTCCTGAAGGGACAGGATCTTAATTTAGACAAAATCGAAAAAGACCTCAAAAAGAAGGGACAATCTTTGATAGTTACAGGCGACGATACTCTGGTTAGAGTTCATATTCATAGCTTCGAGCCTGGTGAAATCCTGAAATATGCCACAAAGTTGGGCAACCTGCATGAGATAACTATCAATAACATGGATGACCAACATGCCGAATTCATCAAGATGCAGAAGGAAAGAATGCCTTCAGTCGATATCGCTATGGTAACAGTAGCCACCGGAGACGGTTTTTTCGAGCTGCTTAATAGTTTAGGTAACATAATCATTGTCCCCGGCGGGCAAACGATGAATCCCAGCGTTCATGAACTCTGGCAAGCTGTGGAATCAGCACCCTCGGACAACATTATTCTACTGCCCAATAACAAGAACATCGTGTCTGCCGCTTCTCAGGTCCAGTCCTTGACTTCCAAAAAAGTGAAGGTGATTCCCACCAGGAATATCCCTCAAGGCATAGCGGCATTTCTGGCTTTCGGTTATGACCTGAATCTAGAGAAAAATGCCAAAGCTATGGAGAAGGCAATAAATAAAGTAAAGGCTATAGAGATTACCAGAGCAGCGCGTGGGACCTGTCTTAAAGGCCTAAAAATAAGAAGGGGACAATTTATTGCCATTCTGAACGATGAAGATTTGATAGCCAGGGCTGATAAAATAGAGGATGTTATCCTTGAAGCTTTAGGCAAAGCCGGAGCGGAAAAAGCCGGGATAGTCACCGTTTATTACGGTGCTGAAATCAAGGATATTGAAGCTGAAGAGATAGCTCAGGAAATTCGTGACCGCTACCAAGCCGAGGTCGAGGTAGTTTACGGTGGCCAGCCCCATTATGACTATATAATTTCCCTGGAATAATGTTTGCGGCGGAGCTACAAGTAAGTGGTCAAGGTTGTAACTGATAGCTGTTCGGACATTACCCCGCAGTTAGCCCAGGAGCTGGGTATCAGTGTGGTGCCGTTGTACGTCCAATTTGGCAATGAGACCTATCGGGATAATGTTGACCTGAGTACAGAGGAGTTCTACCAGAAGTTGAAAACGAGTAAGATTCGCCCAACCACATCAACTGCTACGCCGGCTGATTTTGCCCAGATTTTCACCAAATTAGCGGAAGAGACAAAGGAAATCCTGACTATAACTCTTTCGGAAAAGTTCAGCGGCACTTATACAGCAGCGCCGCAAGGCAAGGCTACGGTTAGTAAAGATTGCCGCATTGAAGTCATTGACTCTCAAGCGGGAGCAGGCGCACAAATGCTCTTAGTCATTTCCGCAGCTAAGATGGCTCAGACAGGGGCTAATTTGGAGCAAATTGCTGACTGGGTCAGGAGAGCGATTCCCAGAGTGTATGTTCGTATGAGCTTCGATACATTGGAATACTTGAGAAGAGGCGGGCGCATTGGTATGGCACAGGCTTTCCTGGGTAGCCTGTTAAAAGTAAATCATATCGTAGGAATAAAAGACGGTGCAACATTCCCTATCGCTCGCTTCCGCAACCGAACTCAAGCTATGGATTTCCTGGTAAATTTTGTCAAGGGTTTCAGCCGGATAGAGACCGTGGCTATCGAGGATGCCACTACCCCCGATGATTTACAGACATTAGCCGAGCGGCTTAAGGATGTCGTCCCTCCGGAGCGTATCTATCGCTCCAAGGTAAGCCCGGTGGTAGGAACTCATGTTGGTCCTCATGTCCTGGCTGTGGCCGTCTTTGAAGCAGGATAAAAGTGACAGGCATTGATTCGCTACGAAAAGTTCTGGAGCTGGAATGCCGGAAGGGTTACACCGATAAGGCAGTAATCGGCGGCCTGGATAAGTACCTTCACAAACAGGCCGGGCCAATCAGGCAGAGTATCAATAACCCACAGCTTTTAAAAGACTTTGATGAGCTTAACTTAGCCAAATCCAATTATGCCTCTCACGGCATAGATGAGCGTAAGAGGTGGATGGCGAATGTCTTCGGCTGGTTAGATAAGGTGGAAAAGACGAAAGAGGCCACCCTCACCTCACCTCTCCCGTCAAGGGAGAGGAATAAGACGGAGGCAGCGGCTGAGCCGCGCCAGAAGAGAAGAGAAGGGCTGGACTCGCCCATAACTGTTATCAAAGGCATCTCGACCAGCGCAGATAAGAAATTCGCCAAGTTCAATGTCCGGACAGTGCGCGATTTGCTTTATTTCTTCCCCAGGCGCTATGTCGATTACAGCCGGAGGAAACTCATCTCGGAACTTATAGAAGGGGAAGAGCAAACTATCATAGGCTCGATCTGGCAAGCCAAAGTGGTTATTTTGGGTAACCGGCGAGGCACAGAGGCCATTGTCGGCGACGAGACAGGAAACATTAGAGTGGTCTGGTTCAATCAGCCGTACCTGGCAAAAACTTTCCGTACTAATGCCCGAATAGTAATTAGCGGTACCGTTAGTATATTCAAAGGGCACAAGGTGTTCGAGTCTCCAGAGTGGGAATTGCTTCAAGATAAAGAGCTAATTCACACCGGGCGCCTGGTTCCCGTCTATCCTCTTACTCAAGGCTTATATCCCCGGCAGGTAAGGAAATGGACCAAGGAGATTGTTGATGGCTATGTCTGGCAATTGAGCGATTTCCTGCCTTCGGAGATTAAGACCCGCTGCCAGTTATTAGATCTCCCCACCGCCATCGCTCAAATTCACTACCCCGATGACCAGGCAATGGCGGAAAGGGCAAGAGGGAGGTTAGCCTTCGACGAGCTATTTCTTCTGCAGTTAGGCGTGCTGGCTAAAAAGCGAGACTGGCAGGAAGGTCAACCGGGTAATGCTTTTCATATAGACCGGGAAGTTATCAGCAGATTTCTAAGTTGCTTGCCTTTCACTCTGACCCAATCGCAGGAGCGAGTGCTGCAGGAAATTTTGACCGACCTCAAGCAGACTAAGGCTATGTCCCGTCTTCTTCAAGGAGAAGTAGGGAGTGGCAAAACCGTAATTGCGACCCTGGCTCTGTTGATAGCGGCGGCCAACAGTTATCAGGGGGCGTTAATGGCGCCCACTGAGGTCTTGGCTGAGCAACATTACACCAATATCTGTAACTATCTGTCTCAGGCCAGCACCCAGAAACCTCATACTGAGCTGGGCGAAGGAACTATCAGATGCTACACAGCATTTCTCTCCAAGCCGCTGACCATCGCTTTGCTCATTGGAAGCCTCAGCAATAGCGAGAAAGAAAGCCTGCACGGTAAAATTAAGCAAGGTGAAGTGGACATTGTGGTCGGCACCCATGCCCTTATCCAAAAGGAGGTAGAATTTAAGAAACTAGGGTTGGCCGTGGTAGACGAGCAGCACCGTTTTGGGGTGTTACAGCGCTCGGCCCTGAGGCAAAAGGGGTTTAACCCCCATGTCCTGGTTATGACGGCCACACC
The DNA here is from genome assembly GCA_049586675.1 of Dehalococcoidia bacterium. GTDB lineage: Bacteria > Chloroflexota > Dehalococcoidia > GIF9 > AB-539-J10 > RBG-13-51-36. The sequence goes on from JBAVCL010000035.1 coordinate 20,091, forward strand.
TATTCCCCGGACCATGGCGCTGACACTCTATGGGGACCTGGACCTTTCGGTTATTGATGAGTTGCCGCCGGGACGACAGGTAGTGAAAACAAAATGCCTGGAACCACAAGATAGGGAAAAAGCTTATACCTTTCTCCACCGCCAGGTCAGCAATGGCCGGCAAGCTTTCATCATCTGCCCCTTAATTGAAGAATCCGAGGTACTGGAGGCAAAAGCCGCCACAACAGAATATGAGAGACTATCCCGGGAGGTTTTCCCGGACTTAAAATTGGGACTGCTCCATGGTCAAATGCCTGGCCCTGAGAAAGAAGAGGTAATGCGCCATTTTCGAGCCGGGGAGCTGGATATTCTGGTGTCAACCTCGGTAGTGGAGGTGGGCATTGACGTACCTAGAGCCTCGGTCATGATTGTAGAGGGTGCGGAACGCTTCGGTTTATCTCAGCTCCACCAATTCAGGGGACGTGTGGGGCGAGATAAGGAACAAGGCTATTGTCTGCTTATCCCGCAGAAGCTTTCGCCGGAGGCCGGGGAGCGGCTGCGGCTGATGGAGAAGGTTCATAATGGCTTCGCCCTGGCTGAGAAAGATTTAGAGCTTCGAGGTCCTGGAGAATTTTTCGGCACCCAACAGAGCGGTCTGCCCGACCTCAAACTTGCCAAGCTAACCGATTTGCGCAGTCTGGAGCTAGCTCGGCAAGAGGCGATAACTCTTTTTCAAAGCGACCCCCGTTTAAATAAAGCTGAACATCAACCGTTACGTCAACAATTGAGCCGAGTATGGTCCAAGGGCGCTGAATGGAGCTGACATACGATAAATATTGTAGTCAATTTCAAAACGCCTTATAATTCTCCCTCCCCTGGCGGGAGGGAGTTAGAGGGAGAGGGATTTCACCCTCACCTTAATCCTCTCCCATAGAGGGAGAGGAATTTTATACGAGATTATGTGGTTAACTATGAATACTGAAAGTTTGGGATTCTGAATTTATTTAGGATTTAATCATGATCAGGCAAGAACTAGCCAGATGTTTGCAGCAGGCTGTATTGAAGGCACAGCAGGAAGGTGCTCTGGCTTCAGCGGCCCTGCCCGAGGTGTTTATAGAACATCCTCAAAATCCCGAACACGGAGATTTTGCTTCAGGCCTTCCTTTGAGGATGGCTCGGGCTATGAAGATGTCTCCCATGGCTATAGCCGAAAAGGTCTCTGAGTATATAGTATTACCACCCCAAGTTGACAAGGTTTGGGTTGCTCCTCCAGGCTTCATCAACTTCACCTTGCGAGAGGACTGGCTGAGTACGGAGGTGGAATCAATCCTGGCTGCTGGTGAAGCATATGGGGATATTGACCTCGGCCAAGGTAAGCAGGTCCAAGTGGAATTCGTTAGTGTCAACCCTACCGGACCACTTCACGTAGGTCATGGCCGTGGTGCCGTTCTAGGCAGTACTTTAGCTAATGTTCTTACTGCTTCGAGCTATGTTGTAGAAAAGGAATATTACATAAATGATATGGGCAACCAGATAGCTAACTTCGGTCGTTCCCTTTATGCTCGTTACCAGCAATGCCTGGGTAGAGAAGCGGCTATGCCCCCAGATGGCTACTACGGTAATTACATGATGGACTTGGCTAAAGAAATAGTTCAGGAGCAGGGTGATAAATTTTTATTGTTGCCCGAGAGCGAGGCAGCTTCGCAACTAGCGGAGGTGGGGGTTGCCAAGATGCTGCAGAGAATTAAACAGGACCTCGATCTGCTGAACGTTGATTTTGACATTTGGTTCTCCGAAAAAAGCCTTTATCAGGGCGGGCAATATAACAGGGCTATGGAGCTACTCCAAAGCGAGGGCTATATTGCTAAAAAGGAAAACGCCACCTGGTTTGAATCAAGCTCCTTGGGCGAAGACAAGGATAATGTCCTGGTACGCAGCGATGGTTCTCCCACCTATTTTGGCTCGGATGTTGCCTACCATTACAACAAGTTTCTGGAGCGGAAATTCGACTGGGTGATTGATATCTGGGGAGCTGACCATCAGGGGCATGTCCCTCGCATGAAAGCGGTGCTCAAGGCTTTAGGATGTGACCCTGAGCAACTTAAGGTGATAATCTGCCAGCTGGTCACGCTGCGGCGTGGGGAGGAAATAGTCAAAGTATCCAAGCGTAGTGGCGATATTGTTACTTTACAAGAGGTGATAGAAGAGGTAGGTCCAGATGCCTGCCGCTTCATATTCCTCTCCCGTTCTGCTGATAGTCAGATGGATTTCGATATGGAGCTGGCTAAGAGGCAATCCGCTGACAACCCTGTGTATTATGTTCAATATGCCCACGCTCGGATTGCCAGCATCCTGCGCTTAGCTGAACAGCAGGAGATAGACTGCAGTCAAGGCGATGTTTCTTTGCTTACCACCGAGCCGGAGCTAACCTTAATTCGCTGCTTAATACTCCTCCCCGAAATAGTAGAACGGGTGGCAGTCACTCTCGAGCCTCACCACCTGCCTTACTATGCGCAGGATTTAGCCACTGTGTTTCACAGCTTCTATAAGCAATGCCGGGTTGTCTCTAAGGATGAAGCGCTAACTAAAGCCCGCCTCAAGCTGGTCAAGGCAACTCAGATTGCCCTGGCTAAGGTACTTCGCCTCATGGGCATGGCCGTTCCGGAAAAGATGTGAATCCTACTCCTCTTCGTCATTGCGAGGAGCGTAGCGACGAAGCAATCTCTCAGTAGGATTTCTCCCTTACGCTCGTAACAGACTCCCAATCCCAGGGATTGCCACGCATCTTTCAGGTGCTCTCAATGACAAAAAGGTAGGAGGCGCGCAGGTAAGTAGGAGAAAAATAAAGTTGCCTCCATTCTCCGTGATTAAAACGACCTCTTGACAAAAGTGATAAGAAAAGTTAAAATTGATAATAGTAACTATTATGAATTGATGTTGAGAAGAACTAAACAAAGGGAAGCTATTCTTAAGGTCCTGAGAAGTACGACCTCACATCCCGCCGCTGACTGGATATATAGCGAAGTGCGGAAAGAAATTCCCGATATTAGTCTGGGAACAGTTTATCGAAATCTAAAACTATTACGGGAATGTGGGGAAATTTTGGAAATAGATTTGGGCAGCACTTCTAGTAGGTTTAATGGCAATCCTGCAAATCACTACCATTTTAGGTGTGAGAAATGTGGACGCGTCTTTGATATAGGTGAGCCAGTTGATGAAGAAATTAACGAGAGAATAGCTCGAAAAACGGGCTTTAAGATTTCACACCATTGGCTCGAATTTCGCGGGTTATGTAAAGTGTGCCAGAAAGGCTGAAGGGTTAAGCAAAAAATAGATGCAGGAGGTAATCGATGCCAAAAGCCGTGATAACTTTGGATGAACAGCAAGTAACCAAGTTAGAGCAAGTCCTCATGGACCGGGATATAAAAGGGGCCTGGGAACTCTTAGCTGAGATAAGAGCCCAGGTGAGGGTAACACAAGACACTCGCTGTGGCATAGAAAAGTTGAGAAAATAGTGTCCTAAACAAGATAAGGGTGGCGAGAAAAGAGCTAGTGGAAGAAACGACGCAAGGTTGAAATGAAGCCTACGCCGCAGGTTTTTAAGAGATTCTTAATTTTTAACTGCTTGACAAGAAAGTTGTTTCTGCTTATGCTATTAATTGATCGTTCCTTTCGTTTATCTTGCCCTAATAGGTAGCATGATGTGGTTGGAGCCGATGATATACAAGACTCAGGCAAAGCTAGCTCGCAGCTAGGCGTTTGGTATGGTTGCTAAGGACTGTTTGGATAGTCCTTTTATTTTTATAGGTGGAGAGCAGGGTACACTGCTTAAAATAAAAACTCAGGAGGAAAGATGGCACGCGAAATTAAAATCTACACTACTCCCACCTGTCCTTATTGCAAGATGGCCAAGAAGTTCCTGGACGGCAATGGAATCAAGTACCAAGAATTCAATGTGGCTGAAGATAAGGCAGCCCGCAAGGAAATGAAGGATAAATGTAATTCACTAACAGTCCCCACAATTTGCATTGACAATGAGGTGCTAGTCGGATTTGACGAAGGGCAGCTTAAAGAGAAATTGGGACTTTAGTTCTCTAAGGTGAGATATGTATGAATTGATTATCATTGGTGGCGGCCCGGCTGGTATGACGGCAGCTGTCTATGCCGCGAGGAAGAAGATAAATACATTGCTTATCAGCGGCAACATAGGAGGGCAGGGTCTCACCACCTGGCTTGTAGAAAACTATATGGGTTATCAATTTATTGAAGGCCGGGAGTTGATGCAAAAATTTGAGGAGCAGGTCAAGCAGTTCCCCACAGATGTAAAAGTGGAAGTTGGCAAGAGAGCTGAAAAACTATCGAGAGTGGACGGAGGCTTCGAGGTCAGGACGGATAGGGGTGAGACCTACCAAGCCAAGGCGGTCATAGTGGCCACAGGCAAACGTCCTCGCCAGCTAAATGTTCCTGGAGAGAAGGAGTTGCTTGGAAGGGGGGTTACCTACTGCGCTATTTGTGATGGTCCCCTCTTCGCTGATGTTAAGGTGGCTGTCATTGGTGGTGGCAACTCGGCATTGGAAGCTGCTGACGACATGGTCAAAATAGCCGACCATGTTTACTTAATATCACTGACTCCTCCCACCGGCGACCAGATACTAATTGATAAGGTGAAAAGTGTTAGCAACCTGATAATTTTCCTAGAGCACGAGGTTTTGGAAATAAAGGGGAAAAATTCTGTTGAGGGAATAAGGATACGAGATTTAAAAAGCAAGAGGGAAAAGGAACTGGAGGTTGGTGGCATATTTGTTGAGATCGGGCTTATCCCCAACTCAGAGCTAGTAAAGGAGCTGGTCACTCTAAACCGTCTTGGGGAGATTGAGGTTAACTGTGGCAGTGAAACTGGTGTGCCTGGCTTTTTCGCGGCTGGGGACGTTACCAGCGTCCCTGACAAGCAAATAGTGATAGCAGCTGGCGAAGGAGCCAAGGCTGCGCTTCAAGCTCACCGTTATCTCCAGAGGCTCAGCGAATAAATAATAATATTGTAAAGGAGGATTGAAATGGCTGTTAAAAAAGTTGGCGAAAAATACCGCTGCAATGTCTGCGGTAATGAAGTGACGGTGACCAAGGTTGGCGGCGGCACTCTAGTCTGTTGTGGGCAGAAGATGGAATTAGTTAGCTCGTAAGGTTTTAAGAGGAGTGCGCAAGTGAAAAATGAACAGGCCAAGACGATAGAGGTGCTCCAGCTCGCCGTTCGGATGGAGGTCGAGGGTAAGGAATTTTACCAGAAGGCAAGCCGGAAAAGCAGCAACAAGCTAGCTAAGGAACTATTTCGGCAGCTAGCTAACGAAGAAGATATTCACCGTAAGAAGTTTGTTGAAATATATGAAGCCTTCAAGAGAGGGCAGAATTGGCCTGATATAGAACCGCCATCCGAGAAAGGGAAAAAACTCAAGTCTCTGTTCGCAGACGCCACTAAAGCGCTAGGTAGCAAGTTTAAAGTGGCCGAGCCTGAATTTGAAGCTATCAAGATAGCTATGGATATGGAGGTCAAGTCTTATAATTTATATCACTCTCGAAGCAAAGAAAGCACCCTCCCCGTGGAAAAGCGGTTTTATGAGACTCTGGCGGGCGAGGAACGGGGGCACCATCTCGCCCTCCTCGATTCCTACGAGTATCTCAGTGACCCTGCGGGGTGGTTTACTAAAAAAGAACATTGGTCATTGGATGGAGCTTAAATAAGCAAAAGGAGGGTCCAATATGGATGACATTGCTTTAAGTATCAAACAGCTAAGTGTAGAGATAGAGGGCAAGGAGATTCTGCATGACATAAATTTGGAAATAAAACTTGGCGGGAGTCATGTCCTTTTCGGTCCCAATGGCAGCGGCAAGACTACTCTTCTTATGACAATAATGGGTTTCCCAAAATACCAGGTGACCAAGGGCAGCATAATCTTTATGGGTAAAGATATAACTAGGCTACCTCTTGATGAAAGAGCCAGAATGGGAATTGGTATGTCTTTTCAGAGGCCGCCTGTTGTTAGGGGAGTAAAAACTCGTGATATGGTTTCTGCTTGTCTTAGAGGACGTGGTGATGACGAAACAATTAGTAAGTTGGCAAGTCGGGCTGATTTGTCCGATTTCTTGGAACGGGATATCAACCTGGGTTTTTCCGGTGGGGAGATAAAACGCTCCGAAATTCTGCAGCTAATGGCACAGAGACCGCAGCTGGCTCTGCTTGATGAGCCGGAGTCCGGTGTTGACCTAGTGAACATTGCTCTCATCGGTGAACTGATAAATGAGTTGCTGGAAAAAGACTGCCCGATACGTGACCGAAAGTGTACTGGGCTTATCATAACCCATACCGGGCATATTCTGGACTATGTCAGCGCTCACACTGGCTACGTTATGTGCGATGGCACAGTCTACTGTGAGGGTAACCCCCCTGAGATTCTCAGAACTATTAAAGAAAAGGGATATAAGGCGTGTGTTAGCTGTTCCGTGAGGAGTGTACTAAGATGAGTGAGATAAAATCATCGGAGACATTGAAGAAGAAGGCCAAGACTGCAGCCAGTAAACCGGCAGCAATAGGCGAGGATATAGATTTAAGTGCTTTTATTAGCGAAGCTGAGCCCCAATCTTACCGTGCTGACGCTTCACAGCTACCAGCTCGAGCTAAAGAGCAAATGCTGGGGGTTGGCGTTATGCTGGATGACATGGGCCAGAGGTCCGGCACATATATTCAGACAAACAATACTCCAGTGCATACTTCGGCCACGCAAGAAGGTATAGAGGTAATGGCTGTCAACCAGGCAATGAAGAAATATGATTGGCTACCAGACTACTTCTGGAAAGCGGTAGCCGTAGACACTGACAAGTACACTGCCAGTGTCGAGCTAGGCCAGTATGATGGCTACTTCTTCAGGGCGCTGCCTGGCTATAAGACCACTTACCCAGTCCAGGCCTGTCTCTATTTGGCCAAGGCGCAGCTGGCTCAGAAGGTGCATAACATCATTATTGCTGAAGAGGGCTCAGAACTGCACATTATCACTGGCTGTACTACTGCCCTGAGAGAAGAACCCGGCCTACATATTGGCGTTTCTGAATTCTTCATAAAGAAGGGAGCCAAGGTTACCTTCACCATGATACATAGCTGGAACTCAGCAACAGCGGTCCGTCCTCGCACTGTCGCCATTGTGGAAGAGAATGGCCTCTTCCTTAGTAACTATGTACTGATGAGGCCAGTTCGTTCAATACAAATGTATCCTACAGCCAGGTGTGTAGGGGAAAACGCAGTTGTCAGGTTCAACAGTATTCTGGTAGCAGGCCCGGGGTCATCGCTGGACGTTGGTTCTCGAGTCATCCTTGATGCTAAGGGAGCGAAAACAGAAATCATATCACGAGCGATAACTACCGGAGGGAGCATTGTTGCCCGAGGTTATGTGGAAGGCAATGCCCCTGATGTCAAAGGCCATCTGGAATGCCGTGGGCTAATTTTGCATAAAGAAGGTATTATTCATGCCATACCTGAGCTCAAGGGTACACTGGCTGGCGTTGACCTATCCCACGAAGCGGCAGTGGGCAAAATAGCTGAAGAAGAAGTAGAGTACCTCATGGCACGGGGGCTAACTCGAACCGAAGCTACAGCCACAATAGTCAGGGGATTTCTCAGGGTGGATATAGAAGGATTGCCGCCCTTACTCGGTGCTGAATTGCAGCGGGTTGTGGAAGCCAGCGAAAAGGAACTTATGTAATTAAAGCTAACAGGAGGTTAATTATGAATCTCAAGGCTCTATATAATCTCAGCTACGGTTTATATGTGATAAGTTCCAGAAAAGGAGACAGATTTAATGGGCAAATCGCCAACACTGTGGTTCAAGGCACCTCTGAGCCTCCCACTATCGCCGTGTGCATCAACAAGCAGAACCTCACACACGAGTTTATCACCCAAAGCAAAGTCTTTACCGCTTCTATACTATCCCGGGATACGCCACTCTCTTTCATCGGTCATTTTGGCTTCAAATCAGGCAGGGAAATAGACAAATTCAAAGATGTCAATTACAAACTTGGTGAAGCTAAGGCTCCCATAGTGCTTGACAACAGCTTAGCTTATCTCGAAGCCAGGGTAATTAATCAAGTAGATGTCGGGACTCACACTATCTTCATCGGAGAACTTGTAGGAGCGGATGTCCTCAGAGAAGGTGAACCCATGACTTATGCTTACTACCATCAGGTTAAGAGAGGCACCACTCCCAAGACAGCTCCCAGCTACATCGAAGAGAAAAAGGAGACGGTAGCCAAAATGGCGAAATACCAATGTAGTGTTTGCGGGTATATCTATGACCCTGAGTTGGGCGATCCCGACGGCGGTATAAAGCCGGGAACGCCTTTCGAGAAAATACCCGATGGTTGGGTATGTCCTGTCTGTGGAGCAAGCAAGGACCAATTTGAGAAAGTGAAGGAATAAATGAAAGCAAGACAAATAAAGCCGAATGTTCACTGGGTAGGAGCTATTGACTGGGACAGGCGTCTCTTCGACGCTCTGATACCTCTTCCCGATGGAACAAGCTATAACGCATACCTGGTGCGAGGCAGCCAGAAAGTTGCTTTGATAGATACTGTGAATCCCCCTATGGCAGAAGTCCTCATGGCTTTTCTTGAGGATGTTCCCGTTATTGACTATGTCATTGCCAACCATGCCGAGCAAGACCACTCTGGTTCCATCCCCCAGGTTCTGGCAAAGTATCTCAATGCCAAAGTAGTCACCACGCCCAAAGGCAAGGATATGCTCGTGGCTCTCCTGCTTATCCCGGAAGACAGATTTATCACCGTAAGCGATGGTGAAACTTTATCCCTGGGGGATAAAACCCTGGAGTTTATCCATGCCCCCTGGGTACACTGGCCTGAGACCATGCTGACATATTTACGGGAAGACAAGATACTCTTCCCTTGCGACCTTTTTGGCTCTCATCTGGCTACCACAGACTTGTATGTAGCTAATGAAGGGCAAGTCCATGAATCGGCTAAAAGATACTTTGCGGAAATCATGATGCCCTTCCGCACCAGTATTGAGAAACATTTGGAGAAGCTAAATAGTTATAAGATTGATATCATCGCCCCCAGCCACGGCCCCATGTATGACAAACCTTCATTTATCTTGGAAGCATATCGAAACTGGGTATTCGGCTCACCAAAAAACATAGTGGTCTTGCCTTATATCTCCATGCATGGCAGTACCCAAAAAATGGTGGAATATTTTGTGGGAGCCTTGGCTGACAGAGGCGTCACGGTTAAGCAGTTCAACCTGGCGGCAACTGATATTGGGAAATTAGCCATGGCCTTGGTGGACGCCGCCACTATGGTTATAGGCACGCCCACAGTTCTGGTGGGGCCACATCCTAACGTCGCCTATGCGGCATTTCTAGCCAACGCATTAAGACCCAGGCTCCAATTCATCTCCATCATTGGCTCCTATGGCTGGGGCAGCAAGGCTGTGGAACAGCTCACGGGAATGATTCCCAACCTTAAGGCGGAGGTGCTGGCTCCCGTGATAAGCAAGGGATTTCCCAGAGAAGAGGATTTCCAAGCCCTGGACAACTTAGCCAGCACCATTGCCAAAAAGCATAAAGAGCATGGCTTTGCTTGATAATTTTTTAGTAGGAAAGGGGGTAGGCTGGCTAAAGCAGTAATAATTTATGATAGTAGAACTGGCAACCCAGGATGATGGCTAAGACAATTAATCGCTACTTGTGTAATGTCCGCGAGATTTTGAAAAGGAGGAAAAAGACTTATGGAAACAGCAAAATTTTATACTCTGCCACAACTGTCCTACGGATATGATCAGCTACAGCCGTATATATCCAAAGAACAGTTAACTCTACACCACCAGAAGCATCATCAGGCGTACGTCAATGGTGCTAATGCCATACTCGAGAGGCTGGACAAGACGCGTAAAGACGGTGCTGACTTTGATGTTAAAGCTACCTTGAAAGAGCTTTCGTTTCACATCGGAGGGCATCTGCTACACTCATTGTTCTGGGCCAATCTAGCACCATCGGGCAAAGGCGGGGGAAAGCCAACGGGAACGTTGGGCACAGCCATAGAAAAAGAGTTTGGAAGTTTTGAAAGATTCAAAAGGGAATTCAGTCTGGCTGCTACCAGCGTGGAAGGCTCAGGATGGGCAGCACTCAGTTTCTGCAGGCAAACTAACAGACCAATAATCATGCAGATAGAAAAACATAACACAAATATTTACCCCATGTTTACCATCCTTATGGTTATTGATGTCTGGGAGCATGCTTATTATCTGGATTACAAGAACGACAGAGCTAAATTCGCTGATGCCTTCTGGAACATTGTCAACTGGGATGAGGTGAACAAAAGGCTGGAAAGAATATTCAAGTAGTTTTAAGACAAGGGGTGCATAAAAACACTAAGCCAGTCGCTAAGGTGATTGAACTTTCTGCCTTGAAACATCGCCCAAGCAAAGGAGGACAAAATGTGAAAAGGGTCATTTAGCATTGACTACTCCTTTCGGAATTTATTAAACTAACGGTGTCACACGACAAAGAAATTAATTGGAGGTGCAAAATGGTAGAAAAGAATGATGCTGTTACCAAAGTATCAAAGGCCTTTCTGGGCAAGTTGAATGATGCGATTTCTAGGGAATTACAGGTAGCTATTCAGTATATGTGGCAACATGTCCAGTGGGGCGGAGTGAAGGGGTTTGCCGTTCACGACGAACTGAAAAAGATAGGCATAGCAGAAATGAAACACGCCGAAACTATCGCAGAGAGACTCTTTTACCTTGGCGGAATACCGACAACCAAGCCTACCCCCATTTTCGTTGGCAACACTCTCAAGGAGATGATAAAGCAAAATATTAAGGATGAGGCAAATGCCATAACACTTTACAAGAAGATCATAGAGGCAGCATTCAAGGAAGGTGATGTCACGACAGGCTTTCTCTTCAAACAAATACTACAGGAAGAAGAAGATCATCATGACACCTTCACCACTTTGCTGGAAGACTTGTAGGACTTGGAGAAGGAATTCGCACATATTTAGTAGTGCGTGCTAGCTAGTTTGTTAGCAAGAAGGGTGGTGGCAGTCAAATTATTGGGCACACCAAAGTTGAGTGGGCGACAGGGGCTTATGCTATGCCTCAGGCTGACATCAGGATTGAACAGAGGCGGTGGCTGAATATGACCACGCTCCAAAGAAATTAAAGAGCCTGACCTGAAAGAGCTTCTCACCCAGATTAGAGACCACAAACTATACCTTATGTTGATATTTTTGGTGACCTTCTGAATGAAGAAAAGACGTGTGGTAGGGAAAAGATAATGGCCGATAAAACTAATTCTCCGAAGTCTGACAAGACTTCAATCCACATAACTGGCATGACCTGCACTACCTGTGCAGCTACTATCGAGAAGGGTCTTTCCGAGACTCCTGGTGTAGAGCAGGCTGACGTTAACTTCGCTTCGGAGAAGGCTTCGATAAAATATGATCCTACAAAGGTGGACCTTTCCAAGATTAAGGATACTGTCTCCCAATTGGGATATGGGGTCGCCACCAAGAAGTCCATATTCCCGGTGGGTGGAATGACCTGCGCTTCCTGTGTTGCCCGGGTAGAGGAGGCTCTGTCCAGCGTGCCCGGGGTAATCTCGACTAGCGTGAATCTGGCCTCGGAGAAGGCTACCGTGGAGTACCTGGAGGGAACGGAGCCGGTTGACATGAGACGAGCGGTAAAAGACGCCGGCTATGAACTTGGTCCCGAGGCGCAGGCTTTGGAGGATGTGACGACTGCCGCTCAGCGTGAGATTCGGGGTCTCAGGAACAGATTTATCGTCGCTGCCATCCTCGCCGCATCAATCATGATCCTAGGTTTCAGTCCTTCCTTTGTGGGCCAGCCCTATCTACTATGGGCTCTGGCCACGCCAGTGCAGTTCTGGGCCGGCCTGCGGTTCTACCGAGGGGCATGGGGTGCATTGAAACACAGGACCTCCGATATGAATACCTTGATTGCAGTAGGCACCTCGGTGGCTTACTTCTACAGCCTGATCGCCGTTATTTTCCCCAGCCTTTTTGCTACTGGCGTACTGGAACCGCACTTATACTTCGACACCTCAGCGATGATTATAACCTTGATTCTTCTTGGCCGTTTTCTGGAAGCTAGAGCCAAAGGACAGACCTCGGAAGCATTAAAAAAGCTCATCGGTATGCAGCCGAAGACCGCTCTAGTTATCCGTGAAGGCGCGCAAAGGGAGATTCCAGTTGACGATGTTCGGGTTGGTGACCTTATTCTGGTACACCCGGGCGAGCGAATACCCGTGGATGGCATAGTGCGCCAGGGCTACTCTAGCGTTGATGAGTCCATGATTACGGGAGAGAGTATCCCTGTTGAGAAAAAGGTGGGTGATGAGGTTATCGGTGCCACTATTAACAAGACAGGCAGCTTCCAATTCGAAGCAACCAAGGTGGGTAAGAATACAACGCTGGCTCATATCGTTAGAATGGTGGAGGAGGCACAGGGAAGCAAAGCTCCTATTCAGCGTCTTGCTGATGTTATCGCCAGCTACTTTGTGCCGGCGGTGATTGGCATTGCTATCATGACCTTCGTAATCTGGTATTTCGTGGGACCCGCTCCTTCTCTCACCTTCGCCTTCCTCAACCTCGTTGCTGTGCTCGTTATCGCCTGTCCCTGCGCCCTAGGGCTGGCTACTCCCACCGCGATTATGGTCGGCACAGGCAAGGGAGCTGAGCATGGTATTCTCATCAGGAATGGCGAAGCCCTGGAGAGAGCTCACCAAATAAAGACCGTGCTCCTGGATAAGACAGGTACTCTGACTCTTGGCGAGCCTGTTGTGACTGACGTGACCGCTGCCCCTTTTTCTTCCCCGGAGGCAGTCCTCCGACTAGCTGCTTCTGCTGAGCATAACTCAGAGCACCCATTGGGCGAAGCTGTGGTCAAGGCTGCCCTGGAGAAGAAGCTAGAATTATCTCCATCCTCGGATTTTAATGCCATCCCGGGGCAGGGTGTCGAGGCTTTGGTGGAGGGCAAGAAGCTTTTCTTGGGCAACTTTAAATTAATGACAGAGCGAGGCTTTGTCCTAAATGGGCTGGAGAAGAAAGCTACTGAACTCCTTAAAGAAGGCAAGACAGTAATGTTCTTGGGGTGGGATAGCCAAGTAGCAGGGATTATTGCCTTGGCGGATACCCTAAAGCCAGGCGCCAAAGAAGCACTCCAAGCGCTACACAAGATGGGTATTGAAACAGCCATGCTCACCGGGGACAACCGGCGCACGGCCGAAGCTATTGCTCGAGAAGTAGGTATTGACCGTGTCCTGGCTGAGGTGCTCCCCGAGCATAAGGCTGGAGAGGTCAAGAAATTGCAGGAAGAGGGCAAGGTGGTGGCAATGGTGGGTGATGGCATTAACGACGCTCCGGCACTGGCACAAGCAGATATAGGTATCGCTATCGGTACAGGTACTGATGTTGCCATGGAGACTGGCGATATTACTTTAATTAGCGGTGACTTGATGGGAGTGGTAACCGCCATATCTCTGAGCAAGCGAACCATGAGGACTATCAAGCAGAACCTCTTCTGGGCCTTTGCTTACAATACTGCTCTAATTCCGGTAGCAGCCGGGATATTGTATATTGCCTTCGGGAAGACTGGTGTACCCTCCGGGCTTCATTTTATTCTAGGTGAGTATGGTTTCTTGAATCCTATCCTAGCTGCAGCAGCCATGGCGGCTAGTTCCATCACTGTCGTATCCAATTCATTGCGTTTAAGAAGGTTCAAGCCAGCAAGGCTTGGCAATTAAGGAAAGGAGGTGTTCAATGGCCGTAGACCCAGTTTGTAAGATGGAGGTACAGGAAACTAAGGCAGCAGCTACTTCCGAGTATAAAGGAAAAAAATACTACTTCTGTGCTGTTGGCTGCAAGAAAGCTTTCGACCGGAACCCTGAGAAGTACCTCGCTAAGGGGAAGGACTAAATTTACAAGGGGTAAATTATGTGGAAGTGTACTAATTGTCATCACGTGGAACTTAGCACCGACAAACCTCAACGCTGCCCGGTCTGTGGTGCTGAGGCAGAGAAGCTCGTCCCTCACGAAGTGTCAGGGGTCACAGGGACTAAGACCCTGAACAATCTTAAAGCTGGTTTCGTGGCTGAGTCCCAGGCACATCTGAGGAACCTGACTTTTGCCATGAAGGCTGAGCAAGAGGGCTATCCTCAGGTGGCGAGGTTGTTCCGTGCTATCGCTGAAGCTGAGGCAGTTCATGCCTTCAACCACTTCCGCCTTTTGGGCGCTGCGTCTGGCACTCAGGAAAACCTTGAAAGCGCCTTTGAGAGGGAAAACCTCGCTGCCAGCACTTATCCTCAATTCATTAGAGAGGCAAACGAGGAGGGTAATACGAGCGTGGCAACGGTCTTAGGTTATTCCCGCGATGTAGAGAAGGGGCATGCCAAGCTTTATAAGAAGGCACTGGCGCATACGATGGCTGAAGAGGAGACCGAGTACTATGTTTGCCAAGTCTGCGGCTATGTCTCCGACGGCGTTCTCCCTGATGTATGCCCTATTTGTGGCGCTCCCAAAGAGAAATTCCGGAAGGTAGTATAGCCGGTAGGCAATAATTCACTTAATAGCTAGGATTTATAAAGGGAGGTGTTATATGAGTAAGTTTACAGAGATAGCTAAAATAGAAGAACTGAAAAGTGGGACAATGAAGAAGGTAATTGCAGAGGGGCGCGAAATTCTCCTGGCTAGGGTTGGGGATAAGTACTATGCCACTGATAATCGTTGTCCCCATATGAAGGGCGATTTATCACAGGGTAAACTGGAGGGGACTGTGGTCACTTGTCCTGTGCACGGCTCTCAATTTGATATGAGTAATGGGCAGGTGGTGCGTTGGTTAAAGGGAGGGCTAATGTCGAAGCTCAGCAGTGCCTTCAAGATGTCCAAGCCTCTTACAGTGTATAACGTTAAGGTTGAAAATGGCAAAGTGCTGGTAGAGGTCTAGCCCCATCTTGGTAAAGAAGACCTGCGGAAGGACAATATCGTGACGAACTTAGCTCGCGCCGCAGATTAAATAAGAACGCTAGCACCTGCAGGGTCAAAACAATATTGGACAAGGATTGAAAAGGTGAGTTTCTCCTTTTAGAGAGTCCGGGCCAGAATAATTGGAGGATGTCAAGTTATGGCTAAGCTATCATTACCGTTTGAGTCCAGATATTTTCCTCTGAAGAAATTTCTTGATATTTACCAAGAGTCCTTGAAGGAGCCGGAGGAATTCTGGGCCGAACAGGCACGCCAGCTAGACTGGTTTAGGACCTGGGATAAGGTGCTGGAATGGAAGCCGCCTTTCGCTAGATGGTTTGTGGGCGGGAGGCTAAACGCATCGCATATATGCGTGGATCGTCATGCTAAGACTTGGCGCCGGAGTAAGGTGGCTATATATTGGGAAGGCGAGCCCGGAGATACTAGAGTCTTAAGCTACTCCACGCTATATCGTGAAGTCAACAGATATGCCTCAGTCTTGAAGAATTGTGGAATAGGTAAGGGGGACAAGGTTGCCTTATATCTGCCCATGATTCCTGAGCTGCCTATTTTCATGCTGGCATGCGCCAGAATTGGTGCCATTCATACCGTGATTTTTTCCGGTTTCAGCGCTCAAGCCTTGGCTGACCGTGTCAATGATGTGCAAGCCAAGCTTCTAGTAACTGCTGACGGGGGATTCCGTAGAGGGAAGATAATCCCGCTAAAGAGTATAGTCGATGAGGCTTTAACAAAGTGCCCCTTAGTGGAGAAAACTATTGTGGTTAAGAGGACTGGGGTTTCGGTAACTATGAACTCGCCAAGGGAATCATGGCTGGATGACCTACTTGAAGAGGCAGGAGTCTTCGTGGAACCGGAGCCAGTAGAGTCGAACCATCCCCTCTATATACTGTATACCTCGGGTACTACGGGCAAACCTAAAGGAATTATCCACGGTACCGGTGGCTATCTAGTCCACAACTATTCTGCTTACAAGTGGGTCTTTGACCTTCGGGAAGAATCGGTCTATTGGTGCACTGCTGACGTCGGTTGGGTTACCGGGCATAGCGAGATAGTGTATGCCCCGTTGGCACATGGCGCAGCCACAGTCCTTTATGAAGGGGCTCCCGACTATCCTACGATTGACCGGTGGTGGGATATTATTGAGAAATATGGGGTTACCATATTTTACACCTCGCCTACCGCCATCAGGATGTTCATGGGATATGGAGAGGAAATGCTAAAAAAGCATGACCTCAGCAGTCTGGAACTCCTGGGGACTGTGGGGGAGCCCATCAATCCTGAGGCCTGGCTCTGGTTTTACCGCTATGTCGGTGGCGAAAGATGTCCCATCGTTGATACCTGGTGGCAGACTGAAACTGGTAGCATCATGATTTCACCTTGCCCTGGAATAGAGTGTGTGCCTCTGAAGCCTGGCTCAGCAACCTTGCCCTTGCCAGGAGTAGATGCTGACGTAGTTGCTGAGGATGGCAAGCCAGTGCCGCCAGAGAGAAGGGGATTTTTGGTAATAAAGAGACCATGGCCGGGAATGCTCCTGGGCATACACGGAGACCCGGAGCGTTACAAGGAAGCCTATTGGTCGCGGTTCCCGGGCGTTTACTATACCGGCGACTACGCAGTAAAGGACAAAGATGGATACTTCTGGCTCTTGGGGAGGGCTGATGAGGTGCTTAAAATCGCCGGACACAGAATGGGTACTGCTGAATTAGAGCACGCTGCTGTCTCACATCCTCAAATAGCTGAGGCAGCAGTTGTGGGCAAAGAAGACCCGGTGACAGGCGAGAGCATTGTCATCTTTGCCAGGCTCAAAGAAGGTGTTGACCCTTCTCCAGAACTGAAAAAAGACATTGCTGGTCACATGCGAAGAATGATAGGGCCTATAGCAGTTCCTGATGAAGTTCATTTTGTCACAGAGCTACCCAAGACAAGAAGCGGCAAAATTATGCGGCGGGTTTTGAAGGCTGTGGCTAATAATACCAGCATAGGAGACCTCACAACTCTGGAAGACAAAAACTCCGTGGAGGAAATAATCAAGGTCTATCGGGAGCCCAAGGAAAGGAAGGCAAAGAGAAATTAGGATATCGCCAGATATCAATTTCCTGGTTGGTGGAGAGGCTAGTCAAGGTGTGCAGGGTTTTGTCCTGGCCATAATCGAAGCCCTTAGTGGCTAGAAAGATAAAAATTTATTGTGGAAGGAGGAACAATGAAAATCTTGATTGTATTTTATAGCAGATATGGCAACACGGCTTGGCTCGCTGAAGGCGTTGCCAAGGGAGCGCGCAAGGTGGAAGGCGCTGAAGTGATGATGCGTAAGGTCAATGAGACTGCTCCGGCTCAGATAATTTCCAAGGATGAAAAGTGGCAGCGAGCCCACGATGAGATGGCGCGAAAATACCAAGCACCAACCCTGGCTGAACTGGAAGAGGCCGATGCTATCATCTTTGGCAGCCCTACCCGCTACGGCAATATGAGCGCTGAGCTCAAACTGTTTATGGATACCACCGGCCCGCTCTGGGCACAGGGCAAGCTCATTAGTAAGGTAGCTGCGGTATTCTGTACCAACAGCACAGCGCATAGTGGTAAAGAGTCCACGCTTCTGTCCATGATGATACCTCTGTTTCATCACGGCATGATAGTCGTTGGCGTGCCTCAGAATGTGCCCCAGACGGCTACTGCTGGTTCCTATTATGGTGCCACAGCCACCTCTGGCGCAGCCGCGGACCGTCCTCCCACGGCTGATGACCTTGCAGTGGCAGAGGTGCTGGGACAGAGGGTAGCTCAAGTAACCCAAGAGTTGCTCGAGGGAAGGTAAAAGTAGCTAGTTCTAACTTACCATTGTGTCAGGTCACAAACTGGGAAGTATAAAATGCACAAGAACCTTGGGGCAGAGCTTGTAGTCAACAAGGTATCTATCAAACTCAACCCATTCGCCGAACAGTTCTTGACCCGAACTGTAGTTGGTGCAGTCTTTTCCTTGAAAGGAACTGAAAACATATGGGGCCTGGAACTTTATCTGGAGCGGGGCGATGTCAAGCTTATCGTCAATGTGAATAAACTTCCAGTTACCCCTTTCCCTAAGGAAATTCTCACCAACACAATAATTGGCCTAGCTCTTCATTAAAGAAAGGGAGTAGGTGAAATAGACAGCTTGAAGATTACCGTTAAAGCACACTAGTCAATTGTTGACGTAAAAGTTACATACAACAACTGCGCATGGTCATTTAGTTGGGGGTGATTTATATGTGAAGCTTTGATTGTGATGCAAGGGCCGAAATATTAAAAAGGAGGAGAAAATTGGAAACATTTCGTGGTAGTGGTCATCTGCCAGGAGCTCCGAAGGTGTGGGATGTGGAACTGGATGCTGATTGGGAAAAGAAAGAATTTATAGTGCGCATACCGGCAGCTAGGGCAAAATTGACCGAATGGCCAGGGCTAATGGTACAAACCATCGGCAGCGAAGAGGCCGTATTCAGAACACGTGGTATACCACCACTGCAAATTCACTGGTGGCATTTGGTTAGAAATCTCACTGGTGGTCTTTGGGCAATGGTTCTTATACCTCCTAATGAGGAGGGAATATGGCTCAACTGTGGCCTTCTCCTAAAAAAGATAAGTGAATGATGATCGATGTCGCCTTTGGTTAGTCTATATGAAGGAATACCTGAAGGACATTGATTAACAATGTGTTCACGTGCCGAAAGCTTCCGTAGGGGAGTCCTTTGTAGACTCACGCACATTGGGAGGGGACAAGTCCCTCCTCTATGAGGCACTCTTTAAACAGCCTCATAGCCCAGATCTATCCGATGCCAATGAACGCGACAAATGCCTTCCTTGCCATTCTGAGCTTCCCTTTTTGTCATTGCGAGTCTCGATTCGTTGGGACGAAACAATCTGGGAGGTGGTAATGACATTGTCCCTCCTTGGCAAGTCGGGGCTCCCAACAACAAAAGGGAGTGTGGTCGGATATTGTGCTTGAGGAATCAGACAACGCATGGAGGGCGACGGCGGTAATTTACTCCCTTTCCAAAAGAGGCGACATGTGAGATGCCACCCTGTACAATATGTGGGGTATATCCCGGAGTTCACGCAGCATCCTGACTACGATAAGGCAATTGAGACTCTAAAAAATGTGGCCATTAGCTGACAAGAAGATGTCCGTCATGCTAACATGAAGTGAAAATCTGAGTCCTATTAGACCAGTGATGAAGGGAGGTCAAAAATGTACAAAAGGATTCTTGTTCCGCTAGATGGCTCTAAGTTGGCCGAATGTGCTCTTCCCCATGCAGAGGGGTTAGCGAAGAGTTGTGGTACGGAAGAGGTCATCCTGGTTAGCGTCACAGAACAGGTACGAGGTCAGACGCGAGCTCCCGAAGCCTACGAGCGTTATCATAGTAGTGACGATACTCGGGTTCAGAAAGCGGGTTCACAGATAACTGTAACCTTTGGCAAGCTAGAGAGGCAAGCTCTAAGGTATCTCGGCAGAATAGCCAAGAGGCTAGAAGCTAAAGGAATCAAGGTGCGTACGGAATTGCTCTTCTGGCCTCCTGCTGAAGCGATTGTCGCATACGCAGAGCAAAATGGTGTCAACATCATTGTTATGTCCAGCCATGGACGTTCAGGACTCAGTCGCTCGGCTCATGGCAGTGTTGCCGATAAAGTTCTTAAGATTAGCTGTGTACCCGTCTTGATGGTAAGGGCGACTGGGTGCATACCGCTTATAGACCAGGAGGTATAAAATGGACAAGAACCTTGGGGCGCAGCTTGTGGTTAACAGGGACTCTATCAAACTCAATCCCTTCGCCGAACAGTTCTTGGCTCGCACTGTAGTTGGTGCAGTCTCTTCCTTTAAAGGAGCTGAAAACATACGGGCCATGGAGCTTTATCTGGCGCGGGGCGATGTCAAGCTCGTCATCAATAGGAATGAACTTTCTCTTACCCCTTTCCCTAAGGAAATTCTCACCAACACAATAACTGGCTTGGTCTCTTCATTAAAGGGAGTGGGTAAAATAGACAGTTTGAAGATTAACGTTAAGGCACAATAAGGCATAAATGGGGGCAACTCTATTTTTCCCGTTCGCTCAGAATGGCACTCTTTCGGTGGTGGCAAGCCCCCACCCTGCAGTTCGGAGAATATAGGGCGAGGATTTATTCCTTGCATCTGGGTTATCATAGATTGTGAAAAAATAGAGTTGACCCCTATTTCGGTACCGACATGGTAAAGCTTACGTTCTACGGCGGCGTCAGGGAAATCGGAGGCAATAAAATCCTCCTTGAGGATGATAAAGGGAAGCTTTTCCTGGACTTTGGCTACCCTTATAGTAAGTATCGAATCTTCTACGAGGAATACCTGAAGCCTCGAGTCGGGGCAGGACTCCTCGACCTACTAATAATGGGGCTGCTTCCCCAGCTTGAGGGCATTTACCGCACTGACCTGGAGACAGGAAACCTGTGGCAGCAATTTCGCCGAGCCCAGTATTACCGCAAACTTGAAGATATAGAGGGAATTCTGTTAACCCACGCCCATCTCGACCACTCCGGCCACATATCTTTTCTGAAGGAAGACATCCCGGTATACGCCACCGCGGCCACAGCCTTTATCGCCAAGGCAATACAGGACTCAGGAAAGGCAGATTTCGACCAGCAAGTATGCTACTTTACCCCCAGGATTGAGGAATGTCTGAAGGGATGGAAGCAAGGGGCTTACGTTGCCAGCAGCAGTGGTGACTGTCAACGTCGCTTCCGCGTTGCGGACAAGTCAGGGCTGAGCGAGGAGGCCAGAAATTTTTGGGAAAAAGCTACCCGACAGAAGAAACTTGCCTCACAACCGCTGGACGATATTGGTAAATGTAGCTTTAACTTGCGCTGCTTCCCCGTAGACCACTCCATCCCAGGTGCCTGTGCCTGGGGCATTGAGACGAGCTCTGGTTGGATGGTTTACAGCGGCGACCTGCGGCTTCATGGCAAGCGAGGTAAGCTCACTGAAACATTTATTAAGGAAGCAGCTTGGTTACACCCTAGAGCACTAATTCTGGAAGGCACCAATGTGGACAAAGCGTCGAATGTTTCCGAGCAGGAAGTTTATGAAAATGCCTTCAAAGCTATTAACGATGCCAAGGGTCTGGTCATTGCCGATTTTTCTGCCAGAGATGTAAATCGTTTGCTTACCTTTTTACAGATTGCCAGAGACACGAAAAGAAAGTTAGCCATTTTGCCTAAGGACGCTTACCTTTTAAAAACCATGCGCCTTCTCGAGCCAGAGATACCTTACTTAAACGAAGAGGATAGGCTGGTCATATACCAGGAGACAACAGCGGCTAGAAGTCCTGCGGCATGGTTGCGAAATATCTACCAGGAATGTTCCAGCAAAATTGTCCTGGCTAAGGATGTCAGTTCTAACCAGGGTGATTTCATCCTCTGCTTCAGCTTCTTTGATCTAAACGAGCTGCCCAGCATACAACCCCGGGCCGGCAGCCTTTACGTTTATAGCTCTAGCGAACCTCATAACGAGGAACAGGAGATGGACTTCCGGCGCCTGCACCACTGGCTGGAACACTTCGGATTACGCGGATTTGGACTCCCTGTAGAAAGGAACGGCGAGTGGGAAATACCTGAGGAGGAGAAGGGTCTGCATGCTTCGGGACATGCCTGTGGTCCCGACCTGCTCCGAGTCGCCAATGAGATTCAACCGGAGGTGCTTATACCGGTGCACTCTGAGAAGCCCGAATTCTACGTGGATAATCTGAGCTACAGCGCGATAAATATCATCCTGCCCGCCGAAGGCGGCACAGTGGAAATATAAGAGGGGGGCAACTCTATTTTTCTAACCCCCTTGCGAGCCCCGCAGCTATAAGGAAAAAGAGAACTGGCCCCCCTTTTTAGTTTCTAATCGTTTGGGTATAATGCCTTAGGTGATTATAGATTTCCATACCCATATATTTCCCCGTTGGCTGAGGGAAAGGCATGATGAATATGTCAAGCGCGATGCTTGTTTTTCTTTGCTTTATTCCCAGCCGAAAGCCAGGATAGCCACAGCGGAGGAACTGCTTGCCAGCATGGATGAAGCCGGCATTGATTTGTCCGTGGTTCTTAACGCCGGCTGGGTAAGCCATGAACTCTGTGTGAAAACAAACGATTACATTTTAGATTCAGTAT
Organism: Dehalococcoidia bacterium; assembly: GCA_049586675.1. Classification (GTDB taxonomy): domain Bacteria; phylum Chloroflexota; class Dehalococcoidia; order GIF9; family AB-539-J10; genus RBG-13-51-36. Next base: position 42,279 of record JBAVCL010000035.1, read on the forward strand.
CACGCTATCCGAAACGGCTGGTCGGCTTTTGTGCGATTCAACCCAGGGCCGGAGATGCTGCCATAGCTGAGATAGAGCGATGTGTTAAAGCTGGGGCTAAAGGAATTGGCGAATTAAGGTCTGATGTGCAGGGCTTCGATTTCACTGATAAGACAACCATGAAACCTTTAGTTGATGCCATGCTAAAGCACGACTTGATTTTTCTGACTCACTCTTCTGAGCCAGTAGGACATGAGTACTCTGGCAAAGGTAGTATCACCCCGGACATTCTCTACTCCTTTATTACGGTTTTCCCGAATTTAAAGCTTGTTTGTGCTCACTGGGGTGGTGGGTTGCCTTTTTATGCTCTGATGCCTGAAGTAGCTAAGGCTTTAGACAATGTCTTCTTTGATACCGCGGCTACCGTTTTCCTTTACAAGCCCGAGATTTTTGAGCAGATGAGTCACATCATCGGCAGTGGTAAAATCCTTTTTGGCACTGACTATCCTCTTATGCACCAGAATCGAGTGCTTGCCCAAATTCAATCTGCACAACTTCCTGAGGAAGATAAAGCTAGAATCTTAGGGACAAATGCTCAAAAACTGCTATCCAGGGGTGAAAGGAGCAGAAGTGTCACATAATCCTGAGCAAATCCGTTCCTTTATCGCTATTGAATTATCTGAGGAGGCTAAGGAGGGATTGGCTGAGCTGAGGGAAAAATTAGAAAGAGATGAACATAAGTTCGTCAAATGGGTGGACCCTGGGGGAATTCACCTGACTTTGAAATTTCTGGGCAATATTCCTTTTAAGCAGGTAACAGAGATAACTAAAGCTATAGAAGAAGCTGCGCAAGGGATTTCTCCATTCCATTTGGAGATTTCAGGCCTGGGTGCTTTTCCCAATCTAAAGCAAGCTCGGGTCTTTTGGGTTGGTATCAGTGGAGAGCTGGATAAGCTATCCAAGTTGCAGCAAAACATCGATTCCACGCTCGCCGCCTTGAGATTCGCTAAAGAAGAGCGCCCCTTTGTGCCGCATTTGACCCTGGCTCGCATTAGGGAAGGAGCATCACCACTGGAAAGGAGAAGCTTTGGCGAACTTGTGGGCTCTACCATCTTTGAAGATAAATATCCTGTCGAAGTCGAGGCTATCAGATTAATGAGAAGCCAGCTGACGCCGGCTGGGGCTATTTATACCTGTCTATCGGTGGTTGGGCTGGGTCATTAGGAAAGTCTAAAGAAAATCTAAAAAATTTGGCTTTTTAGTGAAAATAGCCTTGCAAACAAATTTTTGATAGTATATACTTACTAGTTTTGATTAACAAATAAATTAATTGTGGAGGTGGAACTTGGAAAACGGTTCATTCCCGAAGTGCCAAAAATGCGGAAAGGGGGATTTGGTGCCTCTGTCTGACTTTGGTAGTCAGGGAGCACCGATTCACTACAAGGCCTGGGTGTGTACCCGTCCTGATTGTGGTTACAATATCAAGATCAGGAATGGTGAAATATACCTTAATGAGCCTGTTCTTAGTGGAGAACTTCATACCCGCACACCACGCCGAGAATACACTCCTTAGTAGAGGATGTGCTTCGTTCAGGTAAATTAATTGAGCTGGCGGTGGACTCTTTTTTCCCGCGCCGATGCGTTGGCTGTGGGAAGGTAGGCGGTTTTCTCTGCCCTGAATGTCTTGGAAAACTACCGAGGCTATTGCCCCCACTTTGCCCCAAGTGTGGAAGACCTCAGGCTAGCGGTATCGTATGCCCAATCTGCAGGAAAAGACAGACTGAGATTGACGGCATCCGTTCTCCATTTAGGTTTGACGAGGTGGTACGGGAAGCCATTCATCAGTTGAAATATCGGAATTTGAAGGCAATCGCTCCCTGTCTGGCTGAATTACTAGCTGATTATCTCGGGCCGAATCCCTTGCCTGGTGAAGCCTTGGTTTGCGTACCTCTTCACCCACGGCGGTTGAGAGAGAGGGGTTATAATCAGTCCAGCCTTCTCGCCCAGGAGCTGGGTAGGCGCATTGATTTGCCGGTGATTGAGGATTGCCTCATTCGGGTTAAACAGGCAAAACCTCAGGTGAGGGCAGTTGATGTAGAAGAGCGCCGGAGGAATGTAGCCGATGCTTTCGTGTGCCGTGATGAGAAGGTAAGAGGTAAACAAATTATCCTTATAGACGATGTATGTACCTCTGGAGCCACGCTGGAGTCTTGTGCCTCAGCTCTTAAGAACAAGGGGGCTACATCTGTTTGGGGCTTAACATTAGCCAGGGAGATTTACAACTGAAGGAGGAGAAATGAAGCTACAGATTATCGCTAAGAATAATGTGGAGGTCTCTGAAACATTAGAGGCATATGTTGAGAAGAAGATTGGCAAACTAGGTCGTTACTTACCTACCATCGGTGAAGGCAAGGTAGAGATTTCGCGGGAAGGTACCAAGCTGCCTGAGCAGCGATTCACTGTCCAGGTTACCCTTGACAGCAGAGGTGTCTTAATTAGAGCTCAGGAAAAGTCTAAGGATATGCGCACAGCCATTGACAAATTAGTGGATGTGCTATCTAAGCGAATCGAGCGATATAAGGGCAAATTATATGATAAGAGCAGAGGCGTTTCTTTTGCTCGCCAAGGAGCCGCAATAGAGGCAGAGGAAATCGAGGCTCCCAAAAGGGTGGTAAAGACTAAACGCTTCTTAGTCAAACCCATGCCCATAGATGAAGCTATAAGCCAGATGGAGCTTCTGGGGCATGATTTCTTTCTGTTCGTAGATGCCGATACTGAGAGGCTCAATCTGCTATACCGTCGTGAGGATGGTGACTATGGTCTGATTGAACCAGAGCAAGGGTGATAGAACTAACTTCCGTTCTCGTATAAGAAAAATCTAAAATGGAGCACAGGAAATGATGGTTACCTGCATAATCTCTTATAAAATTCTTCTCGCCAGGAAGAGAGGCTGTCCTGGCGAGCTCCGACTTATCGGGGCTTGGCAATCCTTGCGGCTAAATTCCAAATCCTAAACATAGGCGTTCAGTAGTCAGCAGTCAGCAATCAGCTGTCAGCCGCCTACCTCTCAGCAGACAAGGAAATTGAAAACTGACTTCTGATGGCTGAGTGCTTATGCTCGGGATTTGGTGCTTGGGATTTAGAATTTCATATCTGGGCTGTCATTGCGAGCGAAGAGAAAGATAGAATTGACCTCTTTTTACTGATGGAGCTGAGGGATGGGTAGAAAAATTTCTCTACCATTATCATAATTTTTTGCAAATGATTACAATGTCGGGAAAGGAGTTCTTGCCATGGCTACGGTTAATAGCGTTCTAGGTCTCATTGACACGGATAAACTCGGCTTTACGCTTATGCATGAGCACCTTATGGTCTCGTCGGCTGGTATCCCGCAGGTCTACGACAGGCTTCTGGACGATGGCTATATGGAGCGTATTGTCCAGGGGCTGAAAAAAGCCAAGGCCGGCGGCATTGACACTATCGTCGATGCCACAACTTTTGACCTAGGTCGGGATGTAACCGTGATGGCCGAGGCTTCCCGCCGCAGCGGGGTTAATATCATCGCTGTGACTGGCTGGTGGCTGGAGCTACCCCGCTTTCTTCGTGAGATATCGGCAGAGCAGTTTACCGATCTTTTCACCCACGAGATTGAAGAAGGCATCGCTGGCACGGGCATCAAAGCTGGATTGCTAAAGGCCGCCAGTGACATCGACGGCGTGACCCCTGCTGAGGAACAGGTCCTGCGCGGAGTAGCTCGTGCCCACCGCCGTACCGGTGTACCCATCATGCTACATTCCTATTCTCCAGGCCAGGTGGGGCGCCAGCAGATTGCCATACTGCAGGAGGAAGGGGTCGACTTGAGACGTGTCAAGCTAGACCACTCCAATGACACCACGGATGTGGAATATCTGACCTGGCTTCTGGAGCAGGGATGTTATCTGGGCATGGATCGCTATCCAGGTCGCAACGTCAGTTCCCAAGCGCGGACCCGAACGATGAAGGCTTTGATTGATGCTGGCTGGGCACATCGCCTTCTACCTTCCCATGACTATTCTCTCGTGTGGCTCAGGCTGGAGGGCCTGCCCAAGAACTCGCCCATGTCACCAGAAGAGAGAGAAAAGCGCAACCCCCACGGCTACCTGTATATAAAGAAGGTGGTCTTTCCTCAACTTAAAGAACTGGGCGTCTCTGAGGTGGTACTAAATCGGCTGTGTGTTGACGGGCCAAAGAATTTCTTTGAGGCCAAATAGGGGCTGTCATAATCAGCCACCTATAGCCAGGGTGGGTTGAAGCGCCCGCGATGAAGGGAGAGGATTAAGAACCTGTCCTGAGTTTATCAAAGAATAATGGTGAAATCTCACTCTCTCTTTCATCCTCTGGTAATCAAAGCCACGAAAAGACTGGTGGAGCTGATGGGATTCGAACCCACTACCTTCTGACTGCCAGTCAGACGCTCTCCCGATTGAGCTACAGCCCCGCCTTGGTTCAAGAATATAACAAAACAGCTTGGGAAACTCAAGTCAAAACAACCCCAAAAAGTCTTTCGACTTTTTGGGGACCCCGTTAAATTTGTTTTAAACACTAACTGTCTCAAGAAAATCGTAAAATTTTCTTGGGTTAAGAACCCACACCCAGCAATCGTAGGATAGAGCCCAAACCAAAGTATCCCAGGTAGGCTAGTGCCATGTTTTTGACCGTTCTCCCTGCCCAAGTAGCGAGAAAAAATCTTACCCAACCAAAGCGAAGCGTGCCCAAGAGTACGGCGAAGGGGTAATAAATCGGGCTAATTACACATGCTATGAAGAAAACGGCTTTAGAGCCATGGCGGTCAATAAGATTGCTGAAGCGAAGGTAAAAGCCGTTGTCAGTATCTCGGAATAATCCCCTGCCAGCGTATCCAGTGAAATAAGCACCAACAGCACCTATAGCTTCACCAATTCCAGCTACGGCGCCAACTATGGCAGGATTTAATACTCCACCTAGTGTGAATGTAAGAACAAGACCGAAGCCAGGCATAACCAAAGTCCCACTGGCGAGTATGTTGATGAAAAAGCAACCAATATAGCCCCAGTGTGCTATGTGTTCGACGTAGCTTCGGTGATAAATGATAAAAAGAGATAAGGCTACTGTAATTACTAGAGATATGCCACCTATTATGGCTTCACGCTTAGTCGGTTTTCTCATCAATTTTGCCTATTATACAGGAAAAATATGCGAAGCCCTGAATCATTGTAGCATGGCCACAAAGCTATTTATAGGCACCCCCAACTTATGAAAGCTACAGCTTCGCATTGCAAGAAGCGACAGGTGATTCTAAGAGCTGAGAAAAAGCGCAGGGATATCTAAAATCCCTGGAATTTGCCCCGCTTGAGATTGCATAATACGTCAGAACGTGCAAAGGTTAGCGCTATGTTTAGCAAGAGCGTCGATTGCCTTCCCGTTACTCAAAAATCCTGCTAACATGAGCAGTATAGTGAGTCAAGCTTCAATCATGAAATGTGCCAGACTGAGCACCATCAAGCCAGAAAACGAGTGGTGGTTCTATCAATGTGTGGGGGGTGTTCCTGAGGATACAACTGGAGCACTTAGTGAAATGGAGGTGAGGAATATTCTATTCCACTTGCAGGGCGTTTTTGATAACAGATGGTATGTTAGGTATGGCAATACAGCGAATAAAGGGATATGTGCCATACTGTTATTGGGTGGTGTCCAGAATACGGTCGGCAATATTATGCGTCTATCATCTAACATATCTCGTTTGGGGGGTATTGCCAGATTGGGCAAGAAGACAAGCGCTGCTCTCCGCAATGTAGGAAAATGCCGAGACACTATATTAGAGTTGGAAGTATTGAGCTGTTTTGCAGAAGAAGGATTCCAAGTAACCCCTTATCCCACTCTAGATGAGGGTAAAGTCCCAGACGGTAAGGTTACTGTGGGGAGTACCGACGTCTTTGTAGAAGTAACCCACAATGAATGGCCAAGACCAGAGGACTTTCCTGGCGTCAACTGGAAATCAAGGCAAGGAAGCAAAATAATAGAAAAGTGCATGAGTGAAGTTAGCCAACTACCTGACTCCGAATGCGGTGCGATTATATTGAACCCTCCATTTCTAATTGATAGGGAAATTGGTACAGTCATATTAGAATCTATGCGAGACTTCTCATTACCAGACGTTTACACAAGGATATCTGGCATTATACTGTCAAATAAACTAATTGAGCGGAGTGGGTTCATCAAGGCACAGCCTATGGTGCTCATTAATGTCCACGCTTCTAGACGATGTGATGAAGAACTAGAAAGACTTGCGGAAGCCCTTTGGAAACATCCCGAAAATCCTATGGCCATTTAGCGCCTTCGCTCCTAAATTGTATTTCACAGCTTGCTGCATACCATGGCATTGAGAATAGGTTCTTCCTTTAGGGGTTTTTGTAAACAAAAAGCTAGATTGTTGTGCGAGATGTTCTTGATTAATATTGGAGGGTTTAACCAGGTCCATCAGGCGGTCGTTCCATTGAGTAACACACCAAACTCTCGGTTTTATTTGTGCATTCCTTCAAGTAATCCCTTGAACCAATCGGAGAACTCCTCGCTTTCTTTAAAGACAGCCTCCTGCCAATGCCAAGAGGTTTCGACTATGTTAGTCGTCTTCCACTTGGCTGGATTCTTCAAGACCGAGCAGCATGTCTGATAAGAGAATCCGGGTGGTAGTTTCCATCGGCTAGCTAACCAATTTGGCATCTGGCTCTGATCGGAACTCTGATCGGAATCAGTTGCAGTAAGCAATAGCTTGTCGCTCAGTACAGGGAAATAGCTGCAACCCGGAAACTTAGTAGAATTATCAAGTAAGTATTTATGCGCTATGTAGATAGTATTGTTTTTACCTTTACAATTTTGAAAGTATTCTGGGGTAGCATGAGGGTGATGTGACCTAAGTTCCTCTTTCTCTTTTGCATTAAGAATATCAATATTATCAATTTCTTCAAACTTCTGAATGGGTTTCCAACCAACTCTAAGCCACCCGTAGATGAAGTATAATCCTTCCTTGAGATGCTTAGCGCTAATGTTGATACCAAGCTTATTCTCTCTAGCATCACCAGTGGGTTTGAATCGGCTAAAGAACAAGAAAAGACTACCCTCCTCGACTTCTTGGTTTCTTAAATGCGTCTGTGCTCCATCTACTTGCCCAAAAACACCAATAGAATGATTTGACTCTTCTTCCAACCAGGGACAATGCCCCAACCAAGGGTCGAAATGGGCATAGTCCAACCTATTCTTCTTGATCATTGCCTTTCCTTTCTTAGTAACCCTCTCTATGAGCTCTTTCAAATTAGATGCATTGTATTCTTTAAAGTAGTTACTCTTTATCTTAATCTCCTCAAATTTTTGGCGGTTGCTTATCTTGACTTCGTCTTCATCCTGTGGAATCGGTAGAACAATATACTTGCCAGTTGCTAGGTCAAACGGTGAGTAATCTCCGCCGCTTGAGGAATCAAAGCCCTTGCGACTTAGAATAATTTTCTTGACCCCGTACATTTTTATCCTCCTCAGTATGGAGCATTAAGCACAGTGTACCACGTAGCATCAACACGCTTCCGGTAGCGCCTTGTAGGTTTTGGAATTGATCACTCTTGAACATTTCATCACAATGTTTTGGCTACTTGAAATGCGTTGTGAAGACCACGCTTAGGGATTCTTGGCTTATTGTAGCATGGCCACATAGCTATTTATAGGCACCCTCAGCGAATTAGCTACGGGTTGGCATTTGGCCATGAGGCAATAAAAAAACCTCCCTTCGGGGGGAAGCTCGGATAAAGCCTCATAGTGTCCCATTCCTTTGGCAAATATAAGGTCTGCCGACTCAAATTCTTGTTGGAACTGGGCTGAAGCCAAAGAAAAAACTATTCCTGGCGAGGCTATGCCCGTGCTTATAACCTTCCCAAACTCACCTTCCAAGCCAGACTTCCTCACATCTTCCGAGGTCAAATCGTCTTGAACAGGCGATGGTTTAACCACATAGATAACCTGGGCGAATTGCTTCATCCACTTGACTAGAGGCAGGTCGAAGTAGAGCTCTCCGGCATTATCTGCCAGATATAAGACTTTGCTGGCATTTTTTAGCTTTGCTTCAAATTGCTCCGAGTCGTCTACAACAAAGCTCACAGGTTCCCGGATATCCTCCTTTACATAACCAAGCTCTCTGAAGAAATCGATAGCATTCGCTGCCGCTGCCAGTTGAAGACAACGTCGAAGTTCATCCTTATATCGAGACCTTAGCTCGGGGTATAGTTCCCTGGCGAGTGTCATCTCTTTTTCCTTCATTGCCCGATAAGGGTCAGGATTATGAGTCACTTCTCTTATCACCTTGTGAATCTTGGTAGCAATCGCAATAGATAATTGGCTGTAAGAGAACTCATCGTCCAATATCTTCATCGCTTCTGTTATTGCTCTTTGCTTCAGCGAAACATCATCTGTGGCTAGCTCTGCAGCCTGGTAGATTAATCTGCGTAAGCATTCGTAGCAACTTGGCGCCAGTTTCATTGTATCTCCCTTGGCTCAAGTTTGAGCAGCTTGTGCCGCTGTATTATAATAGTATTGGCTATGTTTGAAAAACTGGAATTAATACAAAAACGCTATGACGAGCTAAGCCAACTCTTGGCTCGAGAAGAGATAGCCACTGACCGCAGGCGGCTTCAAGAGCTAAGCAAGGAGAGAGCTACTCTTGAAGATATTGTTGGCATGTACCAAGAATATAAAGCCAAGGGCAACGAATTGGCGGAACTTGAAGCTTTGCTCGATTCCCATACCGAAGCGGAGATGATGGCTTTAGCCAAAGAAGAAGTGAGCGAGCTCAAACGGCGGCAAGGTGAGCTCCTTCACGAACTTAAGCTTTCCCTGATGCCCCAAGACCCCAATGATGATAAAGATGTCATTGTGGAGATAAGAGCTGGTGCTGGTGGTGAGGAGGCAAGCCTTTTTGCGGCAGACTTATTCCGCATGTACAGCCGATATGCCCAGGCCAAGGGCTGGCAGGTGGGGGTCATTGATAGCAATCAAAGTGAACGCGGAGGTTTCAAAGAGCTAATATTCGAAATCAAAGGTAAAGGCGCCTTCAGCCGCTTTAAGCATGAGCGTGGTGTCCATCGGGTACAAAGAGTGCCAGTCACTGAAGCCTCGGGACGAGTCCACACCTCCACAACTACGGTAGCGGTCCTGCCCGAGGCAGAAGAGATTGAGCTCAACATCAATCCTGATGACCTCAAAATGGAATTTTTCCACAGCCGGGGTGCCGGAGGGCAAAATGTGAATAAAGTAACCACGGCGGTTCGCATTACGCACTTACCTACAGGCATAATAGCCTCCTGCCAGGATGAAAGGTCTCAAATAAGAAACAGAATGAAGGCTATGGCAGTGCTTCGGGCTAGGCTGCTTGACCTGGAACAACGGAAACAATCTGAGAGCATAGATAAAGAGCGGCGGATGCAAGTAGGCAGTGGTCAACGGGCGGAAAAGATTCGCACCTACAATTTCCCCCAGAACAGGGTTACCGACCACCGAATCAACTTAAGTTTTCACAACCTTCAACGGATTTTAGATGGAGAACTGGACGAAATCATTGAAGCTCTGATCAGCAAAGAGCAGGTGGAACAGTTAGAAGCGGCTCTTACGTGATTTTACGCGAAGCTTTACAATCAACTACCCAAACATTACACAAGGCAGGAATTGCTGATGCCTTTGTTGAAGCTGAGCTTTTACTAGGCCACATCCTGGGAATGTCTAAGACACAGCTTTACACAGAGCCAGAGAGAAGCTTAACTTCAGTAGAGGCGGAGCACCTATGCCGTCTTGTCCAGCGTCGCCTTAACCACGAGCCTACTGCTTATATTTTAGGGCACTGCGAATTTTACGGAATCGACTTCTACATTGATTATCACACTTTTATCCCCCGGCCAGAAACAGAACTTCTCGTGGAAAAAGCTGTAGAACTTGCCCAGCGTATTTCCCATCAGGGAAAACAAATTACCATAGCCGACATCGGCACAGGCTGTGGAGCTATTGCCGTCAGCCTCGCCTTAGCATTACCACATGCTAAGATTTATGCCACGGATATTTCAGCCTCAGCTCTACATGTAGCCGCGATAAATTGCCGGCGCCATGGGGTTAACGGTCAGGTGCAGCTTTTGCAAGGGAATTTGCTTGAGCCGTTGCCTCAGCCCGTGGATATGATAGTAGCCAATTTACCTTATATCAAAGATTGTGAATTTGGAGATTTGAGCCCAGAAATAGGAAAATTTGAGCCTATGATGGCCTTGCCCGGTGGTAGAGATGGCTTGGACAAAATACAACAAATGCTAGGACAAATGTTGAGAAAATCGAGCACCCACTGTAGTATGTGCTCGGCCTATTTCCTTTTGGAGATAGGCCAGGGGCAAGGTGAAATGGTAACTTCGTTGATAAGTAGCTATTTCCCGCAGGCTAGTATCGAGCTAATTTCCGACCTGGGCGGCATCGAAAGGGTGGTAAAGGTTGGGTTATAGGAAGGAGTGAGATGATGGAAGAGATAGAACGTTTAGCTCAGCTTATCGTAGAGTCTAAAAGGACCGTTGTGTTTACTGGGGCTGGGGTAAGCACAGAGTCAGGTATACCCGATTTTCGCAGCCCGGGAGGAATCTGGAGCAGATATGACCCTGAGGACTTCACTATTCAAAAATTCCTCAGCAGCCGCGAGGCTCGCAAAACTCTTTGGAAGATGTCCGTTGAAGGTAAGCTTCTTACAGAAGCCCAACCAGATCTCGCTCACTATGCTATCGCTGAGCTCTACCGGTTGGGCAAATTGGATTGTATCATCACTCAAAATATCGACACCCTGCACCAAAAGGCCGGAGTCCCTGAGGATAGGGTCCTCGAGCTTCATGGCAATGTGCGGTGGGTGGTGTGCTTAAGCTGCCGTAGACGCTTTCCGATGCCCGAAGTATTACAAAAGATAAAGGAGGGGATAGAAGTTCCCGATTGCCCCGACTGTCAGGGTATTCTGAAGCCAGATGTAGTGTTCTTCGGAGAAGAATTGCCACAGGACACATTATGGGAAGCTATTCGGTGGGCGCAGAGCTGCGACCTTTTTATTGTCATTGGGTCCACTCTTGTCGTTTACCCATCTGCCTATATGCCAACATACGCCAGAGAGGCTGGGGCCAAGTTAGCTATTGTTAATTTGACTGCAACCCCCGTCGACTACCACGCCACAGTGGTCATCCGAGGTAAGGCTGGCGAAATAATGCCCAGGGTGATGGAAAGGGTGAAGCTTTCCTAGCTATCAAGTTTGGGCTAAACCAGCGGCTGAATGCTCCTTCTTTCTTCCTAGTCCACTACTTTTTGGATACGCTTGATATCCACTGCCTTGCCAGTATTTTTATCCACTTCGACCAGAATTGCATCGAAGCTGACTTTTCCTTTGCCGACCGATAGCCGGCTAGGTATCTGTGTAAGGAAGCGGTTGATTACAGAATCTGGGTCATCCCCGATAACCGAATCTATGGGGCCAACCATGCCTATGTCGGTGACATAAGCAGTACCTCCAGGTAATATGTGAGCATCAGTGGTGCCCACGTGAGTATGGGTGCCAAACACAGCACTGACTCGTCCATCGAGGTATCTACCCATGGCTACTTTCTCCGAGGTTGCCTCGGCATGAAAGTCAACAATAATAGGGATTGATTTATGTTCAAATTCAGCCAGTAGCTGGTCCATAGCTCGAAAAGGACAATCAACATGGCCCATGAAAACACGCCCAACGAGGTTAATTATCAGGACATTGTTTTTAAGCAAATAGCCACGACCAGGATTCATCGGTGGGTAATTCAATGGACGGAGAATAGCAAGCTCACTGTCCAGACAGGGAATAATCTCGTTGTAAGCCCAGATATGATTGCCTGTGGTTATGACATCAATTCCAGAATCAAAGAGCTCTTCTGCTGTATTGGGGGTCAGTCCTAACCCACCGGCAGCATTCTCGCCATTGCCTACGACGAGGTCAATATTGTGTTCATCACATAAGCCTGGCAGGATTTCCTTCACCGCCTTCCTACCAGGCTTGCCGATGATGTCGCCTATTGCCAGTATTCTCAAATCTACTTAGCGTAATCTATTGCTGTGGTCTCCCTTATCACTACAACTTTTATCTGGCCAGGATAGGTCAGGCTCTCTTCTATTTTCTTAGAAATATCCCGAGCCAATCTCACTGCGGCTAAATCATCAATTTTATCTGGTTTTACCATGACACGCACTTCACGTCCAGCCTGAATAGCAAAAGTTTTTTCTACGCCAGGAAAATCGGCGGCTATGTCCTCTAAGTCCTTAACACGCTTCAAATATTGTTCCAGGGACTCACGTCTCGCACCAGGCCGCGAACCGCTTATGGCATCGGCAGCAGCAACAATGAAGCCCATGACCGTGCTAGTCTCTGCCTCGCCATGATGTTCAGCAATGGCTTTAACCACATCTGGATTTCTATCCCACTGCTTAACCAGGTCAGCACCTATCAGAGCATGCGGGCCCTGCGTTTGATGGTCTACCGCCTTGCCAATATCATGAAGCAGGCCGGCTTTCCTAGCGGCACTGATATTAGCCCCAATCTCGCTAGCCAACATCCCCGCCAGATGAGAAACTTCGAGACTGTGAAGTAAAACATTCTGACCATAACTGGTACGGAATTTAAGCTGGCCAAGCAGCTTAATCAGCTCAGGGTGTAAGCCTGGCACCCCAGCTTCGTAAGCAGCTCGCTCACCTTCACTACGGACAGTAGCTTCAACCTCTGCTTTGGTTTTGTCCACTATTTCCTTAATCCGGGCGGGATGAATGCGCCCATCAAGGATAAGTTTGCTTAAGGCAAGGCGAGCTACTTCACGCCTCACAGGATCAAAGCTGGAGATGGTAACCGCCTCTGGAGTATCGTCGATGATAAGGTCAACGCCAGTAGCTTGCTCTAAGGCTCGGATATTGCGTCCTTCACGCCCAATGAGCCGCCCCTTCATCTCGTCACTAGGCAGGGGGACAGCAGATATTGTAGTTTCCGAAACAACATCGGTAGCACACCTTTGAATAGCTGTGGCCAGAATATCCCGAACCCTTCCATCAGCCTCTTCCTTTATTTGCGCCTCCCACACCCTGACTTGTCGCGAGGCCTCTTCTTCAACCTCTTGTTTTAGCATTTGAAATAGGAGAGTTTTTGCTTCTGCACTAGATGTGCCGGAGATGGATTCTAACTTTGCCAGCTGTTTTTCTCTTATTGTCTGAAGTTCAGCTGTTATCCTCTCAACATCCTTTTTCTTGCTGTCTAAATCACGCTCACGCCGCTCGACAGCCTCTAACTTCCGCTCCAGCGCCTCTTCTTTCTGGTTAGCACGCTTTTCTAATCGTTGTATTTCAAGGCGACGTTCCTTGCTTTCCGCCTCGGCAGCGTTGCCAACTTTGATAGCTTCTTGTCTAGCTGCACGGAGTAGCTCACTATGCTTGGTTGTTGCCTCATCTAATAAATTCTGTGCCTCTTTTCTTGTTCTTTGGACCTCCCGACGGGCTACGAGCTGCCTGATAAAGTACCCAATAAGGATGCCCAAGACAAGAGCAAGGCCACCTATCATTAATGCATATTCCATTTGACCTCTTTATTTCGTTGTTATAATAAATGTAAAACATTGCATATTAATAATAACCTTTTATCGGGTTAGAGTCAACTCACTGTGCGGGCAAGCAATCCCTTGACCCATTTGCCCGGCATCTCTTGATGCACTGGGTGAGGTGCTATATTGCTGGTGCATATAACTCGGGATTGTGTAATTTACTCACTCCAGCGCTGACATAGGTTGATTCTTGTCGAACTGGTGTCTATCACTTCAAATCCTGTATATTACTGTTGTGGAAGCCATGAATGAAGAACTAATCGCTCCCTGTGGGATGAACTGCGGCTTGTGTGCTAGCTACCTGGCGATGAAGAATGACCTGAAGAAGAGGGGGTTTGGGAAGACGTACTGCACCGGTTGCCTACCAGGCAGCAAGAATTGTCACTACAAAAGGCAGTGTGAACTGCTTGGGAAAGGACTTGTGCGGTTCTGTTATGAGTGCCGAGATTTCCCCTGCCAACATTTAAAGACCCTCGACAAGCGCTATCGCACTTTTTACCACATGAGCATGATGGAGAACCTCGAATTCATAAAAAAGTATGGTATGAAGAGGTTCCTAGACAAAGAAGTGGCAAAATGGCGCTGCTCGGCGTGTGGTGGAGTGATATGCTGCCATAACGGGCTGTGTTTTAATTGTGGTCTCGACAAGCTACGGCAAAAGAAACACAAGTACCGCTGGGAGGAATAATGAAGAAAACGTGGCAGGAGAAATTGAAGGACAAACCCTCTTTTCCTAAGGTGCTCAGGCTGGAGAAAGGGTTTCCCTGTTACAATGCTGTGCACAAGATGGGTGCCGAAGTTGGTGATAATGTCGTCTTGGTGAATCCATCGGAAGTAGTGGCAATAATGAAGCAGGTACCGAAGGGTAAGCTTATCACAATTGTCGAAATATGCAGGCAAATAGCCAAGAATCACGATGTAAAAGCTTGCTGCTCTTTAACTACTGGTATCTTCATCATGACAGCGGCCAATGCGGTGGAAGAAGCAAGCAAGGAAGGCAAGTCATTAGGCGTACCGTACTGGCGGACGCTCAAAGCAAATGGTTTCTTGAATGAAAAGTACCCCGCTGGACAAGAAGCGCATAAGAGGCTGCTTGAGGGAGAAAATTTCAGGGTCATTGCGCGGGGCAAGAAGTACCAGGTTATCGATTACGAGAGATACTTGATGAAGCTAACATAAAATTATTGCCAGTTCAGAATATCGCACCCTGTACATAACAGATTGGCATTCTTATACATTCACTCAAACCGTTCAATTTGCCTGGGTTGCTAGGCACAATGATACTTCGACATTGGGCTTTCTTCGATGTAAAATACCTCCCTATTATGAGCACAAAGAGGCCGGTCAAGCTGAATACGGTCTATTTGGGTCTTCTTCTTTTTATCGTCGCTCAAATGCTCATCCTTCTTGTTGCTCCCCGTATAAACCCATTCTTGGATAAAAATGATATAGATATACCGACCCAGCCATCCGGGCCGGTATACTGGTGGCCCGGCGAAGTGACATTACCCTCCGGGGAAGTTATCGAGGTCCCAGCCCATTCAGCGTTAGGACCAATTTTAATCTATATTTTTGCGGCTGTGGCTGTGCTTGGACTTACTTTATCAAAAATTCCACTTAAGGCTTTAAAAGTTATTCTTAGGCTCTTGTTTGCTCTTCTGTTTAGTTGGGGCGCGTTCATCGCAACTGTCTTCTATGTGCCCCTTCTGCTAGCTGTCATCATCGCTGTCGCATTTGGAGCATTCTGGTTCTTGATACCACTTGTCTGGTTACATAACCTGGTATTGATTCTGGCGGTTAGTAGTTTAGGGGCAGTTTTCGGTCGTTTTATTACGCCGTGGACCGCGATGGCTATTATTTTAGCACTTGCCCTCTATGACTTTTTGGCGGTTCGTTTCAAATTTATGCTCTGGATGGCAGACAGGCTATCGCAAATAAATGCCTTGCCGGCAGTAATCATTCCCAAAAACTACCCTGAGTGGAACTCAAACTTGAAAAAACATGGAGAGAAGATGATAGAGGTGAATCCCGCCTATAGGGAATACTCCATACTGGGTGGCGGCGATATTGCCTTCCCTTGTCTGCTTACAGCCTCCGTTTATTTTGCCCAAGGCCTAAAGCCAGCGGCTATTATGGCAGCACTCGGATTATTGGGATTGGTCAGCGTCTATGCTATTCAGGCAATATTTTTGAAAGGGAAGCCGATGCCAGCTCTGCCACCTATCGCTGCCTTCACATTGGTTGGATTATTGATTATCTCGTAACACCGCCTTAAATTATCTGCCGCGAAAGTAAATGATCTAGTGGATTTTGCAGCAAGAACTATAAAAGGATCTTAGTTAATAAGGAATAGAGGTTTGTTTTCATCAAAAAAGAGAATATAGTTATCACTCCACCTAGTCAGATTGATTTATATATTACAGAGGCCATTTTAGGATGATTTGCACCGGATATTCGAATTTAGGCCATTTTTTGATGTCCGGTATAAAGGGCTGTCAAACCATGCGTAGAAGAAGCGACCCCGAGGGGATTTGAACCCCTGATCTCCACCGTGACAGGGTGGCATGTTAAACCGCTACACCACGGGGCCCCGCAAGAGGATTTATTACAAAATATAATGGAAAGTTTCTTTAATGTCAAACTTGCCTTAACAACAGTGGATTAAGGTATTATTCCACCTTGGCGCCAAGAAAAAGTTGACAAAGCTCTAGCCGGTTTAACACTATCAATCTGTTTTGCCTCTTCTTGTTCAAGGTCACCATCTCCTTCATGAGTGGCATTTCCACAGGACATTTAAAGGTCAAAAAATCATAGAGCATTTAACCCCTCAACCGTCCTAGTGTTGTTGTCCAGCGAAAATGTCACCTTAATTGTTTTGCGATTTTGTCACCCCCTATCGATGTGCACTTTGAAAGGTCTGCGCCATGGATGATCCGGGGCAGGCTTGTAAGGACGACCAATCTTTGGCTTTGTGGTCTTAGGTGCTATACACAGCGCAAGCTCCCGGGAATCACTCGCTCCAGGTGTAAAGCGGGCTGTACTCCTTACTCTAAGCAGTGGAGCCTCTGGCGGTGCCGGCCTGGTAACAAGACATTGTCCCTTGTAGTACACTGCCAGGCTGCCATTCATCCTCTCATGTACCTCCACAATAGCCATGGCATAGCTTAACCTACCGTTAGTTGGCATTATCTGTAGCCTGTGCCCGCCAAAACGTACCACATTATCCTTGCCTACACTGCGCTGATACTTAAAGCAGAATACCTCATCAGGCTTAAAGCCATCGGGGACTTGACGATAAGCCAGCCCAGGCTCTCTAGCCGGAACAGCAAACCTTTGGTTAAATCGGGGGAGCAGGTCCCACAGCACCCGGTTAGCTTCTTCACTAGTCTTAGCACCAGCTATACGAAGCTCGCTTTTTAGCCGGTCCTGAAAGGTGCCCCATAGTCTCTCGATTCTTCCTCTAGCTTGAGGTGAAAGTGAGGTAATAGATATGATGCCCAATTCCTCCATCATCCGGCCAAATTGGGTTGGCTCTCTTCTCCCCGCAAGCTGTTCTTCAAGTGTTTCCGGCTCTTTCCTGGAACGCTCAAATATGCCATGTCCATCATGATATAGAGCTTCAGGTATACCTTCGTTTTCTACAATATGCCGCAATAAAAGGGTATACCCCTGGGCGTCTTCCTCATCCCGGAATAAGGCATAAGGGACTTTACCGGTAGCGTCATCTATCGCTCCTATGAGACTCAGATAGGGTCCTCTTCTTTGCAGCCAGTCGTCCCGGCTGGCATCAATCTGTAGTAGCATTCCTTCTCTGGGGTAGCGTTCTCTGCGGCTGCGGTGTTTTGGAGGCCGTCTCTTGCGAGGACTCCTCAATCCCGCCCGAAGGAGGATCAGACGCACCGCAGAGCGGGAAACAGTAATACCATCCCGTTCTGCCAGAAGCTCAGTGAAGTGCTGAGTGTTGCAACCAGCATAGATCGATTGCGCCAGCTCTAACACTCTTTTCTTCAATCCGTCATCTAAGGCATTGTGAGGTTTCCTCCCTCGATTGCCGTGGGCTAATGCTACGGCGCCCTCCTTTCTATACGCCGCTAGTATTCTTCTGACATGGCGTAGCGAGAGACCTAACAGCTCAGCTGCCTCTCTCCCAATGATCCTGCCTACCTCTACCGCGTTCAACACCATTAACCTACTCTGCTCTTTCTTGGTCAATGTCACCCTCTCTTTCATGGTGACATTTTCGCTTAACA
>JBAVCL010000036.1:0-130851 GCA_049586675.1 Dehalococcoidia bacterium
CTCGACCGAGCATAGTGCCAACCAGGATACACCCTTGACACACACTTGACCACCAAGCTTATGTTGAGCTTAGAGCATTATTTCTTATGGAGAATAGAATACCACATTATTGAGGGGATTCTCAATACCCCTCTTTAAGCAGAGTGTACATCCCAGATTATGCCACTTTCTACCTCAGAAAAAAGTGGCGTCGCAGCGGCGGAAGTCGAAGTCCGCTACGCCGGTTTTATTTACCCTGAAGCTCCGAAGTAGATTAGCCTAATTGCGGTTATGTCTCCGGTATCTATCTTTCCGTCTCCATTGACATCGGCACGATTGGTTGTCGGGTCCATTCCGAAGTAAATCCTCTTTACCTTGGTGATGTCCCCGGTATTTACGGCGCCATCTCCATTAGCATCGCCCAATAATATTAATGTGACATTGATGCTATCTGGCTCCGAATCTGCTTTGCCATCGTTTACCACCAAAGTTATGGTGGTAGTTCCCAAAGGAAGCTCTACCATCGGATTCACACCGTAAGCACTATTGCCGTCCCACGTCCAGATGTAAGTCAAGGGATCGCCATCTGGATCATAGGAGCCTGAGCCGTTAAGGGTAACCATAGCTGTGGTGGCAGGTGGAATTACACGAACCGTTCGGTCTAGGCCAGCATCCGCTACCGGTGGGGTATTACCTGATATACCATCAAAGTACTCCGCTCCGGAGGATAGAAGAACCAGTGAGTGACCAGCTAGGTCCCCAAAGAGTTGATAGACAAGATAATGAATACCAGGCTTATCGGGTAGAAAGATTCTCTCGGCTTCGATTGCGTTTTCGCCCTGAACAAGAGCGACGGGAATATCGAACTCATCCAGAGCATTATACTCAGGGCCGTAAATCCGTACTCTTAACAATCCAGTAACATCTCTATTCACCTCTACATTCGCTTCCATAAATATCAGTTCGCCGGGTGAATAGCTTTCCTTATCCAGCCCGAACTCGATTATTTTGGCCGAGTAGCCAATAACATCGAAGGAATAGGAGGAAGAAAAGCTGTCAAATGTGTAGTCGATATAATATGTCCCAGACCTCAGCTCTGGGAGAGCAAAGGTGAGAACCGTACTGTCATCTATTGTCAATTCTTCAGCATATCCCGGCGCAGTTATATTCAGTATTCCGCTTTGAGTGGTATTAACAAACACTGTTACTGTCTCTCCAGTGAAGTACACTTGCTTATCTGTATATAAGCTTATGATGTCTTCTTTCTCATGAACATAAATGGAATTCAAATATAGAGCCCGCCCTGATTCCATGTAGATTCCATAGAATAGCTTGTTGCCGTTAAATGTGACGGGGACATTGAATACCAGAGTCTCAGAATCTACCAAGTCAAATGTGCGCACTTCCTCATATTCATCTAGCTTGACCCTGACATACAAACTCAGGTCGAAGTCGCACTCATTGGTCACGGTCAAGGTAAGAATCGCCGTCTCACCTTCCTCATACAAAGCTTTGTCCAGAGCTGCATTGACTGATACCTTGGCACCCTGTACGAAGAAGGTGAACTCATCCCTAACCCCATCAAGTTCATAAATAGCCTTGTATTCCTTTTCTTCAAGGTCATCTGCCACGGTAAAATCGAAGCTTATCTCCTCTTCCTGCCCTGGCATTATCCAAGTAGATTTGGTCTCCTCCCAGTCCGGCAGCATCAAGTAGAGGTGTGCTTCCCCCTCGGCTCCACCAATATTCCCGACCTTGAAGGTCCAGGTAACCTCTTGCCCCAAAGTAAGGTTCAAATTGGAGGGCAATTCCGTAACAACAAATTCCGGCATGCCTACACAAATCTCCATTGTCCCTTCCTCAAAAGGAGAACGATAAGTAAGCAGATGTTTTCCTCTCGTTAGATTGAAAGAGAGGGTATCGGCAATACTTACGCCCTGCGGTATAAACAATGTCCTTATGATAGTTTGTTCCTCTGGAGAAGATATGGAAAAGGTGGCTTCAAATTCGGTGTTCAAAACCCCGGTATTCTCTACCGTAAAGGGTATCTCTACTATCCCCTCAAGATAGATATTCTGTGGCGTTATTTCTATTCTGGCATCCTCACCCATGATGATGTTTTTTTGTACCGTCTTTTCCACATCTCCACTGATAATCACATCCAGCGTAGTGTCCTCAGTGATGCTCATGGTGGTTTCCATCAGCCTTGACTCCCCTGCCGGAATCAGTACATCCCATGCTTCATCTACCATAGTGACATTTATGTCGCAATCTACACTAGCAACGTTCTCGACCAGGATGCCAACAACAAAATCACCCAATCCAACAACATCTGGTGCGATGATGGTGACATCTACGTTGGGGTATTCGATCGTAATGAAATCGGCAATTGTAATCCCATCAACCGCCCCCTCCAAAGTAAAGGAGCGCTCAGAGCTGGTATCCGTAGTAAAACTATGACTCTCACCTGGGGCCACACTGAAGGAATCAGTGAATATCTCTCCCCCATCTTTCTTTATGGATAGACTGTAATCATTTGCCACTTCGTCATTATTTTGTACTTCTCCGTAGATTGTTATGGTTTCATTTGGCTTATACACTTCTTTATCAGTTTCCATGGTAAATGATATGTCCTCACCAGTGATGAAGAAAGAATACCCTTCGCTTTGACCTATGATTTGGGATGCGCTGGTATAAAGAGTTGCCACTAAGTCCAGCTTTCCCGTTATATCGGGCATTTCACTGGGAATGTCAATGTTCGTAACGATGTTCTTAAGTTCCAGCGCGGAAATGTCAATCGGGATGGTTTTCTCCCAAATCAAATGCTTCTTCAGTGCCTTAAGGGACAAACCACCAGGATAGCCATACGAGACATACTGGTCATACCCATACACGTAAATTCCAAAAGGCGCACTTCCTAACATGGTATGGGAGCCCTCGCTTAGGGCGATTGTCTCAGCAGATAAACCTCTGGTACCAAAAGGTGAAAAAACGCCAGCATCTATGGGACTCCCGTCCAATAGTAGGTCATTCAAAGACGATGTTGGTATTACCACGTTGACAAAATTTTCGGCGTATCCTGTAGGAGTGACAAAAGTATATTTTGACAAAAACTGCTCAGTCGGCGGGATCAAGCATTCGAAAGGATCTCCCGTCCGTCCTTCGTATTGTTCACCGGTCAAATACTGTGCTACCAGTACAGGTTCAGTGGCACTTATCTCTAGCGGTTCTGTTACTGTGATTTCCAGAAACTCACCTCTGTTAATGGTCCCTATGACTGAGCCATTTACCGTCATCACGGTCTCATCCATGCTGGCAAGGATTCTTAAGAAATCTCCCCTTCCATTAAGACGAGGCATAAATGGGAAGGTATCGAACTCCTTACCCCAGGTTGCGACAGGCATCATCTGCTCAACTATGTGGTCGCAGCATCCATATCCCGCCGGGATGTCAGCGCATCTGACTCCCGCAAATACTGCCACCGGCGCACTGGACTCAATTATTGTACCTGTCAAATCCTCAAGGGGGCTGTCGCTCTGAAGCGTGTAGGTTTGGAATCGTTGTAGAGTTATGGTGTATGGCACGCCAGCATCCAGAGGCTCGGCAGTCATGCTTTGTTCTGCGGTGCTTTTCGTGCCCCCACAGGTCAGACACGCTGCACCCGCATCCAGGGTGGGAGCTAGCGACTCTAGAGTCTCGCGCAAGTCCAGTCCCCCTATGGTTACGCTTGGCGTTATGGTTACCACCGTATCATCGTAGGGGGCAACTATTGCAAGTTCCGAAGGACCCTCCGTGGGCCCGCCGCGCGCAGACAGCGTCTCTTGATAAGCTAGAATTACATATTCGGTGCCCAAAATATCTACTGGCAAAGCCAGATAAGCATCATTGGTAGCAACTGGAGTACTGGGGTTTAAGAAGTAGACTGTGACATCGTCTTCTGCCAACACATGGATTCCTTTATCCTCTACGTTATCGCTTCCTGAGACTTCTGCTGATGACGGGATATTTACTGTAGCTATGGTGTCAGCAGTCACCGTAAATGGCTGTGAAAAACCGATTTCAGGGATTTCTACAATGCCGGATGTATCTATGTCACTGGTAATGAAAACGGCGGAATCATAGCCATCATAATAGTTATCCGTATATACCAGGAAGAATTCTTTGCCTGCGCTATCTGCCAGCATGGAGCCCGGCAACCCAATTCTTGAGAATATCTTTAAGTTCAGCGAACCATCAACGATCTCCCCGTCAAGATTGGTGATATTGGTGGAAATAGATATATCCTCATCAGTGAAATAGGTTTTCTTATCAGTAACGGAAGTCAAGGAGGCTTTCAGTCCCTCCACTGTGCATGATTTTGACAGTCTTGTTACCTTGTCTGTACTCAGATCCTTACACCATGCCATGAGGTAGTAATCCCCGCCTACTGCTTGCTCTGGGATCCTGAATTCGAGCGTTTTACTTTCTCCTGCCTGAACGCTTTCCTGACTCTCTTCCTCATAAATCATGAGTCCGTGGGAATCGTAGAACCTGATAGAACAATCGCCCGTGGTGTCCACACCGCCAGTATTTGACAGGTCAATGCTCAGATTTTCGCCGGCATCATAGCTTGTTCTATCAGTCGTCAGAACCAGCTCTGATTGAGGTATGAAGAAATAGTATTCCTCTGTGGAGTTATCAAATTCAACGGTAAGGATAACTTCGTGCTTACCAGCAGTGATATTCTCTGAAATACTCAAGTTATAGCTCACCTGTTCGGTTTGACCCGGGTCTAAGGCGAAATCTACAGAGTCACTGAAGCCCAGGAATGGAACGGAGATATTGACTATAGAACTCCAAGGAGTTGAGCCAGCATTAATTGCCTCCAAATCTATTCCCATGCTGTCCCTTACTGTGTATATCTTATCTGGATGATCAAAAGCCACCCTCATCAGGTAATCCTTAACCACTTCAAAATATGTTGAGCCAGAGCCTACCTTGTTGCCTCCCACATAAGCCTCTGCACTTACTACATAGACGCCATATGTCGTGGATAGAGAGAAACTGAAGGTCTCCTCATGAGATGCGTCGCCAGGAAGAGTTACGTCAAAGCTCTCCTCAAAGACCTTATTATTCTCCGCGTCCAGCACTCTGACTATTGTGCTGACATCATAGGTAGTGCTCCGCTTGTTTTTGAGACTCAAGAGTATAGAGACATCCTCTCCTTTGACATACTCCTGTTTATCAGTTGACACACTGACGTCAATGGAAGGAGAGAACATCCATATCACCTTCTCGGTCCTGCCCAGATTATTGCCATCTTCAGAGAAAGTGGCATAGATTATGAGCTGGTTTTGGGAAAGATAAATATCACCCACATGAAGCGTGTGAGTAAATGTAGCCTCTCCACCTGCCGGAACATCCAAAGTGCCATCCACATTTTGCTCTGGTAACTTGGTGCTGAGCATCCAATCCTTGTAATAGGTGCTAAATGAAATGCTTCTATCTGTATCTCCATTATTCCAGACGTGAATGGTGAAAGGAACATCGCTTCCATAGGCATATCTCTCCTCGGGGGATGACACTGCAAATGCTATATTTTTGCCTTGATAAACCCACCCGTCGGGGTTCTCGGCGTATTTGCTTACGGCAAATCTTTCCACTCCAGAGTCTATAAGCAAGTCGTTGTAATCCAATATCTCATACTCCAGACTCCAGATGCCTAGCTTAGAAGGATCTGCATAGGTGAAGTGAGCAGCCTGTATCTCCCCTGCTGGAACAGTGATAGTCGTGGTCTCCTCTTGCACAATGCTCTTGTCGGGGTCTCTGAGTGTGAAGTTGACCTTGTATGTGGATAGTCCAGATATGTCGACACCAAGACCGAATACCCCTCCAAACCCGCCTCCAATGATTGTTTCGCCTCCATGTAGTGAATATAGAACGAGGTATACTCCCGTTTTCGACAACCCTGTTGTCTCATAAGTGAAGTCCACAGTCATTGTCTCGCCTGGGGGTATTACAGTTGGGACATCCATGTCTACAACCTCATAGTCCGGATCATATACAGAAAAGACTACCCTGTCTGAGGTTTGATTGTCCGAATAATTCGTTGTTTCGACGGGGATACTGACTATATCGCCAGGTTCGTGCTGCAGGTACCCTATTTCTGTCTCCGGTATGGGCACATTTACATCCACTACATCCACTGGGACGTCAACGGTATCGCTGGCTCCATACTCTTTAATTTCAGCCGGGTTCTTAGCCCAGGCAACCATGTCTCTAACAAGATAAATCTCATCTTGCGTGGCTTGACCTCTGCCATAGGCCCAATCAGTATATGCAGTGGTGGCAATTACTCTTCCCTCACCATACTCATACATCAGCATAGCCGGCATACCATTCTTGGTTCTGCTGAGCAGGACTGTGGCATTGTCCGGATAGCTGGTGAAATAGCCGTCAACATTCATATCTGGTGTTACCGAATCCTGTCCAGAGAGGATTGGGTGATAAGTGTTGATGCCGACCGACCCGTAATGGCAGCTCTGATCCTCCAGCCAGCCGTAGCCAGACACCTCCCCACCCGGTAAGGCATTGTACTCATATCCGTGTTGCTGAGAGAAGACAACAAGCGTGCCACCATTCTCCACGTATTGCTCAAGGTTGGACTTGAATGACGGTAACGAGTCCAGACCATAGAGCCCGCCAGAAGGGATGATTAAAATTGGATAATCACTCACTAAATCTGGAGAAAAACTGATATCCAAGAAAGTAACTGGCTCGCTAAAGCTTTCCAACAATTCTTCTGTAGCAAGAGGGAAACCCTTGAAAATAACAGCAATTTCTGGTTCTGATAATATTTCTGGATCAAGTGTATTATTCGATATTGTTTTTGGAGTTGAGACATCATAATTGTCATCAGGATGATCATTACCGGGATCAGGGTTGTCCCCTGTATCAAAGGGCACACATTCTCCGTTGTTACATCTAGTACCTTCTAGACATGGCTTTATATTACCAGCTTCCCATTTACAGTCTTGACTTAATATTGCCCTAAATGGAGAATTACCGATACATCCCCTACGAATGTCCCCCACTTCTCCATTGCAGCAGCATGCCTCCCCGCAAGCCTTTCTTTGACCATTCAGAAAGATTGCTAAAGACAATGGACTTAGTCGGACAAATAAATAATACTCCAATGCGTGGACCTGGCAGTCAGCATAGCTTGTCCACCAAACTTCGTCTTTACATAATTCGCAGGCATTTAACATATTGCCGTAGAATATTAGATCACAAACATCCTTACTGCTCTCACAAGTCCCCCAACAGCTGTCATGCCCATCACATGCCCCGTGAAAGGTACATGGACCATATGGATTCCAAGGAAACGTAGGGTTTTCTGGAACAAGAAACCAAGGACTACACCCATTAGGCTCGTCGCGTTCTTCCTGTCGATTACCTTTATTGCTTCCGGGTGGGCATTTGCATTTGCCTACATCTCCCTGCTCGTTACTCAAAAGTGACCATCCAGATTGAGGCAGACCAGAATCTTCGGGCAAACTCCCGTTCTCAATCACATAATCAAGACTCTCTTCTAGAATTTCTTTGTCTTTAAATCCACCAAATTCCTGCTGGACGTAACCTTGCTCGTTCTTATCAGCAATTAAGAACATCGTCGGGAACCCAGTCACGCCAAACTCTTCAAATGCCTGTGGATTCTCCTGGCTTTCCACCCGAATAAAGGCAATCCGCTCGGAATACTCTTGCTCAAGTTCGTCTATTATCGGCGTCTGCTCCTGGCAGAAATGACACCAGTCAGCATAGAAAAACAGGAATACGGGTTTATTGGAAGCCAAGATTGCATCAATTTCGGAACTCAATAGACTGCCAGACGTCGAGGTAGCCGAAGTTCGGGAATCCGCACTTGAACAACCTTGCTCAAATTGATCGCCAATTGAAGAACACTGAGTCGAATCTTCGTCTAATCCTTCAGTGCTTCCCTCCAATTCAGAAAGAGTCACAAGCTCAGAGCCTGCAATATGTCCCGCCTCATATGTGTCTTCAATTCTATTATCCACCGACACGATGTCAGGATCAGAATCAATCGTATCTTTCGCCTGTTCAACGGAAACACCAGCATTTCCGGCCCCCTCCACATCACTTTCGCGCGCCCAAACTAGCCCCCCAAGTGTTGATGTCAGCATCACAAACACAAGTACAATCCCAAAGATTTTGCCTATCAATTTGCCTTTTTTCATTGATGTACCTCCTCTATTCACCTTTTTTTGTATTTACTTCACCATTCGATAAACTCCTGAGAGGCTCTTATTCCTCCCTTTTTAAGTGAGAGGTGATTACTTCGGCCATGCCTCGCAATGACACTGGGGGTCGATGAAGAGGGTAGATTTTGCTCTGGCAGGGGAAAAAACCAAGTTCACACGTCTACATGTGCTGGACTCAACACGATGGAAACTATCACAACCCTCTGATGCATACACTTGACCACCGACCTGGATATTAGTGTTTAAGGTGCTATTTCTTACAGAGCCTATTCTAATACTATACCGCTATCTAAGGAATTGTCAATAATTATTTTGGAAATTCTGTTGAAAAAACAAGAAATTTTTGTGTTTAACTCGTCAAAGCAGTGCCGAAGCTTAGGATTCTTATTTCACCATCATCCCTGGCTTCGCTCAGAGCCTCGGCTCAGGAAAGGCTGTAGTTCCTTCGCTTTGCTCACGACTAGCCTGACCCCCTGATGGGAGAAGGGATTGCTTCGGCTGACTTCGTCAGCCTCGCAATGACAGTGGGAGTCAAGGGCGAGGAAAAAGAAGAAAATGACACTGGGAGTCGAGGGACAGGAAGAAGACAGGGAATAACACTCTCGCATCGAAGGAAAGAGGATTGATCAGTCAGTCCAGAGGATTAATGACTAAACCAGCGGGGAGCTTGGGGTAAAAATTGGTTTAGGAGTATTTCCTAATTACCGAATCCTCATACCATCCTTGTAAAGAGTAACCAACTTCCGCTGGAACGTTTCCAAATCATGGCTACAAAGACAATTTTCTGCCATCATAATCTCTTCTTCGGACTTCAAATTACCATATCGGATATAAATAATTCCTTTAGTTTTCTCCGCCGGAAAGCGAATAGGATTGGTAAAATGGTAATCTCTAGTAACAAGGATTGCTTGTTCTCCTAATATCAAAGTATAAACATCCTCATCTGACAGTCTTCTTTTTTCAGCTAATTCGGAAATACAGATGACCTCATTCCCTTTGATACGTAGTCTTTACACGAGCCCATAGCTGACATTCTCATCCACCACAATCTTCATCTACGGAGCTACCTTCTCAGTAGATAAATACGCTGCATATTCCAGACAAGCCAAGATATCTTCACGCTTGAGTCGAGTAAAATTCTTTAATATAGTGTCGTAATCCTCTCCGGCTGCCAAATGACTAAGGATTATATGCACTGGAATGCGCGTATCCTTGATACAAGGTTCCCCACCGCAGATATCGGGATCTGAAATAATCCTTGATTTCATCATGCGCCTCCTTTATCGCTCCTATTTCATTATAGTCGCCTGTTCAGTGTCTTGACAACCTTTCTCAGCCCTGCTCTGTAACCTGATGGTCAGGCTATCTCTCAAAGCTGCTTAGTCCAGGGGATTAATGATTAAACCAGCGGGGAGCTTGGGATAAAAATAAGTTGATTTGCTGGGCATCCTGTCTTGAGCATCGGCAACAGTCTTGACCATCTCCGGCTGCGGAGGGTTTAACAGGAAAGCCAATTGATATTTCCCTTCTTTTATCTGCTGGTAGGCTTCCTTAAAATCCACGGTATAAGCGACGTCTTCTTTTGAAGTGAGACCCAAGAGCTTCTCCAAGATAATATGATTGAGAATGCTAACGCCAAACTCCCGATAAGCTTGAGACCTGTTACCGGGCATCATGACCTCGAGGGAGATATCCTGACGTTTCCTCAATACGACCAATGAGTTAGACTGTAAACCCAAGATTACCAAACAGTTATCAGCTAGCAGCCCCGATGCGTTGGAACTATCGGCTTTTAAGGGAACGGTCTCAAGGGCAAAAAAGTTCCTAAGTTGCTTTCCCAGCCCCACTAAGGTCGAGGGCTCTATACCACGCACTAGTCTATGCAGAGGTAGAACAAGCAGCCCAGGGTCAGAGAAGTCAACTAACTCCATCATCACATAATTAAAGCCTTCCTTGCCAGTTAGAGATTGCTTCGCTTCTTCACCCTCACCCTGACCCTCTCCCTTCAAGGGAGAGGGAATTTGCTCGTAGCTGACTTGCGCTCTTTCTTGCTGGTAAGCCAACGCTGTTTCGTAGCGGTGATGACCATCAGCAATGTAAATGGGCTGAGAGGATAGAAACTGACTTAGCTGCCGCTTGATTTTTAGGTCAGTTATCGCCCATAGAGTATGAGCTTCTGCACCCTCACCCTGACCCTCTCCCGTCAAGGGAGAGGGAACTGATGTCTCAACCACGGGCTTCGCTCGCAATGACATGAGTGGTTTTTTTTGTGCTACGTCGGATAATATCGAGGCAATTTTTCGCTCGGAATCTTGGTAAAGAGAAAACAATGGGCTGAAGTTAGCTCGGCAAGCTCGCATTAACTGTAAACGGTCGCTTTTAGCTTTGGAAGATGTTTCTTCGTGGGGATATATACCGTTACCCCAGGGTTCGAGCTTGACACGAGCTATTAGCCCGCGCCTTACCTTCTTTTCGCCTGAATATTCAAATCGATGGTTATGCAAATAGAAGCCTGGTACTCTATCAGCTTGAAGAACTCCTTGCTTTAGCCATTGCTGAAAGGTAATAGCTGCTCTCTGATAGCGATCGGCTGTCGGCTCAGGAAATTCCAGGTGAATGGCGTTGTAATCGCTCTTTTTGTAGTAAAGTTTTTGCTGTTCGGGAGTGATGACATCGAAGGGAGGACAAAGGACCCGAGCCAAATCTCCGACTACTCTTTGGTTATAGCGTATACCTCGAAATGGAGAAACTTCCATACTATTCAGAAAATTAAAAGTCAAAGGTAAAAAATCAAAATGACAACTCAAAAACAAAACTTTTGCTTTTCGCTCTGTATTTTTGCATTTTTATTTGATGTCATCCCAAGGAGCAAAGCAAAAAAGAGTCCCGATTTATCAGGATAACAATCTCGATCGCTCCAAGCGCCAGGGAAAATAGCGACTCCAAATTTCATACTGCAAAGAACAATGGCGGTACTTTTTTACCGCCATCGCGCCACAATTTAGAAACCTCGCTCGCCTTATGAATCTAAATAGCAGCAAGCAATTCTGAAACTATCTCGCTGACTTCTTTGCCATCAGCTTTGCCTTCCACCTGAGGCATAAGCTGAGACATGACTTTGCCTTTGTCGCTCGGCCCCTTAGCTCCCACTGCGTCAACCACTTGCCGTGCCACAGCTATAATCTCCTCTCGGCTCATCTGCTTGGGGAGGTAGCTCATGAGGATAGCCAGTTCTGCTTCTTCCTGAGCCACTAGGTCACTACGGTTCCCCTTCTTAAAGGCTTCGATGCTCTCCCGACGACGTTTTATTTCCTTGGCGATAACATCAAGCACTTTGTTATCGTCAGCGGGTTTTTGCTGTGCAATTTCAGCATACTTTATTTCGGATAATAATAACCTTAATGTAGAAACTTCTACTTTCTGCTGCCCCTTAAGCGCCCCATTGAGAGCTTCCCGAATCTTATCCTTCAGCGCCATCTCTTGGCTACCAACCCCCATGAAAAACGAGGTTTTTCAGGAGCAACTATCTGAAACTCTTCCGCCTTTTCGCTGCCGCTTTCTTTCTCCTCTCTTCACTAGGTTTTTCAAAGTGCTTGCGGCGGCGAACTTCAGCTAAAATGCGGTCTTGTTGCACCTGCCTATTAAATCTACGCAGCAGGCCCTCGAAACTCTCGCCTGAACCAAGCTTTACATCAGCCATATTAAAAACAAAGTATTTTACCTCAGCCACTCAAGTGTGTCAATCAGGGGGAAGACAATTATGTTTGACAAATAGGAGTAAAAATGATAATAATATAATATCTTAGTGAGAGAGGACATGGAAGAGGACACGACAGTACAGGGGAAAAAGCCCAAGATTGATTCTATAATTAGGTCCCTTGCAAAGAAGGGATTCTCTCTTTTTGTGAAAGTAGTAGATAAATATGCTCCAGATAGGCTGCTGCTCTTTGCCCTTAACTTTTTGGATAAACATGTCCCAAATAGGCTTATTACTTTCGCAATTAAGGTGGTCAAGAAATTAGCTCCCCGTAGGTTGCGCTCTACTGCTATTACGGCCGCCGATGAGTATGTCCCTGACGAGGTAGCGAACTCGAGAAAGGTCTGCGCTGTCATTGCTGCAGTAGGGAAATACATTCCAGATGAGATAATTCCCCCGGAGTCTACAGGAAGGTGGGAAAATCTTAGGACAAAGTTTCATATTCCGAAATTAGTATCAAGCAGGCAAAAGTGAACCTAGGGAGTTGATATAAGCTACTTTTAGCGTAGCTCCTCACGATACTGGTGATGGAGAAGTAAGGTATTAAATGCAGTACAAAAAGGTTTGTGTTGAGTCCTTTGGTTACGAACTTCCTGAGAATACCGTTACATCTTTGAGTCTGGAAGAAAGACTAGCCCCAATATACAACAAATTAAACCTCCGCTATGGACGCCTG
Organism: Dehalococcoidia bacterium; assembly: GCA_049586675.1. Lineage (GTDB taxonomy): Bacteria > Chloroflexota > Dehalococcoidia > GIF9 > AB-539-J10 > RBG-13-51-36. The sequence goes on from JBAVCL010000036.1 coordinate 12,671, forward strand.
GAAATGATGACTGGGATCCGTGAACGGCGATTCTGGGACGATGGAGTGACGCCGAGCCAGGCCAGTATAAAAGCGGCAGAAAAAGCCATTAGCAAGTCGGGAGTCAACAAAGAGGATATCGGATGCCTGCTTCACACCTCGGTATCTCGTGATTTCCTGGAGCCAGCGACGGCTACGGTAGTCCACGATTCTTTAGGTCTCCCATCCACAGCTACCATTTTTGACATCTCCAATGCCTGCCTCGGTTTCATCAACGGCATGGTAACTCTGGCAAATATGATTGAGCTGGGTCAGGTAAAAGCTGGGGTTGTGGTTGGCTGTGAGAGCAGCAAACGACTTATCGACACAACAATCGATAAACTCTTGAAAGACCCGGACATCACCAAAGATAAGCTCAAACTCGCCTTGGCCACTTTAACTTTGGGGTCAGGAGCAGTGGCGGCGGTGTTAACCCACTCCTCCCTGTCACAAGACGGCCATAAGCTTCTGGGCGGGGTAACGCGTGCTGCTTCACAGTATAACGATCTTTGTCGTATAGAAGCCGATGCCTCTTTCCTTGACCTGGATGAGCTCCCAGACATGCACACAGACTCTACAGAGCTCCTCAAAAATGGAGCAAAGTTGGTGCCTGATACGTGGGAGGGCACAAAACAAGAGCTTGGATGGAAGGACTCCGACGTAGATAAGTGTTTTACTCACCAGGTTAGCGCCGTGCATAGCAGACGATTGTTCAGGACCCTGGGACTGGATAAGGAAAAAGACTTTTCCACTGTGGAATATCTGGGAAACATTGGGTCGGTTTCCCTACCCATTACCATGGCTATCGGAATTGACCAGGGTTTCCTTAACCCTGGTGATAAGGTTGTTATGATGGGGATTGGCAGCGGGATAGTCTGTCTTATGCTAGGTCTGGAATGGTAGTATGGGAAGTGACCCAGAACGAAATGAGTTCAGGGAAGCATATCCACAGACAGCAATGTAACTAGATTTCTTCAACTTTATTAAACCATACTGTATCTTTCGTGGTATAACTTCGCTTGATGTATAAAGGCCTCTATCCTTGTCTTTGCATTAGTTTGCTGTAGACCATCGTACATCATGTTGAGCACAGGAATGCGGTTGTGCTCCCTTTGTATCCCTCTATAAATAGCAGTGGATAGAGTTCCATAAAGGCAATTTAAAATGATGAGATTAGCTATACCACTGCAGCCCTGCATAGCATAATTTTTCGCCTTAGCCACATTTACAGTTACTACTGGGTCTATATCATCACTTACATAAGGAGCGGCAAGCGTAACCACATCCTCAACCCTGGGGATCCTGCAATCTCGAAGTCCGTCTTTCATCATTCCCTCAATCATTCCCTTCCAGTGCATAAACGGAAACCTTCTAAGATAATAATAAAGGGCAGCGAGATATTTTCCCCTAGAAAAGTGGGTCTCCGGATATACCTCATTAAAATATACTACATAATCTGTAGTAGTCGGCCCAAGCCTCGCTTCAGCGCCCAGTGCCTCAAACTCTCTGATTATATCGTTGTTAGCCCAAGAGTTCATACAGGTATAGAACTCTCCCACGATACCTATAATTGGTCTATCTTCATTCTTAGTTGGAATCTTGTCCATAGCTGCTATTGAATGGTTTAAAGCCTGCCAAAATTTCCTGTTGATAATTCCAGAGGCTATCTCCTCTATGGCTTGTGCATAAACCCTGTCACTCTCCCCTTCATTCACTTCATAAGGGCGAATATGAAGCAACTTCTTTAATAAGACATCCGTAGCAAGCCAACCTTTCCAGATAGCTTCCGCCCACTTTAATCCAAATAATTCGGTGCATTCATCATGGCGGATAGAGGTAACCGGGGCAACTACAGGGATATGCCCCAAACCTAATCTCTTGAGAACCAATTTCTGCGACAAGGCATATTGACTCAACCTGCATGAACCGTCGAAGTTAAGCATCACAAATGCTGCCCTATCAGGGTCAAAATCTTCAAGTTCGGTCATCTTGACCAAATCCCCGGTGGTGAGTAAATAGGGATGACATTCCTTGCCAGAGACGTATCTTCTTCCTATCTCTTCCGATAATTCATCAGGCTCGGGCAAAACTCGGGCATCTAGACCCACGGAGTTGAGAGCAGCAGCCCACATAACGGAGTGCCCAGAAACATAGGAGATATAAAATGTTTTATCCAGGTCCCTAATCCTCTTTGATGGTTTGAAGATACTCATCCTACCAGAGGGTCTAATCACACTAAGGTCTTCTTGCTTTTCCTCCTTTACCCGCGTTTTCGGTCTACCAATGGTATCAAGAAAGGCTTCAACCCTGGTGGTCATTCCAGCATCACCGCTATGCTCATCTACCTCCAGAAGTAGATAAGGATCTTCTCCCATGGTTTCCTCAAGATATTTCCAGAAGAAAGCATCAGGACCACAGCCATAATTGGTGATCATTATAGGATTCAAGCTGGGGTTATTCTTGGCCATCATCGCTGCCCTCAGAAGATTTTGTTCATTCTTCCAAACCAAGTTGGAGTAATGAGGCGGCAGTTCAACTGTATCCAGCGGCAGTAGGTCAAAGGGTATGGCCAGCATTCCTAGATGTCGCAATTTCTTGGCAATATTTAGATTCAACGCCAAATCATGAACATTGTAAGGCTTTCCTATTACCACCACGGCTTCATTATCCTTCTTAAGGGTTTTAAGTATCTCTTGACCTCTTTCTCGACGCATCCTTTCGAATTCTTCTTGAGCCTTAAGCGCAGCCGTTATGGCTGAGGCAATTTCCCCCTTTTCTTTTCCAAATTCCCTGCCTATCTTCTCCATTTGCCCCTTGAGGTTCTCTTTTTCCTTTGCCATAAATATGCTAGGACTTATGATTTTTGCTTTATCTTTAAAAGCAGGCCTAAGCATAAAGGGGATACCCTGAATCAAGGGACAGTTGTAGCTCCTGGTTACATCCTCACTATCCTTCTCCAGGTCAATAATGCTGGGCAGGAATATACGGTCAACACATTTTTCAATGAGATTTACTACATGCCCATAGGCAATCTTCACCGGATAGCAGGCTTCAGCTAAAACCTCTTGAAGTCCCTTATGAATGAGCCTCTTATTAGTTTTATCGGACAACACCACTTTAACTCCCAACTCCCCAAAAAATGTAGCCCACAATGGAAACTGCTCAAAGAACATGAGCACTCGTGGAATGCCTATTACCGGAGAATTTGGGGCAAATTCATCCCCCTTATAATAGCCCATAAGCATTTCCTCTCGCTCTTTAAAGAGATCAGGAAGAGCCTGGTCAGCGGTTTTTTCGCCTTTCAGCTCATATCTGTCACAAATACCACCGTAAAAGGATTTGAATTCGCCTCCGATGGATGTCTTCTTTATGTCGCAGTGGTTGGGGCAATGCTGACATTCAAAGGATTTGACCTCATATTCCCGGCCTATGAGGTCAAACCCGACAAAATTGCTTTTCCCATCTCCATGTCTCCTCTCCATGGCAATCAACGCAGCACCTATGGCACCAGTTACATTGTAGTTCTGTGGAACCGTAATCTTCTTCCCCAAAATATTTTCGAAGGCAGCCACTACACTCTTATTTCCGGCAACGCCTCCCTGAAAATATATCCTCTCGCCAATTTTTTTATTCCCTACCACCTTTTCAATGTAATTATTGGCAATAGAGTAGGAAAGCCCCGCTAAGAGATCGACTTTCGGTGAACCCACCTGCTGGTGGTGTATTAAATCAGATTCCATAAAAACAGTGCACCGAGTCCCCAAATTAACAGGAGCTTTCGAGCTAAAAGCAAGCTTGCTAAACTCTTCCACAACATTTACATCCAATCTATCAGCCTGTTCCTGGAGAAAGGAGCCAGTTCCTGCAGCACAAACCTTGTTCATCTCAAAATCTACCACTGTACCATTCTTCAGGCGGATATATTTTGAATCCTGCCCCCCTATTTCAAATATGGTGTCTACTGTCCTATCTATATCTAGTGTGGCCCTAGCCTGAGCAGTAATTTCATTAATCACTAAGTCAGCGCCGACAAAGTCCCCTATAAAATAACGCGCACTGCCAGTGGTCGCCACAGCTTGGACTTCAATAAGGTCCTTTATCTCATGACCTATGTCTTTTAATCCTTTCTTAACTGACTCAATGGGATTGCCATCGGTCATGAGATACTTCATCTCCAGCAGCTTCTTGTTTTCATCCAGAACAACGATATTTGTACTCACAGCGCCAACATCAACCCCCATATACACCCTACTCTTTTGTTGCTTTCCAAGAATAGGACATTTATCCAAGGGAGTAGACCCATCCCCGTTGTAAATCAATCTCCTTAAATGCCCTACCTCAGCTTCATTGGCCTTTTTAGCTAAATAATGTCTCAAGACCTCCGTTGCTACTTGAAGTTTGATAGGTGTGGCACTGTGTCTCTCCGAGGCCATCATTGCCGCCCCGAAGGCTCCCATGACTTTAAAATACTCAGGAATAATCAATTCCCCAGGCTTGAGTTCTAGCAGTTCTTCAAAAGCCTTAGCCACCCCTTTATTGGCAGCAACGCCACCTTGAAAGGCTACTGGCTTCACGAATCTCCTCCCTTTACCTAAATTGCTTATGTAATTTCTAGCCAAGGCATAACAAAGCCCAGCTATTATTTCTTCCTGTGATGTCCCCTCTTGCTGCAAATGGATCATGTCAGATTTGGCAAAGACACTGCACCTGCCTGCAATGGTAGCCGGCTTTTCTGCTTTCGTGGCTAAACTGCTGAACTCATCTATGGAAATCCCCAGACGATATGCCTGTTGATCAAGGAAAGAGCCAGTTCCCGCAGCGCATATCTCATTAAGGGCATGGTCAACGATGACTGTCCTTCCACTTTTTTCATCCCACTCCAGGAAAATCAGCTTTGAGTCCTGCCCTCCGATCTCGATAACTGTCCTAACCTCAGGATGGAAGTATGCAACAGCCTTTGCCTGAGTAATAATTTCATTTTCTTTATCCACACCAATGACATCAGCTATAAGCTTACCTCCGCTACCCGTGCATACAGCCCCACATAGTTCAGGAAAATCTTTTTCGAGACCCTCAAAAACATCAATTAATACTGTAATAGGTTGCCCCTTTGTCCTCTCATAGACGCTTTCGAGGAGTCGGAGTTTCTCATCTATTACAGCTATGTTCAAGCTGACCGAGCCTAGATCTATCCCCATAAAGGTTTTACTTTGGCTTGTCATTCCGATCCCTCGATCCTTGTTCTCACTGCCAGCGCAATCTCAGCTGACACCGCCTGACCACCCCGCCGCGCCAGCCAGCTTAAAGCCCCTGAGACATCGCCACCAATGGTAACCTTCGTCTTGCCATCTACAGGTTCCAGAGTGTAGAAGCGTGTCAAATTAGTGCCTAAGGCCTTCCCATCTAGAACCACAGCCCGCTCTGGGACAAACTCAATAATCGTCATCAATAGTTTAACTGTAAGCCCGCTTACTTTAGCTGTAACAGAAAGCTGTGAGCCTACTGTCAAAGGCCCATTAGATACCCGCTCAATCTTCTTGATGGATGGCATCCATTGGGGCCACTCTTCAAGTTTGTCTACCAGTGCCCAGACTTTCTTGACTGGAGCATTAATATCGATACTGCTCTCAAACCTCATGCCTGTCGAACTCCTCCCTATGTAGTATCCTACACTATATTATACATCATTGTACAATCTAACGGGCTAGCCCAGTGAATGTATCCACTATGCCGATTTGTTGGGAAAAGCAACACAACTTCAAGCATTGTGCGTTGACGCTTGTTTTCTCATTAACCTATAATGCCACCACCCGGCAGATAAAAAACAGTTGAAAGAAGCCAGAAAGGAGCGCAATGAGTAGAAGAAATCGTGAATGGCCTTTACCTTTTGCCAAACCGGAAGAGGTTGGCTTGTCCTTGGAGCGCCTAGCACGCATCCGTCCTGCCTTGCAGAAGTTCATTGACCAGCAAAGGGTGCCCAACCTCGTAACACTGGTAGTACGTCACGGGAAGGTTGTGCACTTCGATGCCCAGGGATACATGGACTTTGACAGCAAGAAGCCAGCATCGAAGGATACCATATTCCGATTGTATTCCAACAGTAAGCCGATTACCGGGGTCGCTACGATGATACTCTATGAAGAGGGGCTGCTCGATCTGGATGACCCGGTCTCCAAATACATTACGGCCTTCAAAAATCAGAGGGTACGCGTGTCTGAGACCGCCGAAGGAGCCGTAGTTAGTCCTCTCTTTATGATTCCCACCGTACCTGCCCGACGCGGGATAACTATCCGCGACTGCCTCCGAAATACGACGGGGCTGGCAACGCCACAGCGCGCGCCTATGTCATTTATGACAGCATTCAAGGATGTGCTGATAGAATTAGGCTGGTACCCTAACAGTCCACCAAGTCAAGCAAGCTTTCGTGAGAGGGTCGAGGCACTGGCAAAACTGCCGCTGAGCTTCCAGCCAGGCACTGAGTTTGAATATCATGTTGGCTATCCGGTCATGGGTATCATTATCGAGACCATTGTGGAAAAAACACTGGAGGAATATTACCAGGAGCGCATCTTTAAGCCATTAGGCATGAAAGACACATCCTTCTACCTCCCCAAGAGAAAGCTCAATCGTTTTCCCTTCTTGTACCAGTTAAAGCTTGAAAGCGGGGAATGGAAACTTGCCATCGTTGAACGACCAGAGACCAGTGAAAAGGTGACAGGCCCGAAGATATATTTCGGTGCCGGCGGGGATATGGGTGGTATCCTGTCAACCGTTGCTGATTACGCTCGCTTCGCCCAGATGTTGCTTAATGGCGGTGAACTTGATGGTGTCCGCATCCTGAGCCGTAAAACTGTTGAGCTGATGACTTCAAGTCATACCGGTAACATCTTCATTCCCATGCTTGGTCACGGCTTTGGTTTTGGAATGGGGGTGGGTGTGCACACAGGCGGCCGTTGGGCACCAAGAATACGTTCTATCGGTGCTTATGGGTGGGGCGGCGCTGCAGGAACAAATTATTTTGCTGACCCCCAGGAAGAGTTGCTGGCGATATGCTTCACTCAAGTGCTTGGCCAGTTGACGATGCTTGATTATCAGGAGGAGTTTGAGAGACTGGTCTATCAGGCTCTACTGTAGGATTCACGGTTGTAATAACTGGCTGGCCGATATTGTCTTGTTTGACCAGGTGATAGAAGAAAGGCTGGGTTTTCCATAGCGTCGGGAATGATTGTGCACCTTGGTTATGAGCCAGAATAAGCAGAGGCAATATAATGTCTAGACGTAACATTGGTGCCCTGCTCATTGTTATCATCGGCATAGTCTTTCTACTCCCCGGCTGCGGAGGTTCGACAACAACACCAGGGGCCACCCTGACGCCCATGGGCGAGTCCAGAGAATTGCCTATGCGTTTGCTCGGCCTCCAAGCGGTGCCTCTTTATGAACACCTTACTGATGACCCGGCTAAAGTGGCAATCGCGCAGGAGATGGCGCCGGCTTTCGTCCGCTTCCCCGGCGGTATGGTGGCCAACTATTACAACTGGCGCACAGGTCAGCTTGAGCTTAACGTACAGCCTAACAGCTCGGCAACTTATAGGTTCTACGCTGATGTAGCAAAGCAAGTGAAGCAGCTCCACCCGGAGGGCGTCTTCATTGAACCCTACTATCAGTTCAGTCAGACAATCGGTGCGGAAATCGTCCTGGTGGCCAATTTGGAGACGTCGTCGGTTGCCGACCAGGTGGATTGGTTCCAGAAAATGAAAGACGAGGGCATTCTTCCCCGCTATCTTGAATTAGGCAACGAGTTCTATCTGGCAATGCTCGGTGACCCCAATGTGCTGCAAAAATGGCCCGATGCGCCGACTACGATGCAGGTCATGAAAGAGTACCGAGATGCCCTCCAACCCTACTTCGTCACAGGGACAAAAGTCGCCGTGCAGGCTACGGCGAGCCGATTCTATGCAACGAATACCGATGGCAACCTCACACCACCCGCCACCCTTAAGAACTGGGATGATGCCCTGGAGCCTGAGCCTTGGTTTGATGCCGTGACCATTCACCTGTACCCGGATGTTGACCATATTGCTGGCGCTGGCTTAAAAGACACGCTCCCCGATAACATGGATATGGTGTTGTCAGCGACAATGGCACGCTGTGACCAGGGAGTCGATGAGGCCATCACCGCGGTTGAGAAGCAACTGCCCGGCAAAGAAATCTGGATTACGGAGTGGAGCGGGTATTCCTGGGCAGGTGCCGATCCGTCCAGCCAAACGTCGCCAATCTTCGGCCTCCATGTACACCTCACCACCCGCATGCTCATGACCTTCCTGCGGCATCCCTCCGTACCAATGACCGAGTACCACATGCTCAATTTCTCAGGCGGCCCAATGTCCCTGTATCGATACGACTCGCAGAGCCAGAGCTATGTGCCAATCAGTTCTGCCATTATCCTGAAATGGTTTAATCAGGCGGCAAACGGTGGGGCGACTTACCAGCGGCTCAAGGTGGATGGCGCGAAACGGGTTAACAGCAGTGTGACCGCTGCAGAAGGATACTACGACATCGAGGCAGTCCAGTTTCAAAAAGGAAATACGACTACCATAATAATTCACAATGCCTCTTCCAAGACCAAAAACGTATCTTTGTCGGGCATCGTCTCTGGCAGACTCCCCACCATAATCGAAAGCGCCCTAGTGGACCCCACCGCTGACTACTCAAGCGCCGCACCGCTAGTTGAGGCGCTACCCGTAGCAAATCAAATTGAGATCCCAGCTTACTCGGTGACCAGAATAATCTGGGAATAGCTATCTGTGCATTATTGAACAATCTGACGTTCTGTGTGATATGCCTGATTACCATTGCGCCAAACTGACTTTGGTGCACTAATCAAAATCTAGGCGGTCTTTCGTGGTGCCTAGGGTTTTTCCTGTGGGTTGAAACGGGGAATATGTTTTGTCCTACCGGGATTATTGGGGACCCTGCAGAGCTGCTCTATGCCAGCTAGCATAAGTGAACTTAACTGTCCTCATCATGTTGATTTGGTTATTTGAGATGCTTGGACAAATAGGCACTGCGCTCGGAATCAGTCTTGAGTATTCCCTCTATATCCGCTCCGGGATAGAGAAGCTTAAGCATCTTGCGGTCTATCATATTGAACAGACCGATAAAAGTATGTGCGTCTTCATTCGATAATGGCGACATGATTTGCCGGCTATAGTCCATAACTACTATGCTTGCTGATCGAAAGATGTCCTCTCCCTTGCTGGTGACAAACACATTTACTTGCCTGCGGTCACTCCTGTCTCTTACCCTTCTGACTAGACCAGCTTTAACCATGCGGTCGACCAGCATAGTGACGCTGTTTGTGCTACGTTCTGTCCAGCGGGCTATATCAGTTATTCTTACAGGCGCCTCGAGGTTTTTTACAACCGAAAGCACTATATACTTCTCCATAGTAAGCCCTTGTCCGCTAAGTACTTCGTCAAAACAATTCTTGAACCGGGTGTAGGTCAGGTACAACTGGCGCAACAATACCACTTCTATACTGCGCTGTTTCGAATTTATCACTATATTGGGCTTCTCCTTTCCCTTTAGAGTCCTCTTTAAGACAATAATAGCACTTGCAGAGGCGAGGCATCAACAAATTAGGTGATGAAAGGTATTAATCAGACAGGTAATTCGCTTCAAGACCCCGTATTTGATTATTGAGCTGTTCACGCGTTGAACAAAACTGACTTTTGTGCAATTTGCCGAATTGTACAGTAACTCAATTTGTTACACTGATTCTGAATGAGAAAAAGAGGTTCTTACACTTAAGTGTATGTCGACACCCCGATGTCTGTGCAGTGGTAGGTAAAGCTAGCTCTAGCACAATATAGCGGTTTGTTCACTAGTCTACACATTAGGATGTCCCGTTACGAATAAAGCCAACAAACGAAGCCGTCCAGTTATCAAAACAGCACGCGGCACTCGATGCATTGCTTTGCAAAGTCAGAAGCAAGTTTCCTACCTTTTAAGGCGAAAAAACCATCGTCCATTGTGCTCTCCAAATTATGTTTCCTATAGACCCAATCGCCATAATGATAGTTCATTCTGTCGACCAATATGTAATCCACCTTCCCGCCGAGCCCAGCAGCAAGTTCCTCAGCCCCGGGAAGTATTGGTGCAATCATCGCATAGGTTCTAATACCTGCAAGCTGTAGCTCCTCGAGAGCTTTTATTCTTTCCCTAATTGATGGCGCGCCAGGTTCAAATAGCTGTCTCACACCTTCATCTCCAGTGGTAACCGTTAGCCCAACTGCAATCTTATTGGCTTCTTTAAATAGCTCCACATCACGTAAAACAAGTGCGGATTTCGTCTGGATTGTGATCGGCCAATCATGTCGAACCAATATTTCAAGGCACTTTTTTGTCAGTTCGTATGTTCTCTCCAACGGTTGATAGGGATCGCATACTCCGTTTACCCACACCCTACCGGGCGGCATTTTTACTATCTCGCTCTGCAGTAAGTGTGCAGTATTAATCTTAACATCAACAAACTCACCCCACGGTTCTTTATGTCCGGTGAACCTCTTCATAAAGCGAGCATAGCAATAGGCGCAACCGTGCTGGCACCCAATGTACGGATTAACCACATAGTCAAAGACCTTTGACTTGGACAAAATGCTTCTCGCGTAGATTTTTCTGATAATCATAGGAAGACTAGCTCACCGATGATAAGGATACCCATAGATGATTTTACCACCTATGGAGTCCGACTACACATTAGTCCAGAATGTGCAATCAAGGCTATTTCTAAGGACAGAGTTTCGCAGTAAGGTTTGCCTCGTGTTGCCTGAGCCACTTCTTATACTCTCGCCATCTGTGACAGTGTTGAGCTACCAGTTCCCAGAATCTCTTTGAATGATTCATCTCTTTCAGATGGGCAAGTTCATGGATAACAACATAGTCGATCACAGGCTCTGGCGCCATTATTAGTTTCCAGTTAAAGCTAAGATTTTTCTTATAAGAGCAGCTGCCCCAGCGAGTTTTTTGACCTCGTATGACAATTCGTTTGCAGTGAATGCCCATCTGAGAACTCAGTCTATCTGCTCTCTCGTTTATCAGCCTAACAGCCTCCGCCCGATACCACTGTTCCAAAGCCAACTCCAAGATACCATTTTTAAATAATCCGTGACTCACTGCCAGTATATCTCCCTCTAGCGTTACACTATCAACTTCACTGTGATTTTCCCGCTTGACTAGCTTCAAGTCTCGGCCAAGATAGGGGATAGTATCGCCACTCCCGAGTTCCTCCTCGGCAAAAGGTGATTGGAAATTGCTACATTTTGCTAGGCTACTTGAGATCCATCGTTCCTTCGATTCTAGAAGTCCAGGGAGTCGCCCAATCTTATAAGAGTGAGGAACAACTACCGTAAGCCCCGTTTGTCGTCTCACCTCGAGCCTAACATGCCTTGCCCTAAGGCTTCGCTCGACTGTATATGTGATGGTTTGCCCATTAATACTGGTTTCACGTTTCTCTACCATAGTTGGTTGATGCCAACTTTCTCGTCCCATATCTATAGTCTAGAGGATCAACATATTGTCTGTCTAGAACATAGGGCAGAAGGAGGAAAACGACGGCTTAAAGTCACAAAAGCTTGTTTTGTTACCTCATTACACAAACTGACGATTTGTGCATTTTCCCAGTCGCTTTTAGATACCAAGAGTCTTTTTCATAACCTCGCTAGCCAGGGACAACAGAGTTAACAATCCGATGAAAAGTGTGACGGCTGACATTATATGGATTACACGGCGCTCACTGGCGAAGATGAAGAACACTCTCTAAGATACGAATCGATTAGAATAATGCTTTCGCACCCAGAGAAACCAGCTCTCTCCTCTGTATTGGCCTGCGCCGTCTTTTCCAGCCAAGTACCTCCAGAAGGTCACCAACAGCTTTGTCCTGCAGCATCTCGTCTCGGAGGCACAAATTAGGATTAATTCGATACCTCAGACGTCGGCCTTCTCTTATCTTGGTAACGTAGCCATCAGTTTCAAGGTCAGTGATTATTCGGTGTATTGCCTTCTCGGTAATGCCTATCGTCAGAGAAAGCTCCCTAATGGTAATCCGTGGGTGTTGAGCAATCTGGCAAAGCACCAGAGCGTTATTTGTAACAAACTTCCATCCTGGCATAGTTACACCTCCTTTTCAAAATTACCCCACATCACTCCCCAAAAAATATTTTCACAAAATTTTTTCGCCAAAGGCTAAAACCACTTGACAACTCCAATAAAGAATGTACAATTAAATCAAGACATAAATTACATGTACATTATAACATGGAATATAGTTCAAGACAACTAATTCCTGAATGTCGCAGAAATCAGTGAATGAAAGGAGACAGAACAGATAATGTAAACGCAAGTAATTCGCAGGAATCAGTTAAATCGAGTATAGATTTTTTGTAACGGAGGAGAAATAAAATAAAGTGAAAACAGCATCGGTAAAACTCAAAAGTCAACCCATACATGAGTCAGAGAAACGCTGTCTCGAAGACTGTAGCAACAACGACTCTGAAGAGGACCCCCCAGGTAAACGCAGCATCTCTGATGACCTGGAGGAGGAACCTCCAAGTAGACACAGCATCTGTTGTGACCTGAAGGAGGAACCTCCAAGCAAAATAGCCACGACCAGGTACAGATTCTTTGGAGATATACCAGACGGCCTCTGGAATGACTGGAAGTGGCAGTTCCGAAACAGAATTACCCGCGTCGAACAAATAACCCAATTCATTCCTCTATCCACTGAAGAGCAGTCGCAGCTCAAATTAGTAACCATGCGCTATCCCCTGTCGGTGACTCCCTATTACCTATCGCTAATCAACCCCGATGATCCCGATGACCCGATAAGAAAGCAGGCGATACCTTCTCCTATGGAAATGACTATGGGGTCGATGGGTTTAGAAGACCCATTGGATGAGAAAAAAGACACAGTAGTTCCGGGGCTAGTCCACCGCTACCCCGACCGGGTACTTCTAGTGCTTACTGACATCTGCGCCATGCTCTGCCGACACTGCACCCGTAAAAGAGAATGGCGAAATGGTGGCTGGGTGCGGTCTCCTGCTGAAGTCGAAGCCATGCTAGCCTATATAAGAAAGCATAAGGCTGTCCGGGATATCATTATCTCCGGTGGTGATCCTCTAACACTTTCCACCCACCACCTGGAGACTATCATTAGCCGTTTAAGAGAGATAAAGCACGTCGAAATTATACGTATCGGCACTAGATTCCCGGTGGTGTTGCCCCAGCGCATAGATAATGAACTGTGTAGTATGCTAGCTAAGTACGGCCCTATATGGCTTAATACCCATTTCAACCATGTTCGGGAGATAACTCCAGAAGCTGCTAAGGCATGTGACTGTCTGCTGCGGAGTGGTGTTCCAGTAAACAACCAGTCTGTCCTGCTGCGCGGTATCAATGACAGCGTTGAAGCTCAGACAAAATTGTGCCACGGACTTCTAAAAATAAAGGTACGTCCTTACTATCTGTTTCAATGTGACGAGGTTCAAGGCACCGAGCACCTGCGTACACCTGTGGAGACCGGCATAAAGATAATTGAGGGAATGCGCGGGCATACCTCAGGACTGGCTATTCCGACCTTCGTGATAGACCTGCCCCAGGGCGGTGGCAAGGTCCCCCTCCAACCAAACTATGTCCTGGCTCACACTGAAGGTGAACTAGTGCTGCGGAATTACGAGGAACGCGTTTTCCATTATCGAAACCCTACAACACTAGCACGCACCGAATCACCTGCTGAGGTGTTATGCCCAGCCGGTAGTGCGACTGCGAGCTTGCCTCAAGAAGCGGCTGCCAATTTGAGTTAGAAGAAGTTTCAAATGCGGATAGGCTTGTCATACGACCTTAAAGAAGCAATAGCACTCCAGCAAGATAGCGGCGATGACGCTTTTGAGGAATATGACTCTTCGGAAACCGTGGAGCTGATAGCCGCGGCTCTTCGGGCTGAAGGGCACACAGTGACCATGCTTGGCGGTGGCCGGAAGTTCTTGGTCAATATTCTTCACGACAAGGTGGATTTCGTCTTTAACATCGCCGAAGGGCGAGGTACCTACCGCAGCCGGGAAGCCCAGGTGCCTTCAATCCTCGAGATGCTGGATATACCCTATTCCGGTTCCGACCCACAGTGTCTTGCCATATGTTTGGACAAACCTCTGACCAAAAAGCTGGTCGCCTCAGAAGGAGTGAGCACCCCAAACTGGCGTGTAATCGCTAATAGACAAGAGCTTCGTCAGATAGACAGCTGCGATTTCCCTTTCCCGGCTATCATCAAGCCAGCATACGAAGGCTCAAGCAAGGGGATTCGTCTCACTTCAGTGGTGGAAGATGCCAAACAGGCCATTGAGGTAATAGGGAGCTTACTGGAGAAATATCAGCAACCAGCAATGATGGAGCAGATTATCTTGGGTGATGAGGTCACCGTGGGAATCATAGGCAATTCCCCTCCTAAGATTCTGGGTATGATGCGTATACTTCCGAAACAAAAGAGCGGTTATTTCCTCTATACCCTTGAGGTGAAACGCAATTACCTGGAGTTAGTTGACTATGAGTGCCCAGCTGGTCTTGAGGAGAAGATACTGCAACGTCTACAAACTTCCAGCCTCAGAGCATTTGAGGCCCTGAGATGCCGTGACTTCGCCCGGCTGGACTTTAGAATCAACCCAGCGGGAGTGCCCTACTTTCTGGAAGTAAACCCTCTGCCTGGCCTAGGTAATCATAGTGACCTGGTCATTATGGCGAAAAAGATGGAATGGAGTCATAGACAACTGATAAGCGCTGTGCTAAATGCTGCGCTTGAGAGATATCAGCGATGCATATGCGTGTAGCCATCGTCTATAACGAACCACAGCAGTCACGCTATGACGCGGTCGGCGAAGAAAAGGCGGTGCTCGGTATCCTTGAGGCATTAGAGGCGGTGCATCGGGCTTTGCTTGAGCTTGGCTTTGATGTCACCCGGATTCCTCTAGTGCCGCCACTTGAGGGAGCTGAGAGAGAGCTGAGAAACCTCAATACGGACCTAGTTTTCAACCTTTTCGAGGGCTTCTGTGGCTACCCTGAGACTGAAGCTATAGTACCAGAAATCTTGTCGAAAATGGGTATTCCATTTACTGGCTGTCCCGCACCAGTGCTAAGGCTGGCTCTCGATAAGGCTAAGACCAAACTAATCCTCAAAGCTGCCGGAATCAAGACGCCGGACTTTCAACTACTGAATCCTAAGACCATAAACACGTTCCAGCTAGACTATCCCTGCATCGTTAAGCCTCGCTGTGAGGATGCCAGTAACGGCTTATCAGCAGAGAGCGTGGTTAATGACTTTTCGTCTCTGGACAGACAGGTTAGCGTGATAAGCCACTATTATGGTGGCGATTCCATCGTTGAAAAGTTCATCACTGGTCGGGAGTTTAACGCCACTGTTATGGGTAACTCTGAATTCACTGTCTTGCCCGTGTCGGAAATCGTTTATTCCCTACCCCCCGGAATGCCAGAGGTTCTGACATTTGACGCCAAATGGAAGCCTGATAGCCCTTATTTTGAAGGCACAAAACCCGTCTGCCCGGCTGAAATCGAGGCTGAAGAGCAACAACGCATTGCCGAAACAATAACAAGAGTTTATAGACTGTTTGGCTGCCGGGGCTATGCCAGAGTGGACTTACGGCTGGACCAAGAGGGACAGCTAAACGTCATCGAGTTGAACCCCAATCCCGACATTTCTCCGGGAACTGGCGCGGCACGCCAGGCAGAAGCCGCCGGGATGACCTATACGCAATTCACTGAAAAAATTGTACAACTGGCTCTTGATGGGAAAAACAATGAAAATCGATATCCGCTCTATGTCCCACGAAGACAAACCCCGCGTAATAAAAATACTACGCGACACACCAGAATTCAAACCCTTTGAAGTTGTGGTAGCTGAGGAAATAATTGACAGCTATCTTCAGTACCAATCCAGCTCGGGCTATCATATCCTCGTTGCTGAAGTTGACTCAACTGTAACAGGCTATATTTGCTATGGATCTACGCCACTGACTGAAGGGACGTGGGATATCTATTGGATGGCTGTCGCTCGAGAAAAGCAAGGCCGAGGGATAGGCGGCGCCCTCATGAAGTCCGCGGAAAAAGAGATCGTGAGAGCCAAGGGAAGACTAGCCATCATTGAGACATCATCCACACCAGCATATGAAAAAACGAGGCATTTTCATCTCAGTCAAGGCTACGAGATAGTAGCTCGCATCCCGGACTTTTATGCGCCCGGGGATGATAAGCTAATCATGCAAAAGCGGCTGAGGTGAAATCAAAGGGAACAGCCTTGTTCAGGAAGGAATGGTTCACACAGAGGTAGGTGAACCAGATATCTAAAGAAAAGCCTGAATAGACGATACACTGCCGCACAACAGTAGCTTGATACGTTAGTTGAGGATATGGTATCATTCATTTTGATAAAGTGCAGGAAATTTTAAACTCCTTGCAGGAGGGTGGATATCATGCAAACCACTAAAGCTTCAAGAAGAAGACAGAAAGACAAAATTGCCCCTGAAAGTCGATATGTTCCAGAACGTATTAAGAAATTACGGGACCGTCTACTTTCAACCTCCTTTAAACTAGACATTGAAAGAGCAAAGGACTACACGAGAGTGTACAAACAAACAGAAGAGCAACCTCCTTGTCTCCGTGCGTCTAGAGGGTTAGAAGAAACGCTGCACCACATGCCTATTAGGATTGAAGAGGAAGAGCTAATTGTAGGCTCAAAGTCGGCAAAAGATTGGGCTGATCCGCTCTATATTGAAGCCTCCGTAAATCAAACCCACATTATGCTCGCGCTTGCTCTTTATGGAACTGGAAAGACAGTAGCAGAATGGGTTGCAGAGGACCCAGGAGTTCGAAATGGCTTACTCGGGGCAAGAGGTGCCAGTTTCTGGAGAGACATCCCCAAAATTTCGGAGGAGGAATATAGGGAACTGAAAGAGGAGATAGTGCCTTATTGGAAAGATAAGACTGTTAACGCTCGCAAGCGTGTCATTTGGAAACAAAATGGCATCCCTTCTGGAGACATTGTGGCCGCAGAGGGCTGGTTTGTCAGTGATATCCCTCCGCAGGGTCACGTGACGGTGGGGATTAAGAGAGTCCTTGACATAGGATTTAGAGGCATTGCTCGCTGGGCTGCCCAGAGATTGGCTGTGTTTCGGGAAGAATTCGAAAAGAGCAAACTAGAGGAACAGGCTTACTTGCGGAAGAAGGACTTTTTAGAAGCAGCGCAGATTACAGCAGGAGCGGTATGTGAATTTGCTGAGCGCTACGCCCGGTTAGCAGAAGAGATGGCACAAAAAGCAGAGGGGCAAAGGAAGGTGGAACTACTTGAGATTGCAGATCGCTGTCGACATGTACCTGCAGAACCACCGCGGAACTTCATGGAGGCTGTCCAGGCTGTCTGGCTAACTCAAGTTGTGGTGTTGATAAGTTATGGGGGTAACTCTATCACTTGTCCTGGCAGGGTCGACCAATTTCTTTATCCTTACTACAGGCAGGACTTAGCAGCGGGGAGAATTACTCGAGAGCAAGCCCTTGAAGCAATTATGGAGTACCTGGTAAAGATTGCCACGGCTGTTTATTTCGGTCCCAATAATGTTACCATCGGTGGAGTTGACAGAAATGGTGAGGATGCGGTGAATGAGGTGAGCTACCTATTCGTTGAAGCCCATAAGAGACTTAAAGGTTGTGGACGTGTCGGGCTTGCGGTAAGGATTTCTCCAAAAACACCTCGCGAGTTTTTAACCACAACTTGTGAGGTGCATAGAGAATGCGCAGGCATCGCCTTTCATAACGACGAAGTAGTGATCAGGGACCTTCTGAAAGATGGCTATTCTCTCGCGGATGCGCGGAATTATTCCATTGTAGGTTGTGCAGAACCTACTGGAACAGGAAACAATAATGGTTATACAGCCACCAATGGCATTCTTCCAGCAGCTATTTTGGAATTGGTCTTAAACGAAGGAAAAAGGTATGCTGCAGGGTGGAAGCAGGTAGAGTCACCTGTCGCTTCTATCTCTTCCCTTAAAACTTTTGAAGATGTCAAAAAGGCTTTTATTGAAGAGCTTTCCCGTGCGGTTGAGAAATGTGTAAAGGCAGGGTATTTGAAAGATCAAGTGATTGCCGAGAATTTTCCTTTACCATTGCTCTCATCCACGATAGAAGGATGTGTAGAATCAGGGGAAGATGTCACACGAGGTGGTGCTCGCTATAATCATGTGGCAATTGGCACCTGCTCGCTGGCAACTGGATCTGACTCTCTAGCTGCCATTAAATGGGCGGTTTTCGAACAGAAGTTGCTGACGATGGAGGAACTTGTCGAGTGCTTGCGGAGCAACTTCCAGGGAAGAGAAGATGTAAGACAGCGTTTGCTTCATGCACCGAAATACGGTAGTGATGACTCACTTGCCGATGAGCTGGCGGTCTGGGTTGCCGATGTTCACAATAAGGAGGATAGGAAATACAGATTCTGGATGGGAGGGGTGCACAGACCCTACATACTTTCGTCGGCAACACACGTGGCCTGGGGAGCTACGGTTGGTGCCTCGGCCGATGGAAGGCTTGCGAGTATGCCTCTGTCCAGCGGTATAACTCCAACAAATGGTACGGAACGCAATGGACTGACAGCTGTTCTTCGTTCAGCTGCCAAAGTTGGCGCTATCCCAGTAAGTGATGGCATGATACTTAACGCTATTATTAACCCACTTACAATTAGAACTGAGGAGGAGTTAAACAAATTTGCTTCTCTAGTAGAAGGGTATTTTGCCCTGGGTGGCAGACAAGTACAGTTCAATCCCCTAAACAAAGAAATGCTATCAGACGCGCAAAAACACCCGGAGAACTATACTGAGTTGGTTGTCAAAGTCTCAGGATTCTCGTTCCGTTTCATCGATCTCTCAAAACGGGTCCAAGATGATATTATTGCGCGTACAGAGTTTCGCCTTACTTGATTCAAAAGAGGGCAATTTTTATAAAAGATGTGACAGTACACAAGCAAACAGGCTTGGTTTTTAATATTCAGCGCCACTCTACCGAGGACGGCCCGGGCATTCGCACCACGATATTTTTGAAGGGTTGTTGTATGCGGTGCCTATGGTGTCACAACCCTGAGGGCGTAAATCCTTTTCTGGAACTAGTGTGGTATGAGGTGCGGTGCATCGGTTTTAAAGCCTGCACAGAAGCCTGTCCCACAAAGGCCCTGGAGCTTACTAAGGAGGGTATGGTTATAAAGAGGGATTACTGCAATGTTTGCGGAGAATGTGTTAAAGCTTGTCCAGCCAGTGCACTGGAAGTTCTGGGGAGAACAGTGACTGTTGATGAGGTTGTAGAAGAAGCCTTGCGAGATAAGGTCTTTTACGAGAAGTCAGGTGGAGGGGTGACATTATCAGGTGGAGAACCGTCTATGCAGCCCGTCTTTTCTGCTGCTGTGATGAGTGCTTTGCGTCAGCAGGGCGTGCATTTAGCACTTGACACTTGTGCGGGAACAAGCTGGAAGATTTTGCATCCTTTGGTAGAGCTTGCTGACCTTATTCTTTTGGATCTTAAGTTGATGGAGGAAAGCGAGCATCTTAGATATACAGGTATTCCACTTAAGACAGTTTTAGCAAATGCACGAGAGATAGCAAAAATGAAAAAACCAATCTGGATACGTACGCCTATTATTCCCGGCTACACAGATGCAGAAGAGAATATTAGACGTATTGCGCGTTTCATTAAATTTGAATTACCAACTGTAGAGAGATACGATCTTCTTGCTTTTAATAATGTCTGTGCACCAAAGTATCAACGATTGGACAGGCATTGGGAACTCGAAAACGAGAGTTTAATGAGCGAAGAAAAAATGAATAACCTTGTAAGTATTGCAAAAGAAGAAGGTGTAAATGTCGCTTGTTGGTCTGGAATGACAATGGTCGGGAATCACGATGCCAGGTGATGCCGAGGTTGTGAGCAGAATACAGTTCCAGTGTGGGAAATTGAGAGCAAGAGGAAAATTGCGGAGTTTTGGTTAGCTAAAGACAGGTTTTTCTGCCGATCTTGAGGGAGAAGTGCGGCCGGGTCGGGGCCAGTACCTTGCAGCTGTGCTCAGCAGGTTATACTTGAAATCTTTGAGACAAAATAATACAATACGTACCAAGTTCAGCTTTAACGAAAGGAGATAGCAGCCATGAGTCTTTTAGCCACCCAAGTTAAGGAAAAGCCCATTTCAGACAGGATAGTGCGGTTGAAGCAGCATTTACTTACCAGCCCCTATGAGGCAGATATCGAACGAGCGCGGTATTACACCAGGACCTGGAAACAGATGGAGAAGGTTCCACCAGCTATGCGCGCAGCACAAGCTCTGAGAGAGACGCTTCATAATATGTCTATCAGGATCGGTGACGATGAACTGCTGGTCGGCGCAAAGACGTTCAAACCTGTAGCCAGCGTACTGGGGCTCGAAAGAAACCTGATAAGCGGCGCGATACGAAAGGCGATAATGCTTCGTGAAGGCAAGGTTTCTGAAGAAATGCTAAAAGCTTTGTCTGGTTTGGGAGGACATAGCCCAGACTTTGACAGTGAAGTTTGCAATATGCCTGAAGAGGTCTATCGAGAGTTGACAGAGGAGATACTACCCTACTGGCAAGGAAGAGACCTGCAGAGCCTGAAGGGCGAGTTTTGGGAAAAGCGAGGTGTTGACCGCGATGCCACTGAGGTGGCACACAGTGTGGATTTGCAGGGTCACATCATCATCGGGCTCAGACGCGTGCTGGATATCGGCTTTAACGGTATATATGAGTGGGCAGGCAAGGCTCTCGGTGAGCTTAAGAAGGATAGCAAGGATTACGAAGTCCAGAGGGACTTCTATGAAGCTGTTCAGGTGGCAGCCAGAGCAGTGCGCGATTTTTCCAATCGGTATGCGACTTTAGCTGAAGAGATGGCACAACGGACTGAAGAGCAAAGGAGAAAGGAGCTGCTGGATATAGTTGAGCGTTGCCGGTGGACACCGGCCAACCCTCCACGGAATTTCATAGAGGCGCTGCAATCAATTTGGATGACACAGGTGGTCCTAGCAATCAGTTATGGTGATGACGGGGTCCATACAGTGGGTAGGCTCGACCAGCTCCTTTATCCATACTATAAACATGATGTCGAAAAAGGGTTGATAACGCGAGAAGAGGCATTAGAGTTCTTAGAGGAGTACCTCATAAAGGTCTCGCACTTCCTCGTTTTTGGACCGAACAATGTTACTATCGGAGGCGTTGACCAAAATGGCGAGAATGCGACCAATGAGCTTTCCTATCTGTTTCTCGATGCTAACGATAGCCTGGGAGGTGGTTTGCGCAAGAGCTTCAGTGTGAGGATTTTCGCTAAGACACCGCGAATGTTTCTGGACAGAGCTTGCCAGACGCTCCGCCTAGGTGCTGGAATTGCATTTTTCAACGACGAGGTGATAATCAGAGACCTTCTGAAGGACGGTTATTCAATTGAGGACGCGCGGGACTATGCAATCGTGGGGTGTGCAGAACCCACAGGGTCATGCAATAACAATGGCTATACTGCCGGCACTGGCATGTATTTGACTCAGGTGCTAGAGCTAGCTTTGAATGAGGGGTGCCGATTGCGGGATGGGAAGCGCGTGGGAGCACCAACCCCCAGCGCCAGCACTTTCAAAACGTTCGAGGATGTGAAGGAGGCTTTTCTGGGACAGCTTTCTTACATTGCGGATGCCGCGGTTAGACATGGAGATATTAAAGACGAGACAATCGCCAAATATTTCCTCAATCCGCTGCTCTCATCCACAATAGAAGGTTGTCTCGAAAGCGGCTATGACATAGCCCAGGGAGGAGCACACTACAGCCATGTCACACTTGGCGCGCAAGGACTAGCCACTGTGGTGGATTCACTGAACGCCATCCGTTGGGCGGTTTTCGAAGAGAAGCTTCTTACTATGGAGGAGCTAGTTAATCATCTACGCAACAATTTTACCGGTGCCGAGAACGTCAGGCAGTTGCTGCTTCGCAAGGCTCCAAAGTATGGGAATGACGACCCACGAGCTGATGAACTCGCTGAATGGGTTACTAAGGTCCTAGAGCACGAAGCCAGAAGTCACAAGTCGAGAGTGCTGGGTGGGTGCTATCGTCCGTTGCTAGTTTCATCTGGGACCCAAGTTATTGAGGGACTGTTCTGCGGAGCTTCAGCCGACGGGAGGTTATCTAGGATGCCAGTATCCAATGGCGTATCCCCTAGCAACGGCACGGAATCTAATGGTGCCACAGCAGTCCTTCATTCTATTTCGAAAGCTTGTAAGGCTTGCTTTAGTAGCGGTACAACATTCAATATGAACCTGTCGCCCGGTTTAATTAAGACAGACGAGGGTCTAGGCAAACTAGCTTCAATGATTGAGGCTTACTTCGTGCTGGGTGGGAGACATATCCAGTTCAACCCGGTGGATGCAGAAACCTTGAAAGATGCCCAGAAGCACCCTGAGAATTACTCCGACCTTATAGTCAAGGTTTCAGGTTATTCTTTCCGATTCATAGACCTCTCGAAGTCGCTGCAGAACGACATAATAGCCCGAACAGGGTTTGGCAGAATATAAGCACATTGCTTGTACAAGCAAGTAGCTGGGCTAAGCTTCCCAGAGAGGCAGCGGGGCTGTGTTGCTCGAGTCAACTAGCCTGAGCGAAATGATTTTCAATGTCCAGCGCCACTCCACCGAGGACGGTCCGGGGATCCACCTTTCCGTTCGGGGGAAATTGCCGCAGGATAGAGAGAATGCTTAGAGACCTAGAAGTAGTTTTGGCAGCAAGAGACCCTTCACAACTCGCCACTCTGAGTAAGGAGAGTGTATACTCCAAAAACATCTTTGGGATGTAGCCATATCTCTCTCATACCTCGACCATGTCCTTTACCACCGACAAGGTCGGCATCCGTTATATCACCCACTACACGAATTCCCATTTTTTCTGCTTTAGCTCTGGCTTTGACGGCGTCCGGAGTCTTGAATCCCACAGCATAAAGTCCCTCACCTCGCTTGTCGATAAATCTGGCGACATCACTGTCCGGGCGGGTTGGTGATAGTATTTCCAATCTATTGTCACCAATAATACTGACAAAACCTATTGCCTTATTTTCACCAATCTTTCTGAATTTAGTTCCCATGAATTCTGAAAAGAACCTCTGAGCCTTTTCTATATCTTTAACAGCTATTACCACGTGACTAAGGTTGCCTATGAGCCGTTCTTCATCCATAGCTAACCTCCCTTTTAAGATTATTACCGAATTATATAGTCATCGCCAGAAGTTCTCAAACACCTCACGCTGCAGCCATTTTGCTCTTGTTCACAGTGCATGTTAAAATGCGCAAAGCTGTCCATTGTATATTGTCGACAACCTAAAACTTATTCGCGAGGTACCCGATGGATCGTAAGACTAAAATTGAGATGCTGAGGAGAATGCTGCTTATCCGGCATCTTGAGAATAAGTGGGGTGAGGCTTACCAAAGGCAAGAAATCAATGGAATACCTCCTTCCCTCAGCACCGGGCAAGAAGCAGTCTCAGTGGGTGCATGCATGGCCCTAAAGCCAGGCGACTTTGTCTTCACCACGCATCGTGGCATTGGGCCGCAAGTTGCTATGGGCATGGAGTCGGACCGTATAATGGCTGACCTTTGCTACAAGGCTACCGGCTATAACAAGGGTAAATCATACCATGTTACTAGCATTAAGCATGGTGTGGTCGGCATGGGTGGAATTGTAGGTGGACAGATACCTGTAGCTGTAGGGCTGGCTTTAGCCTTTAAATTAAGGGGGCTCAAGCAAGTAGTTATGCCCTTCTTTGGCGAAGGAGCGTCTAATGAAGGAGCCTTCCACGAGGCGGCAAATTTAGCCGCCATTTGGAAACTGCCTGTTATCTTTCTCTGTGAAAATAATATATATGCCATCTCGCTCAGGTTTGAAGAGTTCATTCCTGCTAAGAGTGTAGCCATACGAGCTAAAGCCTATGGGATGTCAGGTGTCACCGTCGATGGTAATAACGTCATCTCGGTATATAACGTGGTAAATAAGGCAGCCCAAAGAGCCAGGCAGGGTCTCGGGCCTAGCCTGGTTGAGGCCAAGACCTACAGACTCGCCGGGCACCTGCTCGATGACCCTGGTTACTATCGCCCTAAAGAAGAAGTGGCAGAACAATGGGCTAAGTGCCCCATCATGAAGTTCAAGACACAATTAGAATCGGAGGGTATTTTGGATAAGGGTGACATAGAAAGATTAGAGAATGAGGTTAAGGAAATAGCGGAAAAGGCGGCGGATTTTGCCAGGAAAAGTCCCTACCCTGAGGCAAAAGAAGCCTTTACTGATATTTTCGCGTAGATTGTGAAGGTATGTTTCCTAGAAGACTTTTTGAACACGGTGCCCAAATTCCTCCGGAGCAGAAGAGGCTACCCGGCTATCGGGGTGCCATCAATGAAGCTCTTATGGAGGAAATGGAGAGAGACAGCCACATCATAGTCATGGGGCAAGATGTGGGGAAAGCACCACCCTTCGGCGTAACCCTGGGGCTGCTGGACAAATTTGGTCCAGAGCGTGTTCTGGATACGCCAATCTCTGAAATAGCCATGGTGGGGGCAGCGATAGGCGCTGCCATCGGTGGCATGATAGCTGTGGTTGAGATGCAGTTCGGAGACTTCCTCTCATGCGCCGTTGACCAGGTAGTACACGAGGCTGCTATGCTGCGGTACCTGACCGGGGGTCAAGTTAAAGTACCTATAGTCATTAGGTTACCTTGTGGCGCAGGGCAGGGGACAGGGTCTCACCATGCTCAGAGCATGTATTCCTGGTTCGTTCACAGCCCAGGTCTGAGGGTTGTCGTCCCTTCCACATCAGCAGATGCCAAGGGCCTGATGAAGACAGCATTGAGGCAAGATAACCCGGTGCTCTTCTTCGAGGAGAAGATTTTATATCGAACCCGCTGGGAGGTGCCTCCGGAGTATTACAATACTGATTTCACAATACCTTTCGGCAAAGCCGATGTGAAGAGAGAAGGACGAGATGTTACCGTGGCGGCTACCCTCGCCATGGTGCATTATGCTATGGAGGCAGCCCGACGTTTAGAAAAGGAAGGCACGTCTGTGGAAGTTATTGACCCTCGCACCTTAGCCCCTCTAGACAGGGAAACCATCCTGACCTCGGTAAGAAAGACCAGCCGTCTGGTAGTAGTGGACGAAGCTTATCTGAGCTGCGGCATCCAAGGAGAGATAATCGACAGCGTCACAGAAAAAGCCTTCCACCACTTGAAAGCATCACCCATCCGCCTAGGAAACCCTGGGGTCCCTGTGCCTTTCGCACCGACGCTGGAGGAGGCGGTGATTCCCAATATAGATAAGATAGAACAGGTAATCAGAGAAACCTTAACAGACTGAATCTTACCACCCTTTTTGTCCTTCGCTTAACCATTCCTACAAATTTATCTTTAATCTGTATGGTATCATCACAAGCAGGATTTCTTGCTCCAGAAGTGACAGACACTTCTGGACTATCCTATTGACTTTCTTTGCAGTTTTGTTACTCTTATCACCCTTCAGCGGCTTTACCCCTCCCATAAGCTGCCGCAAACTTCATGCGATGGTATGGAGATAATAAAACAGCGCCTGGATTATTGCCGGTGACCATGTCTTTAGCTACAACGTAAGTGACAGGAGCCTGGGAACGCTTGATGAAAATAGTATCATGCCCCACGCATAGACCATATATGAAGTTTAGCTCCGTACCTTCCTGGTTCATAATCTCCGCTTGGGCTATGGGATTACAGCTTATGCCTAGTTGGTTTACCCATTCGTCAGGTATTCCCGTCTCTTGAGGTTTCAGCCCACCTACCATACAGGCTATAGAGATAACCTGGAAACCGGCTCTATCCAGAAAGCGGGCAAATTCTCTGCCCTCACGGATTAAGCCCACACATACAGCTAATCCCACCTTTTTGGCACCCAGTTCCCTGGCGAATTCGATGCACTGTTGGACTCGAGACCAATCATAGCCCCCTCTTTTGAGCACTTTGGCTGCAGCTAAATGGAACTTGCTATCGTCGGGCTCAAGATATTGCCGTTTACTTTCTTCGATTATTTCCGGGAATCTTTGCGCCTGGCAATACTCAGGGATTCCCTGGGGATACCGCTGCAAACACTCGTTGTTTTGGCACTGGTGACACTGAATTGTTTTAGCTTCTTTAGCCATTTTCCCTCCTTAGCTACATTCTGTTCACTGCCAGGGCTGATTCTATACTTCAATTCTGGCTAATGTCAATTTAGCCCAATAATTGGCTTAAGAGTTCAGTCGCTTCGTCGCCCTGAATATCCTTAGATTGCCCAAGATGTAGTATAATGCTTAGAACGTACTATGCCAAAAATAAAAGCAGGCATAATAAATGTCACCGGGTACATTGGTGCCGAACTGGCCCGCCTACTTTGCCAACATCCCCGAGTAGAGCTCGTCACTGTCACTGGGAGAAGCGCAGCCGGGCAAAAATTAGGCGATGTTTTCCCTAGCTTCGCAGGGACTAACTACACAATAAAAGCCGAGCTTGATAGCAAAATCGACATTGCCTTCTCAGCAATGCCTCATAAAGGCAGCGTAGATCTCGTACCATCTCTGCTAAAACAAGGAATCAGAGTTATCGATGCCAGTGCTGATTTCAGGTTAAAGAACGCTGGCGAATATCCCAAATGGTATGGGTTTACTCATCCATCGCCCAAGTTACTGAGAGAGGCAGTTTTTGGCTTACCCGAGCTGCATCAAAATGAAATTGCCTCAGCCTCACTGGTAGCAAACCCGGGTTGCTATAGCACCGGTGCTATCTTAGCCCTGGCACCCATAGTCAAAGAAGGACTTGTTTATCCCGATATAGTGGTAGATAGTAAATCAGGCATCTCGGGCGCCGGCAGAATCCTGAGCCTGACTACTCATTACTCTGAGGTCAACGAGGACGTCTGTGCTTACTCTCTGGAAGGACATCGCCATTTGCCTGAAATAGAACAGGAATTGAGAACACTCAATCCATCATTTTCTCCCTCGATAACCTTCGTGCCTCACCTTGTGCCCATGACCAGAGGCATACTGAGCACCTGCTATGCCAAATTAGCCGATAACCGTCGGCTGACAGCCGACAGCTTAAAGCAGCTATATCAGGAATTCTACAAGCATGCCCCCTTCGTTCAAATAACGGCCACGCCTCCCCACACCAAACATGTCTGGGGAACCAACTTCTGCCTTATTTATCCCGCTGTCGATTCGAGGACAGACAGACTTATAGTTATTAGTTGTCTGGACAACCTCATCAAAGGAGGAGCCGGGCAAGCAGTGCAAAATATGAATCTGATGTTTGACTTGCCTGAGACCACCGGGCTGGAAGCCTTAGCCATTTACCCTTGAAATATGCAGAATTATCCCTCTGCCGGAACCACTTCGGCTATGAGCCTTATTTCAGCTGCTTCTGCTCCACTGACTCCCTTGTCACTAAACAGGATATCCATCGCCCTTTTTAGTACATCTTAGCTATTGGAAAGATTACCAAAGGACTATTTACAGTAGCTGACAGAGATGATATAGTGAAACCAGATGTGATTTAAGTAAATAAATCTATGGAAAGTTATAAACAGCGATGGCTACTAAATCAATTCCAGTAGAAAGGCTAGATAAGAAAAGCCCAGCCCTGCCCATAGGGTGGAAGGAAGTGGCTCAGGCCCTATTGCGTAATGCGGGACTAGGAATATACATCGTCCAGGAAGGTAAGTTTCAATATGTTAACCCCGTGTTTCAAAATTTAACAGGCTATACCAAGGATGAGCTACTAGGGAAACATTCTCTCGACCTCGTTCATGCAGAAGATAGGGAAGCAGTCAGGAAAAAGGCGATAGAAAACCTGAAGAGTAATAAGGGTTCTATTCCTTACGAATACAGACTCGTGAAAAAGAACGGCGAGACAATATGGGTTCTGGAAGAAGTTACTTCTATAAACTACGGAGAAAAACGGGCTACGGTGGGAAGTTTTATGGATATCACTGCTCGCAAGGAACTAGAGGAGGCTATCAAATATTCAGAGAAAAGATACCGAACTGTATTAGACGAGATACATGATGCCTACTTTGAAGTGGACCTTAGGGGGACTTTTACTTTTGTCAATGACCAAATGTCCCAACTTCTCCAGTACTCCAAGGAAGAGTTATTGGGGATGAATTACAAAACTTTCACTCCTGAAGAAGATATCAAAAATGTATATGAAACTTACAATGAAGTCTATCGGAAAGGTCAGCCCATATTGGGCTATGACCACAGAGTTATACGAAAAGACGGAACCAGCGGATTTCATGACGTATCAATTTCTCCGTTGAAAAATGAAAAAGGCGAGATCATTGGGTTTCGGGGCATTTCTCGCGACATCAGCGAACGCAAGCGGTTAGAAGAGGCCGTCGCATACTCAGAGAAAAGATACAGAACTATATTAGACGAGATACATGATGCCTATTTTGAAGTGGACCTCAATGGAACTTTTACTTTTGTCAATGACCAAATGTCCCAACACCTACAGTACTCAAAGGAAGAGCTACTGAGGATGAGTTACAAAAACTTCACTCCCGAAGAAGAGCTCAAAACCGTATACGAAGCTTACAATCGAGCCTATCGGACAGGTGAGCCTAGCCTGAGCTTTGGCCAAAGAACCATACGAAAAGATGGGACCAGAGGGTTTAGCGACGTATCAATTTCTCCGTTGAAAAATGCGAAAGGCGAAATCATTGGGTTTCGGGGCATTTCTCGCGACATCACCGCACGCAAGCGATTAGAAGAGGAGCGAGAGGCTTTGCTCCACGAAATAAGGAAAATCAACCAAAAGCTGGAGGAGGCTAACAAAGAACTCCAGGATTTTGTCTACATTGCCTCTCATGACCTGCGGGAACCGCTGCGAAAGATTTCTTCCTTCGGCACACTCCTTCAGGACTCTCTGAAAGGAAAACTGAATGAGGATCAGCAGGAAAACTTTGAGTTTATGATAGATGGTGCTCGGCGTATGCAGGATATGATAGACGCTCTGCTCACCTATTCCCGGCTTACCACTAAAGCTAAGCCTTTCGAATGGGTGGATTTGAACAAGGTAATAGAGGACTTAAAGAAGTTGGAGCTGGCAACTATACTGGATGAAACAGGGGGGACCATCCATGTTCCAGAGCCACTGCCATCGATTCAGGCCGACCCGTCTCAAATGCACCAACTCTTCCAGAACCTGATTGGGAACGGACTAAAGTTCCATAAGGAAGGAATACCTCCGGAGATAATCATTCGCGCCCATGAGATAGACATCGATATGATTCGGATAGAGGTGGAAGACAACGGAATAGGAATTGATGAGAAATATCATGGCCAGTTGTTTACCATGTTCAAACGCCTTCAGTCCCGGGAACAGTATGAAGGGACTGGGATCGGGCTGGCTAGTTGTAAAAAAATCATAGAGCGCCACGGAGGCAACATTGGAATAAAGTCAACCTCTGGTAAAGGATCGACATTCTGGTTTACGCTGCCCAGAGAAAGATACCTAAAAGAGGATTAAGGAAAGGAATGGAATGATAGAAGAATTAGCGCCGATTGTCATATTACTGGTGGAGGATGATCTAGCCGACCAGAAGTTAATTAAGATCTCTCTGAGAAACGAAAAAATTGCTAATGCCCTTTGCACTGTACAGAGTGGTGAAGAGGGGATGGATTTTTTGTACCGCCGTGGGAATTACAGCGAGGAAACTCCTCAGCCTGACTTGATTCTGCTGGATTTGAACATGCCCGGGATGGGAGGAAAGGAATTTCTGAAGCGGATTAAAGAGGACGAACGGCTGAAACAAATTCCCGTGGTTATCCTGACAACTTCGGATGCTGAGAAAGATATCATAGACAGCTACAAGCTACAAGCCAGCGGATACGTGCATAAACCGGTGACCCTGGAGGAATTTAAGGAAGCTATGAAGAAACTCAAGGAATACTGGTTCCTGCTTTGCAAACGAGTACCCAAGTAGCACCAATGACACAGGAAACAAAACAACCACTGATTAAAATCCTCATCTGCGACGATGACCCGGCAGACCGCAAACTGGTCCGGACCTATCTGCAGCAGATAACCGACAGGGAAATCGTGTTGCTAGAGGCGGGCCATACCGAGGAAATTCAGAACGCTCTGGATAAAGGTAGAATTGACCTGGTCTTGATGGATAATCAAATGCCCGGGAAATCGGGGATGGAGTGGCTTGCCGAAATCACAAAAAAACAACTTGCCCCCGTAGTCATGTTGACCGGCTCTGGAAGCGAAGAAATCGTGGCACAGGCCTTTCAACAAGGAGCAGTTGGTTACTTGCCCAAGAGCAGTCTATCCCAGGCAAAGCTAAGGAACACCATTGATGTTGCACTGGATAAATGGACGCGGCTACAGCAAGCTATGGCCGATAAAGAAAAGCTAGAAAAACTGGCAAATTTTGATTCACTGACCGGACTGTACAATCGCCGAGCAATTTTAGGCAAGTTGCATGAGTTAATCAATCGTGCCAATCGCTACAAAGAGGATTTCAGCCTGAGCATGCTGGACATCGACCATTTCAAGAGGGTCAATGACAGCTACGGGCACCTCACTGGAGACGAGGTTTTAGAGAAAATTGCCACTTTAATTCGTCAAAATATCCGGGATACAGATATAGTGGGACGATATGGAGGGGAGGAGTTCGTCATTGTTTTGCCCAAAACCGATCTGTCTTCATCTTGGGTTGTCGCTGAGCGACTTCGCACTATAATCGAGAAAGCTGAGATGAAAGACTCTGCCGGCAATGTATTTACTATAACCGTTAGTCAGGGGCTATCCGGGTGGGAACGTGATGAAGATGCCTACTCACTTATTTCTCGCGCTGACGAGGCTCTCTACAAGGCTAAAGAAAAAGGGCGAAATCGTGTGCAAATTTCGCTCGGCCCAAGCCTAAGCGATAAAATTTAGCCCAAGTCTATCACCCTAGCCACCACAGCTGCTGCTTTCTCTGTCATTATTCAATTCCTTTTGGTGTTTCCCCTAGCCTGTCAAATGAATATTTGCCCTCAACAGGAATACCGGCCAGGCGCTTGGCAATATTCTTGGTCTTCTCTACATCATAGCTACCCATGATGGCAATCTGCTCCATCCGGGGAGAACCACCACCATGAACACCGGCATATTGCACAATGCCAGCAATCTCTGAGCACGAGATAGCCTGCACCCAACGAAAGGCGCGGTGTATGTTCTCTATCGACACATTAGGATTCCGCATCATGTACTTCTCCAGAAACGGACGCGTCTCGGGATTCAACCAATCGGCTTCACGCGGCAAGGTCGCGGGCATTCCGCCGGCAATATCTGCCAGAATATCATACTCATGGTAGATATTTATGCCGGCATGTCTTCGGCTCACATTGCAGTACACTATATCTGGAACATAAGTCCCCGAGCCTGCTTTCCGAGCATTGATGGCAGCAGCGACGCCTGTTCCGTAACACAGCTCTGAAGTGCAAATCAGCTCGGCCAGCTTTTCTGCAACATGCGCTTCTCTTTCAATTCCATTGCATTCCGCCATCAAAGCAGTAGCACCAGTGATCACATCTGTCATCGCCGGCTTGCAGCCAGTGTAGCTATGACGGTGATAGAGAGCGAACATGAGTGCTAGCTGGCCTCCGAATTCGTACTCTCCATTCAAGAATACTCTCTCCCAAGGGACAAAGACATTATCGAAAATTACCATTGCATCAGCAGAACCAAACGGACCTGGTGCCCCCATCTTGGTCGAGGTCTCATAAAGGGCAGCGCTTACAATCAGCTTCACACCATCCTCATCAGCAGGGACGGCACAAGAAACTGCCCAAGGACCTTCTTCCTTGGTCAGCCGCCTCGTGGGCACAACCATTATCCATTCCTCAGCCGGCGAGTAAGAAATATGTACCTTGGCACCCTTGATTACAATGCCATCGCTTTTCGTCTCCACGACATGGACGTAGAGGTCAGGGTCTAATTGTTCATGTGGTCTCCAGGGGCGATGGCCTTTGACATCTGTCTGAGCACAAGCGGCAGTACAGTCTTTCTCTTGAAATCCCTTTAGCCAATTCTCAAACCTCTTGTGATATTCAGTCCCACAAACCTTGTCAACATCATAAGTGACAACCGAATTCGCATTTATGGCGTCGATGCCCATGCACCGGGCAATGCACCCTCCGACCTGGTGACAGGTTAACCTGGTCATCCGCTGTTTAGCCAGTAAATCGGCAACGCTGTGATGGATATTACAGAACCGATTTATTTTCTTGCCCGTCAGATGGGACTTGGCTGTAAGTATATCCTCATACTCTTTGAACTCCGGGTCATTTATCATATCATAGGTCTTAGCCAGGACATTGACTGCACCCTCCAATCGTGGATAGTCACGGTCTATAAGTTGGCCATTCATATAAACATTCCGCCTCATCTTACTCAATCTTTTTCGATACTCACTCGATGTAATCACTGTAACCTCCTTTTACCAAATTCAAAAATTTTTGCTATATAACAGAGCCACCATCTACAACCAGAACATGTCCGGTCACATAGCTGGAAGCATCAGAAGCCAAAAAAATCACAGTCCCAACCATCTCGTCAGGTTCGGCTACACGCACCGGGGAAACATTCATTGCTCACCTCCAGAACAAGATTCATCGGCTTTGATAAAAAGCCGACACCAAAGTATATACTACAGATGGTGCTATCTGCAACTTGAACCGTAGGTATTTATCCATCGCAACGAGCATCTTACTTTAACCATAACTGCGCCATTGTGAGCGATTTGGCGGCTATGTTGTCATTGCGAGCACCCCCCAAAGGTGCGCCGCGATCTCCGCCCTCTCCGCCCTCACACTAACCCTCTCCCATCAAAGGAGAGCGATTTTATTGGCGGCCGCGCCAAAATTATTGACAATCTGTTCGATAATGGTATCATATCACTATAAGACTAACATAAGGTTGGTGATTAAGTGTGTGCATCAGGGGGTTGTTGTAATTCTTACGATGCTCAGCCCAGTGCATATAGAAGTGTGAATTGGACTCTTTTTTCCTGCCATAGTAAAATCAACCTTCCCTTTCGAAACCCAAGGCTTTTTAAGAATGTAGTTGCCCAATTTATTGGGCTCATAAACAATAACAAATGACAAAGCTCAAATGTCAAATCAAGCTCAAAGCCCAAAGGACAAAAATTGGTTTTGGCATTTAAGCATTTGGATTTCAATTGTCACTTGGATTTTGACATTTGGAATTTGTTGGGGCAACTACAAGAATTCGGAGGTGAAGTATGAAGATACTTAGTTCGAGGAGACACCATTACCTGGCCAGATTTAGCATCTTTGTGATTACGGTAGCCTTAATTGCCGGGATGGTAGCCTGTTTTATGCCTGTTCCTTTCTATAACCTCACTATCGCCAGTACCGCCGGAGGCTCGGTAACCACTCCTGGCGAGGGGACTTTTATCTATGTCACGGGAGAAGTGATCAACTTGGTAGCGATCCCAGATGCTAGGCATCGATTTGTCAACTGGACTGGTGATGTGGGCACCATTGGCAATGTCAACGCCACTGCGACCACCATAACCATGAACGGCGACTACTCCATAACGGCCAACTTTGTGGTCAACTTTATTGTCGCCGCAGGCGGCTACCACACGGTGGGGGTTAACGCCAACGGCACCGTAGTCGCCGTGGGAGACAACACTTTCGGGCAGTGCAATGTCGGCAACTGGACGAATATCATCCAGGTCGCCGCAGGCGGCTACCACACGGTGGGACTCAAAGCCGCCGGCACTGTGGTCGCCGTGGGAGCCAACGCCTCCGGGCAGTGTGGTGTCGGCAACTGGACGAATATCATCCAGGTCGCCGCAGGCGGGGAGCACACCGTGGGGCTTAAGTCTGACCGCACCGTAGTCACCGTGGGAAACAACATGTTCGGGCAGTGTGATGTCGGCAACTGGACGAATATCATCCAGGTCGCCGCAGGTGCCTACCACACGGTAGGGCTCAAAGCCGACGGTACCGTAGTCGCTGTGGGAGCCAACTCCTCCGGGCAGTGCGATGTCGGCAACTGGACGAATATCATCCAGGTCGCCGCAGGTGGCCAGCACACAGTAGGTCTTAAGTCCAATGGCACCGTGGTCGCCGTAGGAGCCAACCCCTCCGGGCAGTGCAATGTCGGCGGCTGGTCGAACATCACTCAAGTCGCCGCAAGCACGTATCACACAGTGGGGCTTAAGTCCAATGGCACCGTGGTCGCCGTGGGAGACAACACCTCCCGGCAGTGTGATGTCAGCGGCTGGATGAACATCATCCAGGTCGCCGCAGGCACGTATCACACGGTGGGGCTTAAGGCTGACGGCAGCGTGGTCGCTGTGGGTTTGAACTACTACGGGCAGGGCAATGTCGGCGGCTGGTCGGACATCATCCAGGTCGCCGCAGGTAGCTGGCACACGGTGGGGCTTAAGGCCGGCGGCACTGTAGTCGCTGTGGGAAACAACTCCAGCGGGCAATGCGATGTCGGCAACTGGTCGGGCATCAACCAGACCGCCGCCGGCGGCGCTCACACGGTGGGGCTCAACTCCAGTGGCACCGTGTTCGCCGTGGGTGACAACTCCAGCGGACAGTGTGACGTCAATAGCTGGGCAGGCATGAACATCACCCAGGTCGCTGCCGGCGGCCATCACACAGTGGGGCTTAACTCCAGTGGCAGAGTGATCGCCGTGGGAGATAACTCCAGCGGACAGTGTGCTGTCAGCAGCTGGACGAACATAGTTCAGATCGCCGCAGGCTACGCTCACACCGTGGGGCTTAACTCCAGCCGCAGAGTGACCGCCGTAGGAGATAACTCCAGCGGACAGTGTGCTGTCGGCAGCTGGACGGACATAGTTCAGATCGCCGCAGGCTACTATCACACAGTAGGGCTTAAGTCCGACGGCACCGTGGTCGCTGTGGGAAACAATGACTTCGGCCAGTGTGATGTCGGTAGCTGGGGGGGCATGAACATCACTCAGATCGCCGCAGGCGCCGCTCACACAGTGGGGCTTAAGGATGATGGCACTGTAGTCGCCCTGGGATGGAACAACATCGACCAGTGCAATGTCGGCAACTGGACAGGCATCAACCAGACCGCCGCGGGCGACTGGCACACAGTGGGGCTAAAGTCCAACGGCCACGTGGTCGCCGCAAGCTGGGATGCTGAGCTTGCCAGCTGGGATCTGTTCTAGGCAGTGCAATGTCGGCGGCTGGAAGCTGAAGTGAACTTTCACCATACCTCCGCCCTTATGGGCGAAGGTATAGTCATATTGTTGTTGCGAGGTTGATTTCCTCTCTCTTGACGAGAGAGGATTAAGGTGAGGGTGATGTGCTGCCGGCATGGCAATCTCGTTGCTCCCCACCGAGATTGCTTCGGCTGACTTCGTCAGCCTCTCAAAGACGGGGAGAGGTGTCATTGCGAGCACTTGAAAGGTGTGCGGCAATCTCCACCCTCACCTTCTCCCTTCGAGGGAGAGGGATTTTATACGAGATTATATGTACGAGTCGGCAAGCTGGAAATAGCTCTGGGCGGCAGTTAATACCCTGCCCTTTTCTTCTTCGGGAATGTAGGGGTCGTCGAGCTTAAAGCTTTCCACCTTGCCCCTGACGTAAGCCCGGTAGCACTTGTAGAAATCGAGCAATTTCAGGAGCTCTTCATCATGGCTCAGCCCGACATAGGTACTTACCAGATGTCGGGAAAGACCAGCCTGCTGATAACGGTCTAAGTCCATGGCTAGAAAGGCGATCTCCGAGGCTACGTCGCAATACCGGAACCGGTCGTTAAATTCAATGCAGTCGTAAATGCATATATCATCAGTGAAGCAAACATGGGCGGCATGAAGGTCGCCATGGCAATCTCTTATTCTCCTTTCCTTTACTCTTTTCTCAAACAGGCTGGCATTGTTTGTGATGAAATTATCGCTATAGCCTTTAATTCGCTCATATTGCGCTTTAGGAATGGTAATGCCAATATATTTCTCTGTTTGAGCGAAGTTCTCATCACAATTGTGGCGTATAACATCCAATTTGCCGAAGGTGGCAATCTTGGGATTTGTTTGAGCTTTCTGGTGAAAGCTCACTAGCTTTTCCGCCACCCTGGCTACCATTTCCAGAGTTACCTGACCCCGGGGCAAAAGCACATCCATCATGCGGTCCTGGGGCAACTGCCTCATTTTGACAGCATACTCTATGGCCTTGCCTTGCCCTTCGATGCGAGGCTCGCCTTTCTTTTCGACAATCGGTACCACGGCTAAATAAGCATCCGGACAAAGGCGCCTATTCAGCTCCAGCTCTTGCTGGCAGAAGAAATAGCGCTTCTCCAAGGTGGTGTAATCCAGATAACCCAGATTGATCGGCTTTTTAATCTTGTACACATATTCGCCGGCAAGGAAAATAAAGGACATCTGGGTCTGGACCAGCTCTATCTTTTGTGGTTTGTGGGGATAGGCTTGGGGCTTAAGAAGAGCCCTAATTGTGGATGGTAACATTGACACCAGACTTCTCACAAAATTTCAGGGCCTTTCCCACACGGCTGCCATCCCTTGCCCACCACCAATACACATGGTCTCCAAACCACGGCGCAGATTTCTATGCACCATATCATAGATGATGGTAACGGCTATTCTGGCTCCGGTGCAGCCAATAGGATGACCCATAGATATGCCACTACCATGTGGATTAACATGGTCAAAATCCCAACCAAGCTCTTTCAGGCAACCTAGCACCTGAGCAGCAAAGGCTTCATTAAGTTCAATAATATCCAAATCATTATTGACCAGCCCCGTCTTTTTGAGCACCTTCCTTACTGCCGGCACAGGGCCTAATCCCATGTATTTGGGGTCTGTCCCGCCTGAAGCCCAGGCTCTCAGGGTGGCCATAGGTTCGAGCCTTAATTCTCTAGCTTTGTC
The DNA here is from genome assembly GCA_049586675.1 of Dehalococcoidia bacterium. Classification (GTDB taxonomy): domain Bacteria; phylum Chloroflexota; class Dehalococcoidia; order GIF9; family AB-539-J10; genus RBG-13-51-36. The sequence goes on from JBAVCL010000036.1 coordinate 49,758, forward strand.
TCGGGACATAAGCACTATGGCAGCCGCAGCATCATTGATCCCTGAAGAGTTACCGGCAGTGACCGTTCCATCTTTTCGGAATGCCGGAGGGAGCTTAGCCATTTTTTCCATAGAAGTTTCCATAGGCCGCTCATCAGTATCAAAAACAATGGGCTCGCCCTTTCTCTGCGGGATAGGAACAGGAACTATCTCATCCTTAAATATGCCTTCCGCTATGGCTCGGCGCGCCCGCATATGGCTAAGATAGCCTATCTCATCCTGCTGTTGGCGAGTGAAGCCATATCTCCTGGCGATCTCCTCTGCGGTATTTCCCATATGATAGCCATAGAATATTTCCCACAATCCATCATAGACCATAAGGTCTATAAGCTCTCCCCTGGCTTCAACATCCATGCGATAGCCCCAGCGGGCCTTAGGGAGAAGGTAAGGGGTATTGCTCATGCATTCCATGCCTCCAGCGACCACAACATCGGCCTCGCCCAGCATTATGGCTTCGGCTCCCAAAGTGATAGCCTTTAAACCTGAGGCGCAGACCTTATTCACTGTAAAGGCAGGCGTTTCTTTAGGAATGCCGGCGTAGATGCAAGCCTGGCGAGCTGGGTTTTGCCCTTGCCCTCCTTGAAGGACATTACCCATAATCACTTCGTCAACCTGAATAGGATGCAAAGAAGAATCGTAAGTATAGTGCTTTTTCTCCAGTTCTATTATTCCATCAGGCTTGAGCGCGTCAGGGCCATAACTGAGTAATTTTTCACCGGACTTCGGTCTTAGTCCCGCTCGCTTAAGTGCCTCTTTGATTACCGTGGCACCTAGCTCAATAGCAGGTATATCTCTCAAGGAACCACCGAAGGCGCCAATTGCTGTCCTGGCACCACTGACGACAACTACCTCTTTTTGCATGCTTTAGTCTCCTTCTATCAAAATTTCCCTCAATTAGTGCAATCCCAATATCCGAGCGAAGCCAAATCGCAGTCTGTCACTCTAATACAGGGCTATGAAGGTCTGAATGCCAAAAAGGTCGTCGAATTTTCTCCTTCGCCCCTATGTAAGAACTCTACCTGAAGATGAGCGCCAATTTTTATGGTTTCTGGCTTGCTCCCATCCACTCCCTCAATGCGCGCAACAACCCTCACCCCCTCCTCCAACTCTACGACTCCCGAAACATAAGGATGTTGCCTATCGTAACCTTCTTTTATCATGAATGGAGGACCTATAGCTATGCAGGTGAAGGCGGCAAGCTTGCCCTTCCCCTCCATCTCAACCCATTCCATTTCAGTGCCATAGCATTTAATGCAAATGGAGCGAGGGGGTACGAAAAGGACACCACATTTCTGGCACCTCGACCCCATCAGCTTCTCTTCGCTGAGGAATCGCTCGTAAGAAATATCATTAAAGGGCTTTCCTTCCATTCGCTTTGTCTCCTTCTTATCTTCTTTCCAGAATGGTAAGCGTACAAGTACCTCCTGTCCCCCCCAAGCTCTGGGCTGCCCCGACTCGCAAATCCTTAATGGGAACCTGTCTTTCTCCAGCTTCACCCCTTAACTGTTTCCAAATTTCCACAAGTTGCCCTGTGCCTGTAGCCCCCACGGGATGCCCTTTGCATTTAAGTCCCCCCGAGGTATTGATTGGTTTTGAGCCGTCCAATCTTGTCAGGCCTTCTTCCACTGCTTTATATCCTTCCCCGGGCTTGAAAAAACCCAGGTCCTCGATGTGAATAATTTCAGCTATGGAGAAGCAATCATGCACTTCGGCAATTTGAATGTCTTTGGGCTTAAGTTCCGATAGCTCGTAAGCTTCTTGTGCTGCATATCTCGTGGCTTCAAAATAGGTGAGGTCTTCTTTGGCATGCAAGCCTTGGCCACTCCCCTGCCCTATACCGACAACATATAGCGGGTTATCCGTGAAGTTTTTGGCTATTTTCTCGGCTACCAACAAAACACAGCTGGCTCCGTCGCTTATGGGGCAGCAATCATAGAGATGCATGGGCCAGGCAACTACAGGATTAGCCTTGGGATCACGAAGGAATTCCTTTTCGTCTCTCCAAGTAGGTATAGACTCCCCTTTATTTTTAGCCCTTTCAATTCTTTGATTCATAATATCCCGGATGGAGACATTAAACTGTGCCTTAGGATTGAGGCGAGCATTATTATGGCTCTTTATGGTGACATTCATGAGATGCTCTCGGCTGGCTCCATATCTGGCAAAATAAGCAGTAGCCATGGCACCGAAGACACCTGGGAAAGTAAATCCCGCTTTTACTTCGTAAGGACTAGCTGCCATTGCCAGGCCTTGTGTAACTTCCTCTGTGCTACGTTTCGACATCTCCTCGACCCCACCAACTAGAACTACATCATAAAATCCTGAGGCTATAGCAAAAACCCCTTCCCTAAAAGCTAGGGCGCTTGAGGCACAGGCACCCTCCGTGCGCGTTGCGGGCTTCGGTGTAAGCCCCAGCAAATCCGAGATTATGGGACCCCAGTGCCCTTGATGTACAAAAAAATCGTTCGTGAAATTCCCCAAATAAAGAGCATCAATATCTTTGGGGTCTATCCCTCTATCCACTGTGGAAAGCATTTCATGGAAAGCCTCAGCAAACAAGTATTTTGAGTCCTTGTCGCTAAACATGCCGAATTTCGACATCCCTGCGCCCACCACAGCCACCCCTCTCCCTAATTTTCTTCGCCCTCGCATTTCACCTCCAGTTATTGTGACTGCTATTCGACAGATTCAGACTAGGCATGGACAACTTCCAAACACCAAAACCTGTTTACAAAAACCCAAATGTCAAAGTCCAAATAATAAAAAAAATCCAAATTTCAAAATGCAAAACTACTCCACTTGTCATCGAGACGCACTTTTTTGTCCTTTGGGCTTTGAACTTGATTTGACATTTTAGCTTTGTCATTTGTTATTTTTACGGGTCTAATGAATTGGGCAACTACATTCTTAAACAGCCTCACGATGTTATTTATAATCTCTCTACTATATCAAATTCATGTGCGACATTAAAGAATTATCTTGGGGCGGCACTTGTTACAAAAATGCGCCTTTTTCAAGTCAGTATCGGCCAGGCTGTTGGAAAAGTGCATGACACATTTGTTATCGGGGCAATGTCCCAGGCCGAAGGTATGCCCCAGTTCATGAACTATCTCCTTGGTGGCTCTTCCCAGAAATAAAGCTTCGTCCGGAGCTAAGCCATAATATTCCTGTCTCAGCCGACACAAGGATATGATTGCCGTTCCGGAGACTATATCGGCTTCGCCAAACACGAAGTTAAGCCTAGGAACATAAAGATCAACATCAGCTATACCTACAACCCTTTCCTCTCCTTCTGACTTTTTAAGAGAGGCTAGCAATTTGGAGGAAAAGTATTGCTTCCGCTCCGGATTATAAGCCTGGGCTAAATCGTCAAAACCGGCTTTTATTTCTACCGGACAATGGAAAATACCGCTAACCTCATCCTTAAGCCTTTCCATTATTTCGTCAGCTATATTGCCTAATGGTTTAAGCGTGATCTTCACTCAATTTTTGCTTGCGCTCTCCTCCCAAATAATATTCCAAGATTTTACCACAGACTATGCAAGGCATGATACGTAAGTATCGCTAACCGCATAATCCCGCCTAAAATTCCTCTCCCTCGATGGGAGAGGATTAAAGTGAGGGTGAAATCCCCCTCCCTCTACTCCCTCCCACCAGGGGAGGGGGAATTATCTTGGACACCACACAAAAAACTATTGACAATTTCTCAGATAGTTATATAATAGCCTCTAAGTTTCTATAACAATAACCCTTCCAAGAGAGTATTTTAAGACTAATATAAGGTTGACGATCGAGTGCGTGCGTTAGAGAGTTGTGGTAGTTTCCACGATGGTGAGCCCATCATATGTAGACGTGTGAACTGGGCTCATTTTCCTTGCAAAATCGAAGTTCTTGCATGGTGAGAATTTATTGGGCTCGCCCCTCTTGTCATTGCGCTCTTCGCTCTGTCATTGCGAGGAGCGCAGCGACGAAGCAATCCCGCGAGGGTATGAGATTGCCGCGCACCTTTCAGGTGCTCGCAGTGACAAAAAGAGAAGTGCCTGATGAATCAGGCTGTTACAAAGGAGGTAAAAAATGAAGAAAATACTTAGTTCGAAGAGACGCCACTATATGAAAAGAGTAAGCATCTTTTTGCTTACGGTAGCCTTAGTTGCCGGGATGATAAGCTGTACTGGTGGCGGCGGTGGAGGAACAGGCACTATTGATGTTAAAGCTACCCTTTGTGGCGATGGGTGGGCACTAGAGCTAGGACGGTACTTATACTATACGCTAACATCAGCGTCAGGCTTAACTATTAACGGTACCACCGTCAGCATCTGGAACGGGACGGACATCGTTCCGACAAGCTTTAGCGTGGCATCGGGTACCTGGACCTGTGCTTATGCCTCCGGTCCAGTTGGGATATCTGGGGTCTTCTTAAAGAGTATTACGCCTTCAGCAACTCAGACTGTGTCCGCTGGCGGCACAACCACCTTTACTTTAAACTTCGAGCTAAATCAGGGCTGTGGAGGTGGGGTCACCCCTATGGTCGCCACAGGCTACGATCATACAGTGGGGCTTAAAGCCGACGGCACTGTGGTCGCCGTGGGAAACAACTCCTACGGGCAGTGCAATATCGGCGCCTGGACGGATATCATTAAGGTCGCCGCAAACTACTATCACACGGTGGGGCTTAAGTCCGACGGCACCGTGGTCGCCGTGGGATCGAACTACTACGGGCAGTGCAATGTCAGCGGCTGGACGGACATCACCCAGGTCGCCGCAGGCGACCATCACACGGTGGGGCTTAAGTCCGACGGCACCGTGGTCGCCGTGGGAGACAACGACTACGGGCGGTGCGATGTCGGCGGCTGGTCACACGTCATCCAGGTCGCCGCAGGCTCCTGGCACACAGTGGGGCTTAAGTCGGACCATACCGTGGTCGCCGTGGGAAACAACTCCTACGGGCAGTGCGATGTCGGCGGCTGGACGGACATCGTCCAGGTCGCCGCAGGCGGGTTAAACACGGTGGGGCTTAAGTCCGACGGCACTGTGGTCGCCGTGGGACAAAACTCGTTGGGCCAGTGCAATGTCGGCAACTGGACGGGCATCGCCCAGGTCGCCGCAGGCATGTATTGCACGGTGGGGCTTAAGTCCGACGGCACTGTGGTCGCCGTGGGATATAACGACTACGGGCAGTGCAATGTCACCGGCTGGGCGGGCATCGTCCAGGTCGCCTCAAGCCACGAGGTCACGGTGGGGCTTAAGTCCGATGGCACCGTGGTCGCCGTGGGATATAATGAGTATGGACAGTGCAATGTCGCCAGCTGGGATCTGAATTAATCTTTCCCCGTACCTCCGCCCATAAGGGCGGAGGTACGGTTATATTGTCGTTGCCAGCCACCTTCCTTTTCCTGTCATTTTGAGTTCTTTACTTTTTGTCATTCCGAGCCGAAGGCGAAGAATCTCAGCTCCGCTCAGGGTAAATTCCATGTGGCAATATCGCATCATTACATTGAGATTGCTTCGTCGCTTCGCTCATCGCAATGAGAAAGAGAGTGTGTCATTCCGAGTCCAATTTCCTCTCCCATCGAAGGCGAGGAATTCTATGCGAGATTATACGGTTGACTTATACTATAATTGCTGGACAATGGAAAATACCGCCAACCTCACCCTTGAGCCTCTCCATTACTTTGTCAGCTATATTACCTAACGGTTTAAGCGTGATTTTCACTCAATTTTTGCTTGCGCTCTTCTCCTAAACAGTCTTTCGAGATTTTACCACAGACTATGCAAGGCATGATACGTAAATAGTATAGCGTAAGCAGCGTAACACCCATACCCTTCAGCTTCAAAAGGACTTAGAACAAATCGCCTATTTCGGCGTCAGCTATAGATGGTAGAGCGCTGGGTTCAGGAATATGCTCAGGTGGGCGTACCAGTTTCATTTTTCGCGCTTCAACCGGGCAGGTAAGTACACAAAGTCCGCAGCCGATACATTCTTCGGTATCAGTATACGACCGTTCTCCATCAAATTCAGGGAAATACTTCATACTAATCGCGCCAATCGGGCACCGCTCATTAATACATTTTCCACAGGCAATACACTTTTCGGGATGGTCTTCTACCAGGAAGCGACTCTTAGCGAAGGGTGATTGATTCATATTTGGTTTGGTGTAGGCCCTTATGTGGAACATCCCACAGCAGCAGTTGTGGCAATTGCACATTTGAATAGGCATAAGGTTTGAATTTCCCGTCAGGTTGACGAGTTGATACTCATCCAGCCCGTCAAGAAACTCCATCAACTCGTCGTAGGTCAGCTCCTTTCCGATACCACGGGACAGGGCGTACCGCCCAAGGCGGCCGCAACTGAGGCACACATTGACCGGAAGAGTGCTTTTACATCCTCGGTCCTTATAAAGTCTTCGGCAGGCACAATTGTTGAGGACAATCGGAGGCGAGCTCCTGAATATCTCGCGAACATCTTCGCAGGGAAGAACGCCCGGAATATCCTTGATGGTCTTCCATTTAGGTATGACTCTCATGTATTGTCTTACCGTTATCTTATCTCCCTTTTCAACGCGCTGTGATAGATGCATTAGCTCCTCACCACTCATCTCCATAGCCATATCAAAGAGTTCGATATCGTCATACTTGGAATTAGCTGAACCAATAGCGTCATGCAACCACCCCCAACTGGAAGCCAGATTCCAGTGCCGTTTGCCGTGAGTGACGAGTCCCTTCTCGAATAGTATTCTCAGGTGCTTCTCTACTGTTTCCTTGTCTAATCCTAGCTTCTTGGCGATTTCTTCAGGCTCGGCCGGAAGTTCGCGCACTATCCTCGCTTGTTCTAGGCCAGCCAGCCTCTGTAGCAATGCCGTCAATACCTTAGAATTCGGCCTCTTCATCTTTGTGGCTAACTCCTGGTAAACCGGGTCAATTTGGCTCACGCTCATTTCTCCTTTACAAGTTTTTCTGCCCTATCCGTTTGGACTATAAAGCAAATAGCTGGGTTTCACAAGTCCTCGATTACTTCTTATTCCTACCGCGGTTCTTTGTGGGTGTGCTATCATTTTCCTCAAAGGAGAGCAAGTAAACATCCTCGCTTACAATCACAAAGTCCACCTGTTGTTGGACTGGAAGGCAGCATGGGTGGTTATTGGGGCAAACTTGGCTACAGCCATCTTTGTCGGCGGTATTGCTGCTGTGATACTTCACCAAATTCTATACTAAGATTCCACATCTGAGGATTGCTCCTGACCCTAATTGAGTTCTGCAGGCATGCACATTTGGACAGAAGGTCAATTAAGATAACCAATAAAAGGGAGCCTGCTTGCCGCCTGGTGCCAGGATTCCCTCAAGTTCGCTCATCCGTCTCCCCTCTTGAACCTCTCGTGGCCTTGCTATCTAATTGCATGCTTATCTCAACCATCCCCTTCGCTATGCTGCATGTCAGGCATATACTTGGATTTCTACATTTCTCGCATTGTCTCATTAGCTCCTCGTATCTTCTCCTCAATTCCTCAAGATTATCCATTGAGTGAACTCCGCTCAAAGCCTGGCGTTTCCCCGTCTCAACCATCGGGTTATATCGGATGTCAGGAAACTTCCTCTGTATTCTGTAAGAGATGTCAGGGTATCCCATTGAGTCATAATTGTATCATACTGTGTGCAACAATTCTCAGTTTTGTTGCCTCAAGCATCTAGATACCAGTGTTTTTTAGTATAATTGCTAGATATTGAGGCGAGGAATTGAATTACAGCCAAGCAGAAGAGTATCTCAATACTTTTGTCAATTATGAACAGATTCAGGGCATACCTTATGCCCAGCGTGGTTATGGCTTAAGTCACGTAGAAGAGCTATTAAGCCGTATGGGTGATCCTCAATTGGCAGCCAGGACGGTTCACATCGCAGGCACCAAGGGAAAGGGTAGTGTATCAGCTATGATTGCCCAGGTCTTGAGTACTTCAGGATATAGAACAGGGCTATATACCTCTCCCCACCTCCTTAATCTAAGGGAGCGTATCAGCATAGACGGCAGTTTGATTTCTGAAGCTGAGTTTGCTGCTGTTATGACAGAACTTCAGCCCTTCATTGAATCAATGAAACAGGACACTACCTTAAGTCAACTGACTTATTTCGAGGTATTGACTGCCCTGGCATTTGCTTACTTTAAGAAAAAGCGGGCGGACTTCCAAGTACTAGAAGTAGGTTTAGGCGGCAGACTTGATGCTACTAATGTTGTGGCTAGGCCTGTAGTTTGTATTATCACTGCTATTAGCCTGGACCATACTCAAATTTTGGGTAATACCTTGGGGGAAATAGCCCGGGAGAAAGCTGGCATTATCAAGCCTGGCTGCTGGGTGGTGGTTTCTCCCCAGCCGGAGGAGGCAGCCTCAGTAATCCTCGATATTTGTCGTAACAAGGAAGCCAAGGTGGTTCAGGTAGGCAAGGATGTCACCTGGCGTAAGATAGGCGATGACCTTCATCATCAATCGCTAGTGGTCGAGGGTAGAACAGGCCAACACCAAATTAGTATTCCTCTTTTAGGCGACTTCCAGCTTGAGAATGCTGCTGCTGCCGTAGCTGCTTTAGAAATTTTGGCTTCCGCAGGCTTTGCCATCTCAACCGCCGATATTGCTGAAGGACTTGCCCAAGTTAAGTGGCCGGGGCGATTCCAGATTTTGCAGCAACACCCCACAGTGCTGGTTGATGGCGCTCATAATGTAGCGTCAATGAAAAGGCTGGTGAGTAATATCAATGCGTATTTCGCTCATAAACGGATTTTTCTTGTTTTCGGCACATCCGGTGACAAAGACATACCAGGGATAATAAATGAGTTGGTTTCCCTCTCCCCTCAAGTCATAGTCACACGCGCATCACACTCCTCCCGTGCTGCCTCCCTTCCAACCCTGGCTGCCGAGTTCACCAAACGGGGTATCGAACCTGAGACTAAGGAAACAGTAGCTCAGGCTTTATCCCGAGCTTTATCCCTAGCAGGCAAAACAGATATTATCTGCGTTACCGGCTCTCTGTTTGTCGTGGCAGAAGCGTTAGATTATTTCTCAGGGAGTTGAGTTTCTAGAGGGGAGACAAGAGCTTCCTTGGGCAACATCTTGCCCAGAATTTGCTGGAGTGCCATGATATGGCTACATATCTCCCATTGGGAAAAGAAATGGCAAGTACAATGCCATTTTCCATTGGCATAGCTTAGCTTATGATTATCGTTCTCTCCACGGAAAACAGCGGTTAAACCTGAGAAAGTCACACGACTTGGTTCTTGAGCATACCGTTTAGCTTTTTCAATCTTCCCGATAAGACTCGACCGCATCATACTCTTATTCTAAGTATACAACTGGGCACGGGAAAAGTCCAGCATCCCTAGCCGAGTGCCACTTTCAACTCGTCGCTTTTTGAGGCGGTTTCAACAAAAGGGCCAATATGGCAGTCAGAGCCCAGAAAGAAGCACCAATGATGAAAGCCATTCCATAGCTGCCAGTCCTGTCCCATACCAAGCCACCAACGAGAGGTCCCAGAATACTGCCTGGGGAGGAAATAGCACTAAGCGTACCGAAGATAGTTGTCAGGGACTTGCCGGGGAAGAAATAGCCGATGAGACCAGGGACTTGCGGTGCCAGACCTCCCGAAAAGAAGCCAAATATTATAGCGAAGAAATAAATCATCCACAGGCTCTGTACCCTCAGGAGCCAGATAAACATCACAGCACATACACCAGTGCAGATTATCAAAACCCGCTTAAATCCCACTTTCTGTGCCACAGTTCCCATTCCTATCCTGCCCGCAATGTTTAAACCCCCAATGAGAGCTAGAGCGGCGGCAGCGGCAGTCTCATTTTTCACAACGGTTATGGCAAAAGGAACAACATGCACCACGATCATCACGCCAGGTATGCTTACGCATAACTGAATGCCAGTCAAAAGCCAAAAGGACCGGCTTCTCAAGGCTTCCCCTAAGCTCCATTCGCCGGCTCGCCATAACTCAGGGGGGTACCTATTTGCCTGGCTGTCAGAAAATCCTATCCCGGGTTCTTCTATACCCAAGGGTTTCAAGCCTTTATTTTCTGGACTTTCTGCTATTAGTCCCGCAGCTATCATGAGGAGCACCCAGGTGCCTATACTCATGATAATATAGGTCAAGCGCCATCCCACGGCTAGGATGAGACTATTTGCTATCGGTGTATAAACCATAACACCAGCGCCAATGCCAGCGGCAGCGATGCCCAGTGTTAGCCCCCTTTCTTTGACAAACCACTTCTGTACAATAGACAAGGGCAAGATCCACAAGGCAGCTTGTCCCAGTGAGGCTATTCCATAGAAAAGGTAAAAATGCCACAATTCGCTAACTTGACTGCATAAGCTGATGCCGATGCCGACTAACGTTCCAGCACAGACGAGGATTAACTTAGGGCCAAATTTGTCCGTAACCCAACCAATTAAAAGACCGGAGACTATTCCTATAGCGATGTGCAAAGATTGGATAGAAGAGATTAGAGTAGCACTCCAGCCGAATTCCGCATGCAGTGGTTCAAAGAATACTCCAATAGTACAGAAAATGCCGTAGCTAAAAGCTGCCAGAAAGCAACACCCCAATACTACCCACCCATAGAAGAAATGGGGCTTGTTAGCTTTGCGCACCTGACATTCCTTCTACCAACCCGAGCTTAATTTTCCCTACGCCTAACTCGACTTATCTTGAAATCACAGTATAGCATATGAGATTAACGACCCAGCAGAACGGCCCAGCATTTATAGCCAGGCATAATTGTGCTACCATAGATGGTAACGAGTTCATAAGCGCAGGAACAATGTAATGGCCTTCCAGCCGCAACTCAAAATTCTTATCAGCCGCGACGAGATAGCTAAAGCTGTAGACAAGCTGGCTCGTGAAATCAAGAGAGATTATCAAGGTAAGCAACCTTTGCTCATTGGTATTCTTAAAGGGTCTTTTGTGTTCATGGCTGACCTCATTCGCCAACTTGATTTGCCCTTGGAGCTCGATTTCGTCAGACTCTCCAGCTACGGCACTGCCAGGCAGAGTTCAGGCAAAGTGAGAGTAATTCAAGGGGTCAAGACGTCTGTAAAAGGCAGAGATGTTCTGGTGGTTGAGGATATCGTGGATACTGGAATTACCATCTCTTTTTTACTCGATTACTTAAAGAAAAAGCAGCCCGCTTCGCTGAAACTCTGTGCTCTGACAGACAAGCCTTCTCGGCGCAGAGCTCCGGTACCCATTAATTATCTTGGCTTCACCGTGCCCAATAAATTCATCGTGGGCTATGGACTGGACTTTGATGAGGGGTTCCGCAATTTGCCCGATATCTATGTCATAGAAGATTAATACAGTTGGCTGTAAGATTCTTTATGATTCTCCCTCCCCTGGCGGGAGGGAGTTAGAGGGAGGGGGAAATTCACCCTCACCTTAATCCTCTCCCTTCGAGGGAGAGGAATTTTATATGAAATTGTGTGGAGGATTAAGAAATGAACTTAGCTAATCTTATTTCGGTGGCTAGAGGGGAAACACCCGCTGATTTGCTCCTGAAAAATGCCGGGATAGTAAATACTTTTATTGGAGAAATAGAGCAAGCCGACGTGGCTATCTATGGCGATAGGATTGCTGGAGTAGGGGATTATGATAAAGCCAACGAAATTATTGATTTACAAGGCCGGTTTTTAGCTCCCGGACTGATTAACGGACATACGCATATAGAAAGCTCTATGCTTCACCCGGCAAGGTACGCTCAAGCGGTGGTCCCCAGGGGCACTCTAGCTGTGGTCACTGATTTACATGAAATCGCTAACGTTTGTGGACTGGAAGGCATAAAATTTGTTATGGATTGGGCGCAAAAACTCCCACTGGATATGTTATTCATGGCTCCGTCATGCGTGCCCGCAACTCACTTGGAGACATCTGGCGCTAAAATCAGCTCCAAGGAAGTAAAGAAAATTTTAGCTTACCCCAATGTAATCGGCCTGGGAGAAATGATGAACTTTCCGGGCGTAGTTAGTGGGGATGAAGAAGTTTTGCAAAAGATCGGCGCCTCTCAGGGCAAGGTTATCGACGGGCATGCTCCGAGACTCAATGATAAAGAACTGAATGCTTACTTATCCGCTGGCATCCTTTCCGACCACGAATCCACTACCCCGGAGGGAGGAAAGGAGAAGTTGCGCCGGGGCATGTACCTCATGATTCGAGAGGGCTCTTCAGAGAAGAACTTGGACGCTCTTCTGCCTTTGGTTACCGATAATACTTATAAAAGATGCTTCTTTGTGGTGGATGACCGCAGTTGCTCTGATTTGCTTCGGGAAGGCGATATTGACGCTGTGGTCCGAAAGGCTATTAGCCGGGGGCTGGAGCCGGTTCGGGCAATCCAAATGGCGACCATTAATGCTGCCGAGTATTTCAGGCTCCATGATAGAGGAGGCATTGGCCCGGGGTATATAGCCAACCTCATAACCATCACTGACCTGGCTAAATTAGAGATAGACATGGTGCTTTACCGGGGAAAACTGGTGGCAAAGCAAGGCAAGCCCTTGTTCACCCCACCCCCTGTTACTCTGGGACTAAGAGGTACGGTACGCATTAAGCCTCTCACAGCAAAATCGTTGTCATTGCGAGCGAAGCGAAGCAATCTCAGTGAGGAAAGCTACCCCGTCATTGAAATAATCCCCGGACAGATAATCACCAAGAAGGCAATGGAAGAGATAAAAGTTGTGGATGGGACAGTTATGCCTGATGTGGAAAGGGACATTCTGAAGCTGGTGGTGGTGGAAAGACACAAAGCTAGCGGCAATATTGGCTTGGGACTGGTCAAAGGATTCGGCTTGAAGAAGGGGGCATTAGCCTCGTCAGTGGCTCACGACTCTCACAACATAATAGCGGTAGGCACCAACGACCTCGACATTATCAAGGCAATCGAAGAAATTAACAGGCTGCAAGGCGGGCTGGTTGTTTGCGCCGACCTGGAAATTCTCGCTTCTTTACCCTTGCCCATCGCTGGTCTGCTTTCCCCCGAGCCGCTAGATGTAGTCGTGTTCCAGCATGAAAATGTGGAGAAAGCTGCCACCACCCTGGGCAACTTGCCCCCAGCTCCATTTGCCATCCTTTCCTTCCTGGCCTTGCCTGTGATTCCCGAACTCAGGCTGACCGATTTAGGACTGGTGGACGTCAATGAGTTTCGACTGATTAAGTAGAATCAACTCAGAGTCCTCAATGACTAAGGCTCAGCCGCCGAGCGAAGCGAGGTCTGCTGCAACTGCTTGTTAGGCACATTGTCTATTCAGAAATGCCCTTGCTTCAATACCTTGTCCGTAGCCGGGTCTTTTTGATCAACGACTCGCTGAATCTTGTCAATCATATGTTGGAATACGTCCGCATAGTACTTGGAACTATCGAGGAACTCGACATATTCATCTCTGTGTCTTCGCCTCTCCTCTGCACCCCTATACTCCTGTCGGATATTCGAGGTCATGCGCTTGGCTTTCCTAACGATAAGTACGTCATCAATCTGTGTTGATACGATGGAAACCGGAGTCATGTCGAGAAACTCACAGACAAGAAAGTAAAGGGATGAGGGGACTGCGATCTTGAGGTCGCGGCTTGTAGCAACGGCCTCTTGGAACATGGTCTTATCCAAGTTTGTTTTACATTCTATGCACACATATCCGAGGTGAGACTCCACACGCTCCGCATCGTGGAAGTCTTTATCAAATGAACTCATTATGTACAGACGCTTGCCGAGTATGAAGTCCTGATTTTTTGTCCGGAGAGTGGGACGTCCACCTGTCCCAGGAGACGCAAGCGACGACATGAAGCTCAAGCCAGCAAACGTATTGCGTGGCCCCAATTCAAAATCGCTCTCTGTCAAATTCAATCCTCGATAAAGTAACTGTGGCAGGAACTCTTCAAGAATTGTATTATCTAGTTTGAGTTGGCCTTTCTGCCGATAAAGGAAGTCCTCCGGACTATCGAATATGAGGTCTAGCTCGATAAACATCTTGTATTGATTTGTCGCATCTACGAGCTTCCGAACCAATTGTCTCTGATCGCCGTGAACAGCCTCAAGGTCCTTCGTCCACTCATGGTAGTGCTTTAGTGCCTCCTCAACCCTAGGTTTATCCAACACAGGCAACCGTTGATTCCGAAGAAGGGCGTTCAGCTTGTCAAGATGGGGCGTTGGAAGCATGGGTGCGTCACTGCTCATGAGCCACCTCTTCTTCCTTTACCATCATCACTTCCGTTCGGCTCTGATACGCGGCATACGCTAGACTATTAAACACAGGAGTGCCAGTTATCTCATTAATTCGAGAAATTGCGTCAATGAGCAGCGCATAGTTGCTTTTCGGTACAGTTGTCAGTGCTGAATTGAGAGCTTCTCTAGCGACATCTCGGCCGAGAGTTGTGGCCAACTGCTCATCATTTCTACAGGTTTCCCTTTGCAGATTGAGGATATCCTCCCGAATTAGCTCACCAAAGCGATTGGTAAATACTCTTTGTTGTCTAAGGACGATATCAAACATCTGAGAACTACAGGCGATTTTCTCAATAATATCAGCATTGTAGAAAGCTGTGCCGAGCACTCTCGATTCATGTCCTAGAATAACTACTGCTCGCCCGCCTGGGCGAAGCACCCGGGCCAATTCTTGTAGCGCCTTGGTCATATCAATGGAATACTGGATTACGGTAAAGAATCGATTGCCCCGGTTGGCTCGATTTGATCCAATTTCCGACCGCGCAACGCGGAGTAAATTCCATCCGAGTACCTCTACTGAACGCCTGTAATTGTGATGGTAGTTAAAAACATTGATATATGGCGGCGATGTAACTACGAAATCAATAGACTCACTTTCGAGGGGTAAAAGACGGGCATCCTGTAGATCCGCCTTGATCTGCCGGTCGGAATATGGCAGCGAACGAACCAATTTGGCGAGAGTTACAAACTTACCATGAACGAAATAGTTCGTAATGCGATTGTTGAATATATCCAAGATACACACGAGGGCGTTAAATAGAATCTTGCCTCGGTCGCTCAGTGACTCCCCAATGCGTATAACCCTTTCTTCAATGTCTTGAATCGCAATCTCGGGTTCAGAAAAGAGGACCATAGGGAACTCGAGGTTGATTCTTGACTTCAATTCATCTATAGCAGAATCCCGCTCTGCATAAGGCACGTTAGCGAACTCGCACAGCTTGCTGAAACTCCAGGCCGCTGGGTTGATCTCATATCCAAAAGCCGAGAGGTGCATTCGCGCTGCTTCATACAGGACAGTGCCACTGCCGGCGAAGGGATCGAGCACCAATGAGTCTGGAGGGCAATATGCCTGAAGTAAGCACTCAATGAGCTGTGGAGAGAACTGACCACGCCAGGCAAAGAGATTAGAGCGTGTCTTATCCTCGATATTGAGAAGTCCTTGCGGTATGGGTTTCGTGAAATCCTTTAGAGCCATATTTTCCCACTTGTGCACAACGCCTGAAATCAGCGGCAGTTGTAATCCATCCGCTGGAATGAATTGTCATGTCAATTCTTTCAAGACGTGCTGGGCAAGATGCTCATCTGGTACGTCTTCCATCGTCATCAATGCATAGGCATCCTTCATATTCTCTTCAAGTTCTTTTAATGTTTTCCCCTGTGTCATTATCTCAGGGTGTTCAAGTAACTTCCCTACCCAGAACTTCTCACCCTTCCAGTAAATCATGTTTAATTTAGTTTCCATTTTCTGCCTCACAAAATCCCTTTTAATATCTTAGCATAGTTTACTGAATTCGGTGACACCATACTTAATTCCAAAGATTATGTCACCTCACCAACTGCATCAAGAGATATGTATGATGTCCCCTTAAGTACCGCGTTATTTAAATGGGTTATATCCTGGTTTCTTGTACAGCCTTTTTTGATTATCAAGGATGTCCGGCCTATAGACCTTCTCTACCCAATTCTCTGGTTTGATTTCTTCGATAGCTACTGAAACAGATTTTTCTTCACACCTTGCAATAGCGACAATGTCCTTAACAATTTCTTCAGCAAGTCGAGTCTTCTGCAGTTCTGATCTTCCCGGATAGAGTTTCACAATGATATGAGGCATCATTTCCTCCTTTGATGTATCCGATGTATCACATAGCGAAAAATCAGCCGGAGCGTAGCGCTCGGCGGCATTGATTGGTTATGCAATCATTGATCTCATACCCATTCAAACTTCTCAATTGTAATCTCACTTCGAACGTCACCAGTATTGGACACACCCTCCGGTTCAATAAGGAGGGCTTTGTATCCATTCTCTGAAGAAGGCTTATGCTCGACTCCTTTCGGGATAACGATCATCTCCCCAGCGCGTACTTCCACCTTGCGATCACGGAAGTTCATAACGAGTGTGCCCTCCATGATGATGAATGTTTCGTCTGTTTCAGGATGGCTGTGCCAAATGAAATCACCTTTGAATTTTACGATTTTGAAGTCGTAGTTGTTCATCTTAGCTACCAAACGCACCGCGTAGTCATCGGTTGGCAACTTTGCGAACTTTTCCGAAAGGTTGATTTTTTCCACGGTCATTCTTCATCCTCCTTGCATTATGTATGATGTCATCTTAATCGCACCGCTGGATGCGATTGTTCAACGTTTCATATGGTTATCACGCCTTCCAAATAGAGTACTGCCCTACCAGAAATCTTTACTCGATCTCCGGCATAGACGCAGAACAACTCACCACCGCGCTTCGATATCTGAAACGCATGTAGATTCTGCTTGTGAAGTTCGCCCGACCAGTATGGAACCAGAACACAATGCGCAGAACCCGTCACCGGATCCTCCGGTATCCCAAGCCGGGGAGCGAAGAATCTCGAGACGAAGTCGCTCCGACTTCCCTTGGATGTCACGATTATGCCACGACACTCAACTCGCTCAAGCGCAGAAAAATCGGGCTGAAGTTCCCAAACAGCCCTTTCACTCTCCAGTACCACAAGTAAATCTTCAACTGAACCCATTATTGCGATTGGTGTCACACCAAGTGCCTCTTTTAGTCCAGGCGGAGGAATTTGGCTATGGACGGGTCTGGAAGGAAAATCCATCTCAAGAAGACCGTTGCGTTTACCAACGACAAGTTGTCCGCTTTTTCGCGTATAGAAACGGATTTCTTCTTCCGACCAGTCCTGGCAGGTGAAAAGGACAAAAGCGCTCGCCAGTGTTGCGTGCCCACAAAGCGCAACTTCAGTCGTTGGAGTAAACCATCGGAGATCAAATCCGTCGTCATTGCGAACGAGGAAAGCGGTCTCTGACAAGTTATTCTCAGCAGCAATGGACTGAAGCATATTATCGTCGATCCACGAATCCAGTATGCAAACAGCAGCCGGATTACCTGAGAAGACTTCGGAGGTAAAGGCATCAACTTGGTAGATGGGTATTTCCATTATTGCCGTCCTCCCTTCATCGAACATCCATTTTAATAGCCATTTTCTATTTTTCTATACTTATTCTATAGGCATGTACTTTTATGACGAGGCACAGCAAAGTGTAGAATTTTCACTTCTCCCTGGTAGCCCATAGTGGCGAGGCGTCGAAAGACTCACCTTTGAGCTTGGCTTCTATGACCTTCTTTAATTCTCCTATGGGCACCCGGATTTGCGCCAGGCTGTCTCGTTCCCGAATGGTAACCTGCTTATCTTCTAAAGACTCAAAATCTATGGTAACGCAGAACGGCGTGCCGATTTCGTCCTGACGCCTGTACCTCCGCCCTATGCTTTGAGAATCATCGTAATCGGTGACGAAGCTCGGGCATAGTTGTTTATAAACCTCTTTAGCCAGAGGGGTTAATTTCTCATTTCTGCTTAAGGGCAAAACAGCCACTTTGATAGGAGCCAGAGAAGGGTTCAGATGGAGAACTGTCCTTTTTTCTCCTTCGACCTCTTCTTCATCATAGGCATCAACGAGGAAAGCCAGGACAGAACGGTCGACGCCAGCCGAAGGCTCAATAACATAGGGAACGTACTTTTCGCCAGCCTCAGCATCATAGTAACTGAGCTCTTTGCCGCTACATTTGGCATGCTGGGTGAGGTCGAAATTACCCCTGTTAGCGATACCCTCCAGCTCCGACCAGCCCATAGGGAAGAGATACTCGATGTCATAGCAATCCTTGGCATAATGGGCAAGCTCATCTTTGCCATGCTGGCGCAGGCGAAGATTGTCCTTCCGGATACCCAGTTTGACATACCAGTCGAACCTCTCCTTGACCCAGTAATCAAGCCACTTTTCATCAGTACCGGGCTTAACGAAATATTCCAGTTCCATGTGTTCAAATTCTCTAGTCCTGAATATGAAGTTGCCCGGGGTGATTTCATTGCGGAAGGATTTGCCCATCTGAGCGATGCCTAAAGGCAACTTTTTCCGGGACGTGGTGACTACATTCTCAAAGTTAACGAATATGCCCTGAGCAGTTTCGGGGCGGAGATAGACAATGCTTGCCTCCTCCTCTACAGGACCCATAAAAGTTTTAAACATCAGGTTGAACATGCGAGGCTCAGTTAGCTCACCACTACATTGGGGACATCTCTTGCCCTCTATTGCGTCAGCACGCCACCTCAGATGGCAAGACTTGCACTCTACAAGGGGGTCTGTGAAATTATCAATGTGGCCGCTAGCAGCCCAGACACCGGGGTGCATCATGATTGATGTGTCCAGCCCTACTACATCATCCCGCTCCTGGACTACCGCTTTCCACCAAGCCTCTTTAACATTGCGCTTAAGCTCCACCCCCATAGGGCCATAATCCCAGCAGCTAGCCAAACCGCCATATATTTCGCTGCTGGGGAAAATAAGCCCTCTCCGCTTACACAGAGAAACAATTTTGTCCATATCTACTTTAGCAGGCATCTTCACGTCTCCTTTGAGTTCCTTAGCTTACCAGCTTTATTCACAGGCGTCAAAGGTCAGGAACAGGAGATTGTTTAATAGCATTACTTTGTCATTCTGAGCATAGCGAAGAATCCTTCGCACAGCTCAGGACGGCGTCTTGAGATTCTTCGTCGTCCCGGTTCACTGGGACTCCTCAGAATGACATTACTAAACGCTCTCATGAGTAGAAAGCTGAGGTCTCAGAATGGCAAAGGAAAAAGGTGCTGGAGGAGAGCAAGTTGCTAAACAATCTCTTATTTAGTTTTTACCCTGGCAGTTTTCAGAGCTGCAAAGCTCAGGTTATCTTCCTTCAAGCTAATAGCTATGGTATCTCCTTCCTTAAACTCACCCTGCAATATCTTGGTCGATATAGGATTTTCCACATACTTCTGAATAGCCCGGCGTAAGGGGCGAGCTCCGTACACAGGGTCGTAGCCTTTCTGGACTAACCAGGCTTTGGCTTCTTCATTTACTTCAAGCTGAATATTACGCTCAGCCAACCCACGTTCTACCTCACGGATAAGTAGGTCAACGATGCTCTTCAAGTGCTCTTTAGTTAGAGGGTGGAATATGATGACATCATCTATCCTGTTGAGTAACTCGGGAAGTAAGTGTTCCTTTAAGGCGCTTTTCATATCGGTCCTCATTTTTTCTTCGTCGCCTTCCTCTTTACGGAGAAAACCAATTCCCCCACGCTGGAATTCCTTGGAGCCTAAGTTACTGGTCATAATTACTACCGTGTTTTTGAAATCCACGGTCCGGCCATGCCCATCGGTAAGCCTGCCATCCTCCAGTAGCTGCAACAATATGCTAAGGACGTCGGGATGAGCCTTTTCCACCTCGTCGAACAGGATGACTCGATAGGGACGGCGGTGCACTGCCTCGGTCAATTGTCCTCCTTCCTCATAGCCTACATACCCAGGAGGCGACCCGATAAGACGGGATACAGTATGTTCTTGCATATATTCCGACATGTCCAGCCTTACCATCGCGTCTTCGTCGTCGAACAGAAACTCGGCTAAAGCACGAGCTAGCTCCGTTTTTCCCACGCCGGTAGGTCCGAGGAAGATGAAGCTGCCGATAGGACGTTTGGGGTCCTTGAGCCCGGCTCGGCCTCGCCTGATAGCCTCAGAAACAGCAGCCACTGCTTCTTCCTGGTCCACTATCCTCTGGTGAATCCTTTCCTCCATATGGACCAATTTATCAGTTTCCGTTTCCAGCATCCGGGAAACGGGTATGCCCGTCCACTGGGCAACCAGTCCGGCGATATCTTCTTCATCCACCACACTATCAATCTTCTTTTCCTTCTGCCACTTTATTTTGGCTTGGTTGTACTCTTGTTCCAAACGTATCCTTTCCGCTTTCAATTCAGTAGCTTTCTGATAGTCCTGCCGCTGCGAAGCAGCATCCTCCTCATCACGAAGGTGTTTCATTTTGCGGTTCAGAGTCTTGACTTCCTCGGGAGCGCTTTCCATATCAAGACGTAACTTGCTGGCTGCCTCATCAATCAAGTCAATTGCCTTGTCAGGCAAAAATCTATCGGATATATATCTCTGGCTCAGCTTAGCAGCAGCTACCAGGGCGGAATCCTCGATCTTTATTTTGTGATGTGCTTCATACCGGGGACGAAGTCCTCGGAGCATCTCTATGGTAGCTTCTACGCTGGGTTCATCAAGATAGACAGGACTGAAACGTCTCTCCAGAGCTTTATCCTTTTCAATACGCTTTCTATACTCGTCGAGTGTAGTAGCTCCGATACATTGAATTTCACCACGAGCCAGTGCTGGCTTCAGCATATTACTGGCGTCGATTGCTCCTTCGGCAGCCCCGGCTCCCACCACGGTGTGAAGCTCATCAATGAACATAATAACTTCGCCGGCCGCTTGCTTGACTTCATCTAAAACTGCCTTCAACCTCTCCTCAAACTCCCCCCGGAATTTGCTTCCCGCTACCAGTGCTCCCATGTCTAAAGCCACCACCTTTTTCCCTTTCAAGGAATCGGGGACATCTTCAGCAACAATCTTCTGAGCTAATCCTTCAGCAATGGCCGTCTTGCCCACGCCGGCGTCGCCAATAATCACGGGGTTGTTTTTGGTGCGCCGGGAAAGTATCTGTATCACACGTTTGATTTCATTTTCCCGTCCGATTACAGGGTCGAGTTTGCCCTGACGAGCCAACTCCGTGAGGTCATGTCCGTATTTTTCCAGGGAGCGGTATTTGCTTTCCGCCTGACGGTCGGTAACTCGATGACCGCCACGGATTTTTTGCAGGGCTTGATAAATCTTTTCCTGGGTAACGCCGGATTCAGCTAGAATTGTTGCGGCTTCACCTCTGGTTTCTCCGGCAATAGCAATAAGCAAATGCTCAGTGCTGACAAACTCATCCTTGAGCCTATCGGCCTCACGGTCGGCGTTTTCGAGAAGAGCGGAAATCCGCGGCGTAGCGTAAATCTGCGTTGCTTCATAAGCTATCTTGGGAAAACCCTCAAGCGTTGCTCCTACCCGCCTTTTTACCACATCAATATCCACACCGAGCATCTGTAATATATCCCTGGTCACCCCTTTTTCTTGCTCTAGCAAAGCCAACAAGACATGCTCCACGTCCCACTGGTTATGGTGATAGCGACGTACTAGCTCCTGTGAGGCTGCTAAAACCTCTTGCGCCTGTTCAGTAAATCTCTCCGGTTTCAACTTTCTATACCTCCTAATTGTCTATTGTGTCACCCTGAGCGATAGCGAAGGGTCTAGATTCTTCGCTTTGCTCAGAATGACAGATGAGTTGTTAAATGGCTTCTATACCTCCTTCCATTCTGCGTCTTCTATTATGTCCTTTACTATGTCTTCTATTTCAGTTTCGCTAATCATCTTGACCTTCTTCTCCATTTCCTCAAGCTGACGTTGCATATCTTTCATCCTCTGCATCAACTTCAACACCACCTCCACTCCAGCTAAATTAACTCCACAATCGCTCATCAGCGCCTTAATATAGCGCAAGCGGTCAATGTCTTCCTCCGAATAGAGACGGATATTGCCACTTGAGCGCTCCGGCTGGACCAGCCCCAGCCTTTCGTAATAACGCAATGTGTGAGCTTCTATGCCTATCATTCTGGCGGCTACGCTTATTACGTATCTTGGTTTAGATTCCCAGTCCATCATTGTGGCACCTCGCTTTATGCGGGTCGCAGAGACCGCAATCTCTCAAATAGTTTTCTTTCCTCCTCGGTCAAATTGGTGGGCAGAACCACTTTTACCTTAGCAAACATGTTACCATAATCTGAATTGCCTAATTTTGGCATACCCTTCCCGGCCAAGCGGAAAACCCTACCGTTTTGAGTCTCCGGTGGAATTTTAAGAGATAGATTGCCATTTAAAGTGGTCAATCCGACCTCTCCACCCAACACAGCGGTGGCTAAAGGCACTGAGACTTCAGCGTAAAGGTCATCCCCTTTACGCTCGAAGAGCTGGTGAGGCAGAACCTTTACGACCAGATAAAGGTCACCTGGGTTGCGCCCAGCACGGCCAGGGCCGCCTTCCCCAGCTATACGGATCCTTGAACCATCCCTAACTCCCGTGGGAATCTTGACCTCCAGTCGCTTGGGAATTACTTTGCCACCGGTACCATTGCAAATAGTACAGACTCTATTGCCCACTCTACCTGTGCCGCTACAAGCTGTACAAGGCTCTGCGGTCTGAAGCTGTATAACACGCGTAGAGCCATGGTAAGACTCCTCAAGGCTTACCTCGATGGGGGACTCTATATCCTGACCGCGTTGTGGCCCACGCTTCATCCTGGAGCCTATACCAGAATCGCCGAACAAGCTTGAGAAAATGTCGCCAAAGCCGCTCAGGTCACCATATTCGAAAGTTGTACCACCTTTGCCAAAATCCCACCGTACTCCCTCATGACTACCAGCTTTAGCAAATTGCTCAGCATATTCCCACTGGTCACCAAATTGGTCGTACTTCTTTCGCTTCTCAGGATTGGAAAGAACCTCATAAGCGGCGTTTATTTCCTTAAATTTTGCCTCAGCCGATTTGTCGCCAGGGTTGAGGTCAGGATGGTGCTTGCGCGCCAAACGGCGGTAGGCCTGCTTGATTTCCTTTTCTGAAGCATTCCTACTTACGCCTAAAATCTGATAATAATCTTTGCCTGCCATCTCTTTTCCTCAATGATTTTGTTTGTAATTATAAAATTGTTTAAAATTTTTGTCAAACATTTTTACCAGCTTTTGAGAAAACTTGACAATATTGGTTAACTTCCTTATAATGTTTAGCTGAAATTAAGAGTGGGGCTCAGTAAAAAACTAAAAAAGGAGGTGACATAAATGGCTATAGAAAGATGGCAACCTTTTAGTGAACTTATGAGCCTGAGACAGGCAATGGACAAGCTGTTTGAGGATAGTTTTGTTCGCCCCTCCCGCTTTCTCAGCACCCTTGGTGAAATAGCTGCGCCGGCCCTGGATGTCTACCAGACTCCCAATGAGGTCGTGGTAAAAGCAGCTTTGCCGGGGTTGAAGCCGGAGGAAATCAGCATTGATATCACTGGCGAAACCTTGACCATCAGGGGAGAGAGCAAAGCGGAACAGGAGATCAAGAAAGAGGACTACCTGTACCAAGAGAGACGCTATGGTTCCTTTTCCCGCAGTGTAGCCCTCCCCAGCGGGCTTAAGCCAGACAAAGCTGAGGCAACGATGGAGGATGGTGTTCTAACTCTGACCATACCCAAAGTTGAAGAGGTAAAGCCCAAAGCAATTAAAGTCAAGGCTAAAGAGAAGCCCAAAGAGAAGAAATGACTATCATCATGCCCCGCTCTCAGACTTCAACAAATCGATGAACTGTCTTAAAATCCTGGCGGTAGCCCCCCAGATGACATGCTTCTCATATTCATAGGTATAAGAATCTGGCTTGAAATTGGCTTCATCCATCAAAAATGATACGGGGACGGAAAAAATTTCTTTGATTTCTTTACCATCGGCTTGGAAAGGATAAGGGTGGGGTATAAAGGCAACAAAGGGCGAAATAACATAGTTACTGGTGAGTGTCACGCTATCGTCAAGCTCCCCTAAAATTTCAACATCCTTAGCCTTTAAACTTATCTCTTCTTCAATCTCTCTCAGGGCAGTTTGGAGCAAGCTGGAATCAGATGGCTCCTGGGTCCCCCCGGGAAAGCAGACTTGCCCTTTGTGAAAGTTTACCTCATCGCTCCTTTCTGTAAACAGGACATGACATTGCCCTTGGTTATAAAAAAGAGGTATAAGTACTGCCGAAGCTCTAAGGTTTTCACCGGTGATTTTTTCTTTCTTACGATGACGGAGGATTTTTTCAATCTGTTGTTTCACTGTAGTCCGATTATATCATTTCTCAGGATGTCACACATTTACCGAGGCTGTCCGAAAACTTCTGTAGGGGAGCCCCTTGTGGGCTCCCGCAGATTGGGAGGGGACAAGTCCCTCCCCTACAAGAGCACTTTTTAGACAGCCTCCGGGGGATAGGTTGCTAATCAATCTCTATTGTAAAAGTTGTCGCATAGGCATTTAAGAGTTATACTTAAAGGTTATGGCGATAAAACAAGACTATTATGAAGTGCTGGGAGTGCCTCGAAACGCTAGCGATGAGGAAATTAAAAGGGCGTTTCGCAAATTAGCTTTCCAGTATCATCCTGATCGCAATAAAGAGCTCGGGGCCGAGGAGAAATTTAAGGAAATAAACGAAGCCTACCAAGTTCTCTCCGACCCTGAGAAAAGGCGTAGATATGATCGCTATGGCCGAATAGATATTGAGGAAGGCTTCCCCGATTTTGGCTTTGGTGGGCTGGGAGATATTTTTGAATCATTCTTCGGTGGTTTTGCCACCCCCTTTGGCAGGACGGCTCAGCGTGTTCCCCAGAAAGGGGATAGTCTACAAAGTCACCTCACTCTTTCCTTTAAGGAGGCGGTGTTCGGCTGCAATAAAGAAGTCGAAATACCACGCATTGAGTTTTGCCCTTCCTGCCATGGCATTGGTAGCGAACCAGGGACAAATCCTGAGACCTGCCCTGATTGCCGCGGCACAGGGCAAGTGAGGAGAGTCCAGCAAAGTATTTTCGGGCGCTATACCAGCACCACTACTTGCTCTCACTGTGGAGGTGAGGGCACTGTGATAAAGAATCCGTGTTCCCAATGCCAGGGAAGGGGGAAAATAAAAGCGAAGCGCAAAATAAAGGTACCTATTCCGGCTGGTGTGGATGAAGGATATCGATTACGCCTGGATGGAGAGGGGAGCGCTGGCGTATATGGAGGCCCTCCGGGCGACCTCTATGTCATCCTTTCAGTGAAGCCACACAATTTATTCCATAGAGATGGCAGTGACATTCTTTACGAGTTACCCATCAATTTTGTTCAAGCTGCTTTAGGCGATGAGGTGAGAGTGCCATCTTTAGACGGAAAGGTAGATTTAAAAATACCGCCAGGAACTCAAAATGGGAAAACCTTTCGCTTTAGAGACAAGGGGATCCCCCATATCGATGGCAAGGGCAGAGGGGACTTGCTCGTCAAAGTAACTATAATAACCCCACAACATCTAGATAAAAACCAGCGTCGCCTTTTTGAAGAATTGGCTAAGGTACTACCTCGAACTGAACCGCCTCAAGACACTTAATCCAGAGAGCAGCGATGGCTTGCTACTAGTCCTTTGAACTTGCTCAATACTCGACTGGGAGGCAAGCCTTCAAAAAGAATCCCATAAATAAGGTTGATGATGGGTAATTTGAGCCCCTGGTTTTTCGCCAACTGGTGGGCTGCCGCAGTGGTGGCAACTCCCTCGGCGACATGTGGCATAGAGGCAAATATTTGAGATAAAGCGCGGCCCTTAGCCAGTTCATAGCCAACATAATGGTTTCGGCTTAGAGTGCTGGCGCAAGTAGCTATCAGGTCGCCTAAACCGGCTAGACCATAAAAAGTGCCAGGCCTGGCCCCTAAAGTCACCCCCAGGGAAACAGCCTCAGCCCACCCCCAGGCAATAAAAGCTCCCTTAGCATTGTCGCCTAAGCTTAATCCATCTATCATGCCGGCACCCAGAGCTATAATGTTTTTCAGAGCCCCGCTTAATTCAACTCCGATGACATCATCGCTAGTAGACAGAACAAATTTGGGCGACTCCATCAATTCCCTCGCTCTTTCCGCTAAAACTATATCTTGAGCAGCAATGACCGAAGCAGCCGGGAGGCCCTGGGCAATTTCCCCAGCCAGATTAGGACCGGAGAGAACACAAATTTGCCCTCTTAAAGAAGGAGCAATCTCCTCTGCCAGCACTTGTGTCATCCTTTTACCACTACTTACTTCCAATCCTTTGGCAGCGCTCATCAATAACATCGAACTAGTGAGATAATTCTTGGCTTGGCTGACATTCTCTCTCAACTTTTGGGAGGGGACCGCCCAGATTGCCAGGTCAACTTCTTTTAAGGCTCCCCCAATGTGGCTAGTAGAGGAATAGCTACGCCGTCCTTGGTTTAATTCTTTGGCCTCAGTCTCGCTTCGTGTCCACAGCTTTACCACTGCCCCTTTATCACTCAGCAAAGCGCTTAAAGTATTGCCCCACGAGGTATTGCCTATGATAGTAACTTTAAGGCTTGGTTTCTCGCGCTTTTTCACCATAATTGGCGTTCTGTGCCTTGTCTTAAGCGTTTTATATTGTCCTGGTGTTGGTAGGCGAGCAATGCGGTAACTATTAAACCATAAGCCAGATAGATGAGAGGGAAGTTGTACAAGATGGTTAAGGGTATCATTAAGCAACAAGCTGCTAAGGCTCCCAGAAGAGAACCAAGGGACATGTGCCGGCTGCGTAATGCTGTTATAGCTACAACTTCGGCACCGAATATACCCGCGGGAGGGAAAATAGCGAACAATGTGCCAAAATAGGCAGTCACTCCTCTACCACCTCTAAACTTGGCAAATATTGGCCAGGTATGTCCTGCTACTGCAGCCAGGCCAGCCAAGACCTGGGCTATATGTTGCCAGTTAAGAGACACGCTACCAATGGTTAAGATACCGCTACTCTTACCTATAATTACTGCGGCCAACGTGACCGCCACAGCAGCCTTAACTACATCGAGAACTATGGTTATAACGCCGAGCTTGGTTCCTGCAACTCTCATCAAATTAGTGGCACCAGTCTTACCACTTCCCTGTTCTCTAATATCAACGCCACTTTTTAGCTTGCCTATTATCAGGCCAAAGGGAATGGAACCAAGGAGATAAGCAATGACTACCACAGCCACAAACTTAGCTATCATCATGCTCTCACCGTCGTCCTTTTATTGATTTTACGGGCGGCCTTGGTGAAAATCAACTTCAAAGGAACGCCGCGAAAACCAAAGCCCTGCCGAAGTTTATTTTCCAAGTAGCGTTTATAGGAAAAATGAACCAGCTTAGGATCGTTAACCTCAAGAACGAAAGCTGCTGGTTGAGATTCATCTTGATAGGCTCGAACGATGTGCAACCGCTTAGAACCCATGCGGGGTGGGGGATAGCTACTTACTGCCTCTTTGACCAACTCATCAACTTCTGATTGCGGTATTCGCTTTTGTCTTTCCTGCCATATTTCCCAAGCTTGGGGGAGAATTCTATCTATCCCCTGCCCAAGTTTGGCAGAGATGTAAATGATAGGTGTGTAGGAGGCAAATCTAAGTCTTCGTTCCAAGCTTTGTTTAAATTCCTGTCTTTGTTCCTGGGGAACAAGGTCCCATTTGTTGACCACCAGCATCATGCCCTTTCCAACCTCAATGATATAGCCCGCAATATGCATATCCTGGGCAGTAATAAATTCACCAGCATCGATTAGCAACAAGGCAACATCGCAGCGGTTGATAGCCTGGAGGGCGCGCAGCAAACTATAATAATCCACTCCAGCATCGACCCTTCCACGCCGTTTAATCCCAGCGGTGTCGACAAGTAAGATTTCCTTGTCATCCCACTTCATTATAGCATCAAGCGAGTCGCGAGTCGTCCCCGGAGACTCATGGACAATGGCCCTTTCATCACCTAGCAAGGCATTCAACAAAGTTGACTTGCCGACATTAGGTCGCCCAACGATAGCTAATTTAGCCTCTGCCGTCTCGGCAATACTGATAGGTTGTGGGGGCAAAGAGGCTAACACAGCATCCATTAACTCGTCTATCCCTCGATTATGGTGAGCACTGATAGCCATAGGCTCACCCATACCCAAGCGATGGAAATCGGCTACCTGATTTGCTTGCTTGACAGAATCTACTTTGTTTACTGTTAGTATGATAGGCTTATTGGCGGCGCGCAGTACATCAGCAATTTCTTCATCGGCAGCAATAGCTCCATCTTTGACATCTACCAGAAAGATGATGACATCTGCCTGGGCAATAGCTGCTTCAACCTGCTGCTTGACCTTTTGTTCCAAAGACCCTTGTGGCTTCGCTTGCCAGCCACCAGTGTCAACCACAGTCAACTCCTGCCCCTGCCAGGAAACAAAAGCAAAAACGCGGTCTCTGGTGGTTCCCGGCAAATCAGCAACTACAGCTACCCGCCTGCCCGCCAGGCGGTTAAGCAAGGTGGACTTGCCCACATTGGTTCTACCCACAATAGCTACAATAGGCCTGGTCATTTGCTTGATACCTTGGGATTTGACAGCAGCTTCACCAGTAATGCTTTTTGCAGATGAAGCCTGTTTTCTGCCTGGTCAAAGACCGCTGACCTAGGGTCGTCTAGCAGCCCGGCGGAGATTTCTTCGCCATGGTGAGCCGGCAAGGGATGCATGAACAAAACATCTCTTTTGGCCAAGCTTAATAATGTATTATCCATCTGATAGCCGGAAAAGGCACGATAGCGTTTCTTCGCTTCAACTTCCTGGCCCATGCTAACCCACACATCAGTATATATTATGTCAGCCCTTTTGGCTGCCTCGTGAGGGTCGGTAGTTAACAGAATCTGGCTGCCACTCCGAGCAGCCAATCTCTTCCCTTTACTCAATACTTCCCCTTTGATTTCATAGCCTGGTGGAGAGGCGAAGTGAAAGTTCATGCCCACTAGACAGGCAGAGAAAAGCAAGCTATTGGCCACATTATTGCCATCGCCAATGAAAGCTAAAGTCAAACCAGAAAGCTTTCCTTTCTTTTCATAGATGGTGAGAAGGTCGGCAAGAGCCTGACAGGGATGTTCCAGGTCGGAAAGGGCATTAATTACGGGCACGGAGGAATACTCAGCCAAAATGCGCAAGGTCTCCTGGGAAAACGTGCGTGCGGCAATGCCGTCGACATAGCGGCTGAGCACTCGGGCTATGTCAGCCGCTGGCTCCCGTTTGCCCAAGCCTACCTCTTCTGGAGATAGGTAGATACTGCGTCCGCCTAGCTGATACATAGCTATCTCGAAACTTACCCTGGTTCGCAAGGAAGGCTTTTCAAAGAGGAGAGCTAAGGTTCTCCCCGAAAGGAGAGGCGGCGCCCCCTCCTGTTTCATATGCCAGGCTTGCTCTACAAGGTGTTCAATTTCCTTACGGTTAAGGTCAGCTACTGAGAGCAAATCTTTTTTCATCTCACGTCTCTCTTAATATTTGATACTACTTCAACGTATCACGTTTGTCAATTCGTAGAACACAACTTTACAACGCGCTCCAGAGTTGTTACTGAGAATGGTAAACTACTTGAACTATGTTACAATGAAACAACACCAGACATTCAAGACGTATTACTCTTTATCCTCTCCTTAGAGGATAAACTAGACTGTTAGTTTTCATTATTATGTCAACTATTTTGTGCTATACCGGTGGCAAAATATGGAGATAAAGGTAAAATGCTATTCAGGTCACGTCTATGCTGAAGAACCACGGTCTTTTGTCTGGCAAGAAAAGGAACTAAGAATAAAGTCAGTAGAAAAAGCCTGGCTGGAACCAGGCAAAAGGCTATTCAGAGTTATTACTGAGGATGGCAAACTATTTGAACTGTGTTACAATGAAACAGCTGATCACTGGTCTGCGGCTGAACTAATAACTGGAGTAAAAAAGCATGAAGGAGATTTTTGAAATTCTAGAACAGAATGCCCGGGCAACTCCGGAACAGATTTCCACCATGGTGGATAAACCTGTCAAAGAGGTAGAAAAAATAATTAAGCAGGCTGAAAAAGATGGGACTATCCTGAAATATAAAGCTATAATAAACTGGTCTAAATTAGGCAAGGAAGATATATGGGCTTTAATCGAAGTCAGAGTAGCACCACAACGCGGTGTGGGCTTCGATGCCATTGCCGAGCGCATTTATCAATTTCCTGAAGTTTACTCTGCTTATCTGGTTTCCGGCACCTATGACCTAGCCATACTGGTGAAAGGCAAAAATATGCAGGAAATTTCCGGTTTTGTCACGGAGAAACTAGCTCCTCTAGAGCAGGTGCAAAGTACCGTCACTCACTTTCTTCTCAAACGATATAAGGAGAACGAGGAAACTTTTCACCTTCCTAAGGAAATAAATAGACGTCTACCAATAACGCCATAATATGCCGAACACAAAGTCCGCTGCAACCAAAGCCCGGGATAACCTAATTTCACAAAAGGTGGCTACACTGCCACCATCAGGCATCAGGAAGTTCTTCGACCTGCTTTCCTCCGTGGAAGATGTTATCTCACTTGGTATAGGTGAGCCTGATTTCGTTACCCCCTGGCATATCAGGGAGGCAGGCACATATTCTCTAGAAAAGGGCTATACCATGTATACCTCGAACTCCGGCATGACGGAACTACGCCAAGAATTAGCCCGCTACCTGGAGCTTCACTACGGGGTAAGCTATAATCCCGAGAATGAAATCCTTGTTACTACAGGAAGTAGTGAAGCATTAGACCTGGCTCTGAGAGCAATTATCAATCCCGGTGACGAGGTCATAATTCCTAACCCTTGCTATGTAGCTTATCCCGCCGACATTATTCTGGCTGGCGGCAAGCCTATTCTTGTGCCCACAAACGAAGAAACCAACTTCGTCGTCAGGGCAGCTGATATTGAAGCCAGGATTACGAACCAGACGAAGGCTATTTTGATAGGTTACCCAGCAAATCCCACCGGCGCAGTCATGTTCAAAAGAGAGGCTGACGCTATTGCCGAGCTAGCTAAAAAGCATGGCTTGCTGGTTATATCCGATGAGCTATATGCTCGTTTAGTCTACGGGGTGGAGCATATTTGTTTTCCCAGCCTTCCGGGGATGAAGGAACGCACCATCTTGATTAGCGGATCTTCCAAATCTCATGCCATGACTGGTTGGCGCATCGGTTATGTGGCAGCCGAGTGCCATTTCATTCAAGCCCTGACAAAAATCCATCAATACACTATGCTCTGTGCCCCGACGATGGCTCAGATGGCAGCCATTGAGGCTCTCAGAAACGGTGAGGGCGAGGTCGAAAAGATGGTTCAAGAATACAACAGGCGCCGTCGCTTCATAGTCAAAAGATTGAATGAGATTGGTTTGCCTTGTTTTGAGCCCAAGGGCGCTTTCTATGCCTTTCCCTCTATAAAAGCTACCGGAATGAATTCAGAAGAGTTTTCCGAAAAGCTACTATTTGCAGAAAAAGTTGCCGTGGTCCCGGGCACTGCTTTTGGACCATGCGGTGAAGGTTTTGTCCGCTGCTGCTACGCCACTTCGTTACCTAATATTGAGGAAGCACTGCGAAGAATAGACAGGTTTGTAAGAAAAAGCAGGCTAACCACGTAATCACTTCTCCGATGGAAAGGAATGCAGGAACTGGTAGCCAAACTGGGTCGCAATTGAGGGCAAGTCAAAATCTAACAGACTCGACTGCAAGGGTTGACAAACTGCTGGCAACTTGTTTTAATCAGGATACTCCCAGTAATTCGGTGTGAAACTTCTCCCAAAGAGAAGCATAATAGCTATGTAGCCATCATATAGGTGGTTTTCAAGGATGACTGTAGCTGTAATTAATGGTAAGGGTGCCGTTTCTCTGGCTAAGGGAGCGTTGTGAGAAATTACATTATCCGGCGGCTACTGCTACTAATACCTACTTTACTTATTGTAACTATCATCGTCTTCTGCGTTTTGCGCTTCATTCCTGGAAATGTCGTAGAGCTTATGGCAGCCCAACATGGCGAAGCGCAAAATGCCACACAGGTTATGTTGGATATCAAACACAAGCTGGGGTATGATGTCCCTCTCATTGTCCAGTACGGCAAGTGGCTGGGGGGCGTGCTGAGAGGCGACATGGGGCGCTCCTTATGGACGGGACTAAGCATCGGCCCGGACTTCCTGCAAAGATTACCTGTTTCTATCGAACTGGGCATCATGGCTATCATTGTGGCTTTACTTGTAGCCTTCCCTATAGGCATACTCTCGGCTATACGGCAGGATACGATTACCGACCATATCACTCGCGGTATAGCTATTATATTTATCAGTGTGCCAGCATTCTGGGTGGGGACTATGGTCATAGTCTATGGCCCGAAATACTTGAATTGGATGCCACCAGTAGTGTACAAACCTTTCTTACAGGACCCGCTATACAATTTGAAACAGTTCATTATCCCATCGCTCATCCTAGGGATGTCCATGTCGGGAACTACTATGAGGATGACACGCACCATGATGCTGGAGGTGTTGCGACAGGACTATATTAGAACGGCATGGGCAAAAGGGCTGAAAGAAAGGCTCGTCATCTCCAGACATGCCCTGAAAAACGCCCTGATTCCAGTAGTGACAATAGTGGGACTGCAGCTACCTATCCTCGTCGGTGGTTCTGTTATCCTGGAGATGATATTCGGGTTGCCAGGCATAGGCAGGTACTTCATCTATGCTCTGATGCAGAGGGATTACCCTATAGTCTCTGCCATCAACCTTGTCGCTGCTACCTTTGTCATGCTGTGCAACTTAGGGGTCGATATTGTTTATGCTTATCTTGACCCCAGGGTACAATACAGGTAAGAGGAATAGAGATGGCACAATTGGAAGGCACATTTCCAGAAAAGGAAATATCTAAAGCACGTCCGTTCTGGTTGGACGTGTTTGTTCGACTGGTCAGGGAAAAGCCCCTGGGAACAGTGGGAGGGATTATCGTCCTGGCTCTTTTGATAATCGGCATCTGCGCCAATTGGATACTAACATTACACGGATATGGATACAACAGCATCTTTGTTGGACCAAAACTGGCCGCTCCATCTTTAGCATTTCCCTTCGGTTGTGATCAGCTGGGTAGGGACGTGCTTACTCGAGTCATTTATGGCGCTCGAGTTTCAGTGATCGTGGGGCTTAGTGTAGCAGGTCTAAGTGTAGTAATATCCACAGTGATCGGCATTGTTTGCGGCTACCTAGGTGGCAAGGTGGACCTAATAGGGCAAAGATTTGTTGACGGCGTCATGTGCATACCAGGGTTGTTCCTTATGCTCACATTTCTCTCGATTTTCCCAGCTACTCCCGAAAACTTGCTCCGGGCGACCCTGCCGGTGACATTAGTTCTGGGAATCTTGTTCGGCATCGGGCAGTCCCGTATAGTGCGCGGTGCGGTTATAGCAATACGAGCTAATCCCTATCTTGAAGCAGCAAAGGCTATCGGTTGTGGCACAAGGAGGATATTGTTAAGACACGTTCTGCCCAATGTGATGGCGCCGATAATAATCCTCTTTACTGTAACAGTGGGGGCAGCTATTTTGATCGAGGCATCCATAAGCTTTCTTGGTTTTGGCATTCCCGCGCCTATCCCGACCTGGGGCGGCATGCTCAGCATGGAAGGGCGGCGGTATATGCTTCAGGCATGGTGGCTTGCTTTCTGGCCAGGGCTTTTCCTGGCTATTGTTGTGTGGGGTGTCAACATGCTGGGCGATGCCTTGCGTGACTTGCTTGATCCCAGGCTGAGAGGAGGTCTGGGACGATATCGGTGAAAGGAGGTAAAGTAATAACAAGTGGTGTGTAAATCGTCACAGTGGTCAAGAGTTGATGTAAAGGAGGTGAATGTTGATGCAAAAAAGTAAGGGTCTATCACTAGTAGCATGTTTGATGATGATAGGTCTGATTGCCAGCCTGATAAGCGGCTGTGGAGGTGGTGGCGGGGGTGGAGGTGGGGGCGGGGTCGGGGAAAAACCACAATACGGAGGGCAGCTTAATATGTGGTTAGCTGCAGACCCTACGTACTTCGATGATGCTCTCGGGATGCATGCTTATACTACCGGCCCGTACCAGTGCCTCTGGGGAGGGAACTGGTCAAAAGGGCACGCTGGTGGTTACGGAACTGCTGAATGCGACTGGTATCTCCGCGGCGAGAGTGACCGCTATATAGACAAAGCCGGTATGCTAGCCGAGAGCTGGGAAATAGGGTCAAATTACATAATCTTCCACCTGCGTCAGGGGGTACACTGGCAGAATATTAGCCCAGTGCCCAAAGGGCGGCTGGTTACCGCCGATGACGTTATTTACTCTTGGGAGCGCCAGAGGACGTTATCTACAGGCTATGTCAAGACGACTTATCCGGAGATGAACGCGGCTATGAGCATATCCAAGATCGATGACAGCACGGTACGCTTCGATTGCCCGTCCCAGTATATGTCTACCCTCATATCCATAATAGATTACGTGTTCATTTATCCCAAAGATGTAATTGAAATGTACGGCGACATGGCTGCCTGGGACAGAGCCATCGGCACCGGTGCGTTCACCATCAAAGAGTATGTGCCCTCAAGCTATCTCGACTGGCAGAGAAATCCTACTTACTGGCAGACAAACCCTATCGGTCCTGGCCAAGGTGACCAGTTACCCTATCTGAGCAGCGTAAAGACGCTTATTGTAGCAGACCCGGCTACAGCGGACTCCCTTTTTACTACCGGTCAGATTGATATAACTACCGCTGATTTTGACAGAGCACAAGCATTGCTAGCCGTGGCTAATGAAAAAGGAGTGAAATATAATAAGTTCATCGACGGAACCGTCAAATACGTGATATTTATGAGGATGGATAATCCAGACAAACCCTATGGCGACGTGAGAGTGCGACAGGCGCTTCAGCTGGCAATAAACAACCAGCAGATAGTCGATCAATACTTCGGAGGCCAGGCCATATATCCCTACTGGCCCGTATACCCCTGTAAGGAGTATGACGCTGCTTATCTGCCACTGAAAAATTACCCGGACGAGCCAGTGCTAGGGCCAGAGTCAGTTTCGGTTAAAGACCTCTTCGGGTACGACCCCGACAAGGCCAAGCAGCTTCTGGCTGATGCCGGCTACGCTGACGGGTTCAAGGCTGAAATTGTCTTCTGGGATTTTTACTTACTTAGTGACGTCCTACAGATGGTCAAGAGCATGTGGTCAGAAATCGGGGTGGACTTGACACTCAAAGGTGTATCTAGCACCGAAGCGCTTACCATACAGTATTTCGGGAGTTTTAACGACATGTTTTTTGGCGGCTTTTCTGGCGACGGCACCTACTTTAAGGGCATAAACTATTCAGGTAAAGGTATGTGGAATGCAAGCCGGATCAATGACCCGGTCCTGAACAACTACATTAGCCAGATGCTGGCAACCTGGCCTGATGAAGATGCGACCTGCAGCATTCACCGGCAAATGCTGCCCTCTCTCGTAGAGAATTGTTACGTTATACAGACGGCGGCACATTATACCTGGGTCTTTTGGTGGCCATGGCTCAAAAACTACAGCGGTGAAGGGGCAGTCGGTTACTATCCCGGGTCCAGCCTCGGTTGGATACAATATGTCTGGATAGACCAAGCCCTCAAGAAATCGATGGGTTACTAGAGAGCTTTGCCGGATGACTTACTTATCCCTCTTTCCCCAAACGGGGAAAGAGGGATAAGGTGGCTAAAATATAATCTCGGGCATAATTTTGTATAATTCTCTCTCCCGCGGGAGAGAGAATTATGGTAATTTATGTAGTTAACTGTGAGTCTACCCTAAGATAGACGATGGAGACATTACTCGAAGTTAAAGACCTGAGAACCTACTTTTATATACGAGAAGGAGAGCTGAGGGCAGTTGATGGGCTATCCTACGCGGTGAAGAAGGGCGAATTCCTTGCCCTGGTTGGCGAGAGCGCCTGCGGTAAGTCTGTTAGCGCTTTATCGATTATGCGCCTTATCCCTTATCCCCCAGGAATTATTGTCGGCGGCGAGATAATCTTCGAAGGCAAAGACCTCCTCAAACTAAGCGAGGCGGAGATGCGTTCCATCAGGGGTAACCGCATAGCCATGGTTTTTCAAGAGCCTATGACCTCGCTAAACCCGGTGCTCACCATAGGACGGCAGATAGCGGAATCTCTAGAGCTTCACCGTGGCTTTGGTAGAGAAGGCGCTCTAGAAGAAGCGGCAAAGTTCTTGAAACTGGTCGGCATCCCTG
The DNA here is from genome assembly GCA_049586675.1 of Dehalococcoidia bacterium. Classification (GTDB taxonomy): domain Bacteria; phylum Chloroflexota; class Dehalococcoidia; order GIF9; family AB-539-J10; genus RBG-13-51-36. Next base: position 85,998 of record JBAVCL010000036.1, read on the forward strand.
ATGCTGAAAGGCGGATAAGTCAGTACCCTTACCAGTTTAGCGGTGGCATGCAGCAACGGATAATGATAGCTATGGCTCTGAGCTGCGAGCCGGCCCTTTTAATTGCCGATGAGCCGACAACCTCGGTCGATGTGACCGTCCAGGCCCAGCTAATGGAGCTGATCAATAGCCTGAGGGCAGAGTTTGGCATGGCAGTTGTGCTCATAACCCACAACCTTGGCGTGGTAGCCCGCTACGCAGAGCATGTCGTTGTAATGTATGCCGGGCGTCTTATGGAATCTGGCTCCATAGATGCTATTTATTCTAACCCCCGGCACCCCTATACCATGGGACTCATTGCCTCAGTACCCCGATTAGACCTGCCACGCCATCGCAGCCTTCATGTCATCCCCGGCTTACCTCCTAACCTCGCTCGGCTACCCAGAAATATCTGCCCCTTCGCACCACGTTGTCAATTCAGGGATAAGAAATGTACCGAGACAAGACCGGAGCTAGAGCAGGTGGGTGATGGACACTATGCTGCTTGCCTCAGGCATAATGACATAGAAACATTGGTAGAGCACGAAAGATGAAAAACAATAAGTATTTTGTCGAGGCAAAAGACGTGGTGAAATACTTCCCGTTGCACTTCGGACTTCTAAAGCGGAAAATAGCTAACATCAAAGCCGTGGATAAGGTGAGTTTCGGCATTAAACCTGGCGAGACATTAGGACTAGTCGGTGAGAGTGGCTGTGGCAAGACGACTACAGGACGCTGTATTCTTCACCTTTATGACTTAACCGCTGGAAAGATATATTTTAATGGCGAAGACATCACGCTTCTCGAGGGCGAAAGACTGAGGCACATCCGACGGGACATGCAGTTGATCTTTCAAGATCCCTACGCTTCGCTTGACCCCAGAATGACTGTTGGAGATATTATCAGTGAGCCACTATTGGTCCACAATCTGGTGAAAGGCAAAGAACACAAGGAACAGGCAAAGGAAATGATGAAGCTGGTGGAGCTTGACCCCAACATGTCAGACCGCTACGCTCACGAGTTCAGCGGCGGGCAACGTCAGCGCATCGGCATAGCCAGGGCATTAGCCACCAGACCGAAATTTATCGTCTGTGATGAGCCTGTCTCGGCGCTTGATGTCTCAATCCAAGCTCAGGTCGTAATGCTGTTGACCAGACTGAAAGAAGAACTTAATCTAACATATTTGTTTATCGCCCACGACCTTTCAGTCGTACGATACATCAGCAACCGTGTGGCCGTAATGTACGTCGGAAAGATTGTGGAAATCACCGACAGCACTGAGCTTTATGCTAAGCCGCTCCATCCCTATACTCAAGCGCTGTTGTCCGCTGTACCTATACCCAATCCCGAAGTTGATCGCCAGCGAAGCCGCATTTTGCTGGTCGGAGATGTGCCCAGTCCCCTCTTCCCGCCCAGAGGTTGCCGTTTCCATCCTCGATGCCGGTTGGCAACCGCCAAGTGCCAAGAAGACGAGCCACAGCTAAGAGATGTGGGTAACGAACATTGGGTAGCCTGCCACCTAGTCTAGCTTTAGAGTTCGACCCTTTCCCCAAGGGCCTAAATCTATAGTTAACTTCATAAATCATTTCCTGTCCTTTGTCTTACATGCTGCTACAATAAAAGTGAAAGTGTCATAACAGGTAATTCAATTCGTTTCAACGAATGTAGTAAAATTAACATAGATGACTATAACGCCTCTTAGAAAGCAATATCTCAGGGTTAAGCAGAAGTATCCCGAAGCTATAGTTTTTTTCCGCTTAGGCGACTTCTACGAGACCTTCGATGAAGATGCCAAGGTCGCTTCACGGGAGCTGGATGTTGTCCTGACATCCCGGGAGATGGGCAAAGGGCAAAGGGTGCCCATGGCCGGGATACCTCATCATGCTCTGGATAACTATCTGGCTAAACTCATCAACCGGGGTCATAAGGTGGCTATTTGCGAGCAACTTACCCCACCGGGTAAGGGATTGGTGGAAAGGGACGTCATTCGCGTGGTGACGCCGGGGACGGTGGTCGAGCCTAATCTACTTGCGAGTAAGAGCAATAACTATCTCGCTAGCCTGGTTATTGAAGGCGAAGAAGCGGGAATCGCCTATGTTGATATAACCACGAGCGAGTTTGCCACCACTCAGCTTCCTGCCCAAAGAGTCATGCCTGAATTGGAGCGTCTTCAGCCCAGTGAACTCCTTATTTCCCAAGATGCCGGCGATTATGCTCAATTGCCATTCACCGTAACTCGACTGGATGAATATTGGTTTGATTTGGAAATTGCCCGGGAAGCTTTGCTAGAACATTTCAAAGTGGCTACCCTAGAGGGCTATGGTTGCGCCCATTTGCCCCTAGCCACAAGGGCCGCAGGATCGTTAATACATTATGTCAAGGAAACGCAAAAGGAAACTCTGCCCCAGCTAAGCAAACTTGCTACCTACTCTACAGATTCCTTGATGACCCTCGATGGCCAGACCATCCGCAATCTGGAGCTCTTTCAAGGTGGTAGGTGGGGAGAAACCGGCAACTCCCTTCTCTCCGTCATTGACCTGAGCAAGACAGCCATGGGGGGCAGGCTGCTTAAAAATTGGCTGGGACATCCCCTTCTGGACCTCGCCATTTTGAATCGGCGGCAAGAGGCGGTTGCCTGGTTTCATGAAAATAACTTGGCTCGCCAACAAGTCATCTCTCTTTTATCAGACATTACTGACCTGGAGAGGCTGGTTAACCGAGTGAGTAGTGGCAGAGTTATGCCCCGAGAATTGCTAGCGCTTCGCGCTAGTTTGGAGAAGGTGCCGGACTTGAAAGCGGCGATGGCAGACGGGGACGGTATAAATTGGCTAAGCGCCGAAATTAAGTCTTGCCCCGACATCGTGGACTTAATCGCCAGGGCTATTGCCGATGAACCGGGGGATTTGGAGCAAGGGGGTGTGATAAAGGAAGGTTTCTCCCCTGAGCTGGATGAAATTCGCCGTAATTCCCGGGAAGCTAAGCAATATCTGGCTGGCCTGGAGCAAAGGGAAAGACAGCGCACAGGGATTAAATCCTTAAAAGTAGGCTACAATCGGGTATTTGGCTATTATATCGAGGTATCTCGGGCTAATCTCAACTTAGTTCCCCCAGATTATATTCGTAAGCAGACTTTGGCGGAGGCGGAAAGGTTCTTCACCCCCGAACTTAAGGAGTATGAATCGCTGATTCTCAATGCTCAGGAGAAGATTACTAACCTGGAGGCTGCCATCTTCCGACAAGTCTGCCAGCAGATAAGCGCTGTTGGGGAGCAAATTTTGACCACCGCCAGAGCCATCGCTCAAATTGATGCCCTTTCCAGCCTTGCTGAAGTTGCCGTGCGTCGTGGTTATGTCCGCCCAACGCTGACCAACAAGGATGTCATTGACATCAAGAGAGGACGCCACCCTATTGTAGAGCAGAGCATAGGCCAGGATAATTTTGTTCCTAACGACACTTATCTATGCAACAGGGATAATCAGCTTATTATACTCACCGGCCCTAACATGTCAGGAAAGTCCACCTATCTCAGGCAAGTAGCTTTAATTATCCTTTTGGCTCAGATTGGAGGCTTTATCCCTGCTGATTCAGCAAATATTGGAATTGTTGACCGCATCTTTACTCGTATTGGCGCTCAGGAGGACTTAGCCGCTGGCCAATCCACTTTTATGGTGGAGATGACTGAGGCGGCAAATATCCTGAATAATGCCACCCCTCGCTCCTTTATCATCTTGGATGAAATTGGGCGGGGCACTTCCACATATGATGGGCTTTCCATTGCCTGGGCGGTAGCCGAGTTTATCCACAACCATCCTGAGCTTGGAACGAAGACCCTTTTCGCTACCCATTATCATGAATTGGTGGACCTGGCTAGTATCCTGCCCAGAGTGAAAAACTTCAATGTAGCGGTGGCGGAAGAAGGAGACAAAGTTATCTTTCTACATAAGATTGTCCCCGGTGGCACTGACAGAAGCTATGGCATCCACGTGGCTCAGCTAGCTGGCTTGCCCAAATCGGTAATCGTTCGAGCTCAGGAAGTCTTAGCTGAGCTGGAGAGCCATGCTTCTAAAAAAAGCAAAGTCCCTTGCCGCAAAGCATCACTACAGATTCCTCTTTTCCCGAAAGGCTCCTTATTAGCTGATGAAATTGCCCGGCTTGATGTTGATTCTCTGTCTCCTTTGGAAGCGATCACCAAGCTTTATGAGCTCAAGCGAATGGCTCAAGAGAATAAGGACTCACCGCCCGATGGGATGGGGCTTTCACCCTCACCTTAATCCTCTCCCATCAAGGGAGAGGAATTCTATACGAGATTATGTAGAAGGCCGTATTTTATGAGACCAGGCCCTGGTATTATTGAGGCATAGCGGGATGAAATTCTCCCTCCGCCTTTGCCTGGACGTGAGCCAGGAAATCAACGCATTCCTTGGCTATTCCCAAGGCATCCAGATGATAGAGAGAGCGAAGAAAATCTTGCTTTCCATGGGTTACGAATTCGTCAGGAATGCCCAATCGCTTCACTTTGACATCTGAGACTTCAGCCTTCTCCAGCAGCTCCAGCACCGCGGCACCAAAGCCGCCGCTAAGAACATTCTCCTCTACTATGACCATCCTTTTGGCATGGTTGGCTACATCCAAAATAAGCTCTGTATCCAGCGGCTTAGCAAATCGGGCATTAATCACCATGGCATCAATGCCCCACAGAGCTAAATGTTCCGCTGCTTCCAGAGAAGGCATGACAGTAGAGCCAATGCCTATTATGACTATATCTTCACCTTGCTTTATTATCTCAGCTTTGCCTATAGGAAGCTGATGAAGCTCGGCGGCCAAAAGAGCACCTATTCCTTGACCCCGAGGATAGCGAATTGCCATAGGATGTTCCGTACTGAGGGCGGTATAGAGCAGGTCTTGAAGTTCATTTCCGTCCTTAGGTGCACAAACAATCATATTAGGCATCAAACTAAGATAGGATAAATCAAATATCCCTTGATGAGTTTTACCATCTTCTCCAACAATGCCACTGCGATCAAGGGCAAAAATGACAGGTAGGTCAGGGAGGCAAACATCGTGCAATACTTGGTCGAAAGCACGCTGCAGAAAAGTGGAATATATAGCTACAATAGGTATAAAGCCCTGGGTAGCGAGACCAGCGGCTAAGGTAACCGCATGCTGCTCAGAAATCCCTACATCATAGATGCGCTGCGGAAACTCCTTGACCAAAGAAGATAAGCTGTTGCCTTCAACCATGGCAGCGCTTATCACTACCACCCTGGGATTATCCCTCAGTAATCCACCGACTGTTCGAGCAAATATTTGACTATAAGTAGGCAATGTATTCAAGCCCTCGCTTTTAGGAGATAGCCCGTGAAAGTAAGTAGGACTATCCTCAGCTGGTTTGTAACCCTTGCCCTTCATAGTCAAGACATGGACAACCACCGGCTTGTAGTAATCCTTGGCCTGAGTTAGAGTGGTTTCCAATTCAGCAATGTTATGACCATCTATTGGACCCAAGTAAGTAAAGCCAAGGTGCTCCCACATTGTGCTGGGCATAACTACCGCTTTGGCTCCTTCCTTAAGACGGCGCACTACCAACTGCAGCCTCTGCCCTCCGGGCAAGAAAGACAACAACCGCTTCGTCTTTTTCTTAGCCTGCGTGTAGCGATAGGTTGTTCGCACCACATTTAGCCGCTTGGCTATCGCTCCTACTGTGGGCGAAATAGACATGCCGTTGTCATTGAGCACCACCATAAGCCTTGTGCCCAAATGCCCGACATGATTCAGCGCCTCGTAAGTCATGCCACAGGTGAGGCATCCATCACCAATGACAGCTACCACATGGTGATCACCGCCAGCAAGGTCACGAGTCAGGGCCATGCCCAAAGCCGCTGAAATGGAGGTGCCACCGTGTCCCGTAGTGAAAGCATCGTGAAAACTTTCATTTCTATCAGGAAATCCTGAGAGTCCCTGGTATTGGCGAAGGGAAGGAAATTGCTCCTTTCTCCCTGTTAACAGCTTATGAACGTAACTTTGGTGCCCCACGTCCCAGACTATCTTGTCTTTCGGGCTATCAAATACCCGATGCAGGGCAATAGTAAGCTCCACCACTCCCAGATTGGATGCTAGATGTCCTCCATTTTCACTAACCCTGCTTACCAATAACTCCCTGAGCTCGGAACAAAGTTCACCCAGTTCATCTTGGTTTAGCCCCTTAACGTCGCTGGGGCCGCTTATTTTATCCAGTATCTTAGACACCTCACTCTCCCCTTTAGATTATAACAAATTTTACTCTCCGGCGTGCTCCTGCCACTAAGATTGTTGGGCTAAGTTCGAAACAGGCGATTAAATATACCTTTGAATCCGCCTGTCCTTTCTTTGATATCAACATACTTCAACTCGCCAGACATCAAGCCACATCCAGCTGTCCACACTCCTTCACTCCGCTTGAACATTCCAAATGCCAGATGAGGAAAGCGAACAAAAAATTTTGATAGCACACGCGCTATCCTCAACTCGGACATTATTTTCTTATCCACGGCTTCCTGGTAATCCTCCAATTTCACTTTGTCATGCGCTAAAGAGTTTGCAATCACTGGTGCAGCAAGCTGGGCACTCAGAATGGCGTAATAAATCCCCTCTCCTGTCAATGGGTCAGCAAACCCAGCCGCATCCCCAAGAAGCAAAGCTTTATCTTGCCACACAAGCCCTCCTTTTGTACACGTTGGTATTAAGTGGCTGCTGGACCTGGCGATGGTATAATTACCAATATTTAGTGAATTTAGAAACTTCTGATGGTTGTGCTTCAAATGTCCTACCTTGGAGGTATGACCTCCGACTCCTATAGAGAGATGGCCACGTTTGGGGAATACCCAGGCATAACCCCCAGGAACACACCCCAGTTCCATCTGAGCCCGCGATTTCCACTTTGCCAGCTCTTCCTCGGACACGACTATTTCTGACTCTATTCCCGTGACATATTCCATGCTCCTTTTCATGCCCAGCTCTCTTGCCACTACGCTATAAGCTCCATCCGCCCCCACCACAAGCCGGGAGCGAAAAATGTTGTCAGCAGTAGAAATCTGAACCCAATCACCACTCACCTGTATTTGTGTTACCTTCTGACCATCAATAAGCACAGCTCCTAGTTGTTGTGCTTTCTTTACTAAAAAATAGTCAAACACATCACGCATCACGGTATATATCAGTGGCTGATTATGTTGTCTCAAATAAGGGCTGCCCAGATTAAAAGTAAAGGTAACCTCGTAAATTACATCTTCCACCACTTCGGAGATATCGAAATCAAGAAGTTTTGCAGTCTTGCTCGTGACTCCACCAGCACAACATTTATAACGTGGTAATTTCTCTTTTTCTAAAAGCAATACCCCTATCCCCCTCCTCGCTAGCTCATAAGCCAGTGTTGCCCCAGCCGGACCAGCACCAACAACAATTACATCATGGCTTTGTTTCAAGAGCAAAACCTCCTATAAGCGAAGTAATAGAAAACTCATCTTCTTATATTATAACGAGGATAGGGCGCTTAACAACTCATCCCTGCCCACCTTCCTTGATAAGGAAGCTATTCAAAAAAGAAAACTGGATTCTGCGCCTTGCTCAGCATGACACCTCGAATGCATATCCATCTTCTTCGTAATCTGGCTTTACTTCCTTCTAAAGTCTTAACCAGGCCAAATCATAATAGTTTTTGGGTTAGATTTTTCCAGATTTAATAACCCTTCCTTCGGTTAGATTTTAGATGATTTGAGTATGCGGAGGCTGAGATACATAGGTAACATTCATGGCATGTTTGGCAGTGATAACTAACCACGGGAGTTAACGGAGTGAGAAAGTCAGTCGGCACAAGACTTTGACGTCGGCAAGAGTGTATGCTAGAATAACCCCCCCTTGAAATCGAATTTAGGGGCTACAGCAAGAAGATAGCCCCAAGTAAGTCAAATTGAAGAAAGAGCAAAGGAGGTATCATGATTAGGACGGCTGAGCAATATGTAAAGGATCTGAGGGATGGTAGGGTGGTCTACCAAGATGGAGAGAGGGTCAAGGACGTTCCCACACGCTATAGATATGCGGTGGAGCGAGCTGCGGCAGAATACTACGTAGCTACGCACTCTGAATATCGGTCACTGTTCACTATGATGGAGGACGGAGAAGAGGTTTCTTTCGCCTTCAAATTGCCGGAAACCCCTGAGGACCTGCAAAGGCGGAGAGATATTCTTCTCACGCTCGGTCGTTTGGGGGCAGGAGGTTCTCGATTGACTGGCATCGACGGCCTCAACGGGGTTGCCTTTGGTGCGTCCAAGGTGGATGCAGCGCTGGGCACCCATTATTCCGAAAACATGAAAGCTTACCGCGCTTGGTGTAAGAAGCATGATCCCAGCATCGTTGCTGCTGTGAGTGACCCCAAAGGCCACCGGGCCTTGCACGCTGAAGACCCCAGGCAAGCGCACAAGGATTTCTATGTCCGCATAGTTGACCGCAATAAAGAGGGGATACACATAACCGGTTGTAAGCTGCACATAACCCAAGCCATTCTCGCCAACGAGTTGATGGTGCTACCCTCTCGTAATCATAACGAGACAGGCAAAGACTATGCTGTGGCCTGTGCCGTGCCGGCAAATGCCAAGGGGGTAACCCTCATTGGCTCGGCCGGAGCGCTTGGTGGGGGGCATCCCATGATTATCTTCGATAACGTCTTTGTCCCTTGGGAGAGAGTTTTCCTGTGCGGTGAGTGGCAGTTCACCAGGGAGGTAGCTACTTCGTTTGCCCGCTACCATCGCCTGACAGCCTCCACCTACAAGACCTCAGAACTCGATGCCCTGGCTGGTCTGGCCATGTTAATGGCGGAATACAACGGGCTGACCCGTGCCACTCGCATTCAGGATATGCTGGGCTGGTTTGCCATGTACGCCACTGTAACCGAGGCCTTGGGTAGAGCCGCCGCTTTAACTGGCTCAGTTGACCCCGAGACAGGCCAGGCGCGGCCGAACCCGGTTTATACCAATTGTGCTAAGTACTGGTTCGCCTCTCAGTGGCACGAGGCTATGAAGTACCTCCAAGACATAACCGGAGGTATTGCCGCCACCATGCCTTCCATGAAAGATTGGGAGAACCCTGAAACTCGCCCCTACCTCGAGAAATATCTGCAAGGGGATGCCCGGTATTCAGCCGAGGAAAGGATACGAGCCATTAACAGGGTCATCCAAGAGGGTTCCACCTTTGGTGGAGTCCTTAGCATTCATGCTGAAGGGTCTCTGGCAACCCAGAAGATGGTCCTCTTCCAGCAAACCGATTGGGAGCGGTTCAAGGCTGCTGCCAAGCGTAGTATGGGAATTCGCACAGACCACCCTGATTTTAAGGACCTGCCTCTGCCTGGAGAAACCCCGTGGAAGATGCCGGATTCATTACTCAAATATTGATTGATATGCCAAATCGCTGCCTGAGTTGAAGCGCCCAAATCTGAATGCTTCCCGAGGGTCAGCTTTATCATAATCACCGTTGGCCTCAACTGCCGCTCAGCCCGATTATTTGTCGGCTCGATCAGTGGGTCATCCAGGAATGAGAACAGTTCCTGATAGGAAATTCACTACTCAAAAGGCATCGGGATGGGACTTTCTCTGGTAGTAATCTGTCACTTTCCTGGCTGCCAGAGCAGCACGACCTATGGTAGGGTAAAAAGGTATGCCATTAGCAATAAGCCTGGAACGCAGCTCGCGGAGGAGTTTCCATTCCCCGTTGTCCGGGTCGTTAATGCTAAAGCTCGGCTCAGGCACAACACCCAAAAGTGGCTTATTGCGCACGGCATCAAGCTTCAACCCTAGCATCGCGAAAATATTGTCTAGTGTAAAGTCGGTTTGATGCATTCGGCGAAAGACTCTGAGCATGATAATGAGAAGGTCAAAGTGAGGGTCTTTATTCATCATCTCGAAAATGTTCCCCATGCTGAAGCGTTCGCGATCGCTGATGATTGAAAAATCTACGGGATTTCCTAGCCAATCCCATTCAGGAAAGCCCTGGCTTCTCAGCTGTTCCCGGAATTCTTGGGGTAATTGGATAACCTCTAGCCCAGCTCTCTCACATTCATCGGCAGCTAATACACTGGCACCCCCGGCACCTCCGAGCACTCCCACTCGCTTACCTTTGGGGTGCGGCGAGAAATAGAAGGACACCGCTAGGTCAATAAGTTCCTCAAGGGTCTCTGCAAGAATAGCAGCCGTCTGCCTTAGCGTTGCGTTCCACACTTCGAGCGCGCTAGCTAAAGAGGCGGTATGGGAACTAATCGCTCTGGCTCCAGCCTGACCTCTTCCCCCTTTGAGGATAATGACGGGTTTAACGGCTGTAGTGCGCTGCAAGGTATCAAAGAAACGACGACCGTCTTTGATACCCTCTATATACATCAACACCACCTTCGTTTGTGGGTCCTGAGCGAAATACTCAAGATAATCAGATTCATTGAGGTCAATAGCATTGCCATAACTTATGAGCTTGCTAAAGCGAAGACCTCTCATGGCGCCTGTCATGACCAGATCCATTGACAGGTTCCCGCTTTGCGAAGCAACTCCTATACTGCCTGACTCCTTAGGGAACTCGTCCCCAAAGGAGAGGCCGTGAGCTGGATAATACACACCCATGCAGTTAGGACCGATGATGCGAATGCCCAGCTTCCTTGCCAGTTTGAGTATTTCTTGTTCCAACTGGGCTGCTTCCGGGCGCCCGGTCTCGCTAAAACGAGCAGTGAAGAGATGAGCAGCCTTAGCACCTTTGCTGGCGGCATCCTCCAGCATCTTGGGCACTTCTCGCGCTGGTACGCGTGAGATGATATAGTCCACAGTGTCTGGTATTTCCCTCAGCGAAGCATAGCACTTCAGCCCCTCAACTTCAGTATATTTAGGATTCACAGGGTATATCTTACCTTTAAAACCCTGTGCTAGTAAGGATGACACGAAACCAGCGCCGGGTCCCATTTGTTGGGTTCCCGGTGCACCGACTATAGCAATGGAACTGGGGTGCAGGATTTCGTCTAATGGATGAGACACAGTCAAACCTCCTTGCATTAAGTATAGAGCAAACTGGTCATGCTATTTGTAATTCATCTTTTGGATTAATCTGCTTACCCTGAAAAAACAGCGCTCCAAATTGGGGATAACGGAGCATTATAGCACGGCGCCATTTTTGTGGCAAAACCTTTTCCCAATTTGTTTGGCGACTTGCTCCAGCAAGAAAGCTCTCTTTCGCCGTAGGCATGGGGACGACGGTAGATAATAATTAAGGCGGCGAAGCTTTCTTCTTGTGTATCAGAACCCGCAGGTGAGGTTGAAGCATTGGCCCGGGGAATTGGGGGTATCGAGTTTTGTGTGGGGCTAATGCGTTACACTGCTGATACCCGAGGCATGCTCTGTTTTTTTACCAGAACGCATATATTGCGTGAGAAATTCCTTATTGGGAAATGATAGGACTTCTCTGGTGACATAGCAATGATTTCCCAGCCACTTTCGATTAATAGCTTTCTTAGCTCGCCATAAGAGAAAAGGTGATAGTAGCGGTAAATTGTTTTTTCTTTTAGCCTCCAGGGGATGTGTTGCTCTTTGGATTTGAACCAGAACCCTGGTTGTCCGTGGTTCCACACGGTTAGAAAAGCCTCGCCCTGGGGCTTTAGTACCCGCTTTAATTCTCCGAATGCCTTTTCCCTTTCCTCTCTGCCTTTGATGTGGTGGTAAGTGGCCACTGATATTGCCCAATCGAAGGTATTATTGGGGAAAGGCAGGAACAAGGCATCAGCGGCTATTAAGTTAACGTAAAGTTTAAACTTGGCAGAATATCTCAGAGCTTGCTTGAGCATGGCTGAGGAGGAATCTACCCCCCAGAGTTCAAAGCCCTGGCTGAAAGGTAAGAAGTCCGGCCCGTGAGCGCAACCCACATTTAGCAGCTTCCCGCTTTGCCATCTTGCCGCCAGTTCCTCTAGCTCTTGTTTTAGTAAAGGCCAATGCCTCACCCGATACCAGCTTTCAGCTATTTGGTCGAAAACTTCTCTATTTGTAGTCATAGATGCACTCTGCTAAACTTTAGCATATTATAGTGAAATGCTAATGTGCAAAATCGCCTATGCTGTCATTGCGAGGCTGACGAAGTCAGCCGAAGCAATCTCGTGGAGGGGCAGCGGATTGCTTAGCGGAGTTTACCCTGAGTGGGACGAGATTCTTCGCTTCGCTCAGAATGACAAGAAGCGAAGGGCTCGCAATGACATTAGGGGAAAGGCTCAAAATGACATGGAGATGGTATGAAGAAAACATCTCGAACTATCTCTGGAGTAACCCCAGTGGCAGTTATGGCCAAGCCATTTCCTTGCCCGGGCAAATGCGTCTATTGCCCCAGTTCTCCTGAGGCACCCAAGAGCTATACCGTGGAATCTCCAGCGGTGCTTCGGGCTCGAAGTTGTGGCTTTGATGCCAAAAAGCAGGTGGAGGTTAGGCTCAAGACATTGGCGGAAATGGGACATGCCCAGGATAAGGTAGAGCTTATCATCATGGGGGGCACCTTTCTGTCTTATCCCCAGAACTATCAGTATCAGTCTATCAAGGATTGCTATGATGCTCTGAACAGCATTCCCTCTAGCAGTTTAGAGGAAGCCAGGAAGTTGAATGAAAATGCTGAGCGTCGCTGTGTGGGGTTGTGCATCGAGACCAGGCCTGACTTTTGTGGTGAGAAAGAGATAAGGAGCATGCTTGATTTTGGCACCACCAGGGTGGAGCTTGGGGTGCAGACATTGGACGATGAGGTTCACTGCCTGACAAAGAGAGGGCATGGGGTGGCCGAGGTTATCTCCGCGACCAGGCTATTACGAGATTATGGCTTTAAGGTGTACTATCATTGGATGCCTGGCTTACCAGGGTCAACACCTGAGCATGACCTGGAGCTATCGTGGCAATTATTTGAAGACGAGCGTTTTCGACCTGACGGGCTCAAGCTTTACCCCACGCTAGTAGTTCGGGGGAGCGAGCTAGAGAATTGGTATCGAGATAATCGCTACCGGCCTTATGGTGAAAAGGAAATGATTGATTTGCTTATAGCAATTAAAGCTCTAATTCCCAAATATGTCAGAATTTCGAGGTTGATGCGGGATATTCCCAGCAAATTTATTATTGCCGGCAGCAGAGACTTAGCGCTCAGAGGAACTATTAGAAAGAAGATGGAGCAAACAGGACTTCGCTGTAGCTGCATTCGTTGTCGGGAATATGGGCATCGCCTGAGGGATGGCTGGACAATTGGCAAGCCCCGGCTAACCAGGATGGATTATGAAACCTGGGGAGGGAGGGAGGTCTTCCTTTCGTACGAGGATGAGAATGAAACCTTGTTTGGCTTGCTGAGGTTGAGGATAAATGGAGAAAAGGTGGTAGTTAGGGAGCTACACATCTTTGGTCCTGAAGTTCCCCTGGGGGAAAGGCTAGAGCGAGCGGCTCAACATCACGGTCTTGGTGAAGGGTTGCTTCGAGAGGCAGAGAGAATCGCGAGGGATCAATTCAAGGCTGATAGATTATCAGTGCTTAGTGGTGTCGGTGCTCGGGAGTATTACCGCTCGCTTGGTTATGGTCTGGAAGGCGCTTATATGGTCAGGGAGCTTGGTTAAGCCACCTGTAAGCCTACAGGCGACTGTGTAACAACCCATTCGCCTGAGCAAATTGGAATGGTAAACTAGTCTATTTTTGAGTGCCGCTCACTACGAGCGATTTAATAGACAATCCCCTTAACTATATTGACATCGAGTGATAGCTATACTTATAATGAATTGAAGGGATCGCAGAAGTTATTCAATCAATTGAGAGGCTTGGAACCTGAAAAAAACGAGGAAAGGAGAAAGAGCAAGTGGATAACGAGGTAAGGCCAACCTGGAAATTAGCTTGGGGATTGTGGTGGAGGATGCTTCTTATTAGCTTGGGGATATCTGTGATAATCGGGGTAATTGTAGCCTTGGTATGCATACCCTGGCATTCTCTCTGGGGATGGTTGTCTGGATTATGACGATTTGGTATTGCTGACAGGGCAAGGTTGTGGTGGTTGCGGCGCCGGGATGGATTACACAGCAGGCAAACCGGTTGCCGTGGCAGTTAGTGGGGTTTTGGGGTATTGACAAGGAGAGCTCCTAACTATATCGTTATGTAAAAATAAAAAGGGGAAAGGAGGGAGAAAATGTTTTGTAGAAATTGCGGAAAAGAGTTAACAGGGGCTCCAGAAATTTGTCTCAATTGCGGAGCTAAGCCAATGGCTGGCACTAGTTTTTGCCCCGGGTGTGGTGCTCCAACAACTCCGATGACGGAAATATGCACTAAGTGTGGGGTTAGGGTAGCAGGGAAAGCAGCGGCGGCACCGGGTGGCGCCTGGATGCCAGTGACTGCGGGAATTCTAGACTTGGTTGTCGGGGTTCCTAGCCTAATTATTGGGATAATTGGGGCAATAGGTTTAGGATTTCTGACTTTCTTTATAGGTGGGTTAGGTGCACTAATATGCGCCCCAGTGATCATCCTTAGCATAGTAGCTATAGCAGGCGGGCTTTTTGCCATCAGGAAAAGGGCCTGGGGTTTTGCGCTAGTTGCCTCAATTTGTGCCCTTATTATCGGATTCGTAGGATTCCCATTTACTGTGCCTGCTATACCGTTGGGCATCGCAGCGATTGTATTTACCGCTTTGGGGAAGGGGCAATTCAAGTAATAGTTCCTGCAAGTTATGTGAATCACAGTAGTTGCCCAGGTTATGAGGCGATTGCGCCTGATGAATCAGGCAACTACAAAATGTTTTTTAAGAAACTTTAAGGATAGAAAGGAGGCAAGATGCAAAGGTATCCTTTTCTACGGTATGCGACTCTTGTTTTGAGGGTCCTGGGGTGGATAGTACTGGTACTCGGTGTTATTGTTGCGATTTATTACGGAGTTACGACCGGTGGAGCTACAGGTGCTTTTTATGCGGTTGGGGGAGTAATTTTCTCCTTCCTAGCCTGGCTATTCCTGCTGGCAACTAGGGAACTTATTTATATATTGATCCATATAGAGGAAAACACCAGAAACACAGCTGAGCGCATTACAAAGGAATCAAGCTAAGGTAAATTCATGCCTTAGCAGGTTATGTGAATCAAGGCAGCAACCTTCTTCTTCTATTCGGCAAGTTCATTTAGCTTGGCGACGGCATCATAGGATGGCTGAACTAGTAAGCTTAGATTTTTCCCCTTGGCCCAGCTTTCCGCCTCAGGAGCTATATGGGCAGCGCCATTGGTCCCAGTGCCGACAATTATTATTTCAGGCTGACCCTGGCTTAATTCTTCCACTTCCTGCCTCTTGATTTTATGGCTGCCGTACATCAGAAAGCCACCTTTCCTCTTCTTTACCGTGCCATCGGCAAAAATCAGAATATCCCGGCGGTATTTCTTGCCTTCAACTACTATCGAGCCAAAGGAAAGTCCATCTATTTTAGCCATGGAATTTAGCCTCCTTCCCCCTGATCTTCCTCTTACTTTGTAAATCGGCTTTTTGTTTACCGTTCCGCTTTATGGCCCGGCCATACTTGAAACGATTCAGGTTTACAAATCCCTTTGCCACGATTTCTTCCTTAAATAAAGCTATTCTTCAGCTGGAGTATCGCCTCCTCAGCATTGCTACCCTGGGCTCTGAGGCGTCTTATAGCTTGTTCTACGTTTTGATGTTTGTAGCTATCACTGAGGTCGGCTAGCCTGTCGTATAGACCAACCCGCCTGCCCACTTTGAAATTGAGCCTTTCCTCGTCGGGCAGAGATAAATACTCATTTATGATATTGAGGCATTTTTCCTTGTCCTCGGGCATTTTGCCTTCGACCTCCATCAATAAGTTAAGTATATGGTCGCTCTTAAGATAACTGGTAACATGCAAGTTTTCGATGAAAATAGCTATTTCCTTTGCTACTTCGTCCTCTGTTTGCAGCTCAAAATCTCCGTCCTGCAACCTGGTCCGCAATGGCATGGTTAGGGAGATGTGGAGACTGCGCAGCCTGATATAGTCAGGGTCAATCTCGTTTAACACCCGAGCTGTTTCCCGGGCATGTTCTTGAGACATTTTCTTGCCCCCAAGACCAGGCATGACATATTCACACAGCGAAATGCCTGCTTCCTTCACTTTCCTCCCGCCCTCAATATGGTTCTTAGCAGTGCATCCTTTTTCCATATAAGCCAACAAAGGGTCATAGCCAGTCTCCAGTCCGATATGAATTCTATCTAGCCCGGCATCCTTGAGTTCCTTTAACTCTGCTAATGACTTCCTGGCTGCCGTATGGGACCGACCATATGTAGTTACTCTATTTAAGCTGGGAAGGGTTTTTCTCAGGAAAGTAATCACCTGAATTAGCTCAGGGGTGCGCATGATCAGGGTGTTAGAATCCTGGAGGAAGGCGGTCTTGCCTCCTGTTCTAAGCCACAAGGCAACATGGCACACACATTGTCCATATTGAGGTTGATTAGAGAACATCACCGCTACCTCTCTCACTCTATTGCCATAGCCCATCTTCCAAGCTATTTCTTTTATACCCTCGTTGATAGCCTTAACCGCCTCAATATCTTTTATAATCTCTGCCACTGACCTCAGCTCGAATTTATTGCCTTTGTACACAGGGCAGAACTGGCATCTATTCCAGGGGCAATTCCTGGTCGCCCTTATGAGCAGGGAATAAGCCTCACTGGGAGGCCTTATAGGACCTAGCTCGAAAATATGGCTCAGCTTCTCTGTGACTGGGTAGCCTAGCATTGTGCGTATTTTAGCGGGGTGAAGGGGAATAGGCAAATAGACTTTCACTTCCTTACCATGATAATATCGGTATTCCAAAATGAGGCAAATTGAACTAATCTCTTTTGATGCTGAGGGGACGCTGGTAACGCCTGATTTCAGCCAGGCTATATGGCATGAGGCTATTCCCGCACTTTACGCTCAGAAAAAGGGAATCGACCTGGCTCAAGCCCAGAGGTGTATCGTTGAAGAGTATAGCAAGATTGGCGACCAGAGGCTTGAATGGTATGATATCGAATATTGGTTTAGCTATCTTGACTTGGGTTCTTCTGAGCCAGTAATACAAAGCTGCCTGGGCAGGATAGCCTATTATCCTGAGATAACTGAGGTCCTTTCTTCCTTAGCCGGTGAATATAGGTTGATTATTGCCTCAGGCACGCCGATGGAGCTACTGCATTGCTTATTGAAAGATATCAAGCCTTATTTTGTGCGAATTTTTTCTTCTATCTCCCATTACAGACAATTAAAAAACCCTGATTTTTACCTCAGGATATGTAAAGAGATGGGCGTCAAGCCGAACCAGGTTATCCATGTGGGTGATAACTGGCAATTTGACTTTCTCAATGCCCGACAGGCTGGCATAAATGCTTTCTATGTTGACAGGTCGGGGAGGAACCATCAGGAATCTCTTAGCGATTTGACTCAACTAAAACACTTCATCCCATCCCCGATATAATATGCCCCCTTTTGGTCTTGGGGTAGCCTGCTCACTATAGACATTGTAAGCCCTTCTAAGTTACAATTTAGTTCTTGACCAATGCCAAATCATAGCGAAGTATCGCCCGAAAGCGCCTCTCCAAGTAACAGATTCAACCTGTCCACGGCAGAGCTCAAGGGAATGGCTAAAAAGCTACGCCGTCATGTAATCACCATGATAGCTACGGCAGGCAGTGGGCATCCTGGCGGCTCTCTATCAGCCGCCGATATTATCACAGTACTTTATTTCAAGGTCTTGCGCCATGACCCCGAAAATCCTCAGTGGTCGGACCGTGACCGATTTATATTAAGCAAGGGACATGCTGCTCCAATTTTATACGCTGCCCTGGCTGAAGCTGGCTATTTTCCCGTGGCAGAGCTGGCAACATTGAGGAAGCTGGATAGCCGCCTTCAGGGGCATACCGATAGAAACCTCACCCCCGGCGTAGAAATGTCCGCTGGTTCCTTAGGTATGGGTTTGTCCTTCGCCATTGGCATCGCCCTGGCTGCCAGGCTGGATTCCAAAACTTATCGGACCTATGTTCTTCTTAGCGATGGAGAATGTGAGGAAGGACAAACCTGGGAAGCGGCTCTTTCAGCGGCTTACTTCAAAGCCCACTCCAAACTAGATAACCTAACGGCTATAGTTGACTGCAATGGTATGCAGCTCAGCGGATGGACTCGCGACATCATGAACCTTGAGCCTTTGACCCAAAAGTGGCAAGCCTTTGGCTGGCATACTATTGATATAGACGGACATGACTTTGACCAAATCCTGTCTGCTTGCCAAAGAGCTGAAAAGATAAAAGGCAAACCCACTGTCATCGTCGCCCACACTGTCAAAGGCAAGGGGGTTAGCTTCATGGAAAATAATGCGGAATTTCATGGCAAGGCACCCACCTGGGAAGAAGCCGAAAGGGCACTGAAGGAATTGGAGTAAGTATGGCTGAAGCATCTACTCGGGAAGCCTACGGCAAAACTCTGGTAGAGCTGGGCAAGGGAAATCCCAATATCGTTATCCTAGACGCCGATGTGTCGCCCTCAACTATGACCAGTTTTTTTGCCCGGGAGTTTCCTGACCGCTTTTTTAACTGCGGCCTGGAAGAACAAAACATGGTTGGCATAGCTGCTGGCTTGGCTGCTTCGGGTAAAACTGTCTTTGCCACCACTTTCGTTGTTTTTGTTGTCTCTCGCTGTTTTGACCAGTTGAGGCTATGCATTTCCCAACCAAAACTAAATGTCAAAATTGTCGCCACTCACGGAGGCATCACCGTTGGTGAAGATGGCGCCTCCCATCATGCCATTGAGGACTTAGCCTTGGGTTGTGCTCTCCCCGGCTTCACTGTTGTTGTTCCTGCTGATGCTATAGAGGCTGCTGAGGCAATAAGAGTGGTGGCAAGTGAATATGGGCCTTTCTACGTCAGACTAAGTCGCCCTAAGACACCGATTGTTTACCCCGAGGGCTATCAGTTCACATTAGGCAAGGCAGTAACCATGAGACAAGGCAGGGATGCCACTGTTATAGCCGTGGGCATCATGGTCGCTAAAGCTCTGGAGGCAGCAGATATCTTAGCGAGACGAGGTATAGATTGCCGGGTAATCAACATGCATACCCTCAAACCTTTGGATGAAGCAGTCGTAGTCAGTGCAGCCTCAGAGACGGGCGCAATTGTCGTCGCTGAAGAGCACTTGGCTCAGGGTGGTCTAGGCAGCCGAGTTGCTCAGGTGGTTGCTAGAGAGAAGCCAGTGCCTATGGAATTCGTCAACCTTGGTGACAGGTATGCTGTATCAGGCAAAGCTGAGGAATTGCTTCAACGATACGGATTGACCGCTAGAGATATCGAAGAATCGGTGAAGTCAGCGGTCAAGAGAAAGTAATATTGCCAAGCCCGGCAACAGGACTTACGTCCCTTTGAATGGTAATCCGAACCTTCCCAGTTTCTCTTTCAATGCTATCAGATTAACCACGTCTTCTTTGTTGTATTTCAGCAACAAATCCAGCGCCTTTCTGTCGTGGTCCATCTGATATC
The DNA here is from genome assembly GCA_049586675.1 of Dehalococcoidia bacterium. Lineage (GTDB taxonomy): Bacteria > Chloroflexota > Dehalococcoidia > GIF9 > AB-539-J10 > RBG-13-51-36. The sequence continues at coordinate 105,542 of JBAVCL010000036.1, forward strand.
TCCACCAAAGCATCGCCGCCTCTGCTCCCCCAATACCCCGTAGCTGTCGAGGAATCCCCAATTGCCTCTCTACCGCCTTGAAGCCACCGTATAAATTGTTATTCCAGCAATCATGCATCAAGTCATGATGATGAAAATACTCTCTCAAATTCACCCTCAGACGGAAATTGATGAAAGGGAGGTCAAAGCGGCTGCCGTTGTACGTGTAGATTGTATCCACACAACGCAAGGTCCTGAGCAAGTTAGTTCTAGTTACATCACCCCCAACAAGTTGAACCAATCTATTCCCACTATCATTGGCTAAACAGATGCCAATAACAGTTATTTCATCATAAAACGAGCATAAGCCTGTGGTCTCAATATCAAGATAAGCATCAAGTGGTAGCTGCAACTTGCTGCCTGCCTTTCCAATACTCTTATTTTGGCATATGATAGCATATGTTTGAGAAAGTGGCGCAGCTTTGTATTCTTATGCTCACTACCATGGTATCATTCCAATTTGTGAACAAAGAAGCATTTAGCCGAACAATTAGCAAAGGAAAACGAATATGAGAGAGTGCACCATGGAGCAAAACAAGGGAAAATGCAACTGTAGCTATGAGCCATGCACTAGGAAAGGCATCTGCTGCGAATGTCTAAGATACCATTGGCGGTCAGGCGAGTTGCCGGCCTGCCTTTTCCCCGACGACGTGGAGAGGACTTATGACCGCTCTATCGAAAGATTTATCGAGACCTATCAAAAAAGAGGGCGGCGGTGAATAACAACACAAAATGAATAGGCAGATTGCGAAATAGTTTGCTATACTTTTTCTAATATGACCAGGATAGATAACCGAGCTTACAATGAGCTTCGCCCCGTGCGCATAATTTTAGGGTACCAGAGCTTCGCCGAGGGTTCAGCTTTAATTGAACTGGGAAAAACGAGGGTGCTGTGCTCTGTAAGCATGGAGGAAAGGGTGCCTCCTTTCCTAAAAGGTGGTGGCCAGGGTTGGGTTACTGCGGAGTATGCTATGCTGCCTCGCTCCACAGTTACTCGCACACCGCGTGACAGGGCAGAAGGAAGAAGCCAGGAAATCCAACGCCTGATTGGTCGCAGTCTAAGGGCGGCGACTAACTTAACCATCCTGGGAGAAAGGACATTTATAGTAGATTGCGATGTATTACAAGCAGACGGTGGCACCAGAACAGCGGCTATCACCGGTGGATATGTTGCTCTTTATCATGCTTTCCATAACTTAAGAAAACAGGATGTTTTGCCATTTATGCCGTTAAATAAAATGGTAGCTGCCACCAGCGTGGGCATTGTGAATGACAATATGTTACTTGACATTTGCTACGAAGAAGATTACCAAGCTGAAGTTGATTTCAATGTGGTCATGACCGACAAAAATGAGTTTGTGGAAATTCAAGGAACTGCTGAGGGCAAACCTTTCTCTAAAGAAACTGCCGATGCCTTACTTTCTTTAGCCCAGCAAGGGATAGATAAACTGTTTAGAATCCAGAAGGAAACCTTAAGGGCTTTGTCTTGAATTTGCCTGTAGGTTCCGCGCTTTCGCTTGTCTTGTTATTGCGGGCGTTGCGTTTGCATTGACAATCCGCCCTGTTTTATACTTTAGTTTTACTGCAACTTATGTGAGGTTTTCAGGAAGATGACCCAGCTGGAGTTAGCGCGAAAGAGCACTGTTTCACCCCAGATAAAGCACGTAGCCGAAAAGGAAGGGGTGGAGACGGATTTTATCATCCAAGGCTTGGCTGCGGGTGAAATCGTAATTCCAGCCAATGTTAATCACACAAACCTAATGCCCTGCGGCATAGGCAAAGGGCTGAGGACCAAGGTCAATGCTAATATAGGTACATCTTCAGACTTTTGTGATTTGAACGTGGAACTAAGGAAATTACAGGCCGCCATCGATTTTGGTGTTGACACTGTGATGGACTTGAGCACTGGAGGCGATATTTCCGCTATTAGGAGGGCTATCATGCGTGCTAGCACCGTACCGGTGGGGACGGTGCCCATTTATCAGGCGGGCATTGAAGCTATTGAGAATCGTGGAGCCATCGTAAACATGGCCGTGGACGAAATTTTCACTGTAATCGAAGAACATGCCAAAGATGGTGTTGATTTTATGACCGTCCATTGCGGAGTGACCCAGGCATCTCTGGCCAGACTTAAAAAGCAAGGTAGGATGACCGATATAGTGTCTCGAGGAGGAGCTTTCCTCATCGGCTGGATGCTCCACAAAGATAAGGAAAATCCCTTATATCAATATTATGACCGCCTGCTGGACTTGGCTCTTGAATATGACTTCGCTTTAAGTTTGGGCGACGGCTTGCGTCCGGGATGCTTAGCTGATGCCACCGACAGGGCTCAAATCGAAGAGTTAATTACTCTCGGTGAATTAGTGGAACAGGCCAGGGAAGCGGGCGTTCAAACTATGGTAGAGGGTCCTGGGCATTTGCCGTTGAACCAGATCGCTACCAATGTTCAATTGGAAAAGAGCCTCTGCCGTGGGGCTCCTTTCTACGTTCTTGGGCCTTTGGTGACTGATGTAGGCGCTGGCTACGACCATATAACTGCTGCTATTGGGGGGGCAATTGCCGCTGCCGCTGGCGCAGACTTTTTATGCTACGTTACCCCTAGTGAGCACCTTTCCCTCCCCACTATAGAGGATGTTAAAGACGGGGTAATCGCCTCTCGCATAGCTGCTCATGCTGCCGATATTGTTAAGGGCGTAAAAGGTGCCCAAGAGTGGGATGAACAAATGTCCAGAGCGCGCAAGGCTCTGGACTGGGAAACCCAAGCTAAATTATCTCTAGACCCAGAGCTTTCGCGGCAAGTCCATGGTAAGATACCGGCTAGCGGGGTGGCTTGCAGCATGTGCGGCAAGTATTGCGCTATGGCAATAGTGGAGAAATACCTCCGTATCTCAGCACCCAAATGCTAAAATAACTGTCCCCATGGAATCGGGACAGTTTGTAACTGAAAGATGAAGGCAGAGATAATACCTGTTGGTACAGAAATTTTACTGGGCAACATAGTTGATACCGATTCATACTTCTTAGCTAATCAATTACCATTGCTGGGAATCGACTTATATTTCATCTCCGCGGTAGGCGACAATCACAAAAGGATAGTGGATACCTTAAAACGAGCTTGGAAGAGGGCCGACCTTATTATCACCACAGGGGGCTTGGGGCCTACCCAAGACGATATCACGCGGGAGGCCATTGGTGAGCTAGTGAATGAGGAACTGAAAGTCGATGAGAAGGTATGGCAAGGATTGCAAGATATGCTCAGCCGCTATTCTGGGGAAGTACCACAGAGCAACATACGACAGGCAACTATCATCCCTTCGGGCCAAATAATTCCCAATCGTATGGGCACAGCGCCTGGTTGGTGGGTTGAAAAAGACGACCACATAATCATAGCTCTACCTGGGCCGACCGATGAGATGAAAATGATGTGGCAGGAAGGCGTGTTGCCTAAACTGGCGCAAAGAGTAACCGGAGAGGTCATCTTCTCCAGGACAATTAAGACCTTTCGGCTAGCTGAAGCTAAGGTAGATGAATTGGTAGCTCATATTTCCAAACTATCCAACCCTACTTTGGCTACTTATATCAATCCCGACGGTGTTTATCTGCGCATCACAGCTAAAGCCAAGGAAAAAACAGAAGCTCAACGCCTTGTTTCCCAAAGCGAAGAGCAAATTCGAAAAATTCTTTCTCCCTATATTTGGGGAGTAGACGATGATACTCTGGGCTCTGTTATTGGAGAGCTGCTCAAAGCCAAAAACTTGAGTTTAGCAACCATGGAATCTTGTACCGAGGGGCTTCTATGCAGCACCATTGCCAGTGGCCGGGAAAGCTATACTTATTTCAAGGGAGGGTTGCTAGCTTGCTGTTATGAGGCTAAGATGGCTTGCGGTGTGGATACTTCCATTATGGAGCGATATGGTCAGGAAAGCACTGAGGTAGCTAAGGCAATGGCTGAGACTGCGCGCAGGAATTTGAAAACCGATATCGGCATGGGTGTTGGGGGTAACATAAATCCCAATAAAAATTCCGGTGACGCATTCATAGGCCTGAGCAGCGATAAATTTGAGCAAGTCTTCAGCCATATGCTCCGTGGAAATAGCTCAAGAATGAAGCAAAGGGCAGTTTATGCCGCCCTTTTTGATTTAAGAAAGATGTTGCTTGCGGAGGTCTAATGCACTTAATTATAGATGGCTATTCCAGCAACCAAAAAATTCTCCGGGATGAAGATTTCCTTCTGAAGTGGTTGGAAAGTTATCCCGCCAGGATTGGAATGACCAGGATTTCACCGCCATACGTGCTCAAATATGTTGGGCCGGTGTTAGAGGATTGGGGAATATCAGGATTTGTGTTTATCGCAGAAAGTCATATTGGCGTCCATACCTTTGTTGAGCAGAATTACGTTAACATAGACGTTTTCTCTTGCAAGGATTTTGATACCGAGAAAGCAATAGAAGATTTTCGAGAGGGATTTCAGCTAGTTAAGTTGCGGACTTGTCTAATTGACAGAGAATGGCCCAAAGCAGAACCTGCGATGGTCAACCCTCAAAGTTTTGTTTACTATGAATGACCAAGACTGTCCCTCAGAGCCCTTTGCTTCTTGGCAGGAGGGGATATTCCTGCCACATGAGGTCTTTGCTGGATTAGAACCACCTTATTCAAATTTACAGCAAGCCAGGGCTGTAGTTCTGCCTATTCCCTACGACAGCACCAGCGAATGGCGGAGCGGATCTCGGCATGGCCCACAAGCTATTATCGACGCCTCCCAGTATTTAGAGTTTTATGATTTGGAGCTAAACCGCGAAATATATAAAGTTGGTATTTCTACCCTGCCTCAGGTAGAGCCTCTGCTGAGCAGTCCCCAAGACATGATTGACAGAGTTTATCAAGTGATTAAAGGCTTAATACAAAAGGGAAAATTTGTAGTATTGCTTGGTGGAGAACACACCCTTTCTTTAGGAGCAGTTCGAGCTTTCCAGGAAGCCTTTCCCAGACTTTCTGTGCTGCAACTCGATGCCCATGCTGATCTTCGAGATGAATATCTGGGGACTAAATACAGCCAGGCTTGTGTTATGCGCCGCATCTTTGAGCTTTGCCCTATCTCCCAGGTAGGAGTGCGCAGCCTTAGCTGGGAAGAAAAACAATTCTTAACACAAAACAAACTGACGCCGTTTTATATGTTTGATTTGGTATCGAATAAAGCTTCCACAGACCAGATAGTGGACTCGCTTAGCAAAGATGTCTATATCACCATAGATGTAGATGTTCTCGACCCTTCCATTATGCCGGCAGTAGGTACTCCCGAGCCCGATGGCATGTCATGGCGGCAAATCTTGGATATAGTAGAATCGGTTGCCCTTCACAAGCATGTAGTGGGCTTCGATTTAATGGAATTTTGCCCCGGGGAGGGACCAAGTTCTTGCGCCTTCCTATTGGCTAAATTAGCTTACAAGCTTATCGGTTGTGCTGTGCCGCAAGAAGGACGATGAGGGGTAATATAAATTTAGGTAGGGTCTTCGGTATTCCCCTGCGACTCCATTATACCTGGTTTATTATCTTTGCTCTGGTTACTTTTTCACTTGTCTTTGACCCCGCATATCAAACTTATCCCATAGAGCAGAGGATAATTTTGGGCCTATTAACCAGCTTGTTATTTTTTGCTTCTATAGTTACCCATGAACTAGCCCACAGCATCCTGGCTATTCGTAACAATATCCCGGTTAAAGATATTACCCTCTTTGTTTTTGGCGGTGTTTCTCAGATAACTAAGGAAGCGACTCACCCCAGAGCCGAACTTTTAATAGCTATAGTTGGCCCTTTAACTAGCCTGGCTCTGGCTGGTATTTTCTACGGATTGCATCTTTTACTGGCCGGAGCGCAGCAAATCCTAGCCGCTAGCTTAATGCAGTGGCTAGCTTTGATAAATGTGATTTTAGCTGTATTTAATTTGATTCCTGGTTTTCCATTAGACGGCGGCAGAATATTTCGTGCCCTCGTGTGGCAAAGAACTAACGATTACTATAGAGCAACCCGCATCGCTACCAAAGTGGGGCGGGGTATAGCTTATGCCTTTATGGCTGGAGGCATTGCCCTTATTATTTTTATTCCCCAATACTACTGGCTTAACGGCATGTGGCTGGTATTCATTGGCTGGTTCCTCAACGATGCAGCCAGAGCTAGTTATCAGCAGGTTTTACTCCGCGATGCTCTTACGGGTATCACAGTACGCCAGGTTACGGACTATGGTTGTCCTTTAATCCCTCCCCACCTGAACTTAGCAGAGCTGGTCCAGCAATATATATTGCCTACGGGAAGAAGTTGCTTCCTAATAAGCTGGGGAGCTGAGTTAGAAGGCATGGTCACCCTGCAGCAGATAAAGAAAGTCCCCCGCAACCGTTGGGCAACCACCACCGTACAGGATATCATGACCCCGGCCAGCAAGTTAAAGGTAGCTTATGCTGACCAAGATATCTTGAGTGTGCTCCAGGAAATGAATGGGGAAAGTACCAATCACATACCGGTAATGGAAGCTGGGAAGGTCATTGGGATAATAAACCGAGAAGATATAGCCCGCTTTCTTCGCACCCGAGCCGAGTTCGGGATAAGCTCAACACCCAAATAGCTATTATCGCGACGCTAGAATAATATCTCCTGTTCAAGAAAAATTCATTCCAAGGGTTTTGTCAACCAGCTACCGTAGGGTGACGTGTCTTATGTCATTCGAGGGTAATTTGGTATCTAAATGTGAGCCGCCAGGGTCTCGAACCCTGAACCTGCTGATTAAGAGTCAGCTGCTCTACCAATTGAGCTAGCGGCCCAAGTTAATAATGTTAGCATTAAGAAACAGCGCCGACAAGTAGCGCTATGAGAGCATTTAGTAATGTCATTCTGAGGAGTCCCGATGAAATCGGGATGACGAAGAATCTCAGAGATTCTTCGCTACGCTCAGAATGACAAGTAGATGTTATTAAACAACGCCAGCTATAACGAATGAACTAACTTTATGGTTTATGGTAGAATGAAGTTTCGCCAATGAAAATTCTTCGTGAAGTCGGCATAACCATTCTTATCGCCGTAGCCGTTTTTGCTTGCCTTCGGCTCACTGTACAGAGCTATATTGTGAAAATGTCTTGTATGGAGCCTAATATCTATGATAGCGAGTGCATTATGGTCAACAAGGTGAGTTACCACTCCTCTGGTCCACAGCGAGGAGATGTAATAGTCTTTAACCCGCCCCCACCAAATGAGGAGTCTCCATACCCTTTCATCAAACGCGTTATTGGCTTGCCCGGCGATACCGTGGAGATTAAAGATGGCAAGGTTTTTATCAACGACATCCCCTTGGAGGAGGATGAATATATCAAGGAGCGGCCAAACTACACGATGCCGGCCAGAGAAGTTCCCGAGAATGAATACTTTGTCCTCGGCGATAATCGCAACAACGCCAACGATTCACATACTGGCTGGACGGTGCCCCGGGATAATATTATTGGCAAGGCTTGGTTTATCTACTGGCCACCAACCAAATGGGGGGTAGTCAAGCATTACAGCTATCCTGAGTTGCTGGGAACTGAGGGACAAGCAATAGCACTTGGGCAGTCGCTTGGGGTGCAACTTGAGTGACAAGATACTAGAGATATTCAAGACGGCTGGAGCAATAAAAGAAGGCCATTTCTTGCTCGCCTCAGGATTACATTCGCCTGTTTATTGGGAAAAGTTTCGCATCTTGCAGCACCCGAATCTTACTGAGAAACTGTGTCGCCTTATTGCCCAACATTTTAAAGGGCAAAAAATAGACGTAGTGGCTGGACCAACCACCGGCGGTATTATTCTGGCCTTTGAAACCGCCCGCCAACTAGGAGCAAGGAGCATCTTTGCCGAAAAAGAGGAAGGCGTAAGGGTCTTCCGGCGCGATTTTGAAATTGCGCCTGGCGAACGTGTCCTTGTTGTTGATGACATCCTGACCACAGGAAGCTCGCTCAGAGAGACGATAAGTGCTGTAGATAAACTGGGGGGGATTGTCATTGGTATTGGAGTGCTGGTCGACCGCAGTGAGAAAAATTTGGGCTTTAACCTGCCCTTCTTCAGTTGTCTTCGTGCCCCCACCACAGTTTATTCACCCCAGGAATGCCCCCTTTGTGCTGCTCAAATTCCCTTGATTAAGCCTGGGGCCCCAAGCTAAATCATCCCCAAAAAGTCTTGTAACTTTTTGGGGATGATTTAGCATTCCCCTTGTTCAAGGCAGCGGGTAAACAATCACGAGTGCACTTGCTTGACACTAGAATAGGGAAAACCTACAATATCCCCGATGCCGAGGTAGCTCAGTCGGTAGAGCAACGGACTGAAAATCCGTGTGTCAGCGGTTCGATTCCGCTCCTCGGCACCAGCTCCAAGATTGTAGAGCGGACTGAGGTTAGTAGTAGAACAGCCCTTGTGAAGGGAACTGGGAATGTTTAAAGGGGATTAGGGTTTTGAGGGTCAGTGTGCCGAAGTGGCGGAAAGGTAGACGCGGCAGTCTCAAAAACTGTTGGGGGGCAACCCCCGTGCCGGTTCGAGTCCGGCCTTCGGCACCAAGGGTTTAAGATTTAAGCGGGTACGGTGCCGGGTTGTGTAGCGGTAGCACAGAGGACTTTGGATCCTTTAGCCCAGGTTCGAATCCTGGCCCGGCAGCCAACTAAAATCAAGAAATAAGTGAAAGGCTCGCCGTCTTGATGTCACAACAAAAACTATAATGGAAAAACTTAAGCACGTGACTATATATACCGATGGCGCATGCCTGGGAAATCCTGGCCCCGGTGGGTATGGAGCAGTACTCCTTTATCAAGGCCACAGAAAGGAGCTCTCAGGGGGCTATCGCCAAACTACCAATAACCGAATGGAAATAATGGCTGCGATTGCTGGATTAGAGGCTCTAAAAGAGAAATGCCAGGTGACGTTGAACAGTGATTCCGAGTACTTAGTCAAGGCGATGTCGAGAGGATGGGCTCGGAGATGGCGGACAAACGAATGGAAGCGCAATAAACGGGAAAAGGTGTTGAATCCCGATCTCTGGGAGAGGCTCTGGCAACTATGTGAGTATCATGATGTACAGTTTAGCTGGGTTAAGGGGCACGCCGGAACCCCAGAAAATACACGCTGCGACGAACTCGCCATGCAAGCTGCCCAGCAAGCAAATCTGCCTAGTGACGAGGGTTACATCTCTTAGAGTGAGATAAAGTAAACAGCTGAGTATGCCAGACTATAAATTCAGTGTGACAATAGAGCGAGATTAAGATAAGCTTTAGGGTAGAGACTCAAGGAAAGGCATCTTGAGGAAAATCTTAAAAAATGCCAAAATTAGCCTAGCGAATTTGAGCGGTTGCGCTAAGGTGTTCGTTCCCCGGTAGCTCAATGGTAGAGTGGGCGGCTGTTAACCGCTTGGTTGCAGGTTCGAATCCTGCCCGGGGAGCCTCTGTGACTCAAAGCAAAGCGTCTCCAAGAGGACGAAGCTGAACATATATATAACCTCAGGCTCCGTGACGGCTGCTGTGGATGGGATCAACTGGGGGTTCCCCCTTCACTTGAGTCTGGCAACAGTTTTACCGCGGCCACGGCCGCCAAGATGAATAACGCGGCTGCTGCCGGGAAAACGGCCTTCAGTCCAATTAGTGAAGCCAGACCAGCACCTATCAATGGCCCCAGTGTATTTCCCAGTGAACTGGCGCTCTGCTGCAAGCCGTAGGCCATACCCTGCTCACTTTGCGATACTGATAAGGCAATAAGAGAATTTGCAGGTACCATTAGGCCGCCACTGAGGACTCCTCTCAAGGCCATAAGAATTATAAAAAGTGTCACCGTTGGTGCCCACATGGGAGGTAGATTCAGCAAGCCGGTGGCCAGGCAAGAAATGACCATCATCGTTTTTAGACTAATGCGGTTGGTCATTCGGGCAGCAACGATGGAAGAGATGGTAGCAACTATGCCCATCAAGCTGAAAGCCAGTCCGGATACAGCCGCTGTATTACTTTGAGCACCCAGCTCTTTGATCAAGAGCGTAATTATCGGCGTCATTATTGAGGGGCCGATGAATAGAATGCATATAACTGCAAGTAGTGGACGCATCTGCCTGGACGTGGCGAGATGCAACAAGCCACCTACTGAGGCACCTTGTCCCTTCACCGCAGGTTTGAATTTTTCCTTAGTAAAGAAAATTACCGCTAAGCCGCCCAAAAAGTACACGGCACCAATGGTGAAGAAACTCGCTTTATACCCGACTGCATCAACCATAATACCGCCGACCAAGGGACCTAATGTACTGCCTCCGTACAAAGCGGCCATGAGAAGTCCCATGGCGAAAGGTATCTTATCTCGCGGGGTGTTGGCTGCCACTAAAGCTGAAGCCGCCGACATGCTGCCAGCAAAAAGTCCTTGAGCGCCGCGGAGGACAACCACCCAGTAAACATTGGGGGCAATACCGGTGGCAGCGGAGAGGACAGCGACACCAAACATAGCTCTGAGCACCATCGGTTTCCTGCCCCAACGGTCAGCGAGAATGCCCCATACCGGGCCAGTTAGAAGCATGCAGACCGCAAAAGAGGAAGTCGCCAGTCCAGTCCAGAAGGCTGCCTCTCTATCGGTAAAGTTACCTAACCCCTGAATAAACAATGGCATGAAGGGGTTAGTAAAACTGAAGGCCATTAAAACGACGAACTCGACAATCGCTATGATGTATAGATTTCTTCGCCAGGATTTGGAAGCTGCGTCTGAAGAAACCATATCTAAACTCTGAAAGCCAGCGCCCTCTCTACATTAATTGGCAAGGTAGCCCATGCTAGTGATATCAAATTGGGCACAAAGACTCGATGATAACACTATACTGTTGAATTTTCAATCGAACTACGAAAGTGGCCTTTCCCTCGATACGATTGGATTTTTTCGACACTTTTCAGGGAAGGCTCCGTGTGGTTCAGACGCTAGAACTGGAGCGAGAGTGAATTTGAAATACTTGTGACCAATCCTGAACTGCCAGATAAAATGCTAGCCAAACAGCTAGCCAACCTCCTCGGAGCAATTGCCACTGTTCGCCCTCCAATTCCCTTGACAGCGTGGGAGGTGATATAATACAAATTAGGAGTTTAAAAACTAAGCTATCACCCCGTACGGCAATATTGGGCAACGAACGATTTATCATAGATGGTAAATTAACGAGGATTACCTCAGACAATATGATTTGAGTAGAGCTTAAGAAATTAGCGCCAGAAAGGGGGCAACAAAATGAGTGAGAACGAAACCTTTGGACAGCTAAAAAAGTTGATCGTGGAGCTGTTGGAGGTTGATGAATCAAAAATAGTCCCGGAGGCGTCATTTGCTGATGACTTTAATGCTGATAGCCTGGACTTTATTGAATTGATTACTGCGGTGGAAGACACCTTCAAAATCGAAATCCCCGATGAGGACGCGGAAAACTTACAAACTGTTCAAGACGCAATTGACTACATCGAAGCAAAAATCTAGAAGGTAGCCATTGCCGGAATAAGCACTCATGTCTCTCTTTGCTACTTGTGATGGGGCTGGAGAATAATCGTTGAACAAGAATGAACAGGGCACTTAAAAGAAGAGTAGTAATCACTGGACTCGGTGCTGTTACTCCCTTAGCCACGGGTGTTGAAGAATCGTGGCGAAAGCTATGCCAGGGCAAATCAGGGGTCGCCAGAATCACCAAGTTTGATTCTTCTGGTTTTAACGTGCAAATCGCTGCCGAGCTCAAGGATTTTCATCCTGAAGATTTTCTGGATAAGAAAAAAATTAGAAGGACAGACCCTTTCATACAGTACGCACTGGTGGCTGCTCGCATGGCAATACATGATGCCGGATTAACCATAAACGGGAATAATACCAGTAGGGTAGGAGTAGTGCTAGGCTCATGTGCTGGCGGCATGGACATGTTCGGAAGGAACCTTTTGACCCTTCGTGACCAGGGGCCAGAGAAGGTTTCCCCTTTCTTCATTCCTGGATTTATAACCAACATGGCGGTAGGGGAGGTTTCCATGGATTTTGGCATCCGGGGACCGAGCAAATGTGTGGTTACTGCCTGTGCTACCGGAAGCAATTGTATTGGTGATGCTTTGAGGCTTATACAATATGACGAAGCAGATGCCATGATTGCGGGAGGGAGCGATGCCTACATTCTCCCCATTGGCGTTGCGGGATTTGACAGAATGAGAGCCTTATCCCGAAGGAATAATGCGCCCGAGAAGGCGAGCCGTCCCTTTGATAAGGACCGCGATGGTTTTGTAATCGGAGAAGGTGCGGGAGTTGTTATCTTGGAGGAAATGGAGTCAGCTGTGCGAAGAGGGGCTAAAATCTATGCCGAGATTGTTGGCTATGGCTACAACATTGATAGCTTTCATATAACTGAGCCTGACTGGGAAAATCAAGCACGGTGTCTTAAGCTGGCTTTGAGTGACGCCTCTATCTCGCCTAGCAATGTTGATTACATTAATGCCCATGGAACATCTACCGCTGTCAATGATGTATCAGAGACTAGAGCTATAAAGGCAGCCCTAGGAGAACACAGCAAAAAGGTTCCCGTAAGCTCCAATAAATCTATGATCGGTCATTTATTAGGGGCAGCAGGTGGAGTAGAAGCTATCTTCACTGTTCTTAGTATCAGGGATGGTATTATACCGCCTACTATAAATTATGAGACTCCGGATCCTGAGTGCGACTTGGATTATGTCCCTAATATCGCCAGAAAGGCGCAGGTAAATATAGCCCTCTCCAACTCCTTTGGCTTTGGTGGAGTTAATGCCGCCCTTGTCTTTAGGAAGTTCGAGGAATAGTAGCTTAAGAAATGCTGCTCAAGGCCTCCTGCAACTGCTCGTCACTGGTGAACGCGCCAATTTTTACGTATTTAACTATACCTTTGTTATCGACGAATAATGCAAATGGAATAGATCCTCGTATGTTGTTGTAGGGCAGACAGTAGTCCGTGAAAACTTCTCCATTGCTATCCAGTGCTATTGTCATGGTTGGCTTATAGTCGCCGAAGAAGGTTTGTACCATTGAAGTACTTATATCAATACTGATGGCTATGACTTTTATCTCTCCTTCAGTTTGTTGGGCTACAGCCTCAAGACGGTGCAGTTCTGTGGGGCAATGGGGACACCACGTAGCCCAGAAAAGAAGCACTACCGGAGTCCCTTCTAGCTCAGACAGGGTTATGTTAGCCCCTGTCATAGTAGGCAATGTGAAGTCTGGTGCCTCGTCCGATTGTGGCGTTGAGTCTGACGGACTGGGGGAATTACGACTCATAGCGATTCCAACTATAGCACCAACCGCGATAATCACGATTGCCAGTATTAACCAAGTCCTTTTTGACATTCTACTGGCCATATTGATAACCTCCTGGCATGAGCCCGCTGAGATACTCCAGGTAACCGGTCAACATCAGAATTCCTACGCTGATAAGTAGTACCGCGGCTACTATAGATATGATAAAAGCATGGCGGTTAAGCCACCTGAGGTATCGGGATGCTGACCCCCACGCCAGGCTCACGGCGACAAACGGCAGCCCCAGCCCCAAACAATAAGCAAGTAAAAGATAAACGCCCTGCCACGCTGTTTGTGAGCTCGCAGCTAGGGCTAGTATGCTGCCTAGAATCGGGCCAACACAAGGAGTCCAGCCCAGGGAAAATATTGCCCCTATTAACAGAGACCTTAGATAGCCTGTGCCTTTAGCCCCGGCGAAGTTGAGACGTTTCTCATAATTGAGCCAGGGCACTTTAGTGGCAGCCACCAGGAATATGCCAAATACGATTAATAGTGCACCGGCCACATTATACAATAGTTTAAAAGGTGCCACAGCTCCCAGTAAGCCTAAAGAAGCTCCTAAAGCAATGAATACCAAAGAAAAACCAATTATGAAGCTGATGGTATGGAGGAAAATATGTCTCCGCTCGGGAAGGTCTGTGGTAAGCACTGATGCACCAGCTATGTTGGCCAGATATACTGGGACCAGCGGTAAAATACAAGGTGATAAAAAGGATAGAATCCCCGCGACGAGAGCCGTTAAGAAGGTTATGCTCACTATATAGCTATCCTCTTTGTTTAGTATAGCAATTATGCCACAAACTCGATAGCGTAAAGCTTTTGCCACCACGCAGTATTTGATACAATAATTGACCAAGGGGCTGTAGCTTAGTCGGGAGAGCGCCTGCTTTGCAAGCAGGAGGTCAGGGGTTCGAATCCCCTCAGCTCCACCATAAGTAACTAAATTGCCCATATCCGGCTTCAAATTTACTAGCTTTCCGAGTTATCAACTGATTTTCCTTCTCAACCATCAGAAAAGCAGAAAGAACAAGCAGTAGACCAGTGTATTCACTGCCGTCAGGGGAATGCCTATCTTGACGAACTCCCAGAAGGTCAAGGTTTCTCCTGCCTTCTTCTCAGCGTTCTGGATGATAATGACGTTGCTGGCTGCACCGAGGATGGAGAAGTTGCCGGCAATGGTGCTGCCTGCCGCCAGAGCCATCATTTCTTTAGTGGCGGCACCCAGCTGACTCAGCACAGGCAGGTATAGTGCTACCAGCGGAACATTTGAGATTAGCTGGCTTAGCGCAATACTTACCACCATAATAATGCCGACGGAGCGGAGATTGAGGTGCAGGTCAGCAATAACATTTTGGAAGTAGCCAGAGTCCCAGACACTCTCCATCAGGACAAACATCGCCGCAAAGAAAATCAGAGTGGTCCAATCGATTCTACGGACTATGCCAAGACGGCGGGGACTCAATAAGATGATGGGCAACGCTGCTGCTAGGGCAATATAGGTAAGCCGGAAATCAATATTAAGTCCCAGAAGGGATATGATTATTCTAGCGAGCACTAGGACAACAATAATAATCAGAGATACCTTCGACAATCGTGCCAGCGCTGGGTCTGTAATGGGGTCAGCTGAGTAATTCAGTGGCTCGTTCTTCAATTGTCCCCTATAGAAAAACTTGAGAATGAGGTAGGCTAGAAAAAGATTGATGAGAGTTGGCACCGCCAGATAGCGCAGGAAAGTGATGAACGGATTAGGAATATTTCCGTTGATGGCAACCAGCAGGTTTTGCGGGTTGCCGATAGGACTCATCACGCTGCCAATGGTGACGGAGAAAGCTAGCGATAGTAGCAACAGCTTTGGGCGAATACCCGTCTTTTTGGCAATCTGCAACATTACCGGGGTGCCAATAATGGCCAGTGTGTCATTCATCAGGAAAGCCGATAGCAGCCCAGCACCAAACAATATCAGGAGTAACAGGCTGTCCACTGTCTTAGCTCGTCCGAATAGCCGAGATGAAAGCTGAGAAAGGTAACCACTCTCCTCCAGCGCCTGGCCGACCACGAACATGCCGAACAGGAAGAGTATGACATCCAGATTGATGGCCTTGAGAGCTTCAGCCGGGGAGATTTGTCTCGTGAGCAATACCGCCAGTGCCCCGAGCAGCATTATCTGCCATATCTGAAGGCGGAACTTGCCGATTTGCCGGATGGCGATGAGGACAAAGACCACCAACAGAACGATTATTGAGACCATAATAAGAAGTATGCCTCTGCATACTTCGTTTCAATTATATAATATTACACAGAGCCCATCATCGCTGAAGTCTATCCTGAAATACGTATCAAGCCGTCTGAACCTTCATTACTGATTATTAAGCTTAAAATGCGCCATGGTATAATGGTAAAGCAGTTGTATGATGCATACTCAAGTAGTGTAGAGTATTGCCATGAAAGTTTTAAAGCCTCTATCGGAACTTATCTCCCTGAAGGGGAAAAAAGCTTTAATAACTGGTTCCGCCCTGGGTATTGGTAAGGCAATGGCCTATAGATTTGCAGAAGCAGGTGCGGATTTAGAACTTGTAGATATGAATGAACGGGGGCTAAAGGCTGTAGCTGGGGAGTTTTCAACATTCAAAGTGGAGATCAATATTCATAAAGTAGACCTTTCCCAGAAAGAGGAAATAGATGCCCTGTGGGAGAAGTTGAAGGGGAAAGAGCCCGACATACTGGTAAACAATGCAGGAATATATCCTTTTAAGGGTTTCTTGGAAGTAGACGATGCCTTTTTCAGCAAAGTGATGGGCATTAATTTGAAGTCAGCTCTCTTAATGTGTCAACATATGATAGAGAGACGATTGAAGAGAGGCGGAGTCATCATCAACGTTGGCTCTATCGAGGCAATCCTACCTTTCGTAGAAGGCATGGCTACTTATAGCATAAGCAAGGCGGGGGTCATCGCTCTGACCAGATCTCTAGCCAAGGAATATGGCAAAAATGGTTTCCGAATAAATGCCATTATACCTGGCGGAATAGTAACTCCGGGAACAAAGGCCGTGGCCAAGGAAATCACCCAGCTCCGGTTGAGCCTGCTTAGAACTGGCGTATTGTTTAGCACCAGGCTACCTCTCAAAAGGGGTGGGCAACCGGATGAAGTGGCTCGTATTGCTGTAGTCTTAGCCAGTGATTTGTCTAGCTATGTTCATGGAGCGCTGATACCTGTTGATGGCGGATTCCTATCGGCATAGTGCGGGTGGAAATCGAGGTCGTCCAACAATCTGAGTCGTTATTGAAGGCTGTTTCTCTCCCTTTATCATTGGCTAGTTGTTAAGCGCCTCATATTTTGCCAAAACGGCGCTGGCGGCGTTTGTATTCAGAAAGCGCTTCTTCAACGTCTTTAAGACCAAAATCAGGCCATAACACTGGAGTGAAGTAAAATTCACTATAGGCAGCCTGCCAGATGAGAAAGTTGCTGAGGCGGTTCTCACCACCGGTGCGTATGACCAAATCAGGGTCGGGGATGTCAGGGCTATATAGATACCGGGCAAACACAGACTCATCTATATTATCACTGGAAATACCAGCGCTGGCGATATGTCTGGCTGCCTGGACAATTTCATCACGTCCACCATAATCGAAGGCGAGGCAAAGTGTAAGCCCGGTATTATTTTTAGTGAGTTCAACTGCTGCCTGCACTTTTTCTCTGAGTTTCTGAGACATCCTATCCAGCCTGCCCAGGTGCATCAGTCGGATATTTTCTTGATGAAAAGCTTGAGTTTCCTGGTTAATCTTCTTTGCTAGAAGACCGAGTAAGCCGGCGACCTCTATCCTAGGCCGGTTCCAGTTCTCGGTGGAGAACATATAGAGGGTCAGATATTTTACTCCGCAGTTGGCAAAAATCTTCACCACCGGGCGAATATTGTCACCGCCAGCTTTGTGCCCAGCAAGCCTGGGTAAGCCACGTTTCCTTGCCCATCGGCCATTGCCATCCATGATAATGGCTACGTGCTGGGGAGGATAATTTGTTTGAGTCATGAACTAGCCTCACGAGAAAAGAGATGTTTGATTTTCAGCAAGGGATAGGCGGAGCTACGTCTCAGGACAGTCAAAATCAACCTGCCGTGCCAATCGAAGGAGAAATTGCCTGAGTTGAGCAAAGCCTCAACCATGCCGCTAGAGTCCAGCACGTTGAATATTCCATCGATTTGGCGGTCGCTTAGCTTGGCATAAGCCCATCTCGCCCAATAGCCACGGGAGAGTTCCTTGCCCATTCTTGCCTTCCACTGCTTTTGATAGTGCGAAAGCTGGCCAGCGGTTAAATTATCATTGTTGAGAGCTCCATCAAGCACCTTGGCTGCTATCTTAGCGCCAAGATGCCCGAAGTATATTCCTCCACCACTAGTAGGCTTTACCTGTCCGGCAGCATCCCCAATAACCAGTACTCTGTCTCCATAGCTGCGAGCCAAACTTCCTACGGGAATAGCTTTTTGCCTGATTTCTACCTCCCGACTTGCTATTCTACCCTGGTTAAAGAGATTGTTAAGGAATTTTTGCAGATGTAGCTTGGCCTGAGCTGTTGCTAAAAGGCCCACATATGCTTTATTCGTTGAAGTGGGCACAAGCCAGGCAAATGAACCTGGTGCTATTTCTTGACCAAAGTACACTTCGAGTTCATCAACGTTTTTCGCTTCAACTTCAGCCTGAGCACCGACGAGGAAGCTCTTGATTTTGCCTAGACCTAGCTTCTGGGGCAGCTTGGGCCTGAATCCGTTAGCCAGGACCACAGCTCTAGCACTGAATATCTCCTTGCCTCCGGAGCATAAAGTTTCAGCTTGTATGCTATCCTTCCCAGGAACGATGTCAATGACTGGCGAGGAGAAGAAACATTGCGCCCCTTGGGATTGAGCTTTAGAGGTTATCGCTTTATCGAGTAAAAGCCGATTGACAACGTAAGCCTGAACATCTTCAGCCTGCAATCTTAAGCATCTCCCCGAAGGAGAGAAAAACTTGGCTGAGTTTAGCTTGGTTAATATCACATCTGTGCCGGGGTCCAAGGAGTGGAAACATTCAGTGCTGATTATTCCTGTGCAACAGACATTAAGTCCCGATGCACTTTTTTCTTCAAAAACAGCGACCTCATGGCCTAACGAAGCTAGTTCATAAGCTATGTGGCTTCCAGCGGGCCCTGCCCCTACTATGATGACATCGTAAAGTTGGCCTGACAATTCCCTGCCACCTTTTTAGATTTCTGCTAGATTATATAACATACCGCTCAACCATATCTATTTGTCGATTTGATATGCACCTTACCATGTATCGGAGGTACAGTATATTAATGGCAGTGGTGGCTAAGGTGTTTTACCTGTGGGTTGAAACGGGGAGTACGTTCGCCATACGGGATTATTGCGAACCCTGCGGAACTGCTCTACACCAGCTAGCATAAGGAAAGCTAACTGCCATCGTCATGTGGTCTTTCTCTTCTTACCCCCCTGACGCTTGGCCTCAGGATTAGAGGGCAAAGTGTACAGGACCAGTCGTTTCATTAGATCGGTCTTGGTTGTGACACTATTTTTGCTTAATTCCTTTACATCCACTCCGGGATTTAGATATTCAAGTGCCTTGTCTTTTACTATCTCGAGCAGACGGGCAAGGGTACGCTTGTCGTTATAAGATAGTGACGACAGAATTTTCTGGATAAAATCAAAGCCCGCCGGAGTTGCTGGTTTAAGGGCGGCTTCTCCCT
Organism: Dehalococcoidia bacterium; assembly: GCA_049586675.1. Taxonomy (GTDB): domain Bacteria; phylum Chloroflexota; class Dehalococcoidia; order GIF9; family AB-539-J10; genus RBG-13-51-36. The sequence continues at coordinate 124,620 of JBAVCL010000036.1, forward strand.
TGCTGGTGATAAACACATGTACTACCCTGCGGTCACGCGTGTTTCTTGTCCTTTTAACCAGACCAGCTTCGACCATGCGGTCGATTATCATACTGACGCTGTTCGGGCTACGTTCTAAGCTTTGGGCTAGATCAGTTACCCTTAGAGGACTACCGGAGTATTTCATAGCCGCAAGCACTGCGTACTGCTCTGTAGTAATCCCGTATGCACTAAATAGTGGATCCTCGCACATCCTAAGCACGTCACGGGTTCGGTGCAGCAGGATCCATAATCTCAAAACTATATTTCCAGATTCGAGATTTACCGCCATGTTTAACCTTTCCTGATTATTTCACGGGAATTTTGCTGCTTTAGAGAAGATTCTATTATAACAAGTTTTATTATTTACGACAAATCAATAATAATAACAACTTTATCCAATACAAGCCCAAAATAGAATAGAATTGACCCCTAGATGCTACAGGTGGCGGCGGAGTCTGACTCAGCCCCGCCGCCCATATATGAGATGAAAGGAGGTAAATGATGAAAGAATTGGTTGATTGTCCAGCAAGACAGCCTCATTCTCATTTTAGCAAATAATAGTGGATATATTGTTAAAAGAGTAACACTTTTTCAAAAAAATGTCAATACCCTGTCCTGGCTGACTTTCTCACTCCATTAACTCCCATGGTAATCTATCCCCATTAAACATACCATAAGTGTTACCTATGTATCTCCGCCTCCAAGGCTTGACAAGAGCCGAGGAGAATTGTAGCATTTTACTGTAGTCGGTTTGTTCGAAAACGACTACCCAATACAGTAAGCAGAGGTTCATCAAATTAGGAGGGTGTAGATGAAAACAGTAATCACGAGTATTGTGGTAGCCATTATACTAGTCTTAATCTTTTCCTTGCCAGCTCTAGCTCAGGAAAACGGCACAATCACGATCACTATGACAGGAGCCAATGAAATTTCCATCAGCTTGGATAAAATACAATGGCCTCTAGGAAATGTGGCATCAAACACAGAGTATGAGACAAGCCCGTCGATAGAGTGGTGCACTTTGACCATAGAGGGCAATTGTAATGTGAACACCTTTATTGTGGGAGATGATGCCAAATGGGTGGATAATCCCGGCGCATATAAATGGACGCTGAGCAGCAATGGCACTAATGGTCAGCACATATATGGATTATGGTTCCGTATATCTGGCGATACCACACGAGGACCTTTAGGCAATGGTTATGTCCCCGTCACTAAGACACAAAGCGAATTTTGGCCTTATTCGGGGGGCTCAGGCTCAAGCTTAGCTCCCGGAGATACCAAGAAATTTGGCTTGAGATTGCTGACTCCCACCTACTTCGTTAGTGGCAGGCAGATGCAAACCCAGATCACCATAAGCGCAGCGGTTACCTGATGGTAGGGCATATCAAATTAGCAGGGCTCATCGCCGCTTTACTGGTCATCTTTCTGCCCTCTTTTACTCTGGCTCAAGACGTTAACTTCGGCGTCTCCCCCGCCGAGGTGAAAATCGATAACTTGCCCACCGGAGAAGCAAGAGAATTCGAACTGACCATTTACAATAAGAATGAAGTAGCTCGTGTTTTCACCTTCACCACCTTTCAGCCTCCAGAAGAGGAAAGAAGAGAAGGAAGGGCTGAATTCCCCTATGCTAGCTGGATAAGCTTCTCTCTTCAGGAAATCGAGGTGGCCGCTAAGTCTGGGGCGAATGCAACAGTAATGGTAGCTATACCGCAAGAGCAAAAATGGGCAGGCCAGGACTGGGAGATATGGTTGGGAGTCGCTGCTGAATCCAGCGACATGTTGGGTGTAAAGTTGTATGTTCGTCTGCTGGTGTCCACAAACCCCGTAGTGGGAGGCAAGTCTAATATAGGATTGTTCGCCGGGATTGCTGTGGCCATAGTACTCCTTGGCTATGGTGGCTATTATCACTTCAGGCGCAAAGCCAAGCCCGAATGATTGTTTATCTTCCGCGCACGAGGCTTTAGCCTCCTTGTCATTGCGATTTTCTCTCTTTTTCAATACTGAATACGAAGGCGTCATCTTCCGAGGGGCATAGTACTAAATTCTACTACAAATCAGTACTGATAGGTGATTCCCGTAGACCTGGCTAGCTGATATTCTAAAGATATCACGGTAGCGTGATGTAATAGGTAGCTACGATATGACAATAGCTAGTTCCACCTCGCAAAGTTATGAAACTAAGCTGGTCGAGAAGCTGCACTCAGCCGACAGCGCAGCCATGGAGGAATTCTACAATCTTTATAGGAATAGACTCTACTCTCTGATATTGCAGCAAGTAGGTCGAGACGAGGCCGTAGCTGAGGATTTGGTTCAGGAAGTATTCCTGGCTGCCCTAGGTTCACTGGACAAATTTCGTGGTGACAGCCAGCTTTACACCTGGCTGCGCAGTATCGCACTTCACAAGATAAATGACTTTTATCGTCGCCAGACGAGAGAACCTAAACCTGAGAAATCGCTCCCCGATTTTAATGCCCTTGAACTAGAGCAAATTGGGGACGATGGCCAAGCGATCCTCAATACGATGGAGTCCGAAGAGATTCGCCAATTAGTTCACCAAGCTTTGGCGGGCTTGCCCCAGGATTATCAAGAGGTGCTGGTATTGAAATACCTCAAAGATATGCCCGTGCTAGCGATAAGTCAGGTTATGGGTCGCTCACCAAAGTCGGTTGAGGGATTGCTGTCGCGGGCCCGGAAGGCTATGCGGGATAATTTAGAGGACAACAACCACGAACACTGATTATAGCCTCCCACATAATTTCGGTACATAATTCCCCATTCAGAATATAGGCTGTTTAATTTCGTGCTGACCTGGGATTTCAGTCTGTGGGAGCCCACAAAGAGCTCCCGCTTCGATGGGAGGACGTTGATGAGAGGAGGCTATGGTTAAGAAGATATTGTCTCTGTTATCGCCTGGAAAGCGTTGACCAGCCCCCGCCCCACACCATCTGCAGCGATGGGAGTGCAACTAGTTTCAATAGCCCACCGCACCTCGTCATTGATTGCTCCGTCGCCATTAGTATCCTCAGCGATACTGAAAACCAGCGCAGCCACGCCTGAGACATGAGCCGCGGCTGCCGAGGTGCCAGTCTTATAGCCATATTGATTCTGGGGCAATTCGGAGTAAATGTTAAAGCCTGGCGCAGCTACATCTACCCAGTCGCCATAGCTGGATAACAAAGCCAAGGAATTGTTTTCATTGGTGCCAGCCACCGCCAGGCAATCGTCATAATAAGCCGGGTAGGAAGGCTCCGAAGTGCCTTTATTGCCCGCTGCTGCTATAATTATCGCTCCTTGGCTCCAGGCATAGTTTACCGCTTCTTCTAAATCCGGCGATGTTGTCATGGACAGGCTTAAGTTGATAACTTTGGCTCCGTGATCCACCGCCCAGATGATACCTTTGGCTACCACCGATGTCTCGCACTTTCCCATATCATCAGCCACTTTCACATTCATTAGCCGGCATTCCGGGGCGATGGCGGCAATGGTGCCTGCCATGTGGGTCCCGTGCCCATAAAGGTCATCGCATGTCGGGCTATCGGTGAAATTGACCTCAGCCACCACCTTACCAGCCAAATCCTGATTATCCTTATCAATGCCCGTATCCAACACAGCTACTATAATTGACTGGTCCCCTCTGGTTATTTGCCAGGCCTGGGGTGCCTCAATCCTGCTTACCCCCCACCTCTCAGCCAGATAGCTATCATCGAGAAAATACGTCGTCTGTGGGGAAGGACTATAGCTTGAGGAATCACCATTATCGGCAGCTGCTTCATAATAAACAGGCGAATAACTATAGGCTGAGCTGCTTTCACTAGCAAGTAACACACCGTGTACTGACGCACCAACGAGTATTACCTCAATCAGCGTCAGCGCTACGGCTAGATATTTTAGCCCCCTCATAATATATCATATATAACAGCCATCCAATCCGATAAGAATCACCCGTCGGTACCGTTTCGGTACTGTTTTGTCTAGAATTTAGTAATGTGACCTTTTACCTAGGACCTATTGTCTGATGAACATCAAAGGCGCCAGCGGAGGGATGCTGAAGGAAAGTACCTCTTATCCCAGAGCCAAGTCCTAGTACTTTCTAACCATGACTATTTGACAAAAAAAAAGGGGGCGTGCTAGCATTAATCACTGTGTTTGAACTTAAAGTGAACTGGTTTCCCTGGTATCATTCGTATCTAACACTTGGTTGACAAATCTGGGAAAAATCCCCCAAAAGTACTAAAAAAAGCGAGGGATTTTCCTTTTTCTAGCGACTATATATATACAAAGGTAATATGACATTAGTATGGTAATAGGCTATTAGTCCTACATGGAGGACAGATATGAAAAAGATAATATTTTCCTTGATAAGCGTGGCGGTGTTGATTGTTATGGGGCTGGCCACCGCCAGCCCGTCACCAGTGTTGGCAGCGTCAAGCGGACCAAATAATGGTTCGACTTTTGCCAATGACAGCACAGTTGGAACAGTAGATTGGTCAAGTCTCTCCAACGCACAGACTCAAAATAACATTACCGCCACCGCAAGCCTAACAACGGCCGGCCAAATTACCCATTATCTAAAAGCAACTAATTTCATTTTCTCTATTGCCAGTAACGCAACGATACAAGGTATCGTCGTGGAAGTGGATAGATATGAGGGCGGCGGTACTACTCAGAGAACGACCGACTACAGTATTCGTTTAGTAAAAGGTGGAAACATAAGTGGAAATAACAAAGCCTCGTCTTCATTATGGCCAAAATCTGACACAGATACATATGTATCCTATGGCGGTGCATCTGACCTTTGGGGGCTAAATTGGACTCCTGCCGATATCAATGCTACAAATTTTGGCGTTGCCATATCAGCGACAGAAATTACCACTGGGACTAGAACTGCAAATGTGGACCACATTCGGATTACGGTTTATTATGCCACGGCACCCGGAAATCCACCCCGTCTGGATGTTGCCAAAAGCGCATCTCCTAACCTCACCTGCGGAGCAGCAATGGTAACCCTCAACGTTACCGGCGCTGGCGAACCGGCGGCGCAGCGGCTTCCTGTGGACATCATTCTCATCCTTGACCGCTCAGGTTCTATGGGGGACGGAACCAAACTCGCGGATACAAAAGCAGCGGCCATAGCTTTCGTTAACCTGCTCGATTCATCTCAAGACCGAGTTGGTTTGGTTTCTTATGCCAGTAGCGCCACCCTGAATCAAGGCTTGACCACCGACTTCAACGCTGTGAAGACCGCAATTAACGGTTTGTCGGCGAGCGGGGCGACCGACATCGGCGATGCCATTAAAACTGCCAATACCGAGTTAACCACCCATGGGCGCACAGGAGCCGTGTGGGTGGAAATTCTGCTCACCGACGGACTACCCAACAAACCCAACGGCAATGGTCGGGACTTTACTGAAGCTGATGCTCAATATGCCCGCGACGCTGCCCAAGCGGCACATAACGCTGGCATCACGTTGTACACCATTGGCTTGGGTGATTCTAATGACCCTGTGTATGGTATCTCCCAGTATTTCCTCGACGACTTACCCGCCAGCGGGCACACTTATAATCCAGGCGACCCAGCTGAGCCTTCCTATGGAGCTGGCTACAATCACGATGGCCTGGCCTTTGTCGGCGGAGGGTGGTATTATCACGCCCCTACTTCCAGCGACATACAATTTATGTTCGAAGCGATATCCCAGAGGATTATCAACATAGCCGGCACCAATGTCGTGGTCACTGAGGTCTTGCCTTCAGTCGTCCATTATGTGCTTGGCAGCGCTGTCCCCGCGCCGGATTCCATCACCGTCGGAAACATGACATGGAAGTTAGGCTCCATCAGCCTAAATACTACAAAAACCATAACTTTCAATGTAACTTTTGACAACCCTGGTTACCAGTTGGTGGACGTTTATCCTGATACACATGTGGACTATGCCAATTATCTAGGTAACTCCACATCCAAAGAATTTCCCGAAACACACGTCACAGTGGGCAAGACTCCTGTGGCAGCCTTCAATGCCACGCCAATCTCTGGCTGCGCTCCTTTGAATGTCAGCTTTACCGACCAATCCACAGGCAGTCCCACGAGCTGGAACTGGACTTTCCCTGGAGGCAATCCTTCAAGTGCTAATACACAAGGGCCTCAAACGGTAACCTATAATAGCCCCGGCACCTACAATGTCACCTTAACCGTCAGCAATGGCTGCGGCTC
>JBAVCL010000037.1:0-1664 GCA_049586675.1 Dehalococcoidia bacterium
CCGTTATAACGGGTGGAAAGAACATTGGAAAACAAGGCAGAATAGTTGAAATTGAAAAGGCCGAAGCAAAGAAACGCAGAAACGCCCTCGTAGTGATCGAAGACGAAAAGGGCAATCGCTATCAAACAATTCTAAACTTCGTTTTTTCAATAGGCGCGACTCAATCTCTCATATCATCACCGGAGGCGACTCCCATTGAGTGAGGATGCGATGCTTAAGAAGTGGAAAGAGCATTCTATGCTTAAACCCAGAATCGAGAAGGTCGTCGTCAACCTTAACGTTGGAAAATCAGGCGAACCGCTGGAAAAAGCTTCTAAAGTGTTGAAGGAGTTGACAAATCAGACGCCCGTTAAGAAAAAAGCCAAGAAAACCATAAGAGACTTTGGGATAAGGCAAGGCGAGCCAATAGCGTGTGTTGTGACGCTGAGAAAACAGAGGGCAATTGATTTTCTGAAGAAAGTTCTGCCCGTTGTTGATAATAAAATCTCTCGCTCGTCTTTTGACAAGCAAGGAAATTTCGCTTTCGGCATAAAGGAACACATCGAAATAGCGGGTGTAAAGTACGACCCCGATGTGGGCATCTTCGGCATGGACGTCTGTGTCTCCATGAGCCGCCCTGGATATCGCGTGAAAAACCGAAGAAAAGAGAAAGCGCACATAGGTTCCAAGCATGTTTTAACGCCCGAAGAGGCGATTGTTTTTGCCAAGCACACTTTAGGAGTTGAGATCGTATAAAACAGGAGAAGGATGTATGGCTAAACAGAAGTTGAAGAAAGTAAGAAAGTACGGCAAAGGAGCAAGGCCTTGCGTTAGATGCGGCTCTTATGGACCCGTTATCCGACGTTACAATTTATATTTGTGTAGGCATTGTTTTAGAGAGGCAGCCGTGAAACTTGGGTTTAAAAAATATGAGTAACGAGGTAGCACGATGGACACGCTGACGAATGGCTTGATAACCATCATAAACAACGAGATGCGCAACAAGCGCGAATGCATAATTAGCCCCGCCTCTAAACTTCTAGGCAGAGTATTAAGGATAATGCAGTTGAACGGTTACATCGGCGAGTTCGAGTTTATTGATGATGGCCGCTCTGGAAAGTTCAAAATTCAACTTTTGGGAAGAATAAACAAGTGCGGCGCTGTCAAACCCCGCTTTGCCGTCAGAGTTGACGAGTTCGAAGATTGGGAGAAGAAATTCCTGCCGTCAAGAGACGTGGGAATAATGGTGGTTTCAACTTCTAAAGGCGTGTTAGCCCACAGGGAAGCTGAAGAAAAGAACATCGGAGGCAGATTGTTAGCCTTCGTTTATTAGCAAGGTGTTTTTTGATGCGGCTGCCCGAAATCTCCAGAATAATTCAAGTTCCCGATGGTGTAGACGTGAGCCTTGCAGGAAGGAAAGTCACAGTTAAAGGCGACAAAGGCACTCTGACGCGTGACTTTTCTTACGTTCCAATATCAATTGATGTTAACGGGAAAACAATTCGCGTTTGGGCTGAATGGCCTCGTAAAAAAGAAGCCTCTCTCGTAGGCACAATACACTCTCACATTCAAAACATGATTAGTGGCGTCCAAAAGGGCTTTTCGTACAAGCTCAAAATCGTGTTCTCTCACTTTCCGATTTCAGTCAAGGTTCAAGGCAAAACAGTTTTGATTGAGAATTTCAC
>JBAVCL010000038.1:0-75640 GCA_049586675.1 Dehalococcoidia bacterium
TTCCAAACCTTGACCTGCAGTAGCAGTGAAAGTCCTTGCTCCTACCGCAGCAGCTCCAACGCAAGCGCTCAGGGCTGAGTGCTCCGACTCTACGGGAATATAAGCGGCATTTAACTCACCATCAGCCACCATCTCAGCAAGTCTCTCGGGGATATGCGTCTGCGGTGTTATGGGGTAGGCAGCAATAACATCAACGTCAGCCATTCTAGCCGCTTCGGCTGCGGCAAATGAGGCCTCTAACCCTACTCTTTTGCTCATTTTTCCTCCTCCTCTACCATAGTTATAGCCTCTTTGGGACACACATTGGCACAAATGCCACAGCCCTTACAGTAGAAAAGGTCAGTCTCATAATATCCATCATCAAGAGGCTTTATGGCGGCATCAGGGCAATAAAGCCAGCATAAGCCGCATTTGTTACATTTTTCTTTATCAATTATCGGCCTTTGGGATCTCCAATCACCTGTCCTGCGCAAGGCAGCACTGCCCGCTTCTTTAACTATATTGCCAACTTCCATGTCTCCCCAGGTAAAATCCGACCCCGTTTTTAGCCTTTTCTCCGCCATCCTTTACTCCTTCATTACAGTCTCTTTGTAAGCTCTTTTCATAGCCTCGATATTCGCCTTAGCCCGCGCCCCGAACCGCTCCTGTAGCTGCTCAACCACAGAGTCAAGTTTCACGGCCTCAGTAATTTTTAGCAGTGCGCCTATCATAGCGGTGTTAGTGATAGGAATTCCGATAGTTTCCCTGGCGATTCTTGTAGCGTCAACTGCAGCTACAGGCCATTTATATCCAAACTCAGACTTCAGTTCAGCAGGTGATTTCTTAGAATTAATTATGATTTTACCATTCTCCTTAAGCCCTGAGGTCACGTCAACTGCGTGCAACAACCCGGGATCGAGCACAGCCACTACATCAGGCTCGTAGATAGCTGTCCTGGTTCTAATGAATTCATCACTTACTCTGAGAAAAGCAAGGACTGGCGCACCTCTTCTTTCCGGTCCAAAGCTAGGAAACGACTGAGCATACTTTCCTTCGCTTATAGCAGCACGGGCAACTAGCTCCGCCGAAGTCACCGCTCCCAGCCCTCCCCTACCATGCCACCTTACTTCAAGAAGCTCAGCCATAACCTAACACCCTCCTTATCATACAACACGGCTGTTTAATTTTAATTTCCCATTTAAACAGCCCAATTACAAAGCGCCCCTGAAGGGACTCGAACCCTTGCACCTGGCTCCGGAGGCCAGTGCTCTATCCTCTGAGCTACAGGGGCCAATAGTACAAAAAACAACCTAAAATGTAACACAGGACGACACTTTATTCAATGCCGTAAACTGCCCATTGTGTGGTACCAAGGGGTTGAATAGGTGCTATGGGAGTGGCTTGATACCCATACCTGACATGATTGCCAGCATGACCGCGGCGGCCATAACCGAACCTATCTGACCACCGGTATTAGCACCTATAGCATGGAACAACAAAAAACTTCTCGGATTTGCTTTCTGCCCTTCTTTTTGCACTACCCTCGCTGACATTGGAAAAGCCGAGGTACCGGCAGCACCGATTAGGGGATTTATCTTTCCCTTCGTTATCACCCGCATGAGCTTCCCCAGCAAAACCCCTGTTACTGTGTCAAGTGCAATCGCTATCAATCCGAGAATAAACACAAGTATGGTCTGCCAGCGCAGGAAATTGCCGCCTAACATTGAGGCACCGATGCAAAGCCCCAAGAAGAGGGTCACTATGTTAGTCAAAGTTGATTCGGAAACGTCTACCAGTCTTTCGAGTACACCAGACTCCTTCATGAAGTTTCCCAGCATAAGCATTCCCATCAACGGTGCCCCCATCGGAGCTATGAGTATAGTGACTATTCCAGTCACCAAGGGGAAAAGGATTTTAACTCTCTGGGAGACCTTTTTCTCACCAGGCTCCATAAGTATGGCGCGTTCTTTTTTGGTGGTTAAGGCTCTCATGATAGGGGGCTGAATAATCGGTACCAGAGACATATAGGAATAGGCAGCGATTGATACCGCCGGCAATAATGCACGCGCATATTTAGTGGTGACGTATATGGCGGTAGGTCCATCACAGGCACCTATTATGGCTATGGAAACAGCCTCCTGGCGAGCGAATCCAAGTTGTAGAGCCAAAAGGAGGGTCAGAAATATGCCAAATTGACCGGCAGCGCCAAAGATAAGCACACGCGGGTTGCCCAGCATGGGACCAAAATCTATCATGGCGCCAAGTCCGAGAAAGAGAAGGCAGGGAAATAGCTCAGTAAGGATACCGGAGGTATAGAGCAAATTTATAATGCCACCTTTATCGTATGCCGATAAACCAGCCAGGGGAAGATTTCCTAAGATTATGCCAAAACCGATAGGTATCAATAGAAGAGGTTCAAATTTTCTGGCAATGCCCAGATAAAGGAGAACACAGCCCAGAAGAATCATAATGGCGCTTTGCCAGGTAAGACTGGCAAATCCTTGTACAAGGCTAGAAAGCGCTGAAATAAAGACATCCATCAAAAGCCTCCTTACTTTATATATTGAGTATCATTCCAAATCTAGTCCTTGCCCTCCTCCTCCTTACTAGGGAATAGCTTAATTAGGAGACGGATTAACAAGGTCAATAAGTAAAGTGTGATAAATGTGATACCCATTCCCAAAATTGTCATGGTTAAACCAAAAGCCCAATCTTTCATACGTTACCTCCTGATTGTCCCCATTATTCTTAGGCTCTAGCCGTTTTACTAATCCTCCGGTAGATTAATTTGACGATTTCAACGATTATAAAGCCCGAGATAGATATCGGTACTATCCACATCCAGTCTTCTGGACCCATATGCACTACATGAAACGGACCATTTAAAGCGGGTATATAAAGCACACCCATTAGCAGAGCCAATGAACCAAGATTGGCATATATCAGCCACTTATTACTGAGGGGGCCCAATTTGAAGAAACTATGTATTTCAGAGCGACAGGCGAGCACTGTGAATAGCTCAAATAAGACCATGGTACACAGCACCATGGTTTGCGCCTCCGGTATAAGCGGGTTACTATGGTCTTGCCATGAACCACCCTCGGAGGTCAGCTTCCATATAAACATAGGTATCATTGTGGCTGCCATGGCAACACCAATAGCCCCAATTGTAATCATCATATTTTTAGAAAAGATACTCGATTTAGGGTCACGAGGTGGTTGTTCCATAATATCCGGGTCACTGGGGTCAACAGCTAGAGCCAGCGCTGGCAATCCATCGGTGGTCAGGTTTACCCATAGCAAATGGATAGCTAGTAGGGGCAAAGCCATCCCCATGAGACCGGCGACGAACATTATAAGTACCTCACCAACATTACAAGAAAGTAGATAAATCAAATATTTCTTTATGTTCTGGAAAATACCCCTGCCTTCTTCAACGGCTGCAACAATAGAGGCGAAGTTATCATCAGTCAGTACCATTGCCGCCGCTTCCTTGCTTACATCGGTACCGGTAATACCCATGGCAACACCGATGTCAGCTTTTTTCAGAGCCGGGGCATCGTTTACTCCATCCCCTGTCATAGCTACGATCTCGCCTCTCTTGTCAAAGGCTTCTATCACTCTCAGCTTATGAGCCGGCGATACACGGGCATAGACCTCAATATCCTCTACACTGTTCTCGAACTCTTCATCGGTTAACTGATCAAGTTCGGCCCCAGTTAGAGCGATGCCCTTCTTAAGAAGACCTAGTTCCCTGGCTACTGCCATGGCAGTAAGTTTATGGTCGCCAGTAATCATTACTGACTTTATTCCCGCCTTATCACATAACCTAATAGCTTCTTTTACCTCTTCGCGAGGCGGGTCAATCATACCTGCCAGACCGACAAATACCATACCTGCTTCGGAGTCCTCTCTGTAAGTTGGTATTTCAGGGAATCGCTTATAGGACATACCGAGCACACGCAATGCCCCACCCGCCATTTGCCTGGCAGTATCTAGTACCACAATCTTATCCTTTTCAGTTAGCGGCCTTTCCTTGCTATCTGTCAGAATATAGGAACAGGAATCCAGGATTATTTCTGGAGCACCTTTAGAATAGGCTATCTTACCCTCCGGGGTATTATGTATTGTGGTCATTCTCTTCCTTTCTGAGGAGAAAGGAATTTCATCTACACGCGGGAATTTGTCATTAGCCTCTTCCTGCAATAGCCCGGCTTTGGCGCTGACAACTACCAGGGCTCCCTCAGTGGGATCGCCCTTTATACCCCAGACTCCATCAACGGAAACCAACCTGGTGTCATTGCATAAGGTATTTATCCTCATTAGGGTCTGTACTGCCGTATCTTGAGATACGTCCATAGCCTTGCCATTGAGCTGAAATTGGCCCTTCGGCTCGTAACCCACTCCACTGACGTTTATCAATCTGCCGCCTGTATAAATCTGGCGCACTGTCATCTGGTCTTGAGTTAGGGTGCCGGTCTTATCCGAGCAAATAACCGTGGTACAGCCCAGCGTTTCCACGGCAGACAATCGCCTTATCAAGGCGTGCCGTTTTACCATTCTCCGTACACCTAGAGATAGGGAGATAACCACTACTGCTGGCAGGGCCTCAGGAACAGCTGCTACAGCTAGGCTCACTCCCCAGATAAACATCTGTAAAATTACGCCGCCCGTGATAGTCCCGGAGCTTATCAAGGTTCGTACCAACACAAGACCAACGACAATGACAACTACACCCAGACAAGCATAGCCAAGCCACTTGCCCACCCTGTCCAGGTTCTTTTCCAGAGGCGTTTTTTCCTCCTCTACCTCCTGAAGCATAGCGGCAATCTTGCCAAATTCGGTGCGCATTCCGGTGGCTATGGCGATGCCTTTACCCCGCCCATAAGTAACGATGGTGCCGCTATAGGCCATATTCTTCCTATCGCCAATAGCTACTTCAGCGCCTTCAATCACTTGGGTAACCTTCTCCACGGGCGTTGACTCACCAGTAAGAGAAGCCTCATCGGTCCTCAGGTTAAAAGCTTCAATCAGACGCAAATCAGCCGAAATCCTGTCTCCGGTGCTCAACACAACTATATCGCCTGGCACTACATCCCTGGCTGGTATTTCTACGTCTGCGCCTTCTCTGATTACAGTGGCAGTGAGAGCCGCCATCTTTTTGAGAGCTTCCATCGCTTTCTCTGAGCGATATTCCTCTATCACACCAAGGGCAACGCAGGCTATTACGATGGCAAATATCACTATGGCATCAGTAATTTCCTCAGGTAGCCCAGTCCCCGGCTTGTAACTGACTATGCCCAGACCAACTGAGATAACTACTGCCGCTATAAGGATAATGATTAAGGTACTCTTGAACTGCTCTGCAACCAATGACCAGACGGAGATCTTTTTCTTTTCTTCCCTGAGTTCGTTAGGCCCGTATTGAGCGAGGCGTTTTTTTGCTTCGTCGAGAGTCAAACCTTCGGCGTTTGAACCCAAAGAGCTGACAACCCCAGCTACATCCAGGTTATACCATGCCTTTACTTCCATGTGGGCAACTTCTCCTTAGTGATTTCTCAGAACCCGGTTATCTGTGTTCTGGCGCATGACCACTTGCTCTTGACAAACGAATAGAAAGAAAACGAGAATCTGTAATACCATAAAACGCATAATAGTTTAATTTTCCTAAAAAGAAGGTTATCACACCCCCGAAATTTTGCCTAGGTTCTTGTTTTTTTGCAGAAACTTACCTATTACGAAGGAACTAGCTTGAAGGTATAAAGCACTCTCAAGTTTCATCTCCAAGTTTTACACTAAAGTTCTCAAAGGCAAGCTATTTTCACAGCAGATGGTATAATAAATCAGTAGGAGAGGTGACCGAGCAACGGGAAATCTTGGCTGAATTAGATATGTTAAACACAGAGGTAAATCTTCTGAGACGATTGCAGGCGGAAACCTCGGTCGAACTAGATGCCTTGTCACCTTCCATTTCGGACCGTGCTTTCAATGGTGAGCTATGACAAAATCAGATAATGAAGCCGATAATGAGCAACTTGGTGACCACCTTTTCATCAGTTATGCAACCGAGGATGGTGACCTGGCCGAATGGCTCACACTGAGACTCACTACTGAGGGTTACAAAGTCTGGTGCTATAGAGTAAAGCTACTCGGCGGTGAATCATATCCCAGGGATATCGACAGAGCCATAAAAACACAGACCTTCAGAATGCTCTCTCTGATTTCTAGGAACTCCCTAACCAAAGAGAATCCTCTCAAAGAGCGCACATTAGGACACAATATTAGTCACCAGAGGAAAGTAGATTTCGTGATACCACTCCTTGTTGACGCAATTCGCCCGGACGAATTGGATTGGATGAATTCAGACCTTACTTACATCCCTTTCCGGGATAGTTGGGCTCAGGGTTTATTGCAGCTTATCAAGAAGCTGCGTTCCATTAATGCCCCGACTCCACTGCAGAACGGAGCAAAACTCGTGAGTGATTGGGTAGCGCAACAATCTGCTCTCATGACCAGTGAGGAAAGACTATGGACTAACCTCTTTGAGATTAAATACATGCCAGATTTCATTTACAGGATAACCACACCAGACGATTTCAAAGTAACTGATCCAGGGTGGATATTTCACGCCCAGGCCGAGCATATACTGTGGAGTTTTGAAGTGCCGGATCCAAATCTTGAACATATAGCTGTCGAGTGGAACGATAGTCGGCAGTTACCATATGGCGTCCCGCCAATTGATATCGCCACAATATTGATAAAGGAGCATATACGTAGACTTTGCTCGCATAGAAGAGCTCAGGAAACACTTGATGGAACAATATACCTCTCGAACCTGGCTGCTCCTGATGGCTGGCTCCGATTTACTGATTATGAAGGAAAACAATCCCGGGTTTTAGCGACTAGCCAACGAACTGTCAGACAACGTGGGGGTACTCGAAATCCTTATCGTTATCACTTGGCTCCGGCATTTCGTCCTGTCCTTAGAAAGTACGGAGTTCAAGTACTCGAACTGCAGGTTCGTTTATATCTAACTGACATGCAAGGTAATGCTCTGCTATCCTGGATCACGAATAGACGGCGAAAGAGGATAGCTAGAAGCTGGTGGAATTACCAGTGGATTTCACGTGTTTTTGCAATAGCCCAATGGGCATTCGACAGGCAATCAACATTTAACCTTGCTGCCGGGCGTGGGTATGAGATAAATATAGCTGGGTCTCCTTTATCGGTTATGGCTCCTATGGGAATAGACGAAAAGTCTTTGGGGTTACCTGAAGCTGGTGAAGAAGCGTTAGAAGTTATCGAGGATGAGTCAGATGAAACCGAATGGGACGAAGAGCAGCCGTGAATACGGAAGTGTTTTATTTAACCGAGCCACCGCTAGAATTTCGCTACGGGCAGGATACGGGAGATCCACATGATGGACTTTCGCTTTTCGGCCCTTATGACGCAGACTTCCCTTCGCATCCCAGAGGCATTTCATATGCTCTTATCGGCAGTGCGGATGGTATCAAATCCTTTACTCAGTGGAGCCATCGGATACAATCGGCAATCTATCCTGAAGGCAATCCGCGGCTGTGGCCATTATTCCCAGGATTTGAAGCAGCTTTTACATGTGTTTGGCCAGAAAATCCCGTCCATTCGATTCAAATAGATTCAGAGAAATTGAGTGAGGCTGTCAGTAACCGCGATCAACATAAACGAACAAGCGGCGTAGTCAATCTCTATATCGATAGTATTAGTAGATTGCAGAGACACGAGGAGGTTCTGAATGTTATCGTTTGCATTGTTCCTGATATTGTGTATCAGAACTGCCGTCCGCAGTCTATCGTGACAGAAGGTATAGGCTATTCAGTCAGTAGCAAGATAAGCCGTGAGCGCGGAAGTGGCCAGCTTGACCTCCTTGATCCATATGATCCCAAAATTTATACTTACTCGCCCGATTTTAGACGACAAATTAAAGCTCGGGCTATGGCGTATGATATTCCGATCCAGATTATCCGTGAATCTACCTTGCGGCTAACGCCGCGAATCGATTTTAGAGAGAGGGGATTAACTACCTTGAGTGATCGTGCTTGGAATTTGGGTGTTGCTTTATATTACAAGTCTGGGGGCAAGCCGTGGAGATTGAAATCTGCGAGAGAAGGGGTTTGTTATATTGGCATTGCTTATCGCCGCAGAGACCCAAATTCAGCGAGTCGTTCTGCTTGCTGTGCAGCTCAAATGTTTCTTGATTCTGGTGATGGCATAGTGTTCATGGGAGAATACGGACCTTGGTATTCACCCGCAAATAACCAGTTTCATATAAGCAGAGGAGCAGCCAGTCGCCTATTAAGTGGGGTCCTAAACACTTACAAAGATTTAGAAGGCAAGCCGTTAAAAGAAGTCTTCTTGCACTGCCGATCAGGTATTGATAACGAAGAGTTTGAGGGTTTTAGAAGTGCTTGTCCGCCGGGCATTAAGCTAGTGGGAATTAGGGTAAGGCAAGAGAGAAATAGTTTAAAATTGTTCCGTGAAGGTGGTATGCCTGTAATCAGGGGAACGTTCTGGAAGACATATGAACGTTCAGGTTACCTTTGGGCATCGGGATTTAAGCCGAGATTAGGAACCTACGACGGAGCCGAGATACCTTTGCCTGTCCGCATCGATCTACAGCACGGAGAAATTGACATTCAGTTGGTGGCCAAAGATATCTTGGCTTTAACAAAACTAAATTATAATGCTTGCCGCTTGGGAGAATCAGAGCCTGTTACCATCGGCTTCTCGGATGCGGTAGGCGAAATACTTGTGTCAAATCCGACAATAACTCACAGAAGCCCAAAGTTCAAGTTTTATATTTGACATCGTGTAAAAACAACAAGATTGAAATAATAACGGACACAAAAATTCACAATAGGATGTGGCAATGCCAGACAAATATGTTTGTGCTGAATGCTTCAGTGACTATGCCATAAAGGAATTTATTGAGCAGAATGCATTCAGTAAGAAGTGCAGTTACTGTCCAAACGAATCCGATGAGCCCATAGCTGCTCCCTTGGAAGAGGTAATAGAATTCATACGTGAAGGCCTAGAGAGGGAGTGGGATGACCCGGTGAATTGTGTCGGATGGGAAAGTGCTGAAGGTGGTTGGATGGGAGCCAGGGTTATTGACTCATACGAATTGATAGCTGTAGAGATTGAGGAACTTCAGGGTAGCAATCAAGATGTTCTAGATGACATTATTTATATTCTCGACCAAGAGTGGTGCCAGCGAGATCCATATGGTCTTCCAGACGATGAAGCGCTTTTCTTAAGTTGGACAGGTTTCTCAGATCAAGTGAAGCATCATACTCGGTATATTTTCCTACGGCCAAAGGAAGAGGAAAAATTCCCTCATGATTTAGACATTATTCCGGTCTATAAAATGCTTGATCATCTTTCAGAGGAACTCTCAAACCTTGAGGAGGAAAACCTACTTACAATGATAGAAGTAGGTTCTAAGGTATTCCGCACCAGAATTCATGATAAAGGCCTACAGCTATCTAAGGCCAGCGAAATCGGGACTGTCCCACTAGGAAGTGCAAAATATTCGAATAGGATGAGCCCGGCAGGAATTCCAATGTTCTATGGCTCACTTGATCCTGAAACAGCACTGGAAGAGACTGTCGATGATTCTGATATCGGGGTCGGGAAAGTAGCCTCTATCGGAACTTTCAATGTAGTAAAACAATTGGAAGTCTTGGACCTTACTCAAGACCATGAAATACCAAGTATATTCGATACAAATAGAAGTTATCTAAGGTCTTCATTAATTTTCCTCCGAAATTTTGAGGGGGAAATAAGCAAACCGATTGAAAAAGACGGAGCTGAACACATCGAGTACGTTCCCGCACAAGTATTTACTGAATATATTAGGCACCTTCATAGAGACCAAAGCGGCAACCGTCTAGATGGCATACTACACCGTAGTTCTAAGCACAAAGGTGGCGTCTGTTGCGTCCTTTTCATTCAGAATGAACAATGCTGCGATCATTATCAACCTAGGGCTGATGCTTCTCCAAACGCAGACTCCGCCTCTGAACCCTATCTCTTGCTTGAAGGAATTGAGAGGCGACAAATATGACCTTCCCTAGCAGGAAGAGAACAACAAGGCAAGCTAGTTTCACAGCAGATGGTATAATAAACCAGTAGGAGAGGTGACCGAGTGGTTTATGGTGCCGCTCTCGAAAAGCGGTCTCCGATTATATCGGAGCGTGGGTTCGAATCCCACCCTCTCCGCGGAGAGGTGCTGGAGTGGCTTAACAGGCACGTCTGGAGAGCGTGTGTCGGGTTTCCCGACCGTGGGTTCGAATCCCACCCTCTCCGCCAGCCTGCGCCAAGGCTACGGCTGGCAAGCCAGATTTACTATGTGGTATGTATATATACTGAAAAGCGCGATCGACAACAAGATCTATGTAGGTTGAACGAATGATATTGCCCGCCGATTGACTGAACATAACTCTGGGAAGGTTGATTCTACAAAAAATAGGACGCCGTTAAGGCTAGAAGCATATTTTGCAGTTAAAGATAAGTCCAGAGCAATTGCACTTGAACAATATTTTAAAACCGGGTCGGGTAGGGTTTTTTTACAAAAACGAATCCTTTAGCCGTCGAAGCTCTATCAGAGCTGAGTCGGCCACCCTCTCCGCCAATAACAAGCAAGAGGCGATACTTTAAAATGATGTAGTTGCCCAATTCATGTAACCCCACAAAAATCTGTTGATTGTGCGGGTGTCGAGTTGCTAACCAAATCTTCGATCTGGCTGGGTCATAGTCTATTTGTTATTGCGCCTGCTCAATCCCTTTCTGTCATTCGTAAATCGTCCAGCCACTAACAGCGCTGAATCAAAAGGAGGGTCTAGAATCAGATTTCTGGGATTTGGACATTAGTGTTTATGGCTTCTTTTCCGTGCCTTATGTCGCCTGGCAATGCCAGGGATGACTCTACTATCTCAGGAAAGAAAACAATGCATTGCTTTAATTGTAGCAAACACAAGAAGTTGCAAAAGGCCATGATTTTGTATAGGCTTATTTGCAGGGAAAGTATCTTTGTTCGTGGTAGAAAACCTTGTGAGTTTCCTTGCTGGCTCTGGAACACCTAGGGCTATTTTGGTGAAGTAATGACAATGAAAAAGGGTGAGGGAGTTAATAAAGCCGCCGATCCCGTTAGTTCTGATTTAAATCTATCTGATCAGGGTAGCAAGACTGAGAAACATTATCATGACCTCGTGGCTTTGAGTCGAGTCTCAGCGGCAATCAGCGGTCTGCAGGACTTAGATGCTATTCTTAGAATTGGCTTGGATAATGTGCTTAACATCATGAATGGGACCGTGGGAGGAATAATGCTCCTGGATGAACCGAGTCAGACGCTATCCTACAAAGTTTATCACGGTCTGTCTGATAAGTACGTTGGAGAGATGCATCTTAAACCTGGCGAGGGAATTGCAGGAAAGGTAGCTCAAAGCGGCAGGTCAGTGCTACTGGAGGATATCTCCTCAGAACCAAATGCCGCTCGGCTTGACCTGATAAGCTCAGAGGGTTTAAGAGCATTCATCAGCGTCCCCCTCCGAGCGAAAGATAATGTTCTAGGGGTGATGAATGTTGCTAGCCATGTGACACATCGCTTCACCAAAGAAGACGTGCATCTCTTACACTCGATTGGGGACCAACTTGGCATAGCCATCGAGCAGGCAATACTGTACGAGCGGCTGAGAAAAGCACGGGAAAGATTACACAAACTTGCACGACAGAATCTTGTAGCAGAAGAGGAGGAGCGGCGGAGGATTGCTCGCGAGCTACACGATGAGACCAGTCAATCGCTCTCTGGGATAGCACTTCAGCTAGAAGCGCTGATGGAAATGTCCGCGAAGTCTGGTAATCAAGATGCTCAATTAATTGCTGGGCTGAAGAAAGTCCAAGCGCTGACAGTGCAGGTACATAAGGAAGTAAGTAGGGTAATTTCTAATCTCCACCCTTCTGTATTGGATACGCTGGGGTTAGTCGCTGCTGTTCGCCAGCATGCCAAGAATAGGCTTCAGCCCTTAAACATTAACGTAACAGTAGAGGTTAAAGGAACTGAGAGGCGGTTTCCTCCTGATGTAGAAGCTGCTCTTTTCCGCGTTGTTCAGGGAGCCATTGGCAACATTGCCGAGCATTCTAAAGCAAAGAATGCTTCCATAGTGCTGGCATATCAACCGGATGAGTTCTCGCTAAGTATTAGCGATGACGGGCAAGGATTTGATGTTTCCAAAATCACCGATGTAGAGGAAAATGGGCGAGGTCGTGGATTATTCAGTATGAGAGAGAGGATCGGCTTCTTGGGTGGCACCAGCGGTATTGAGTCCAAGATTGGAGCAGGAGCTACGGTTTGGGCCAAGATTCCAATAGGTCAAGAAATTAGATATGGCGAAAATAAGAGTGCTGGTAACTGACGACCATGCCATCGTACGTGATGGTATTTGTGCCTTGCTTGCTCTTACCGGGGATATAGAAGCAATAGGCGAGGCTACCAATGGCCGGGACGCGCTGGAAATGGTTACCAAGCTATCGCCGGACATAGTGCTTATGGACATAGTTATGCCTCTTATGGATGGACTGGAAGCAACTCGCCGAATACACAAAGAGTTCCCGGAGACAAAGGTGATAGTATTGACCCAATACGAAGATAGGGAATATGTATTACCCGTTATTGAAGCTGGAGCCAGCGGTTTTGTTAGTAAAGCAGCGGCATCCTCAGAGCTTACCTCAGCCATTCGGTCTGTGTACCATGGGGATTCTTTCCTATCTCCATCCATAGCCAGACTCTTAGTCGAAGACTATCGACAGATAGCCAAAGTAGGAAGGAGCAAGGACACCTCTGAACAACTGACCAACCGAGAGAGAGAGATACTAAAATTGCTAGCAGAAGGGCACTCTACACGTGAGATAGCCCGTATGCTGGTCATTAGTCCCAAAACCGTAGAAAGACATAAGACTAACCTGATGGCCAAGCTGGATATCCACAACCGCCTTGACCTGTTCAAATATGCCCTGCGCAAGGGCATTATCGTCGTCTGAGATTATTGCCTCATACTCTTCACGGCATCGCTTATTTCCCACACCCTACTAATGGGAAGCGTTATCCACATAAATGAGCGATTAACTGCAGAAAATTGCGGTGATATTTCCCTACTTTCTGGGGTAAACACCTCTATTCCTTCAGTAGATCGAGCATTATACTTTTAGTAACAGGCTAAAACAAACTCCTAAAAACGTGTAGTTTACAAGGAGGTGAAAGATGGAAAGGAACACTAAAATTCTGTTGGTGGATGATGAGCCAGAGTTCATTGCGGATATGCAAGCTAAATTACTGGTAAAAGGTTGGCAGGTGCTTACTGCTGGCAACAGATTACAGGCAGAGGAAGTAGCGCGTCGCGAAAAACCTGACCTGATTATTTTGGGCACAATAATGCCACGTGGAGATGCCTTTCGGCTGCACCAGTGGTTGAAACAGAGTCCCAGTTCTCGAGAAGTGCCTCTCATTGTGGTTGATGCCTCACCGGAAAAGCGTCTGATTAAGGGGTGGCGTATGGATGAGGGCTTGAAGCTTGAAGCCGAACAATATTTAATCAAGCCAGTCGAGTCAGCTTCAATAGTAGCCTGGGCTGAGAAATTCTTGGATAAGACACTGAGAAGAATCAGGGTGCTGGTAGTAGATGACCATGCGGTAGTCAGGGAAGGAATTTGCGCCCTGCTGAGTCTGCAAAAAGACATGGAAGTAATAGGTGAAGCTGTGGACGGGCGAGATGCCATTGATAAAGTGCAGCGTCTTACGCCGAATGTAGCGGTGATGGATATAGTCATGCCGGTGATGAGTGGACTTGAAGCAACGAAACGAATAACCGAGGAATACCCAGAGACAAAGGTTCTGATTCTAACCCAATATGATGAAGAAGAGAACATGTTTGTTGCTAAACAGGTAGGGGCTTACGGCTTTATTGCCAAGAGTGCCGCCAGTTCCGACCTCTTGACTGGCATAAGGACAGTAGGTGAGGGAAGATATTTCCCTCGGTCTTTTGCCTACGTGTCTGCCAACTGGCCAGAGGGTCTAGATAAGAATAAGTAATCCCCTTTGGAAGGCCTTACTCCCACCTGCCAGGTTATGAAGGAGGATATGGGTTTGCAGCCGATAACCATTACTCTTGACGGTCGTGAGGTAAGTGGCTATCTGGGGATGACCATTCTAGAACTGGCACGCGAATCCGGCGTAGAAATTCCTAAACTCTGTCACGATAACCACTTATCTCCGACTGGTGCTTGCCGCGTCTGTCTGGTAGAGAATGAACAAAGTGGGGCTTTGCTGGCGTCTTGTGTTACACCGATAGCATCGGGGATGATAATCAATACGCATTCCCCACGAGTCATAGAGCGCCGTAAAACCATAGTCAAGTTGATGCTTGCCAGCCACCCCGATTCTTGCCTGGTATGCGATAAAGGCAATCGCTGCCAGCTACGTCAAATTGCCTCGGACTTGGGCATCGGATTGGTGGAGTTGCAAAGGATTCCTCAGATGATTCCCATTGAGGAGGTCAATCCCTTCCTTGAACGGGATTTAAGCAAGTGCATACTATGTGCCAAATGTATTCGAGCCTGCCAGGAACTGGTCGTTGAAGGTGCAATTGATTACTTTCAACGAGGATTTACAACCATACCGGCGACACTGAACAATTTGCCACTAGAAAACTCCGAGTGCACCTTCTGTGGAACTTGTGTGGCGCTGTGCCCGACAGGCGCGCTGATAGAGAAGGAGAAAACATATAGAGGAACAACCCAAACTGTTGTCCAGACAACCTGTCCCTTCTGTGGCTGTGGCTGCAGCATGCGCTTGGAAGCCAAGGATGGACATGTAGTGCGGGTCATGCCAGGCAAGGAAAGCTCGGTGAATAAAGGCACGCTCTGCGTGAGGGGAAGCTATGGTTGTGATTTTATTCATAGCCCGGAGAGGTTGCTCAAACCCCTAGTCAAGGTAAATGGTAATTTTGAAGCACTGTCCTGGAAAGAAGCTTTAGAACTTGTAAGCACTCAATTCCGGCGGATAAAGGATGAGTATGGCGGTGACAGCCTAGCCATCCTGGGCTCCTCTAAGTGCACTAACGAAGAGAATTATCTTTTGCAGAGATTCGCCAGAACTGTGCTTGGCACCAACAATATTGATAATGGCAGTCGCTTGTATAACTCTGCCAGTCGGGTCGGCCTGGGATCTTCTCTTAGCTTCTCCGGCACTACAGACTATCTTAGTGACTTGGAGCAAACCGAGCTTATACTAGTTATCGGAGCTGATCCCAATACCTCAGCCCCTGCCGTCGGTTATGCCATAAAACGTGCTGTCAAGCAGCGCGGTGTCAAATTATTGTTGATAGATCCTCGGCAGACAAAGCTCGCTTTATTTGCCCATCTTTGGTTACGCCCCAAAGTCGGCACGGATGTGGCTCTTATAAATGGTCTGGCCAAGGTAATTGTTGATGAAGGCTTGCTGGATGAAGAATTTGTCACCAGAAGGACAGATAACTTTGAAGCTTTTAACGAAACCTTGAAAAAGTATACGCTGGAATACGTCGAGGAGGCTACAGGTGTTCCAGGTCAAGAAATCCGTGCCGCTGCTCGACTATACGCCAAGGCAAGCCGGGCAGCAATTGTCTATGGCACAGGAATCACGCAGTATATCACGGGAGCGGACAATGTGAAGGCTCTGGCAAATTTGGCGTTGCTGACGGGAAACATTGGGAGGAGGGGAGGCGGCGTCTATGCGCTGCAAAGAGAAAACAATGGGCAGGGCGCCTGCGACATGGGAACACTGCCCAAATTTCTCCCCGGATATCAGAGTGTAACAGATGCCCAAGCCAGGGGGAAATTCGAAAAACGTTGGGGAATAAGTTTGCCGACTGAGGCTGGGCTTACAGCCCTGGAAATTATGGAACAGGTAAAAAAGGGAAAGATTAAAGGCATGTACATAGTGGGAGAGAACCCAATCTTGAGCTTTCCAAATTCGAGATTCATTACAGAAATCCTGACTTCCCTTGATTTCCTTGTGGTCCAGGATATGTTCCTTACGGAGACGGCTAAATTAGCCAATGTGGTCCTACCTGCGGCAAGCTTCGCTGAAAAGGACGGGACATTCACTAACTTTGAGGGAAGGGTACAAATAGTGCAAAAGGCAATCGCTCCTCTGGGCGAAAGCTTGCCAGACTGGGAGATAATCCTGCGGCTGGCTGACAAAATGCGGGTTCCAATGCCATATTCCTCTCCTCAACAAGTTATGGATGAGATAGTTAACTGTTGTCAGCTACCAGCTTACATCTCATATGAAGGGGGTGACTACGAGAGATCAGAGATGAAGAGCGTGTACCGGGCTGAGTCGAGCAATTACCGGGGGGTCGGTCGCATACATGGTCGTCAGTTCCCAGAGGGGTTTGCCCGCTTTTGCCCAGTTGAGTATGTTCCACTGGCAAAGGCGAAGAAGGGCTATCCCTTTACCTTGCTAACCGGGACTATTTTTAATCATTTCGGCAGTGGCTCCAGAAGCTCCCGGTCTGCGCGATTGAAGAAATTCTCCCCAGAGGCTTTTATGGAAATTTGTGAGCCTGACGCCAAAAAACTTGCCATCACTGATGGTGAGAGGGTCAAGGTAATCTCAGCTGTAGGCGAGGTGACTACAATGGTCAAGATTACCGACACGCTGCGTGAAGGGATGCTCTTTATGCCAGTTTCATTCCCAGGGACTCCGGTGAATGAACTATTCGACATTGTCTTAGATCCCGAAACAAAGGCGCCTTCACTGAAAGCATGCAGCGTAAGAATAGAAAAAATTCCTCTCACTTGATGGGAGAATATAAGAAAATCCTAAGCACTAAATACGAAATGCTAAACAATATCAAAGCACTAATTAACAAAATCCAGAACAGAAATAGTTTTGGTATTTAAATTTGGATTTTTGGATTTGTTTAGAGTTTAGAAATTAGGATTTAGAGTTTTGCAAGACATTGCTTAGGCTTGTTCAGAGTAAAGCGAAGGAGCAAGTGAAGATGGATAAAGAAGAGATAACCAGAGGGGCTGACCTAGCACGGGTAAATGAGCTTGTAACTGAGTACAGCCAGCAGAAGTGGGCGCTGATACCGCTGCTGCAAAAAATCCAAAGTGAATTCGGGTATATTCCTTCTCAGTCTGTACCAATTATAGCCAGAAGCTTGGGGCTTTTCTCCAGTCAGGTACAAGGAGTGATTAGTTTTTATACCCAGCTCTATACCCAGCCACGGGGCAGAAAGGTTGTCAGAGTATGTCGGGGAACTGCCTGCCATGTGCGGGGAGGGAGGACGATATTGAAATTGGTTAAGCGGCACCTAGATTTAGAAGAGGGTGAGACTACTCCTGATATGGAATACACACTGGAAACCGTGGCCTGCATCGGCGTTTGTGCCCTGGCCCCCAATATAGTCGTTGCTGATCATGTCCACGGTCGTATGAACCCTAAAAAGGTGGAGCAGTTATTCAAGAAGCGCGAGGGTGGAGGATAGTATGCAAAACCGTCGCACGATCTTTGTCTGTCAGGGGACAGGATGTATCTCCAGTGGCTCTGACGCTGTCTACGAGACGCTTAAGGAGGAAATAAGCCGACAGGGGGTAAGCCATGCTGAGGTAGATTTCACCGGTTGTCACGGTTTCTGCGAGCAGGGTCCCAATGTAGTTATTGAACCTGAAGGCATTTTCTACACCCATGTCCAAGCTGAGGATGCTCCAGAAATTGTCAGTTCTCACCTTCGAGATGGCAAGCCCATGGAGCGTCTTTTCTATCATGACCCCGTAACTGGCGAAGCTGTGCCACACTATTCAGAGATAAACTTCTACAAAAGACAGCAGCGTGTCATTCTGCGTAACTGCGGGCACATCAACCCGGAAAAAATCGAGCATTATATTGCTCGTGGCGGTTATCGGGCGCTGAGAAAGGTTCTTTTGATGACTCCCGAGCAGGTTATTGAGGAGATTAAGAAATCCGGCCTCCGCGGGCGGGGTGGCGCTGGTTTTCCTACCGGACGCAAATGGGAATTTTGCCGCAGCGCTCCCGGAGATAAGAAATATGTCATCTGCAATGCCGATGAAGGCGACCCCGGGGCTTTTATGGACCGCTCCATCCTGGAAGCAGACCCCCACGCTGTTATTGAAGGGTTGACCATTGCTGCATATGCCATAGGTGCCAACGAGGGCTACATCTATGTCCGTGCCGAGTACCCCTTAGCAGTAAAGCGAGTTCACACTGCCGTAGAACAAGCCCGAGAAAGGGGTTTTTTAGGTAAAGATATTCTCGGCTCGGGCTTTGCTTTTGTGGTACACATCAAAGAAGGTGCCGGGGCTTTTGTTTGTGGTGAGGAAACAGCTCTAATGGCTTCTATTGAGAGCCGCCGGGGCATGCCCCGGCCCCGACCTCCCTTTCCCGCCCAATCAGGTCTGGAAGGGAAGCCTACCACTATCAACAATGTAAAGAGCCTGGCTTCCGTTCCCATCATAATTGACCGTGGAGCTGATTGGTTTGCCAGCATAGGTACGGAAAAGAGCAAGGGGACGGCTGTCTTTGCCCTCACCGGGAAGATTGCCAACAGTGGATTGGTAGAGGTGCCTATGGGCACTCCTATATCCACCATCATCTTTGATATTGGGGGTGGTATCCCCCGAGGCAAGCGGTTTAAGGCAGTGCAGACGGGTGGCCCTTCGGGTGGTTGCATTCCTGCCCGGTTTCTCGACTCCTCCGTGGAATACGAAACACTGGCTCAATTAGGCTCGATTATGGGCTCCGGCGGCATGGTGGTGCTGGACGAGACCACCTGCATGGTAGATGTGGCCAAGTATTTCTTGAGCTTCACTCAGGCCGAATCCTGTGGGAAGTGTGTCCCTTGCCGCCTGGGGACCAAACAAATGCTAGAAATATTAACCAGAATCACTCAGGGCAAAGGGCGCGAAGATGACTTGGGTACCTTGCTTAACATAGCTAATACAGTTAAGGAATGCTCACTTTGCGGTCTGGGGCAAACCTGTCCCAACCCCGTGCTTACCACCCTCAACTACTTCAAAGATGAATATGAAACTCACATAAAAGAAAAGAGGTGCGCAGCCGCCGTCTGTGATGCCCTCATGATATCACCGTGCCAGCATACCTGTCCGGTGGGAATCAATATTCCTAAATATGTGGCTCAAATTGCCGCCGGTGAGTACCTGGAGGCAATCAACACCATCAGGGAACGTAATCCCTTCCCTGCTATTTGCGGCCGCATCTGCCATCACCCCTGTGAAGGAAGGTGCCGCCGTGGGGAACTCGACGATCCTGTGGCTATCAGGGCACTTAAGCGCTTTGCCGCCGACTGGTATTTTGACCACATTAATGAATTACCTGAACCACAACCCTTCCCACAGACCCACAAACAAAAAGTAGCGGTACTAGGAGCAGGACCTACCGGGCTGTCCTGCGCTTACTTCTTAGCCCAGATGGGCTATCCTGTCACGGTCTTCGAAGCCCTTCCTGTAGGCGGAGGCATGCTCTCGGTAGCTATACCTGACTTTCGCTTGCCGCGGGAGGTTATTGGAAAGGAGATAGATTATATCGCCAAGCGGGGAGTGGAAATAAAATACAATGCACCAGTCAACGCTAATTTCACCATAGAGAATATCAGAAACAGCGGCTTTGAGGCTGTTTTTATCGCTGCCGGGGCGCAAAGAAGCCAGAACATTGGCATACCCGGAGAATTGGAGGACATTGAAGGTTTCTACTATGGTTTGAGATTTCTCAGAGATATAAAGGTTGGCAAACCTGTCAAGATTGGACATAGTGTTGCTGTTATCGGAGGTGGCAATGTGGCCCTGGACTCCTCGCGCACAGCTCTTCGCCTTGGTGCTAATGCAGTGAGCATCTTTTACCGTCGGTCGCGGGAAGAGATGCCAGTAACTGAGGTTGAGTATGATGAAGCTCTGGCTGAGGGTGTCCAGGTTAATTTTCTCGTCAGCCCCACCCGCATAGTAAGCAACGACTGGAAAGTGAACGGTTTACAGTGTGTCCACATGAGGCTGGGTGAGCCCGACGCCAGTGGACGCCGGCGCCCAATTCTCGTTCCTGGCTCAGAGTTTTTTGCCCCAGCGGATACCGTCATTGCTGCTGTGGGGCAAGCTCCAGACCTATCGTTTTTACCCCCGGATAGCGCTTTAGAGCGTACTCGGTGGGAGAGGCTGGTAGTTGATGAGAACAGATTGGTCACCAATGTTCCCGGGGTCTTTGCCGGGGGGGATTTTGTCTCCGGACCAGGCATGGTTATAGAAGCTATTGCGGCTGGCCGGAGAGGAGCCACCGCCATAGACAAATATCTCCGGGGCGATACCTCACGAGTCGAGATGTATGACCTGAAGCCCAGCGTTATTGTAGGGGAGGCGCTTGTCCCCTCCCAAGAGGAGGAAACTTGGGAACCTCAATTAAGACCCGAAATACCTCATCTCCCTCTCGAGGAAAGGAAAGGTAGCTTTAAAGAGATAGAACTGGGCTTTTCTGAGGAGAAGGCGAGACAGGAGGCTAAGCGTTGCTTAAGATGCGACCTAGAAAAGTAATGTAAAGAGCAAAAATAAAAATGCAAAATGACAGAGCAACAGTGAATAAAAAAGTAAAAATGCCAAGAAAGGTATTTAAAAGTTATTTTTGATTTGTCATTTTGATTTTTACGCTTTGAACTTTGACTTTTTTAAATTGTGGGAGGTTAGGCATGAAATCTATTACTAAACAGAAGCCTTTTGAGGAAATCAAGCAGCAGTTAGAGGGGCTTGACCGAGTATATATTGCTGGTTGTGGCACATGCGCCACCATGACTAAAACTGGCGGGAGGGAAGAGGTCTTGGCAATGAGGGAGCAGCTACAAAAACTGGGCAAGCTGGTCACCGGCTGGATAGTTATCCCTACCGCCTGTGACGAGATGACCGAAGTAGCTATTAAACAAAATAATGGAGCCCTTCAGAATGCTACCTGTATTTTGGTCATGAGCTGTGCTTTAGGAGTGCATAAGCTGACCACCTATATTAACAAGCCAGCCATTCCCGCCCTGGATACTCTTTTTATAGGCGTCGAGGATGGTCCGGGCTGTTTTCAAGAGGTTTGTGCCCAATGTGGTCAATGCGTCCTGGGAGAGACTGCGGGCATCTGTCCCCTGACGGCATGTCATAAAGGTCTGCTGAACGGCCCGTGTGGTGGCACCAATAATGGTAAGTGCGAGGTGGATAAGGAAAAAGATTGTGCCTGGACTCTCATATATCAGCGACTAAAAGAGCGAGGCCGACTTGATTTGATGCGTAAGTATCATTCCCCCAGAGATTACAACGTGGCACCCAGGCCGCGAATGATCAGGATTACATGAAGGAGGAGCCATGACAACGAGTTTTAGGGAAGTTCTCAAATCTGGTAAATTTGTAATAACCAGCGAAATCGGTCCACCAAAAGGGACAAACATTGAGAAGATGCTCCATCACATTGACCTTCTCAAGGATAAAGTAGACGCGCTGAATGTCACCGACCACCAGAGTTCCGTAATGCGCTTTCCCTCCATTGGCGGCTGTCTAGCCATCAAGGAGCGAGGTGGCGAGCCTATATTACAGGTGACCTGCCGCGACCGTAATCGCCTTGCCCTTCAAGCCGAGCTTCTCTTCGCATACACCAGAGGCATAAGAAATGTCCTCTGTCTAACTGGAGATGCTGTTGTAGTTGGCGACCATAAAGCGGCCAAGGGCGTCTTCGATCTGGACTCAGCACAATTGCTGAAGGCAATCCGGCAGATGGAATCGGGCAAAGACCTGGGAGGGAATGCACTCGACGGGGCTGTGGAGTTCTGTGCCGGAGCCATAGTCACACCTGAGGCAAACCCGATTGAGCCTCAATTAATCAAGTTTGAAAAGAAGGTTGAAGCCGGTGCCGAATTCTTTCAGACTCAAGCCATCTATGACCTGGACAAATTTGCTAAATTTATGGAATATGCCCGCAAATTTCCAGTCAAGATTCTGGCCGGCATCATCCTGCTTGTGTCAGCCAGGATGGCAAAGTATATGAACGAAAATGTCCCGGGCGTCTTTGTGCCCCAAAACTTGATTGACGAATTAGCGGGTGCCCCCAAAGGCGAGGCACTTAATAAGGGTATAGAAATCGCAGGTCGGATGATTGCCACTATAAAAAAGGAATCCATATGCCATGGAGTTCATGTCATGGCTATAGGCAAGGAAGAGGTGGTTCCAGATATCCTGAAAGCAGCGGGGCTTGCTACCTAGTACCCCATGAAAGATGGAGTTAAGCAACCACAGTAAACTCTACTATTTTAGGCGATAACCCACCCCGTCTGGGCTGAAAATCTTTGTATCTGGCTAGAAATCGGGGTGAGAGGATTTGAACCTCCGACCACCTGAACCCCATTTAGCTTCGAAAAAAGGTAGCGACCGCTTGCCTCCTTCTGGAATAAGCATAGCAATCATGAATTGAGCAAGTCAAGCGGTTAAATTTCCACATAATAGTAACCGAATTTCGGAAGTAATACTTCTTCGTGCAAAGCCACTCAACAGTCCAAGGTTTTGTTGCCTCTGGAATGGGCAAATCTATTGGTCAGAAGTTATTATGCAACAGTTAAATAATGTCCTTGCTGACTCATCTATGAACAGTAACTCAGAATGATCGGATATGATAATGTCTTTAGTTATATTCGAGGCTTATTCATTCCGTCTCTATGCATTTGGTTCAAGAGGATTCGAACTCGATAGCAGTTCAAGCAGCAGGAGAGGGGGTCAAAAGGATGGCCAAAATCAAAGTAACCCGGAAGGATCATGTTCGTAAAAACGGCACCGTAGTAAAAGGCACTACCTATTACACTAAAGACAGGGGTAAATCCGGTAAAACTCCAGAAAGTGAAAAGTGGTACCAGCATAATGTGGAAATGCATTGGCACAAGCACCTACCGGCGGAACTGAGGCGGGCAAACGCTGTTGAGGCACATGAGGGAGATGAGCTTGCCACCACCAGGGCTTTGCAGTCATTGGCTAATGTGACCACGGATGCCGAGACTAGCAAGATTGCAAAGATTGATGCTGATTACTTTTTCACCAAGCATCAATAGCTAACACGCAGGTTCCCTCGGCCCTCCGTGGTTCAGTCCTTTTCTTTTGTGAAGAAGTTTAATGCACCGCTGTAGGCTATTCCATTGTACGACGCATCATGGTGTGTATGAATGGGGGTAGGTCTTGGTTGGAGCAGGGTATTCTTCAAGTTTGCGCTTGCCTAATCTCATATGTACAAATGATGATCATCAATTCGGCCATGTAGATGTCTTTTTCAGTGAATTAGGCGTATAATTTGAATTGGCCTGTGTGGATTTCTGCCAGTCTAATTATCCTTTCATGATTCAGAAAAGGAGGTTGCAGTGAAGAAATTTATCCTTTCTGATTTGCATATCGGACATAAAGATGCTCAATATAATGCTATGGACCAGGCGATAACCTATATCCGAAAAGAGGCTAAGGCTGGCGATGAAATATTGGGCTTGGGAGATTGGTTCCATATGTATGAAAACGGATTTGAGAACTGCCTCCAACACCCTATGACGCAGAAATTTCGCGACCTCGCCGGGCAGATTCCAACTAAGCTCTTGCCTGGAAACCATGACCATATACTAGAGAAGTATCGTGATAATCCTGATCTTGGTAATCCTATTAGTCCAATCAAATTAATAAAACCCTTTATGGAGGGGGGCATCTGGTACTGTCACGGGCACGAATATGACCCGTCGGTTCAATATATTCCTCGACAACTTATGTGGCTCTACAATCACCTACCGCGAAGAAAGGTGACTCCCGGCAATCTCAAAATGAGTTCCATTACTGAACGATTTATTATGCTGGTATATTTAGTTCACTCAAGGGCTTTAATCAACCTTCAGCAAAAAGTAAAGAAGGAACACCAGGAATGTAAGGGGATTATTCTGGGACACACTCATCTGCCTCTTCATCAGCAGTCTCCCGAATTATTGTTCTTGCTCAATGATGGAGATATGAGACATAGCTCAACTTTTACTGTGGAAGATGATGTTGATTTCCATCATCTGACCTGGAACCCGGACAAGAATCAGTGGCGAGTACAATCAATCTCGAAACCATAACGTGGGCAGCACTCCTATGATTGGGCTGAAAGGATTGCTTCTGGGCGTACCCTCCGGGCCTTTTACCTGTCTGTACCCCATATAGCTTCGAAAAAAGGCAGAAACCGCTCGCCTCCTTTCTGAGAGAGATCCTACCAAACAGGAACCAAATTAATCCTAGCGTCTTTACACTGTGGACTTTACTTTATTTCTCTTCGATTTCGGCTATTGGTGCATTCTTCTTAACGGATTCAATACCAGCCTTAGCGCTTTCTTTTGATTTATAGCCTTCTCCGCCGGTGGCTATGGTTTGTCCGTTAGATGCCACTAATCTCCAACGAAATTCACCTTTTGCATCTTTGTAGAGTTCGAATTTAGCTGCCATGTTGTTCCCTCCTTTCTTATGCTTTTTCTTGAACCTCGTTATATTCAGATGTTAACACTAATGTCTATCTTCTTACTCGCGGCACCAGCCAGACAATCAGCAAGATGATTCCAATCACAAGTAAAACCCAGAGGAACGGGCCTCCTATGAATCCTATAAGTAGTCCCAGCAACCACAAAATCAATAGGATAACACCAATAATCACGAGCAACCTTAACATATTGACCTCCTTTTACTTATCGACACTACTCACTTAGCTGCCCAGCAAGATGAGTCTGTTTGGTTATTATACAAGCCTCCCTGATAATGGCGCTTTGTGTTATGCAAGGCACAAGCAAAACGCTAATTATCGGTGGCTAACTCAGTACCACCAGAGTCATCTTTACCCGAGGTACGCTATAATAGCCATTATACCAATGATGATTAGATAGATACCAACCAGATAATTTAGTATCTTGGGGAAAATCATAACAATAATGCCGAAAATAAGGCTTGCTATCCCCATCAATAGACCTAAAGTTGGAAACGTAATTGCTGGCATTAGAATTTTACCTCCTTTCTTTAGATTCAAAAAAATTTGGGTGAAACTTGTCTCACCCTAAAAATAGAAGTCAAATCTTACCCGGCTTTATACTGAGCGCTAGAACCTTTTCCACCAACTCGTTTTCTTTTTTTCCTTAGATTCATTTGGGATCTTGTAATGCTTAATAATTTCTTTGATAGCTTCTTCGTTGCTTTTCTTGTTGTGTTCGATTCTGTAACCCTCGATGATCCTATCCTCTTCGTCTGATAATTCAATCTGGACTCTTACTGTCATGTTATTTACCTCTTGTAATTACTATTAGACGGGATTTCCCATTTCAATTCGCAACTAATCCGTTGTTGACCGTCATCGCCCTTGAGTATCATATTATATACCGTAGCTATACAGCTGTCAATATCCCCTCCGAGCTATCCAGTTCTACTTGAGTGTCCCCTTATCTGGGGGCTGTCACCCACTAATTAGATACTGGTGATGTGTGGCCGAGTAACAAACCGCTAGATTGTTACACCAGAGGTAACAATCCAAGCTATTGTTGCTAATAGATTGTCAACCAATTCACTTTTATCTCAAGATTGATTCCTGTTTTTCTCCCACAAATACAACCCGAACCATATATGCTCTTCACGCTCCGCCTTGCTCATCCTCCCTAACTCAACCAGCATCTCTCTTTTAGGGTAGGCGCCAAACTCATGCTTTATCCATTGAGAAAAGCCTATCCAGCCGGGGAACACCCAACCGCCACTAAAGTGATACCTTTCAAAATCTGCTTTGCTTAAATACCAAGATTGACGTTTAATGTTTCTCACTGCCTCCATTTTCGAACGGCGGGACTTGCTACCTAATACCCCCTGAAAAACGCAGCTACACAGGCCGCCGGATCAATTCGAAAATGGCGCCGCCAGCTCCACCAGCATCAAGGTACGCAAAACGTCCCGGGTTATGAAGGAAGACTTTAACTCCCTGAGAGACCAGATTCTTGACCTCTGCATCCACATCATCGACATAAAAGCCGAGGTGATGTATTCCGTCCCCCCATGTATCTAAAAATCGAGATTGGAATATTCGACCCTCTGTGCACTGGATAAGCTCAATCTGTAGCGGGCCGACATACGCGAAAGCCATTCTTATTTTCCAAGGTCGGCCCCTAGTGTCAACTCCGCTATCATCCATATAAGTCCACGGCCCGAGGCCGTATAGTCTTGACCAGGCCTCAACAGTCTTTTCAATATCTTTCACAGCGTAGCCAACCTGGTCGATTGCCTTGATCTTGAATTGATGTGTCGTGCCGTTCAATTATGCCACCTCCTTATCTTTATCCCTAGGCGTGATAATTGCTGCCTTCTCCAATTATATCGCAAAGCATTAGCAGTTTTTAACTGCACACTTTACAATTTGCACGATTGTGAAATTTGCCTACATCTATAGTATAGGTTCACGGTTGCCGGATCTCTGCATTGAGTATGCAGTAGAACGTATCTCGTGCGTTTCTTTCCCGCCAGGGATAGTGGCCACATTTCTGTAAGAGGATGAAACGGAAGTCCTTGATAGCCCTCGAGAGTGGGTGTATCACCCCGTCGGCCGGGTGAGGATCGTAGTCGCCATGGATTGCAACTACCGGGCATTTGATGAGCCGTGCGATTTCAAGTAGGTATCCGCTATTCCTAAGTTTGTTGGCTTCATCCCAGACCGAGCGATAAACCTCAGGATTGACTGTAGATGGCTGGCTCTCATCCGGCAACAGGTCGTATGAGTCAGCTTTGGATACGAGTTGCCCGAATCGGGTGAGGCTGTCTCTTGAGAGGGTAGAGCCTATTGAGGCTTCGTACAACGTCTTAGCTTCTCTTCTTTCTCCCCTCCGAAGTCTCTGCAGCCGTGTCTTCATTATGTTGGCTGCATACTTCTCATCGAAAGGACCACTGCTTAACAGTATGAGCTTGTTGACGTATGTCGGGTAATGATCGGTGAAAATCACACTGAGCCACGCGCCCCATGAGAAGCCAATAAGTGACAGGGGAAGTCTTCCGTTTTCTTCCAGAACAGTTCGTAATTCCTCTACTTGACCATTGACGGAGGCCGCTGTCAGCAACGGTTCCAAAACGCCGCCAATTGACGATAACTCTCGGGCAACTGTGGACATTTCTCCTGGGGCACCTGGACCACCATGAACAACTGCTGCGGCAAACGGTGGATCTCCATACTTTCTGAGATTACCCACGACTACAGCTTAATCTATATACAAGAAGAAGTAAAAGGCTAGACTACGGTTCTAAGCATCGTGTCTATCTATGAGGCCTGATGTCTTAACAATACGCCACTTTGTTATCTGATGTCGAAAAGCTATCAAAATGACATAAGCAACGTAACACCCATACCGTTTAACTTCAAGGTGCCCGCAGACGTGGTGTATAAGGAGGCTATTGGGTGGCGCACCTATTCAGCTTAGATGTGTTACCATGTTATTCACCTTTTTAGAAGCGTTGTTTACAATCGGTGCACCATGACCCGTAAGAAGTGTATCGAAATCCAGGGCTGCAATCGTTGTTAATGAAGCTCTGGCCTTCGCTTCATTTAGAGAACTTATCCGAGAAGGAGGCTTAGGATTGCCACGCGAATCGCTCCTAAGTGCGTCACCTGCGAAGATAACCTTACCCGGTTTATAGACACAGATACTGCCATTAGTGTGCCCTGGTACATGGATAATCCTGAAGCCTTCTATCTCGGAATCGGCACTGAGAATAATATCAGGTTCTGCTGGATGATAGCGCATAAAACTCATCGCCAGCTTGACAATAAGGCCCAAGGGTCCTCTAATAGTCTTAAAACTCTGTTTACCACGGAGAATAGGGGCATCATCAGCATGTATTGCTAACTTCGCTCCCGTCATTCTCTTCAATTCTGCTGCGCTGCCGGCGTGGTCTATATCAGCGTGTGTCAATATGATAAATTTTATGGAGGATAGGTTCTTCCCTAACCCCTCGACATAAGCCGCTATCCTTTTTGCATTGCCAGGCAAACCCGTGTCGATAGCCAACGTCTCATCCTCGCCAATGACTAAATAGGCATTAGCTCCCCTGACACCATCTACTCGGTGGATTCCCGGAATTATTTCCATTTTAACCTCTAGATGATTCTGCTCGATTCGTCGTTGGTTTCGTCGGTGAAGCCGCTATCCTTTTCTGCAACTTCTTCCACGTATCAGTAACGAGGAAGCTCTCCTCCATGTTCCCAATCATTGTGACAAATCTCTTCATGGGCACAGCGAAACTGAGCGTATCCTTCGGCACATAAGGTCGTGCTGAAGGGTCAAACATCCCGATAACGGCCCTGGGACGTAGTGAATCTTTCTCCAAGTATGGGTAAGACACGATAGAAGAACAGCCTGAACCCATGGGTGTGATTACTCCTTCTGGTTGCGACTCGTCGAAATTCACCAGAGTGAATAGACCCGCAAGGACATCGGGTTGAGCGAAGACAATCACTACTTCTGGATCATCTTCTTGGGAGAGGTTATCCCATCTCTTGAACACAACAAAAGGCTTGGGGGCTCTAAGTTTGGGCCAGTTTTTCACTATCTCCTTTACCAGTTCTGGGGACTTCTTATATCGTTCGCCTTCCATCCTGCCCGGAATGCCACAAGAGAGAAAGTACTCAAAATCAGGACTAAGTCCTTCGGCAAAGCCCAGGTACCTTCTGCCCCCGAAGCATCCGATTGAATCAGCGTTAAAGCTAAAACTGCGGCCGTTTCTTACCTCCACCAGTGCGCCCATCACACATCGGGACACTGAGCCTGGCCTGACCAATTCTGCCGGTTCCCCAGTGTCGCTGTAATAAAAGGTGATCGGGAGCTCAGCATTGTTGAAATACTTCTTATTCAGTTCAATGAATTTATCTTTGATTTTCATGTCCATAGGTCTTTGCCTCCATTAATCAAACTTCAACCTTCTAATTATAATAAAACTTGCTCAACATAAAATAAAATATCAAGCTCACGAACCTATGATGTAACTTACGCAGGCCAGGGTTCGGAGGAGTCACAAATCGATATATTGTTGGATAACTATCTACCATTTCATGACATTAGGGAAGCGGAATAAGAATAGGTCGTATTGACTTGTTCACTTCATCACAGCATAATGAACTCAATTAAGAGTACCTCAATATGCAAGGCATCAGCTATTATAAGACATTGCTGGACAACCTTAGTGATGGTGTCTATTTTGTTGACAGAGAAAGAAGAATAACGTATTGGAACAAAGCTGCCGAACAATTGACGGGCTACCAAGGTACGGAGGTTTTGGGCTCTAAGTGTAGTGACAATATTCTCGTTCATACGGATGATAAGGGCACTCAACTTTGCGTTGATGGTTGCCCGCTTCACAAAACTCTAAATGATGGTCTTCCTCGTCAGGCATCTATATATTTACGGCACAAGGCTGGGCATCGCGTTCCTGTTAACATTAAAGTAATGCCTATTCTCAACAAGCGGGGTGCAATAATAGGCGCAATAGAGACATTCAATGATGATTCGCAGACTCAACTTTTGAATACAAGAATCCATGAATTAAGGCAGCTTGCCATGATTGATGAATTAACAAATGCCGGAAACAGGAGGTACGCTGATATAACACTTAGAACTAGATTAGCTGAGTTCAAACGTTACGGCTGGTCTTTTGGCGTTATTTTTTGCGATGTTGATAATTTCAAGTCTATCAACGATACGTACGGGCATGAGGTAGGGGATGAAGTACTCAAAATGGTTGTCCGTACCATCGCTGGGAATATTCGCAGCCAGGAGTCTAACTTTTTCCGCTGGGGAGGCGACGAATTCCTGATTATTGTTTCTGGTGTAAGTGGTAAGCAATTGTGCGATGTCTCTGAACGTTGCCGTATTTTGGTATCAAACTCAGCCCTTCCTCTAGACAACAAGGCACTTCGGGTAACAATATCGTCTGGGGTTACAATGGCTTTAGTTGAAGATAGTACAACAGAGATAATGCGCCGTGTAGATAACCTACTTCATCAGAGTAAAAAGGCAGAGAAAAATTGCTGCAAGGCCGATTGCTTGTAATACGTTAGACAATTGATGGATCCCGTAGGCGGAATTAATTTTAGGGGAAGGCGATTTTAACTCTTCCAATGCCACATTTTGAGTTTTTGTGTAGGGACTGAGGTTACATGAAACCGTGGATGAAACCCCAAGGTCAGCTTCAACGCTTCTTCAGCCGAACTTGGTAGCAACTTCGACAAACCCTAGGAGAGTGCTACACCGAACCCCACTAACAAGTAACAATATCAATAGTTTCAGAATCCCGAAGTAGTAAACTTCTTCTTGTCTTTTTTACATATTATCTGGGCCACATTCCTGCCGGATCTCAATGCTGTAGGTAAGCCGCCTCCAGGCTCAACCCACTGTCCAGCCATATAGAAGTTCTCCAGCCCAGGCAGTGTCTTACGCATACCCCTAAACCCCACCCTGGGTGTCGAGAGCCAGCCCTCGAAACTTCCCTTCCAGTTGTTTGTGTACCGGATAACGGTTGAAGGTGTGGAAACATCGATCATCTCCACTTTCGACCGTATATCACCGAATCTCTTCTCCAATAACTCGAGCACCTTCTCCGCAATCCTGTTCTTTTCTGCCTTATACTGCTCCGGGGCAGTTTTTTTCAGATTATCCCAGTACTCGTACTCCCTGGTTACTATCATGGTTGTTATCATCGTCTTCCCTTCGGGAGCCAGCGTGGGGTCGAAGCTAAATATCCTGACCATAATTCCTTCGCACTTGGACCCCCTGTCAACGGTTAGCGGCTGTTCAGGGAACAGGACTATGGTTCTCGGATAATCGTCGAACTTCCTGGCAACGCCGAAAGAGACCATCAGGTACGAGGGAAAGGTCTGGTAATTGTCATAGTAGTCCTTCACCTTCGCATCCATGTACCTGCCGCCGAGCATGTCGAAGATGGTGGAGTGGCCATCGGCTGCTGAGACTACTATGTCTGAGGCATGTTCTTCACCACTGTCCAGCACTATCCCGGTGGTAACGTCGTTTTTCACCGAAATCTTAGCTACTCTTGATTTGTAGTTTATCCTTCCTCCAAGCTCTATGTATCTCTTTTCTATCTGCCGCGCGAATTCCAGAGAGCCACCGATGGGATAGCCAGCACTCCTCTTGTGCATCCACACGATGGTCATGATGAGAAAAAGTACGTTGGTCTCCGGTATAAACATGGATTCAAAGGTTCGCTTGAGTAGGGGGTTGCTACACCGGTCCGCATATTGCTGTATGGATATGCTCGACCATTTCTTCAACTGTCGCATGAAAGGTAATAGCCCGAACATCATCTTCAGTCCGTCCACCGGCCCGTATGTCTCAGGAGCCTTTCTCATAGGCATCTGCAAAGTGGCGAATCGCCTCGCGGCATTGGTAAACGACCTGACCAATCCCTCGTCTGCTGGGGCCTTTTCCAACATCTCCTGCTCTAGCCTATCTATGTCAGTAAACACTCTCATAGAACGGCCATCTGGGGTTTCAACCCTCATCCATTCCTCAGAGTAAACGAACTTCATACTTTTCATGTCTATCAGTTCGTTCCAGAGACGGTAGAAGTTGTCACTGTGACTTGAGCCGACCAGCCAGTGAATGCAGTTGTCAACCGTATAACCTTTCCTCGTCCATGAGGTGCACACCCCTCCAGGGTGGTTGTGCGCTTCGAATATCTGGGTGTCATAGCCATTCATCTGCAGATAGCAGCCGGTAGACAGCCCTGCAATACCTGACCCTATTATATTCACTTTTTTCATAATTGTTACCTCCACATCCGTGTCGGATTGATTTTATTGTAGCATGACCCTTGGATGAAATGATAAGAAGATATTTTACGCAGTGAGGGACTCGAGCAAGTTCCAATAGGCATTAGACTTTACGTGTGTTATCCCTCTGAACATAGGGCTGCACATTTATCATGATTGTTTAATGATGATTCGGCACATCACACAGTTCGTCGTAGGAGTGTCGCATTTTTACCAAAGCTAACTGCCCGACTTCGATTGAAGCGCAAAAGTTGCCTATCTTCGCCGCTTTAGTTTATATTTAGTCTATAATTGTAGCCGATATCGACTACTTACAATATGATGATAATGGCAGGCCAACAGTAGTGAGTACGAATACTCGCATTAGATGACACCCAGTAACGAGAGAAACGGAGGAACGTAAACAATGCTCAGGACGGAGGCGAAAATTCAGCAGATGCTTAAGAAGAAGGTTGACCCTGTTTACAGGGAACTGGCGGCCAAATTCAAGGAACCGGATTCGGAGATTATGCCACGATTATTAGAGAGAATGATGAATCTCGAGCAAGCCAAGATAGTCAATGCGCTGCCAGCGTCTCCAGCCGACATAGCCAAGCAATTAAATTTGGATAAGGCGACAGTAGATAAACACATGCAAGAGATGTTTGAAAAGGGGCTACTCTACCCAGGTAAAAGCGGCTGGCATATGACGCGTAGCTGGCCGGAGTTACATGACAGCGCAGGGTCGGCCAACCCCAAATATGATAACGACGAGTTCTTTGATCTGGCATTTGCTAAAGCTGACGAACGGGTTAAGAAACAGATAGATGAAGTTCTCAAAGGGGAGACAAAGGTTATAAGGCAGAGTATGCGAGTGGTACCGAGGTGGAAGTCGATAAAGGATATCCCCGGTGTCCTGCCGTGTGAAGATATCCGGCAAATATTAACAGCATCGACCCCGATAGCAGTAGTTAACTGCGCCTGCAAGAAGATTGATAGAAACCGGGAATGTAAGGATATTATTCCTACTGAGACATGCATCACCACTGGACGGTCCGCACAGCACAATCTTTCCAGGGGTGCCGGGAGACAGCTCAGCTATGGCGGAGTGATGGAGCTTTGTGACTCATTTGATAAGCATCAACTGGTGCATTTGACGGGAAATACAAATACA
The DNA here is from genome assembly GCA_049586675.1 of Dehalococcoidia bacterium. Taxonomy (GTDB): domain Bacteria; phylum Chloroflexota; class Dehalococcoidia; order GIF9; family AB-539-J10; genus RBG-13-51-36. The sequence continues at coordinate 33,054 of JBAVCL010000038.1, forward strand.
ATGCCCTACTTAATCTGTAATTGCCACAATTGCTGTTGTGGTGCGTTCTACCGTAATTCGAGAACGAAGAAGCAACTGAATCAGTTTAGTATAGCTAAGAGCCGTTTTTTAGCCACGGTGGACCCGGCAAAATGCCGTGGGTGCCGCACCTGTGTCGACAAGAGATGCCCCGTTGGGGCAATTCAGATGAAGTACTATCCTGAGTTTGGCGAGGAAAGAGCATACATCAACACCGATGAATGCATAGGCTGCGGCCTCTGTGTAATTACCTGTCCGGCTAAAGCTCGAACAATGAAACTAGTCCGGCCGCCTGAGTATATTCCCAGTCCCGGTGATCTATCAGCCGCTATAGAATAATAAGGGGTGCCAATCGGCACAGCTTAGTTGTAGCGCAGGTTGGCAATATGAACGAGCAAAGAACCTGGAGAGAAAAGTAAATGGGTATGTTTCACTGTCCAATGGGGGCAGCTTTCTACGATGATGAAGGGTGTATCGATTGTGGTATGTGCTTAGCAGTAACTGAGCAGGAGATGGTTGAGGCCTCCAAAAAGATAAGGGACTACTTAAGGTCACATGCCGCGGGCGAGGGTCCTGTCAAAAAGATAGCCGTATGCGGAAAAGGAGGCGTTGGGAAAAGCACAATAGTTGTCTTGATAGCTAATGTACTGAGGAGCAAGGGGTATGGTGTGTTGGTTCTAGATACTGATGAATCTAACCCCGGGCTCTTCCGACTGTTTGGCTTTGACAAAGAGCCAAAACCCCTGATAACGCTGCTAAGCCGCTTTTCTTCGGGTGAGCGCAACGCCGATTCAGAATGGCTGCAACGTGACAGCATTGCAATACCTGACATCCCTGCAGAATACATCCTCAACCGTAATGGCCTCAAATTTCTGATGGTCGGTAAGATTCAGGACCCCTTCCAGGGCTGCGCCTGTTCAATGGCTGACATGACACGGGATTTAATGGGGAAACTCCTCGTCAGCGACAAAGAGATTGTGCTCGTAGACATGGAGGCAGGCATCGAGAGCTTTGGCCGGGGAGTGGAAAGAAATGTGGATACAGTACTGGTGATAGTTGAACCATCTTTTGAATCCATGGTCCTAGCCGAGAAGATAGGTTATATGGCTGAGGGTATGGGTATAGTCAGAGTTAAGGCTATTCTTAATAAGGTGCCGTCCGAACAAGTCAAACAAAGGATGACAGAGGAGCTTAATAAGAGAAATGTTAAGTCTATTGGCACGGTGTACTTCGACCCACAGCTTAACGAGGCTGGCTTCGAAGGCACAGTGCTGGGTGATTCTAGGGCAACGGGAGATATTCAAACAATTATCACTCTATTGTTAGGCGAGGCTAAACAGTCGTCCTAATCAAGAGACATTGATAATGTCAATTAGACCAATATGGGGGAGAGGTCAGGGATACCAGCTTAAGGTGGCAAAGATGAGACCCCAACTTGACGGAAATCGGGGGCAGGTTATATCATTTTGGCACTATCAATTTATTCAAAAACGACTGAAGCGCTACACCAATGGTAACCTCTGAGAATAGAGGTTTGTTGATTCTGAAAGGAGAATTAAAATGGCAGAAGACCAAATCTTGTATCGGAAGGAGAATGGTATTGGCATCATCACCCTTAACCGCCCGGAAAAACTCAATGCCTGTACTTTCTATATGTACCGGCGGCTGGCTGAAATTATGGAGGAAATCAAAAATGATGACGAGGTCAGAGTTGTTATTCTGACCGGAGCCGGGCGTGGCTTCTGTGCCGGCGCAGACCTTTCTGGTCCTGAATCCGGGTTGGGGGAATCTAAAGAACGGCCCAGCCGCATTCGAATCAAGCATTCCACCCTCGACCGAACCATCGTCTGGGGAATGATCAACGTTCCCAAAATAACCATCGCTGCTATCAATGGTGTCGCCGTAGGCGTTGGAGCGGAGTATACCCTGCACTGTGACATCAGGATTGCTGCTGAAAGCGCCCGCTGGGGGCAGGTGTTTGTACTCAGAGCCTGGGTGCCGGATACTGGCGCCGGCACTTACCTGCTATCAAGGATCGTGGGATTATCCAATGCTCTAGACCTGGTCTGTTCCGGCGATATTATTAACGCCCAGGAAATGCTCCGTATCGGATTGGTATCAAAGGTGGTCCCGAATGACCAGTTGATGCCTGTGGCTATAGAGACGGCGAAAAGATTCATGCGTGGTTCACCGCTTGCCATTCGAAATGCTAAGGAACTCATCTACCGCAGTCTGGAGAGGAACATGGAGGAGCATCTTCAAGCCAGCAGTTCTATCTTTTCCATGCTGACTGCTTCGGAAGACCATGCCGAGGGTGTCAGAGCGTTTCTGGAGAAGCGTGAGCCACGCTGGAAGGGTAAATAGCCGTTTGTAGCGACGAGGTGAGTAGCAGGAAAAAACTGGTTCTGTCCTGAACAGATTAGCTTGAAGTTTATATAAGGAGGATTTGACTTATGGAATTTGGCTTTACTGCAGAACAGGAGAAACTGAGAAAAGAGATACACGAGTTCTTCTGGGATGAGTTACCTGAGGATTACAATCCATCCACCGCTGGCTTGAGCCGGGCCGATAAAGAAAGTGAAGACTTCGCCGATGAGTTTCACAAGAAAGCCGTGGCCAGGGGCTATCCCAGTGCCGGCTGGCCCAAGAAGTACGGTGGCCTCGGTTTCACAGCTATTGAACAGGGAATAATCAGCGAGGAAATGGCTTACTGCGGAGTGATGTGGACTGGGGGGATGGGCTACGGCTTGGTTGCCCCAGTGATTCTATCAGTTGGCACGGATGAGCAGAAACAAAGATTCGTGCCACCAATCGCCCGCGGGGAAGTAACATGTTTTGAGTGCTTCACTGAGCCTGACGCCGGATCGGACGAAGCTAATGTCAAACTGCGTGCCGTACCTGATGGCGATTACTTCGTTCTAAATGGTCAGAAGACATTTATCACTGCCTGGCACAAACCGGACTGGCTGTATACACTGGCCAAGACCTCAGACACCATTCCCAAACATCGCGGCCTATCCCTGTTCATGGTACCGGCTGATGCTCCCGGGCTGACTTACCGGGCGCTGCCCTGTATGGGGGTCCAGACAGTTGAGATTTTTTATGATAACGTTCGTGTCCATAAGGATAACCTGATTGGACAGCTAAACCGTGGTTTTTACGCCGCAATGGCTACCTTTGAATTCGAGAGGGCAGGTGGTGGTCAAGAGCCACGCAAAGGTATGCAGAGATTGGTTAAGTTTTGCCGGGAGGAGAAGAGGAACGGCAAGCCACTGATTCAGGATTCCGAGATGCGGGCTATACTTGCTCAGCGGGCGATGGAAATGGAAGTGCTGTGGCTCAGCCACTGGTACGGCCTCTGGCGCCGGACCCAGCGAGCGAAACTAGGTCCACAACCATATGATAATACTGCATTATTGGGCAAGAAGTTCCGGCCGCTTGATGGGAATGTCTTGATGGATATGTTCGGGCTTTATGGCCAACTCAAAGATAACTCAGACTACGTCAAATATGAGGGTTCCGCGGCTCGAAACTGGGAGCTCGGGCATGTGCTTCATCCCGTGGGTTCACTGGAGATACTTCAGAATGTCATCGCTTACCGCGGATTAGGGCTACCCAGAATACCCCGACAATTCAATACCATGATTAATGAGGCATTGGACAAAGAATCATCCCAATAAAGTGATGGCTCAGTGTGATGATTGAAAGGAGATAAATATGGATTTTTCGCTAAGCGAAGACCAAGAGATGTTGAAGACGTCGGCTCGGGATTTTCTGACCAAAGAATGCACTGAGGCTGTTGTCAGAGAAATACTTGGTAATGAGCAAGGCTTCTCTCCTGAACTCTGGCGCAAGACTGCTGATATGGGCTGGCTGGGCATTACCTTCCCCGAGAAATACGGTGGGACCGGCGGCAACCTTGTGGACCTGACTGTCCTCTTTGAAGAAATGGGGCGGGCAATCTATATCAGCCCTTACCTTTCTACTGTAGTCCTCTGCGGGCTAACCATCCTGAACGCTGGAAACGAAGAACAGAGAGAAAAGCTGATTCCCGAGATAATCAAGGGGAAAAAGATTCTGGCGTTGGCACTTACGGAGCCTCAGGCTACCTGGGACGGCCATGGCTGGGAACCGGCCGGCGTGGCCGTTAAAGCCACGCCCGACGGCAGCGACTATGTAATTGATGGGGCTAAACTGTTTGTTCACGATGCCCATATCGCTGATTATCTGCTCTGCGTAGCTAGAACCGGCCGACGAGGCAAGGCGGAGAATGGTATAACTTTGTTTCTCGTCGATGGCAAAAGCCCGGGCATTACCTACAACCTGTTGAAAACGCTCTCCGGTAACAACAAGCAGAGCGAGGTTGTCTTCAACAAGGTAAGGGTCCCGGCCAAGAATATCATCGGTAAGCTCAACGGTGGCTGGGTACCACTGGTCAAGTCCATACGGATGGGTGCCCTCATGTTATGTGCCCAGATGGTAGGGGCTGGTCAGCGCATACTCGAAATGACGGTGGACTACGCCAAGACCCGAATTCAGTTTGACATGCCTATCGGCATCAACCAGCATGTACAGGCACACTGTGTGTCGCTGGTCGGTGATGTCGATTCTTCTCGATGGGTTACCTATCTGGCTGTCTGGCGGCTCAGTACGGGCATGCCGGCTGACCTGGAGGTGGCTATCGCAAAAGCCTGGACAGGCGAAGCCTACCGGGACACCTGCTGGCATGCTCATCAGGTACTGGCCGGTATCGGCTCTACAGAAACGGTAGGTGTCCTGCCAATTTTCACAAAGCAGGGCAGTATGGCCAATTATTATCTGGGAGCTCCGGCTGATTACCGAAAAATTATTGCCAATGAACTGGAGACTTTGCCTGAACCTGAGAAACCCCGGGGTAAACCGCGCGGCTTGTGGGACTCGAAAAGAAAAGTAATACCGTCGTGGGACGTCTGGCAGGAATACTATCTTAAGAATTCGTGATGGAGTGACAACTGGAAGGGTTAGCAGTCATCCGTGAACTATTTGTGCCCCGCTCAGAGATGAGTGTACCAAAAATAGAAGGTATTCTTGGACGGCAATACATCAATAATAGTTGAGTAAAAGGGGAGGTAAAGTAATGAGTCAGATTGATCCGATCTACAAAGAACTGGCGGCCATGATGAACATGGGACACTCGGAGACCATGCAAAAGATTCTGGCGAAATTGGCCACTCCCGAGCAGGCAAGAGTGGTTAAGGAGCTGCCAACTCCCTCTGAAGAGATAGCCAAGAAGTTAAACCTGAGTAAAGAAACGGTAGACAAGCATATACAGGAACTGGTCGAGAAGGGGCTTGTTGTCCTTACCAGACGAGGACCGAGGATGGCCCGCTCTGAAGGGCAGTTACACGATATGCAAACCAATACCAAGTTTGATAAGGCTCTCGGACCAGAGTATTTTGCTCTATGGAGACAGCTTTTAATCGAAGAACGCCCGGAGAGATTGAAAATACGCGCCGAGCAAAAGGGACCTCCGATGGGGAGAATTATCCCCAGGTGGAAATCCATCAGGGATGTCCAGGGAGTATTACCATTTGAGGATGTGAGAGAGATATTAAAAGCACATAAACCGATAGCGGTAGTTCACTGCGCTTGTAAAAGAGTCAATGCAGCCACCCGAAAATGTGATATCCCTGGTGAATGCTGCATAATATTCGGGAGAACCGCCGAGTTTAATATTCGCGACAGGAAATGTGCGAGAGAACTGACCTACGACGAGGCATTGGAGCTTGTTGACATGATGGACAAGTATCCTGTTATTCACCTGACGCCAAATGTCAGGGATGTTAGCCTGTTGTTGTGCAATTGCCACAACGATTGCTGTGATGTGCTGATTCCTTATGTTGAGGGCGGTGTGGTCGCCCTCAGCTTCCAGAAAACGCACGCACCGAGCCGTTTTGTAGCCACTGTCGACCCGGCAAAGTGCCGCGCCTGCAAGGTCTGTGCCACGAAGAGATGCCAGTTCGGAGCGGCCCAGATGAAGTATTACCCTGAATTTGGTGCAGAGCGGGCTTTTATTGATACTGACAGGTGCATGGGCTGTGGCAGTTGTGTACTCACCTGTCCGGCTAAAGCCCGTACGATGAAGCTGATCCGACCCCCAGAGCATGTTCCGGCGGAGTTAGGCCGTGCCTTCTGGGCTGATACTGGTACTTAGAGATTCATACCGAGAGGGAAAAGCTAGCACCCGGGGCAGACTACTGGGATTGTCAGCTGACTCGTGTGTTATGTCAACTAGCACCCTTGCTGATACGAAGCTCACTGCTGTGCTAGATTGTCAAAGATAGATGAGGGTGACGGAATATGCTCGAATGGTCTGACCACTTGATTGCCAATTCAGAATCGGGGTGAGAGGATTTGAACCTCCGACCACCTGAACCCCATTCAGGTGCGCTACCAGGCTGCGCTACACCCCGTCGCCATGACTTCCATTAATATGTTATCATAGTGGCCGCAACAAAGAAAATATAGATTGGCAGGTTGTGACTCTTGGCTAAGAAACAGAAAAAGACTATATCTGAGCGAGTTCCCACTAAGCGCCAACTCTCCAAATGGCAGCGCCAGATGAGAATACGTCGAATTGTGATAATCGCTGCCGTCGTTTTCCTGGTTGGCATTTCGAGCTGGGTGGGCTATGAGTACTACAAGGATTATAAGAGCAATCCCTTGCACCAGGTTGTGATTAAGGTAAATGATGCCTCGTTTACTATGGAATATTATGTAAAGTTGCTCGTTGGTTACACTACAGGGATGAACTCAACCGATCTTTCTTATATGGGTGACACGATGGCCACTGACGTTGCCAACGAAATGATTAAGAACGAAGTGTTGAGACAAGGAGCTAAAAATCTGGGCATTGAAGTTACTTCTGAGGAGATAGCCGCGAAGCTTAAAGAAGTTGGGTTGCCTGATGATGAGGCATATCGATATATGGCTAAGTCTGTATTGTTGCAAGACAAGCTTGATGGATACTATGGTTCTCAGCAGCCTAACACAACGGAGCAAGCTCATGTGCAAGCAATGCTTGTCGAGAGTCAAGAGGTAGCTACTGAGCTAATAGCCGAAATCAAGGCTGGGGGCAACTTCACCGCTTTAGCTAAGGAGTTTTCCTGTAATTCCTCAGTTGAAGGCGATTTGGGTTGGCTGCCCAAGGAGCTAATGCCTAATACCATAATTGCCGATGCCGCTTTTAACCTAACCACCGGCGAGATAAGCCAACCTATTTATAATGCAACAGCGACCAAAAACGTCGGCTATTGGCTTATAGAGGTTACTGATAAGCAAGATCAAAAGATAAACGCCCTAGTTATGCTGCTGGGCAGCGAAGCGAAGGCAGAGCAAGTTAAAGCCCAATTGGCAGCTGGCGGCAACTTCAGTGCTCTAGCTGGGAATTATTCCCAGCACGAAAGCAAAACTGCAGGTGGTAAGCTTGACGGATTAAAACCAGGGGATATGGGTAGTAATGCCTTCGACGCAGTGGCCTTTAACATTACTCTTAACGAAGTAAGCGAGCCAGTTAAAGATACATCGGTCAACACCACTGGTGGTTATTGGCTAGTTAAGGTTATAGATAGGGGTGACCATGAGCTTGACGAGACAGTCAAGAAAGAGCTAATAGACAAGCACTTTAACGACTCGCTTGAGGCATGGAAAGGGAACAGCACAATTGAAAATCTACTGGATGCGAGTAAGAGATCGTGGGCTTTGGAGCAGGTTTTAAAGGGAAGGTAATATTACAATGAAGAAGGATATTGGCATCGGCTTATTGGGCTTGGGAACTGTCGGCGGCGGCGTGGCTGAAGTCCTGGCCACCAAGGCAGACAGCTTGGCTGAGCAAGCAGGACTTCCCCTAATTTTGAAAAAGCTGCTGGAGCGCGACGTTAGTAAACGCTACCCGCCAGAACTTGGTCCCAACCTGTCGACTACCCATCCTGAGGATGTCCTCTCACATCCTGAGGTAGATATAGTGATTGAACTCATTGGCGGTGAACATCCGGCCACAGAATACATAGAACGAGCTATCGCTAACGGTAAGCATGTGGTTACGGCCAACAAGGAGGTAATATCTAAACACGGATACAAGCTATTGTCTCTAGCCAGGAAGCACAACACTGACCTCCGCTATGAGGCAAGTGTGGGTAGCGGCATACCACTCATCTCCCCTTTCCAACAAGACTTAGCCGCCAATAAAATCTCGGCCATTCATGCCATTCTTAACGGCACTACCAACTATATTCTGACCCGAATGGCACAAGAAGGACTGGATTTTGCTTCGACCTTAAAACAAGCCCAAAAATTGGGTTATGCCGAAGCCAATCCCGCTAATGATATAGAGGGGCTAGATGCTGCTTATAAATTGGTTATCTTATCCAACCTGGCCTTCCAGGCTAAATTTGTCCCTCAAGATGTGTACTGTGAAGGAATATCAAAGATTGCCGCTCGAGATTTTCTGTATGCCAAAGAATTTGGCTATGCTATAAAACTTCTCGCCATTGCCAAGAGAGAAGATGACGAAGTGGAGATGAGGGTTCATCCCGTTTTTATCCCCAAAGATTCACAATTAGCTAAAGTAGATGGTGTTTATAATGCCGTCGAGGTGGAAACTGACTTAGCTGGTAAACTGGTCTTTTATGGGGAAGGAGCTGGCGCTCTCAGAGCTTCCAGCGCTATTGTGGCTGATGTGTTAGCGATAGCCAGAAATATCTATCGCGGCGTAAATAATGTGCCTGAACTAAGATTAAACGAGCGAATAGCAGTTAAGCCCATGTCCGAGGTGAAGACACGGTATTATCTCAGCCTGAATGCGCTTGACCGCCCCGGTGTTTTATCTCAAATCTCCAAAGTTCTAGGCGACAATTCCATAAGCATTTCGTCCGTAATCCAGAAAGAAAGCGATCCGGCAGCACAAACCGCCATAATCGTCATTATGACCTATCCGGCGGAGGAGAAAGGGGTGCAAAAGGCTCTTAAGCAATTAAGGCAGCTACCAGAGGTTAACGAGGTTAGCAACTTTATCAGAGTTGAGGAATGAAGCAAGGCACCTTAAATAGATATCGTGATTTTTTGCCAGTTACCCCTGCTACGCCTTTGATTACGCTTGGGGAAGGCGATACCCCTTTGGTGCGGTCACGGATTCTCGAGAAAGAGCTGGGCTGTGGTGAACTTTATTTTAAGCTCGAAGGCTGTAACCCCACCGGCTCCTTCAAGGACCGGGGCATGGTGGTGGCGGTGGCTAAGGCGGTGGAAAGTGGTAGCCAGAGCATCATTTGCGCCTCTACAGGCAACACCAGTGCTTCGGCAGCCGCTTACGGTGCCAGATTCCAACTCAAAACTATTGTCATTATTCCCAAGGGGAAAATAGCTATGGGAAAGCTGGCCCAAGCCCTTGTTTACGACGCCCAGATTATAGGCATAAAAGGTAATTTCGACCAAGCACTTCAAATAGTACGCACCTTGACCCAAAAATACCCCATTACTCTGGTAAACTCACTGAATCCTAATCGCATCGAAGGTCAGAAAACAGCAGCTTTTGAGATTATAGACGACCTAGGAGATGCTCCCGATTATCTCTTTATCCCTGTGGGCAATGCTGGCAATATCACCGCTTACTGGAAGGGATTCGTGGAATACCACCGCGCGAGTAAGGCCAGCCACACTCCCAAGATGATGGGCTTTCAGGCCTCCGGCGCTGCCCCCATAGTACTGGGTAAGGTTGTCAAACGACCCAAGACCATTGCCACAGCTATTCGCATTGGCAACCCTGCTAGCTGGCAGAAGGCAGTAGCTGCCCGGGATGAGTCAGGGGGCATCATTGATTGTGTTACTGATGATGAAATTATGAATGCTTACAGGTTGATGGCAATCAAAGAGGGTATCTTCGGCGAGCCAGCTTCAGCAGCTTCCTTAGCCGGGCTTATTAAGCTGGCTAGAAAGAAAGACTTCTCGGGCAAGCGTGTAGTTTGCATCATCACCGGCACCGGGCTAAAAGACCCCGGTGTACCAGCCAAGTATGCTCAACGCCCCACAGAGCTTCCTGCTGAGCTATCTGCTGTAGAGAAAGCTCTAGGATGGTAACCTCAGTTATCCGGCCAGGTCGAGGGTCTAATTCGTGATGGGTGCGATTGCTGGCATAGGTGCAGCGATTTGCTGGGCAGGAGCGGGCCTGCTAATAAAACCTGTGTCCACCAGATTCAGTTCCCTGTCTCTGAATTCTATACGAGTTCTCGCCGGCTGGATTTTCCTCATGGTTATCTTGAGCCCATTGGGCAAGGTAGCCGAGATGGGGAACGTACCTGTGTCCTCTGTGGCTTATCTCATGGGCTCCGGGGTCGTTGGTCTGGCAATAGGAAGTACTTTCTTCATTAGGTCCCTGAGTTTAACCAACATCACCAGAGTTTACCCTGTGACTTACAGCTTCTGGCTTCTAGGCACTGTGGTTATAGCTGCCATCTTTCTGGGTGAGGCAATTACCAGCTTTACTATTTTGGGAGCAGTCCTCATTGTATCGGGCATTGTTATTCTAGCCAGACCCTCAAGGGAACAGCAGGTGGCGAATACAGGCGCGGGCACTCCTCAGGGTATGAGTGGCATAGCTCTGGCTGTAGGTGCTGGTATTTGTTGGGCAGCGGGGTCAACTCTGGTCAAGCTGGGGCTTTCCGGGACAAGTCCACCTGTGGTCAATATGCTTAGATTACCGGCTGTGGCTTTGATTTTGGTAGCGCTGGTTGCCTGGCGAGAAGGTCCAGCCACTTTCTCCAAGTATGATTGGAAATCCCTGCTTCAAATCAGTGGCGCCGGCGTACTGGAGCAGGGCATGGGTGCTGTGCTGTGGTTTATGTCTATTGAGCTTACTGGCGTAGCTAAAGCCACTATATTGGCTAATACATCTCCCCTTTTTGTCATTCCCTTTGCTATTATTACCATGAAAGAGAAAGTCGCCCCGAGAGTTATACTTGGCACTGTGTTTTGTGTCTTCGGTATCTGGCTTACTGTTTTGTAGTGGCAGGTTGGTTTGACAACCTGTAGAACTATGACTAAGGAGGTTTAAATATGTCGAAAATTATTACGGAGGATTTAGGGAAATTCAGCCAGCACTATCCCAAGATAGCAGTTATAGTTACCGCTAGTGCCCGGGGCAAAGATGGTGCTATGACTGCTGCCTGGCATAGCTCAATTTCTCTTAAGCCACCCCTCTATGGCGTCGCCGTTTCACCTAAGAGATTTACTTACCAGCTTATCACGGAAAGCCGGGAATTTGGCATTAATTTCATTCCTTCAGAGAAAGCCTCCATCTCCGCTGCCATTGGCGGCACTTCCGGACAGCAGATGGACAAATTTGAGAGATTTAATATTAAGAAAGAGAAGCCTTTGAAGACTACGGCACCTATCTTAAAAGATGCTTATGCTGCTTATGAATGCAAGCTGGTGGATAGTAAGTCCTATGGTGACCACATCTGGGTAGTCGGTGAGATTGTAGCTGTGCACATTCTTGAGGAAGCATTTACCACGACGGAGGTTCTCGACCTGAATAAAATAAAGCCGCTCCTTTACCTCGGTTCAGATTTCTATGCCAGTACGGATAAAAACAGCGTAAGGCTTATAAAGAGAGGGATTTAGATGGTTAATCAGAATAGAATCAAACAGGCAATGGCCTCCATAATAAAGGCTATTGGTGAGGATCCCAATAGAGAGAGCATAAAGGACACGCCACAGAGGGTGGCTGAAATGTATGCCGAGCTCTTCTCTGGTTTGGATGTCGATCCTAAAGCTGAACTAACGGTGGACTTTGAGGAAGGATATGAAGAGATGGTGATTCTAAAGGATATTCCCTTCTATTCCATGTGTGAACACCATCTCCTGCCCTTCTACGGCGTAGCTCATGTCGGTTATATCCCTAGCCCTGGGGGGAGGGTAGTAGGGGTAAGCAAGCTGGCCAGGGTGGTAGAAATCTGCGCCAGGCGCCCTCAGCTTCAGGAAAGGATGACCCAGCAGATTGCTGACGCTATCTTTGAAGCACTTCAACCCGATGGGGTGGCCGTGGTTATCCAAGCCGAGCACTTATGCATAGTTATGCGTGGGATAAAAAAGCCCGGCACAACTGTGATAACCTCGTCGGTGAGAGGGAATTTCCGAAGCAAGGTGGCAACTCGTAGTGAGTTTTTGTCCTTGATTCAGGGGAAGTAGTTTATTCATGACGCAAGGACTCGATAGGGTCGAGTCGCGCCGCCCGGATGGCTGGGTACAAACCAGAAATAAGTCCGATACCAATTGCTACACCTAACGCCAGGGCCACAGCATTGCCAGAAAGCACAGCCTTAAAGGCGAAACCAGCATTCGTTGCTACGACAGACATGATTTTAACTATAATCCACCCCAGGCCCACCCCCATAGCACCGCCACACAGACCCAGTGTAGCAGCTTCAATGAGGAATTGAATCAGAATATCTCGACGCTTGGCTCCTACCGCCTTGCGCAAACCGATTTCCCGGATACGCTCGGTCACCGAAACCAGCATGATATTCATAATCCCGATGCCGCCAACAAGCAAGGATATACCAGCTATGCCGGCAAGGACGAGCTGGAGTATTCCCAGCACCTGGGTGACCTGGCGTGCCACGGACGCCACGCTGAGAACTCTGAAGTCATCGCTTTCTCCCGCCCTGATGCCATGGAGGTCCCGCAAAATAGCAGTGATCTCCTGCTCGGCAGATTCCAGCTTGTCGCTGCTCTCTACCTTGACGCTGATCATGTCCACGCTATTTCCGCGGCTGCCCACCTGTGAGGTTGCCACAGTGGCATAGAAGGTGGATAAAGGAATATAGACCCTGAGGTCTTCAACTCCAAATCCCATCCCCCTGCTTTCCAATACACCGATGACCTGGAATTGACGCCCACCAATCCTTATGCTCTGGCCAGTAGGGTCCATCTCGCCAAAAAGGGTCTTGGCTACCTCGCTTCCCAGGACAGCTACCCTTGACCTCGCCCTATCATCGGATTCGGTAATGAAGCTGCCTAGTGCCACGATGTAGTTGTCCACCCGTTCGGCTTCGTAGGTCACCCCAGCAATCAAACTGTTAAGGCTCTCTCTTCCAGCTATAACCTGAGCGTAAGTTTGTGCCGTTGGCGCCACCCCCACTACAGAAGGGGCGTGACTGGCAATCGCCTCGGCGTCTGCCACAGTCAGTGTTGCCTCACCCACCCCCGCACCCATTATGCCCGCCTCTCTTGGCATAACGTATATCAGGTTGGCCCCCAAGGTGGCAAAAGACTCCTCTACTAGAGCCGCCTGCGCACTTCCTAAAGATAGCACAGAAATAACTGCAGCCACGCCAATCAGGATGCCCAGCATGGTCAAAATTGACCTTAGCTTGTTACTAAGCAAAGCCCGCAGCGCAGTATTTACACAATCCCAGAGTTTCATTCCACTATCTCTATTTGAAATTCAAGCGTCACCCTGCCCTGAACGAACACTTCCCTCAATCTGACCATCGCGAATTTTAATGGTGCGCTGGGTATAAGCAGCAATATCTGGTTCATGAGTAACCAAGACGATGGTCATGCCCTGTTCATTCAGTTTCTTAAAAATCGCCATGATTTCCTGGCTAGTCCGGGTGTCAAGGTTGCCTGTGGGTTCATCAGCTAAAATAAGAGAGGGATTATTGACTAAGGCTCGAGCGATAGCCACTCTTTGTTGTTCTCCTCCAGCTAGCTCGCTTGGTCTGTGAGTGACCCGATGAGCTAATCCCACAGACTCCAGGACCTGTAACGCTCTTTGCCGTCGGTTGCTGGCGCCGCTGTAAATAAGTGGTAGTTCCACATTGGCTAAAGCCGTGGTCCTGGGCAATAAGTTGAAGCTTTGAAAGACAAAGCCTATCTTTTTATTTCTTATCTCGGCTAATTGATTATCGTTAAGCTCACTTACCTCGATCCCATCCAGGCGGTATCGTCCTGAAGTTGGCTTGTCAAGACAGCCGATGATATTCATCAGGGTGGACTTCCCCGAGCCCGAAGGCCCTATGATAGATACCATCTCCCCCGACTCAATATGGCAGCTAATCCCCCGCAGGGCAGGAACTTCGGTCTGCCCCGCTTTATATGCTTTGGTTATGTTTTCAAGTTCAAGCATTGGCTATCTGTTACTGCCCAAAGAGGCCACCAGTTTGCGTCTGAGTCTGAGTGGTAGGCAATACTACTCTTTCTCCCTCTTCCAATCCCGACAGAACCTCAGTGTTTATCCCATCGGTTAGCCCTAAGGTAATTTCCCGTTCTTCCTCTTGCTCATCTACGAGCACTACAACCTTTGGGTTTTCCGAGGTCCCCCGAATAGCTCTGTTCGGTATCACCAGTACATCATCATGGCGCTCGATGATGACTTCAGCAGTGGCACTCATGCCATCCCTGAGCCCGGCAGCGGGATTCTTCAAAGTTATGGTAGCCTCGTAAGATACCACCCCGGCTCGAATTATGCTTACCAGGGAGATAAAAGCCACCCTACCATTTATTTCCTCGTCAGGCAAGGCATCTAATAAAATATTTGCTTCCTGGCCTACCTTGACCATGGCCACATCTATTTCATCAATAAAGCCGCGCATCTCTATCTCACTAGTGTCAACCAGGGATATTGCCGGAGTGGCTAATGTCGCTGCCGAGATTTCTTCTCCTTCAGTTATAGTGATGCCAGTTACCACTCCATCAAAAGGAGCCACTATTACCGCCTTTTCCAGGTTAAGCTTTGCCGACTCCAAGTTAAGTTTTGCTATTTTCAAGTTGAGCTCTGCTATTTCCCAATTCGCTTCGGCTGCATCCTCGTCTGCCCCCGGCAGGTCTTGAACTTTCTCATATTGTTCTCGGGCTGCCCAGACTTGGGCCTCCGCTATTTTGACTTGCAACTCAGCCATCTTTACACTTGAGTTCAGGGACTGGGCATCGAGCCTAGCTAATACTTGGCCTTTTGTCACGTTATCCCCTTCATCAACCTGCACCTTGGTCACTGTACCTGTGGCGCCAAATGATAAATAAGCTTTATCAGGCATTTCTAAATTGCCATCCACTAAAACGGTTTTCACTATATCGCCTCGAGTAACATTGGCAGTATTTGGCGGCGTAGCCCCAGGGCCAGCGCCTCTAGTAAGTACGACACCAAGTACTATACCAATACAAACCAAGCAGATTGTTATTATTAGTGTTCGCCTTTTTTTCATTTTCCTTCGCCTCTTTTCATTCCAATGAGGTTGCCTATCCCACGATATGACAACCACCCACTAACTCAGTAAATACTTAGAGGGCTGCATAGTCTTTGAAGCCCCGACCTGTGATAGCTTAATTTGCCTGGAATTTGCACATGATTTTACTGCGTTCCATAAGTTGTGTAAACTACAAATTTTAGCAAAGGTTACCTGTTAAGGCAAAATTAAATTGCTGAACAACCTCTGAATCTTAGGCGCGGCTCGAGATGAAAAAACTTATTGAAGGGGCAGGCAAGCTGGGGATAGAGTTCAATGCTAGGCAGGTAAAGCAATTTGAGCTTTACTATCGGGAGCTAATTGAATGGAATAAAAAAACCAACCTTACAGCAATAACAGATTACTCCTCGGTACAGATAAAGCATTTCCTTGATTCCCTGACCATCACTCTAGCTTTGCCTGAGGGAGGGGTGGAAAGGCCAGATTTCAGTATTGTGGACGTAGGCACAGGTGCCGGCTTACCCGGAGTGCCACTCAAAATTCTTTTCCCTCAGCCCAGGCTGGTACTCATTGAACCCACAACAAAAAAGACCTCTTTCCTCCACCACATTATCCAAAAACTGAAGCTGGAAAATGTAGAAGTGCTGAATAGCAGAGCTGAGGAAGCAGCTCATTTACCACTCTATCGTGAGCAATTTGCCCTGGTCCTCTCCCGTGCTGTTGCCTTGTTGCCGACCTTGGTGGAGCTAACTCTGCCCTTTTGCCAGATCGGGGGAAGATTTATCGCTCAGAAGAAAGGGGAGATCGACGAGGAGATAAATAAGGCAAAAGAGGCCATTGCTATCTTGGGAGGCAAATTAGACCAAATAAAGAAAATAGAATTGGATGAATTTAACGATGTGCGTTATTTGGTCATTATTGACAAAATACATCCTACACCGAGTAAATATCCTCGTCGTCCCGGCTTGCCAAGGCGACGGCCAATTCGGGAAGTGAATAGAGATGTGGAGTAGGAGATCGCACCGGTTCTACTTTGGCCTCCCTCCCCTCGGTTTGACAACTTGGATTAGAAGCAGCTAAAGACGATACCAGAATCAGACTGGAAATATTGTAGTTAAGCCATCCCCCTAGGTTTGCGCCTTCTTCTTTCCGCTACTTTTAACCTAGCTAGGGAGCGACGTAAAGCTGCCTCAGCGGCAGTGGTATCTACCTCAGGTGGTCGTTCTTTCAAAGTTGCCTCAGCACGGCGCTTGGCAGCTTCAGCACGAGCTATATCAATCTCCTCAGCACGTTCACAAGCATCAGCCAAGATGATCACCTTGTCGGGACGTACCTCTAGGAAACCGCCACTTATCGCTAGGTATTCCTCTTCATTATCTTTTTTTATAAGTAGGTCTCCAGACTGTAGCATGGTCATCAAAGGAGTATGATGAGGGAGAATGCCTAATTGCCCCTCCACTCCCCAGGCAACAACCTCGTTAACATTATCGACAAAAATCATCCTCTCAGCAGTAACAATTTCCAACCTGAATGTAGCCATTATCCTCCTCTGATACTCTTGGCCTTTTCCACCGCTTCATCAATAGTGCCCACCATCCAAAAGGCAGCTTCAGGAAGGGCATCATGCTTCCCTTCTAGGATTTCCTTAAAGCCACGCACGGTCTCCTTAATGGGCACGTATTTGCCCGGGGTGCCAGTAAAGACCTCAGCCACATGAAATGGCTGGGAGCAAAACCTTTGAATTCGCCGGGCTCGATTTACAGCAAGCTTATCCTCTTCGCTCAATTCCTCCATACCTAAGATAGCTATTATATCCTGTAGCTCCTTATACCTTTGCAATGTCCGCTGCACCCCTCTGGCCACTTGGTAATGTTCCTCGCCAACGATAGCAGGGTCAAGTATACGAGATGTCGAGGTCAAAGGATCGACAGCCGGGTATATACCCAATTCAGATATGGAACGTTCCAAGGCAATAACAGCATCCAGATGGCCATAAGTAGCCACTATGCCGGGGTCAGTATAATCATCAGCAGGTACATAGATAGCTTGAAAGGACGTGATTGAGCCCTTCTTAGTCGTGGTAATCCTTTCTTCCAGCTCACCAACATCTGTGCCCAATGTAGGCTGGTAACCTACTGCTGAGGGCATGCGTCCCAAAAGAGCCGATAGTTCCATATTAGCCAGAATATAACGATATATGTTATCTATGAACAGAAGGACGTCCTGGCCTTCAACATCACGGAAATACTCCGCCATGGTCACTCCAGTTAGCGCTACTCGGGAGCGAACACCAGGGCTCTCATTCATCTGACCAAAGACGAGAACAGTTTTATCCAGAACCCCAGACCTCTGCATTTCTAACCACAGGTCATTCCCTTCACGCGATCTTTCACCCACGCCGACAAAAACAGAAAACCCACCGTGCACAGCAGCGATGTTACGAATAAGTTCCATAATGATAACCGTCTTGCCTACGCCAGCTCCACCATATGCCCCCACTTTCCCTCCCTTGGTAAAGGGGGTGATGAGGTCCATCACTTTGAGTCCTGTCTCCAGCATTTGAGTAGTTGTCTCCTGCTCTATTAAAGAGGGAGGTGCGTGGTGAATGGGATAACGTTGCTCAGCTTTCACCTCTCCCAGTCCATCTAAAGGTTCACCAAAAACATTGAATAGCCTGCCTAAAGTCGCCTTCCCCACGGGCACGGTTATCGGGGTTCCCATATCAATCGCTTCCGCCCCCCTCCTCAATCCATCGGTAGGGGTTAAGGCAACAGCTCGCACCCAGTTGTTGCCAATGTGGTGTTGCGCCTCAAGAACAATTTTGCCACCATCTAGAGGAATCTCTATACCATTATATATGGCTGGCAATGCATCAGGTGGAAATTCTATATCGACTACCGTGCCGATAATTTGAACTACCTTACCCTTTGCCATTTGTCATCTCCCTAAAGAATTGTCACTCTGAGTGAAGCGAAGAGTCTACAAGAGATTCTTCACGCACAGAGCTCAGAATGACGAAACACAAAGTCGCCATTTACCTCCTTAAGACATTTACGCTAAAGCCTCAACTCCTCCACTAATATCACAGATCTCCTTGGTAATCATCTCCTGTCGGACTTTATGCAATGCCAACGTCAGGTCCTCAATAAGTTCCCTAGCATTATCGCTGGCATTACGCATAGCCACCATTCGCGCCGATTGCTCACTGGCAACAAGCTCAAGTATAGCATGGTATACCTTCATCTCCACATATCTTGGCAGTAGCTCGCCCAAAACAGCACTGGGGTCAGGTTCATAAATGTATTCTGCGACTTGGACCCGAGGCAGCACGGCTGGCTCAATGGGAAGTAATACCTCCATTGTAGGTCGTTGAATCACAGTGGTGATGAAACGGGGATAGGCAAGATACACCAAGTCAACTACATCATTGCTGTAATCATCAATAACCACCCGTGAAATGGGCAGGGTTTCTAGTAAACTAGGCCGGTCACTGATCCCCGTGAACTCAGCACGGAGATCACGCTGGGCACTGCGTGCAAAAGTTCGCCCCTTACGACCTATGGTAACGAGGGTAACAGGCACAGTTTGCTCCAGAATAAAGCTGGCAACAAGGCGATTCTGATTAGCATTTAACCCGCCACACAGCCCACGATCAGTAGTCATGTGGATTATAGCTATCTTTTGGACCTCGCGCTTCTGTAGCAAAGGGTGAGCTTTACCACTGGCTTGAGCTTCAACAGCGAGGTCGGACACCACTTTGCTTATTTCCTCAGCATAAGGCCGCCCGGCTATCGCCTGCTCTTGAGCTCGCCTCATCTTGGCAGTGGCAATCATCTCCATAGCCTTACAAATCTTGGCGGTGCCCTGAACACTGTGTATCCGCCGACGAAGAATTTGAGTGCTAACCATTATTCCTCAACTAAATCAAAAATCAAACATGAAAAATCAAAATTACAATTCAAAATGGAAAGGTAGTTCATTTTGCATTTTGATTTTTGCTCTTTAATCCTTAGTTTAATAGGTGGTGCCTTTCTTAAACTCCCCTATCGCTTTCTTCAAAGCTTCCTCAGTTTCGGTCTTTATCTCCTTATCATCGTTAATCTTTTGCTCTAATTCAGGATTGTTAGTCTCCATAAATCTATGAAAATTTCCCTCCCAGGCAATAACTTTATCTACAGGCACATCGTCAAGATAGCCATTGGTCACAGCATAAAGAATCATTACTTCCTTCCCCAAAGACATAGGAGAATACTGTGGTTGCTTCAGTACTTCAGTGATACGCCTGCCTCGCTCCAACTGGTCCTTGGTCGCCTTATCCAAGTCAGTAGCACCAAATTGGGCAAACGCTTGAAGCTCACGGAATTGAGCTAGCTCTAGCCGTAAGCTGCCAGCCACCTGCCTCATAGCCTTGCGCTGAGCCGCAGCGCCAACTCGGGATACTGACAATCCCACGTTTATCGCAGGGCGAATTCCGGCATTGAATAAATCCGTTTCTAGATAAATTTGTCCATCGGTAATCGAAATCACATTTGTAGGGATATATGCTGACATATCTCCAGCTTGAGTCTCAATGATAGGTAAGGCAGTAAGCGAGCCACCACCATACTCAGGAGCCAACTTAGCCGCTCTTTCCAGAAGCCGACTATGCAAATAGAAAACATCTCCCGGATAAGCCTCCCTGCCTGGTGGACGGCGAAGTAGCAGGGAAAGCTGGCGATAAGCCCAGGCATGCTTATAAAGGTCATCATAAACAATCAGGGCATCCTTTCCCTGTTCCATGAACTCTTCACCCATAGCACAGCCGGCATAAGGGGCGAGGTACTGAAGCGGAGCAGGATCGGAGGCGTCGGCAGCCACCACAATAGTGTGTTCCATAGCCCCATACTTCTCCAGAATAGCTACCACCTGAGCTACCTTGGATGTTTTTTGCCCGATGGCAACATAGATGCAAATGAGATCACCGCCTTTTTGGGCGATTATGGTATCAATGGGAATAGCCGATTTGCCCGTAAAGCGGTCACCAATGATAAGCTCCCGCTGGCCTCGCCCAATAGGAATCATACTATCTATAGCCTTAATGCCTGTCATCACCGGCGTATCTACCGGCCTTCTTTTTGTTACGTCTGGCGCCACTATTTCTACAGGACGGTTTTTCTCCGCTTTAATTGGCCCCTTGCCATCCCGGGGACGTCCCAGAGGGTCAACCACCCTGCCAATAAGGCTATCGCCTACCGGAACTTCGACCACCATCCCCGTCGCCTTCACCTCGTCCCCTTCCTTAATCTGGCTGTAATCACCAAGGATAACGGCACCAACATTATCCTCTTCCAGGTTCAGTGCCAGACCCATGATATCATGGGGAAATTGCAGCAATTCGTTGTAAGCCGCGTTTCCCAGCCCATGGATGCGGGCGATGCCATCGCCTACCTCTATTACTGTGCCTACATTGGCCACAGCTACAGCAGCGCCAAAATGCTCGATTTGCTCTTTAATTACTGAAGCAATATCTCGATCCCGACTTGCCATTTAGCCTCCTGAAATGCCTTACTTGCTAATTTCTACCAAGCTTTTCCTTAAAGCCCCCAGCTTGCTTTTCACGCTCCCATCAATGAGTGTGTCACCAATCTTGGCTTTAATCCCGCCAACTATGGAGGGATCGACCTGAGCATCAATGATAACCTTATGCCCAATTATCTCTCCGAACCGACTGGAGATCCTCTCCTTCTCCTCATCATCTAATGGCAAAGCAGTAATTACTTCAACATGTTCAATGCCATAGTAAGTATCTAGTAACCTGTCATATTGCTGTGAAATATCGCCGGCAGTGCGTAATTTATCTTTGTGCACTAGTAAATAAGCTAGATTTAGGGTCAGAGGGTTTATTTTTCCTAACAATTCCGCCAAAAGGGCTTTCTTGGTCTCGAAGGATAATTTAGGATTTTCCAATAAAGCCACAAGCTTTTCATCTGTAGTTATGTCAGCTATTTTTCTCAAACTTTCTTGCCAACTGTCTAACTCTCCCTTCTCCAGAGCTAGCTTGAATGCAGCTTGAGCATAGCGTTTACCAGAAGTCACTCTTGCCATTTTACTGACGTGTCATTGCGAGGCACGGAGTGCCGAAGCAATCCCTTTTGGCTGAGATTGCTTCGCTTTGCTCGCAATGACGAATAACACTCTAATTCTCTCTGAAAGTGGCACTTTCCTCTAGAGCTTCCTCGATAAGCTTACGATGCCTTTCTTTATCTAAGGTCTCCTTAATTACTTTCTCAGCAGCCGAAATAGAAATATCCACAAATTCCCGGCGCAGGTCATCAATAATCCTATCACGCTCCTCTTCTAATTCAGCTCGGGTTCGGTCAACGATAACTTGCGCTTCTTTTCTTGCTTCCTCCTTTGCCTCCCCTTTAAGCCTTTCCCCCATTTGGCTAGCTTGACTAACTAAAGCTTGTCCATCCTCACGTGCCTTGCTGATCAGCTTCTTAACCTCTTCCTCGGCGCGAGCATACTCTGCCTTGGTAGCTTCAGCCTGCTCCATGCTTTCCTTTATCCTTTTGGACCTCTCGTCAAGCATCTTCATCACTGGTTTATATAGGAACAAACCCAGCAGGGCAAACAGGATGACAAAACTTATAATAAAAGATATCAGCAAGGGTAAATTAATACCTAGCTTAGCAAAACCTCCCATTTTGCCCTCCTAACTACATATCATTTTTAGTGGCAGACTAACTTGCCGACAGTAAGAATAAACCAATTGTGACTGCCGCGACAAGAAATACCCCCAACACCGCCGCACCAATGATTAACGCTAATCCAATAGGAAAATCACCATCTTTCATAATTAACCCTCCTTCTAAAGGATACTATGCCACCACCATAGCCAGGATGATAGCCACTATCAAAGCATATATCCCAATAGCTTCACATAAGGCACCAATCAAATTCATATTGGTCAAGATAGGACCCCTCGCTTCAGGGTTACGCCCCAGAGACTGCATGGCTGAGTAGCCGATAATCCCCAGAGCTAGTGCAGGTCCCAAGAAGCCTAGGCCTGCAACCAATCCTACTGCTAGCATTTTCATTACTTCTGGTGTCATTTATTTCCTCCTTTCAATTTTATTCTGTCTCCTCATGTATAGGAGCTACAGCAATGGTGCCAAACACCAAAGTTAAACCGGCAAAGATAAGAGCCTGGATAAAGCCGATAAGTAATTCTAACCCATAGAAGGGGATAGTGAAAATGAAAGGAATAAGGAAAGCAGAAACCAACAGCAACATCTCACCGGCAGTCATGTTGCCGAAAAGACGGAAGGTAAAGCTGATGATGCGTATTAGATGACTGAATACCTCTAACAGGCCGACAAACAGGTTGATAAATCCAAAAGCAATGTTGGTGATAGCCGGGCGTATCTTCCCCTTGAATAGCTCTTTAACACCTCGCCCTATCTGACCAAAATTAAAGAACTCCCCGAGGTAACGAAAAGTACCCAGGGATTTCATACCCCAAAACTCAACGAAGATAAAAGACATTATAGCAATGGAAAGAGGCACGTTAATATCAGTATTAGCAGCCCGAAACAGAGGCACAGCGGTACCTTCCTGCCCGGTGACTACTATGGTGCCAAAGAAGGGCAACAGAGCCAAGTAGGCATTGGTTATCACATAGATAAAAATGGTAGCTACTACGGGAAAGAGCAGCCTCGCATGTTTTTCACCAGCAACGCTCTTAACAAAGCTTAGCAACGCCTCTACTGCCATCTCCGCTAAATTTTGCAGCTTCCCCGGAATAAGCTTCATTTTGCGGGTACAAACATAGAATACGATTGCCAGCACGATGACAGTAAGCCAGGATGCAATGAGCGTGTTGGTGATGGGAAAGCCAGCGACCTCAAACACTCCTTCCGAGGGAAGCTCAACATGGGGTTTGGGGACAGCCATGAAGCTGGGAACTTGGATGCCAAAAAAACTCGCACCTAGAGGGCCAAAAACGAAGCCAACAACGAAGAGACCTAAAATAATGACAAGAGAGAAAACAATAATTCTTGTGGCACAGCCTAGCTTCGGCACTGTTTTATCTCTTGTCTTTGTTTAACTCGTCCTGCTCAGCCTTATACCGGCGAAGCATACGAGCTAGACCATAAAATGCAATAACCGTCCCTATGCCCAGACCAATAAGGGTGAATAAATGGTCTTTATTAAACTTAGGATCAAGCCAAAAATGGCCCAGCAAAGTTGGGGCAAGCAGACTCACAACCATATACCAACCTATAGTAAGTAAGAATCGAAGCGGTCCTGCCCACTCTCTCACTACTGACCTTCCCAGGATTGGCGTTTCTTAAAATCCTCTGGCTCGACCGTATTTATGAAATCCTTTATAGTGTTTATTCTATATTGATAATCCTAATTAATCAATGAGCTTAAGGCTGTATTTTAGAATTTGTGGAAAATGTGGGTGAAAAATGTAAGGTGGTAAGAATCCCGGAGCGAAAACTATAGGGTAGGAGGTCTTTCCACCAACGGCTAAGAGCCAGAAAAATGGTATCACAATCTTGCTGGGACCCAAAGACGTATAAGTGCCCTCGTATCATCCTCGTAGGGGCGGGTCTTGTACCCGCCCGCATCAGCCCCATCAAATAGGCGGGGATAAACCCCGCCACTACAGAAATCCTCAAGCGAGTATCTTATAGCCTCAAAAGTGTCGATGCCTACTGGAGGAGAATGCCCCTGCGGTTTGTACCATCCCGTAGCTATTTCCACACAATTTGACAAAGAGCCTGAGCTTAAGTTAACTGTCCTACTCGAAAAATTAAATTCCTTCCTGAATTGCCACAAATCCCCGAAGGTATATATGAGGTAGAACAGATGTGAATCCAGACGAAGTGGGTATTAAACAGGCAGCGTTATTTGGTAATTATTGATAAAATATACCCGACACCGAGTAAATATCCCCGTCGTCCTGGCTTGCCAAGGTGACGGCCAATTTAACACGCCGGAAATATTAATGGATAAATCAGGGGTAACTAATTCAGGAGGTGAATAGATATGTGGAGTAGGAGATCTCGGAGGTTCTACTTTGGCCTCCCTCCCTTCGGTTTCTACTTCCAGGGGTTCAAGCCCTTTCCCAGCAGAAAGGAGTATCTGGACATGCTCGAGGAGTATAAGAAAGACCTGGAAGAGGAACTAAAGGAAATAGAAAGGGAGATCGAGGAAACGAAAAAGGGCCTCTAGCCAAGAAGTGCCAGCCAGGGTTCATTCCCTTAAATAACTATTATAATCATCTGCTTGTCATTAGCCCTTGTAGTAAGCAATATTGTTCAAACTATTTCAGAGGCTAGACACCAGAATGGGATATCACGAGATTAGTGCCTGTAGGGGTAATTGCTCAAAATCAAAAAGGGAATTCATCTACAGTCCTCCCAGGCTGGATATCTCTGGCTGAATTGAAAGCAAGGCAGCAATGCCTTGACATTGACTTGATTTAGTGACTTTTTGCCAATCCGCCGCAATTCTAGAAAAATCTCGGGAAAATGTTTGACGATGTGGGGAGGTTGGGTGTACAATAACATATCACGTAAGATTTTGGAAAACTAAACTTTTACTCTGTGGAGGCAACAGCGGTAGAATCGGTTGTGCTGTGAGTTGGTATCGGGAATCCCAGTTTCATCTCGCGAATGTGTATTTGTGCGAAGTATTGCGGAGGAGGGAAAATGTAACATAAATCGATTGCACTTCTTTAATCACTAGACTATTAGATAAGGAGGTAAAGACGTGAAGAAGGGGTCTTTCGCTATTTGTTTGGTTTCAGTTGTTTTAATTGCTTTAATTGCCGTTTTTGTCCCGAGTTGTGGGGGAGGTGGTGGCGGAGGAGGGCAATGCACTATTGAGGTTAAAGCTACCCTTGACGGTTCTACCTGGTCAGGAGCAGTGAACTATACGCTAACACCGGTATCAGGGTCAGCCTTTACCGGTACTAATGTTTCTGCCAGCTTTAGTGTGGCTTGTGGTAACTGGACCTGTGCCTACAACTCTGGCGGTCCCGCCGGGGCAAACTTGGAGAGTATCACACCCTCAGCAACTCAGAGTATGACCGGCGGCCCAATCACCTTTACTTTGAACTTCAAGACAATCCCGCCAGAAGAAAAATGCACTATTGTTGTTAAAGCTACCCTTTGTGGCGTTGACTGGACAGGAAATGTGAACTATACGCTAACACCAGGGTCAGGGTCAGTCATTACCGGTACTAATGTTTCTGCCAGCTTTAGTGTGGATTGCGGTAACTGGACCTGTGCCTACGTCTCTGGCGGTCCTGCTGGGGCAAACTTGGAGAGTATCACACCCTCAACAACTCAGAGTGTGTCCGGGGGCAACACAATCACCTTTACTTTGAACTTCGAGCTAAATGAGGACGCCGGCATTCAGTTCTTAACTTGGACAATAAATGGGGAGCCCGTTCAGCCCGGCGAGCATTCAGGGTATGTGTGTCAGATCATCGATGCTCACTACCAGCAATGGGTGGATGGGTGCCTAGCAAGAGTGGTTACGATAAATGAGACGTCTTGGCTCTCGATTACTCAGATCGCACCTGTACAAGGACCTAATGCGATGGTCTATGTTGTTAACGACTGGTGTGCGGTGAATAAGACGCCTACTCCACTGCAGAAATTGTCTCAGGTGCCCAGCATTAATGATCAAACTGCACAGCCGGGCCATAACATTACTCTCGCTATCAACGTGACCACCCGACTGGATGTAGAAACAGTCTGGCAGCTGGTGAAATGCACTAACTACACAAAATCAATCAATTGGTTCGGTATCTCCAAAGCTCCATTTGAGCCGGGGATGGGGCACCCATGTGTGCTCTTCGAGCTTGTCTTGCCGGGCCCAGGGCAATACGTGTTCACACTGCAGACCTCCGCCCTGGTTGCACTGATGGGGGACGTAAACCCGCAAAATAACTCCACCGGCTGGAGCCCTGCACTAACCATAGTGGTAAATGTGCCGCAGTAGGTTAGTTGGCATGATTGACTTTTATTAGGATGTTCTGTGAGGGGTGGTTGGGTCAGTCAGAAGGGCCGAAATTGGTACTGCAGAGGCAAAAAGATAGGGTCGAGGAGTCGACTCCTCGATCCTATCCGATTTGAGGGTCAGGCAGAGACAAGACCCCGCCTCTACATACTAAATCCCCCTTGGTAAACTCAGGGCAGGCCCAAACAATATAGAAATTCAAAAATTAAAGGCCAAAAATTAAAATGACAACTCAAAACGCAAAACTTTTAACCTTTCCTCATATCATTTTGGACTTTTGTTTTTGCGTTTTGCATGGATTTGTTTAGAGCTTGGATTTTGGGATTTGGAATTTAGCCCATAATATTACCACGTACCGACTTATCGGGGTTCCTGGCAATGACAAAAAAGAATTGTCACTAATCATATGAATGAGGACAACCTATTGACAAAAAGGAGATGCCTAATTATACTTAAAATATTGCGGGTAGCAAAGGTGTGCTCATATTTATAGCCCAAGTGAACATTAACAACTGAATGTTGCCCGAATATGAAAAAAATAGCCCAGAAAATGCTATGATTTCCGAGCTGGAAAGGAGGTGGTGCTATTGTTAAATCCCAAAAGGGTCTGGAACTTGTGAACAATCTCCAAGGACTCTGGAGGGGAAAAAGCCCGGCCCCAGGCACAAAGTGATAACGCCTGCGTTGATACCTGGCAAAGGGGCAGCCTGAGACAAGCAGGCTGGTAAACAAAGGCTTGTCGATAATACCTGAAGTTCTCTAGACTGAAGTGGTCGACTTCAGGCTGAAGAGAATAATTGAAGATTAAAAAGGAGGAAATAAAATAAATGAGAAAAATTAAATGGCAAGCTAAAGCATTTTATTTTATTCTCGCTTTAGCATTTGCAATGGGCTTGGCGCCTCTGGCAGCAGCACCAACGCCAGTCGCGGCTTCGGTGCACGCGGACTTTTATGCCTATCCCGCGGATTATGCCAAGGCGGGAGAAACGGTCTACTTCTACGACATGTCGACTGATGGCGTCCCACCCACTGAGTGGCTGTGGAACTTTGGCGATGGCCAGACAGGCGAGGGGCCGCAGCCATCACATCAATACTATCCACAGAGTCAATGTCAGACGTATGACGTAACCCTGACCGCCACGTGGGTAGCCCCAAATGGTGCGCGTACTTCAAGTACCATAACCAAACAGGGCTACATTACAGTATGTTGGGGGCTGATTACTGAGCCCTGTTCCTACTCCTACGATAATGTCTGGTATTGTACTCCGTCAGGCGTCGACTCCCAGATAGGCTGGAACGTCCTCAAATCCACAGGCATCTTCGTGGTCCCTGAGGGCGTTACGAATGGTTTTACATGGACTAATCGCGTGATCGGGTGGGACGTGAGTGGGGATGGCCACCAGGTTACGGGTGGAACTACCGGTAAAGAGCTCGACGGAATGCCATCGGACCCACCCGGGCCGGCGGTTTTTCCTTGGGTACAGGTGGTAAATGACGGGATTGATGTTGGAGAGGTGACCGTCACAGCCCAGATTGACGTTACTGGCAACCCACCTAGCGCCGATATTACCCTTTCTGCCACCAAGAAGTGGGGTGACATCAATGACACCAATCTCGAGGCAATGGACTATAATTATGACACCTACGAGTGGGTGTATAGCACGTTACCCGGCGAAAGTGAAGTAATCCATTACGAAGGCTGCGGCTACATTACATTACCAGAGTGGTTAGGTGGTGAAACCATTGAACGATGCAAGCAGCAGTTTGGCGTGGGCATGATTAGAGAGAGGGTCATTGGCTCCTTCGATGACAAGCAGGGGGGAATTATTGAGCACCCCGCCGATGGCGCTGTCGTCTACATGTTCCTGCTCGATAGCAACCCTGCGGTGGCTAAGGCGCTGGATGAGCTGCCTCAGACTGAGGCTGAGGCTTTTGCTGGACACTGGGGTGCTGATAAGCTCGTCGCCAACATCAGCGCCCTTCAAGACCTTAACCCGCCGCGGTGTGTCGGGTTTTTGGATGGTGATGCTGTCAAGTATGCTCCGGACGGCAGGTATATCGAAGTCACCAAGACGAGTCAGGACATCGACCTGAACGGGAATGGTGTTATTGAGGACCCCGATGAGATGGGCTGGACCGGCAACATACTGCTGGCTGAGTGCGAGGACGCGGTGAAGATTGTTTTCGTGGCCACATATCCCGACGAAACGGGACCAGAGCTGCCCGTTTTTGCTGAGATAGGCAGCTGGAACTTCTGGACCCAGCAAGCAGAGAAAGTTCCCGAGGTTCACTGGGCCGGAGAAAAGGTGGTCCTGGAGAAGCAGTTCGGCTCCTTCTATGCTGGCTACCCGGTGCTCTTCAATCTCGAGAACCAGGCCTGCGGCAGCCTCTTCCCCGTAGGCTCTCCGGAGGGTGCTATGGGCTCACAGCAGGTATATACAAACTGTGATCAGTATGGTACAGCCCGAGCTTACCTGGAATCACAGTCGCCTTGCGAGGCCGATGTCCAGGCTTCTCTGTATAATTGGAACAATCAGCTCATCAACCAGGCTGGCTGGGTGATCTTCTTCCTCAAGTTTGAGGGACTCACCCTGAGCAACGTTCAGGGAGAGAGAACTGGTCACGACGCTGGACTGTGGGATCCTATAGTCGATAGTGGCATGGTCTATGATGCCTTCCCTAATGACATTTGGGACCCCACTAAGAACTGGGTAGACGACCAGTTTGTAGGAAAGACCCTCAAGGTTTGGAAGGGAGAGATGCAGGATGATGGCAGCATCACCTTCATAGGCGACCTACAAGTACGGGAGATAGTGAGTAATACTGTCAATACCGTGGTGGTTGATAAGAACTGGGACAATATACCAAGTTTTCCAACTCAATATTTGCAGTGGTACTACCAGATTGTCGATCCTGTCTGGAATCCGGCTACTGATGACTTGTCGCAGCAACTGAATGTATCCCAGGATGCCCTACTCCGCGCTCGTATCAAGGGCTGGTTTATGGGCGATAACAAGAGCTGGAGACCTGAAAAACTTGTTGACCTTGATGGCGATGGTTTCAATGAGACCACCCTTGACAAGGGACGCTGGGTTCTTCCCGACGACTGGCCGATTCTGGCTGGTGCTGATTGGAAGGAGCTGCGCCCGCACTGGGATATTATGGATCAGCCTAATGACAACATCATGAGCGAGATTGATACCAATCTCAATGGATGGGAGGAGGTGGGTGACTACTCAGCGTGGAAACTCAACGAAAGTCCCACCATGCTTGATGTTCCTGGCGACCTGGTAGCTGAGGCTCCGGTTATCGGACCTTACAGCGGGCTGGATACCTACAGTCCATACATCCAGGAGCCATGGAAGCTTAACTACAAGACCATTGTCCCCAATGGCAAACTGAATTGGTGGGATTGCCCCATGCCGCCAGCCAAGATAATCTTCAAGATTACCGATGGTGCTGGCTTCTTCAAAGATTGTGACAAGGGGGATGTCTACTACCAGTGGGTTGAGACAGACCTGAATAGTAATGGACCCGAAGGCATCGCCTACACCAACCCATACTACTGGGAGATGATACCCGGCAATCCGTTAATCCCGCCCTTCGTCCTTAACGGCGGCTTCGATTGGGATAGCTGGGACCTCTCTTATGGACCTTACCCGTTCTGGGAGGTCTTCAACCAGCTGGATACGCAGGGCGACACTCCTGCCGACCCGCAGCATCCTACTAAGGTAGAGGTTTACTCTGACAACCATGGCGAGGCCATGGTCTGGCTCAACGGTGACTGGAACCTTGACCTCAGTGATTGGGTAAGCGATGGTGCCTATGACGTTCCCCCAGGAATGGTAGTAGGCGGCACCATAGTAAAGGCTCTCGCTGACTATCCATACATGCGCAAGCATGAGCCTATAGCTTCCAACACTGTCGAAAAGTCCTGGACCTGGGGCAAGCAAATCCTGGGCTCTGACTACCACGAATACAATGATTTCTCCTGGGATCCCTTCAATCCCCGCATGGTCTTCCAGGTAGGCACGCTCGACCAGGACGGTAAGTCTGACAAGAAGATGGCCTTCATCTGGGTTTGCGACCGCGATGGCATGCCGGCAGTAGGTGAGAAGATTGAGTGGTTCCTGGCTCCCTCAGGAGCCGAGATTCCACCCATCGACGCCCAAGGTGTTAGCTACTACCTGCAGAGCATTAATGTGACAGATGGCTTCCTTGCTGGCACCCTTATTAGCCCTAAGGGCGAAAAGGGCGGCGTGCTCAATCCTGACCGAACCAGGGGTGTAAGCTTTGCCAGGCTTCCTAGTGATGCTGAGAAGGCTTTATTCCTGAAGTTCCAGGACATGGGTGTTTATCCTGATTACCTGGACGTCGACGACTATGCCGTGGCCGCAATAGAAGTCCTATCTAGCTTACCTACAGACTTTGACCTGACCATCTACCTGAATGAGCCGCAGTACGACCCAATCCAGAA
Source organism: Dehalococcoidia bacterium (assembly GCA_049586675.1). GTDB lineage: Bacteria > Chloroflexota > Dehalococcoidia > GIF9 > AB-539-J10 > RBG-13-51-36. The sequence continues at coordinate 63,789 of JBAVCL010000038.1, forward strand.
AAAAGACGTCACCCGCACAATCATCCGCCATACTAATCTCGATTTCAACGTGGCAGATTCTCCCGATGACCCGCTCATCGTGGGTGATGCTAACGGCGACACAGCTGTAAACGCTGGCGACATCACCATGATAAAGAGGGTCTACTTCGGACTGGAAACTGACCCCACTGTGATGAAGGCTTGTGATGTCAACAATGATGGCGTCGTAGATACCGGGGACATAACAAAGGTAAAGGGGATATACTTTGGGATGTAGAGGATGTCCGGTATGGAGTAAGCTAATGCCGGATTGAGTTCCCTACAGGCAGCCCCAGGCGACTGGGGCTGCCTGTTACCTTATACTCCGACAAGAGAGAGTTGAGGGTATTGAGGAACCGGTGAGACTTGCCGAGGACAACACCGGCTCTTAGGGAAATCAGGAAGGAGAAGGAGGACAAGAATGACAAAAATAGGCAAGTCAAAGGTACTGAAGTTATGTGTCGCGGTAGCTATCGCGCTATTTTTGCTGCTACCCAGCATAGCCCTTGCCCACATGACTACCGCGTGCCGCATATATGGCCCGGTCACAAGGTGCGGAGAAAGGGTGCTCGACGGCACGGTGGTAAGCGCCTGGCTGGAAGAAAACCCCTCTGTTGTCTGGAATACCACCACCTATAACCACAATGGGGCGTCATGGTATGTGATAGAAATTCCTGCTGAGGGCGCTGTTGATGGAGACGAAGTGCACTTTAGCGTACTTGGAATGACGCCCTCAGGAGAGAATGGCAAGTGGCAGAGAGGCCAACCTGTCTACCATGCTCTACGTCTACCCTGCTGCATCCCTGGCGATGCTAATGGAGATGGCGTCGTAGACGTTGGGGACATAACCATGGTGAAGTTAATCATTATGGGATTGGCCCCCCCGACGCCGTGTGCTGATGCTAATCAAGACGGCGATATAAATGTCGGAGACATAACCAAGATAAAACTAATTATTATGGGAATCGATTGTTAGAAAGGAGGTGAAAGATATAAGAGATGGGAAAGTTGAGGCATTTTTTACCCTGGCTCGTAATTTTTTGTTTGGCGTTGGTATTGCTACCCATTTCTATTACCAGCGCCGTCGTTCCGGTGACGGTGAGCATAGTTGCCCCGCCTGAGGTGAATCCGGGAAGCTCCTTCGTTGCCGATGTGACTGTGAATTCTGTGACAAAGTTCGACTCCTGTGGCTACGATGTCGTCTATAACCAAACAATTATCACTGTGACCAATGTTACAAGTGGCCAGATCGATATTAATACCATTCCTATAAATGAATGGCATTATATTCCTGTTGGTCAGGGGGATACAGGAAGAATCAGGGTGGTTACCTACATGGCCACGCTCGCTGGAGTCACCGGCACAGGCTACATCGCCCAAATACACTTCAATGTTGTGGGCTCTTCTTGCCAAACCAGTCCCATAAATCTGGAAAGTCTGACGATGTATGACTCTGATGGTTACAAGATAGCTACGACCACAGTAAATGACTCGGTACATGTTGCCTTCGCCCCCCTGGAGATAACCACGACTGCGCTTCCTGAGGCGAAAGTGGGGGATGCCTACACAGCCACCCTTGCGGCCATTGGCGGTAAGACTCCTTATACCTGGACGGCAACTGGACTGCCGGCTGGCTTGACCTGCAACACGACGACTGGAGTCATCTCAGGGACTCCAACAGCATCTGGGGACTTCAGCGTCAATGCCACTGTTACCGATTCCTACAACCCGCCCGGCATTGTTAGCAAGGGTTTAAGCTTGAAGGTATATCCGGCCCTGGGGATAACCACAAATACGCTTCCTGAGGGGAAGGTAGGAGATGTCTACATAGGCACCCTTGTGGCCACTGGCGGTAAGACTCCTCGTACCTGGACGGCAACTGGACTGCCGGCTGGCTTGACCTGCAACATGACGACTGGAGTCATCTCAGGGACTCCCACAGCGTCTGGGGACTTCAGCGTCAATGCCACTGTTACCGATTCCTTCAGCCCGCCCAACATTGTTAGCAAGGGTTTAAGCTTGAAGGTATATCCTGCTCTGGGGATAACCACAACATCTCCGCTTCCTGAGGGGAAGGTAGGGGATGCCTACCCGGCCACCACCCTTGTGGCCACTGGCGGTAAGACTCCTTATACCTGGACGGCAACTGGACTGCCGGCTGGCTTGACCTGCTCCGCGGCTGGAGTTATCTCAGGGACTCCCACAGCATCTGGGAACTTCAGCGTCAATGCCACTGTTACCGATTCCTTCAGCCCGCCCAACGTTGTTAGCAAGGGTTTAAGCTTGAAGGTATATGCTGCCCTGGGGATAACCACAACATCTCCACTTCCCGATGGGAAAATGAATCAGGCTTATACAGCCACCCTTGTAGCCACTGGCGGCAAGACTCCTTATACCTGGACGGCAACTGGACTGCCGGCTGGCTTGACCTGCTCCGCGGCTGGAGTTATCTCAGGGACTCCAACATCAGGTGGGCAATTGAGCGTCAATGCTACTGTTACTGATTCCTTCAGCCCGCCCAACACTGTTTGGAAGACTCTAAACTTGTTCGTATGCATATTGGGCGATGCTAATGGAGATGGCGTTGTAGATACCGGGGACATTACCAAGGTAAAGAGGATTTACTTTGGACTGGACGACCCAACTGGTTGCGCCGATGTCAATGGAGATGGTAATATAGATACTGGAGATATAACTGCAATTAGGATAATATATTTCGGAGCTGTTTAGCTCCCTGCATAAAACAAGGAGGTGAGATTTTATGCACAATACAAAAGGCCTTTTGGCCATCATAGCGAGTGTGGGCCTGACACTGGCATTGCTGCTGCCACTTTCTATTACTGGCGCCAATGGCCCCACGGTGACGGTGAGCATAGTTGCCCCGCCTAGTGTGCCGGCGGGAAGCACCTTCGTTGCCAACGTGACTGTGAGTTACGTGGGGAACTTCGACTCCTGCGGTTTCGATGTTACCTATAATCAAGCAATTATCCACGTGACTGATGTCACAGGTGGCGAAATCGATGGTCACGCCATTGTAGTAGGTGCTGGCAACTGGACCTATATTCCTGCTGGTTCTGTGGATACAGGGAGAATTAGGGTGATTGCCACCAAATCGGGCGCACCCGGATGTGGGCTCAATGGCACGGGCTACCTTGCTCAAATACACTTCACGGCCGTTGGCTCCGGCAGCACTAGTAGCAACATCAACCTGGAAGGGGTAGGGATGTATGACTGCAATGCGGTCAAAATTACTACTCCCACACCACAGGGCACTTCAGTGAGCCTAAGTGGTCCTACACCTACAGGTGCTGTCGGCGGTCCTGCCCATCGACCAAGCAAGCTTCTAATACTGATACCTTGGATTGCGATTGGCGCAGCCATCATAGTTGCGACAAGCCTGCTGGTGCGCAGGCGCCGCAACGCTATGAGATAGAGGACTTAATCGTAGGGGTGGAGTGGAGTGCGTCTCCGGCTTAGTCGGAGGAGCCCCACCCCTACGGAATCCCGGTGTTTCCTGTCCCTAGTCGGGGGAGGATAAGCAGACTCTCCCGTGTTTATTGAAGGATGGGTGGGATTAATTCGCGTTTTTAGTTCTTTTACAGGACATTTTGTTGATGCTGCCTGACAAAGGGCAGGTCTGACTCTTCCCAGCCGGGGCATAGAGTTATATTCGAACTCCGGGACAGGCGCTTACCCTCATTAAATCCAAACGTCAAAATCCAAATGCCCCGCCTGCCGAGCCCTGGCGGGCAGGTTGAATGCCAAAGCTACTTCGTCCTGTCGTCCAGATTTTGCAACTTGTCCCGGTTGAATCGGGATTGAAGCATGGATGGGACGATGCTTAGCGGCGCTCGCTCGACAGTGCAGGGGAATGGTATACTGGGAATTATAAGCTAGAGTTTTGGGAAAACCAAGCTACTACAAAATTTTGTTAGCCCAATGGACGAGATGCCAAGCCATGATTCCTAATCGAGGCAAAAAGCTCAACATAATTTGTTCTCTGGTCATACTTACTGCTATTACCCTAATGCCATCCGCAGGCATGAGCGACCTCCAGGCTCAGGACAGGCAGACACTCCGGTTAGCGCCCACAAACTCTGATTTCGTCAAGTTTTGGGAGGAGCGACCAGAACCTTTCTATGGCTATATTCCCCCGCCGGTGGACTTGAGCCACCTCGATGAAATCACTGTGGAGATGGCAGCAGCATTTGCTGCCCTCCCCAGTAGCTTTGACTGGAGGGACCAGGGCAAAGTAACTCTAGTAAAGAACCAGAATCCCTGCGGGACATGCTGGATTTTTGGCACTACCTCTGTTTTAGAATCAGCGGTTTTGATCGGTGAAAACACAACATACGATTTTTCCGAGCAGAGCGTGGCTTTATGCGTGGACCGCTCCTGGGTTTACCTTTATGATGATTCTGACGAACCCTGCGGGATAGATCCATCTCATGGTGGTGGGAACAGTTTAATGGCAAGCGAAGTATTTATCAAAAAAGGCGCGGTTCTAGAATCGTGCAACTCTTACAATTCATCTGGTTTGCAGTGCAACGGCGCTTGCCTGTGTGACAACTGCACACCTGCTAAGGTAGTCAATGGATATAGATATGTAACTGGTAACCAAAGCCAAACTGGTTTGATAAAAGAGGCGGTATATAACCATGGACCTGTAACCATGGCTTACTATCATGGTGTATTGCATCGATACACTGATGCTACCTATGGCGCCGTTTATGATTGTGCCACATGTGCAGGTACCAACCATCTCGTCTCCATTATTGGTTGGGATGACAGTGTTCCCCACTTTGAGACGCCAGGGATTGGTGCTTGGCTGGTCAAGAATAGCTGGGGGACAGCTTGGGGAAACAACGGCTTCTTCTGGCTAGCCTACAATTCAAGCTGTATGGAGGAGATAGCCTACCTCAAGTACAAAAATTACGACCCGAATGAGAAGCTCTACTACTGGGATGAAGCTGGTCTGGTTGACGCCTTTAACTGCAGTGCTCCGTCTGCCTGGATGGCTAACATCTTCACCTCTGCCCAGAACGGCAGCCTCACCCATGTGGACTTCTGGACCATCAGCGACAATGCCCAATATGAAATTTATGTCTACCTTGACGGTGATATTCCCAATGGCCTTGAGAACCTGGCTACTTCTCAATCAGGGACCTGTCAAGAATCTGGATACTATTCTATACCGCTCACTTCGCCTGTCTCGCTGACCAATGGTCAGCCATTCACCATTGCTGTCAAAATGAGCACGCCGGGTTTTAATTTGCCTATTCCTGTTGAAGGGGTAACCCCACTCTGTCAGCCGCCAATACAAAGTGGGGTATCTTATGTCAGATGTGGGGATACTGGCGCATGGGAGGACCTTGCCATACAGGGATTTAATGCCTGCCTTCGGGCGAGAGTAAGGACCGAAGTGGAGCTTTCCATCCTCACCACTCACCTGTCTGACGGAGTGGTAGGTGAGGCTTACGAGGAAACCATGGAGGCCACGGGCGGCGTCCCGCCCTACACCTGGAAAGCAACTGGATTGCCTGCCCGTTTGACTTGCTCCGCCGCTGGAGTCATCTCAGGAACCCCGAGAGCATCTGGTAACTTCACTGTTACGGTTACTGTTACCGACTCCTTCAGCCCGCCCAACATTGTTAATAAGATTTTAAGCTTGAAGGTATATCCAACCCTGGAGATAACCACAACTACGCTTCCCGATGGAGAGCTGGGAGAAGCCTACACAGCCACCCTAGAGGCAACCGGTGGTAAAACTCCTTATACCTGGACAACAACCGGATTACCTGCTGGCTTGAACTGCTCCGCCGCTGGAGTCATGTCCGGGACTCCGGTAGGGGAAGTTGGCAGCTTTAATGTCACGGTTGCTGTCACCGATGCTTTAACTAACATCGCTAGCAAGGACCTGATGCTTATGATATCATGTAGGCTGGGTGATGCCAACATGGATGGCGTCGTAGATACCGGGGACATCACCAAGGTAAAGAGGATTTACTTTGAACTAGACCCCCAAACGCCCTGTGCCGATGCCAATGGAGATGAAATAATAGATACTGGGGATATAACTGCAATTAAGATAATCTACTTCTCGTAGCCGTATAACATAAGGAGGTGAGTTATGAAACATTGGAAAGGCATTTTAGCCATCATAGTAAGTCTGGGCTTGGCACTGGCATTGCTGCCACTTTCTATTACTGGCGCCAGTGGCACGGTGACGGTGGGCATAGATGCCCCGGCTAAGGTGGATCCGGGAAGCTCCTTCGTTGCCAACGTGACTGTAGATTCGGTGACGGACTTCAACGCCTGTGGCTTTGACGTTATCTATACTAAAACAATCATCACCGTGACCGATGTCACAGGTGGCGAAATCGATGGTCACGCCATTCTTGTGGATGAATGGCATTATGTTCCTGCTAGTAGTCCGGGGGATACAGGAAGAATCAGGGTGCTCGCTCTCGTACCCGGCGCACCCGTGCCTGGCGTCACCGGCACAGGCCGCATCGCCCAAATACACTTCAATGTTGTGGGCTCTCCTGGCCAGGCCAGTGCCATACATCTGGAAGAGGTGGGGATGTATGACTACCTGGCTAACAAGATAGCTACGACCACAGTAGATGACTCAGTGTCTGTTGCCATACCCCCCCCGGAGATAACCACGACTGCGCTTCCTGAGGGGAGGGTGGGGTATGTCTACACAGCCACCCTTGCGGCCACTGGCGGTAAGACTCCCTACAAGTGGGGGGCAACTGGATTACCGGCTGGCTTGACGTGCTCCACGGCTGGAGTTATCTCGGGGACTCCCACAGCATCTGGGAACTTCAGCGTCACAGCCAATGTTACTGACTCCTCCAGCCCGCCTAACATTGTTAGCAAGGTTTTAAGCTTAAAGGTATATGCTGCCCTGGAGATAACCACAGCATCTCCGCTTCCCGAGGCGAAGGTAGGGGATGCCTACACAGCCACCCTTGTGGCCACTGGCGGTAAGGCTCCTTATACCTGGACGGCAACTGGACTGCCGGCTGGCTTGACCTGCTCCGCGGCTGGAGTCATATCAGGGACTCCCACAGCATCTGGGCAATTCAGCGTCAGAGCCACTGTTACTGATTCCTTCAGCCCGCCCAAAATTGTTAGCAAGGGTTTAAGCTTGAAGGTATATCCTGCCCTAGGGATAACCACAGCATCTCCACTTCCTGAGGGGAAGGTAGGGCAGGCCTACAGAGCCACCACCCTTGTGGCCACTGGCGGTAAGACTCCTTATACCTGGATGGCAACTGGACTGCCGGCTGGCTTGACCTGCTCCGCGGCTGGAGTTATCTCAGGAACTCCAACAGCAGGTGGGCAATTCAGCGTCAATGCCACTGTTACTGATTCCTTCAGCCCGCCCAACATTGTTAGCAAGGTTTTAAGCTTGTATGTATATGCTGCCCTGGAGATAGCCACAACTTCGCTTCCTGAGGGGAAGGTAGGGTATGCCTACACAGCCACCCTTGTGGCCACTGGCGGTAGGGCTCCTTATACCTGGAAGGCAACTGGACTGCCGGCTGGCTTGACCTGCTCCGCGGCTGGAGTTATCTCAGGGACTCCCACAGCATCTGGGGACTTCAGCGTCACAGCCAATGTTACTGATTCCTCCAGCCCACCCAACACTGTTAAGAAGACTAATCTAACCTTGTTCGTATGTATATTGGGCGATGCTAATGGAGATGGCGTTGTAGATACCGGGGACATCACCAAGTTGAAGAGGATTTACTTTGGACTAGATGCCCCAACTCCTTGTGCCGATGTCAATGGGGATGAGATTATAGATACTGGGGATATAACTGCAATTAAGATAATATACTTCTCGTAGCTGTATAACACAAGGGGGGCGGGATTATGAAACATTGGAAAGGTATTTTAGCCATCATAGTCAGCCTGGGCCTGGCACTGGCATTGCTGCCACTTTCAATTACTGGCGCCAGTGGTACGGTGATAGTGGGCATAGATGCCCCGGCTAAGGTGAATCCGGGAAGCTTCTTCGTTGCCAAGGTGACAGTGGATTCAGTGACGGACCTGGACACTTGCGGCTTCGATGTTACTTATAACCAAACAATTATCACCGTGACCGATGTCACAGGTGGCGAAATTGATGGTCACACCGTTGAAGTGCCTCCAGGCTACTGGTCCTACATTCCCTACGGTGAGGAGAATACAGGGAGAATCAGGGTGATTGCGGCCGTTCCGGGCACACCCGCGCCCGGCGTCACTGGCACGGGCTACCTTGCCCAAGTACACTTTGAGGTTATTGGCTCCGGTGGCAGCACCAGCGATATTACTCCGGAGCGGGTAGGTATGTATGATTGGCAGGCAAACCCCATTCGTACTACCACGGAGAGCTATTCAGTGCAGGTCTCTCAGCCAACAGAACCAACCATAGCTTTTAACCCAAAAAGGTTTACCTTCCCTGCCACCGCGGGCGGAGCAAATCCAGCGAGTCAGATACTGGAGATATGGAACTCAGGCCCAGGAACGATTGACTGGTCGGTGAGTGATGACGCTGCCTGGCTGACCTTAGCGCCGACAACTGGTAGCTCCACCGGTGAGCACGATGAGGTAACGGCTCTTGTAGATATAGCAGATATAAGCGCTGGTAATTATTCTGCCACCATAACCATAGCAGCAGCTGGAGCAACTAATACACCCCAGACACTCACGGTGAGCCTGACCTTTACTGAGACGGAAGGTCCCATGATTGCTTTCAGTCCGGCGAGCTTGAGTTTCAGTGCTGTGGCTGGTAAGGCGAACCCGGCAAATCAGACACTGGAAATCTGGAACTCCGGTACGGGTACTCTTGATTGGTCGGTGAATGATGACGCTGCCTGGCTGACCTTAGCGCCCACAAGTGGTAGTTCCGGCGGTGAACACGATATGGTAACGGCTTCTGTAGATATAGCAGATATGAGCGCTGGTGATTATTCCGCCACCATAACCATAGCAGCGGCTGGAGCAACTAATACACCCCGGACACTCGCGGTGAGCCTGATACTTACTGAGACGGAAGCTCCCACGATTGCTTTCGGTCCGGCGAGCTTGAGTTTCAGTGCTGTGGCTGGTGAGGCGAACCCGGCAAATCAGACACTGGAAATCTGGAACTCCGGTACGGGTACTCTAGATTGGTTGGTGAGTGATGACACTGCCTGGCTGACCTTAGCGTCCACAAATGGTAGTTCCACAGGTGAGCATGATAAGGTAACGGCTTCTGTATATATAGCAGGTATGAGCGCTGGTGATTATTCCGCCACCATAACCGTAGCAGCGGCTGGAGCCACTAATACACCCCGGACACTCGCGGTGAGCCTAACACTTACTGAGACGGAAGCTCCCATATCTCCCATTGATACACTGCGTGTCATGGCACCCTGGATTGCCGTTGGCGCAGCCATCATAGTTGGGATAAGCCTGCTGGTGCGAAGGCATCGCCGCCGCGCTATGAGATAGAGAGCTCAATCGCAGGGGCGGAGTTCATCTCCTCACCCTCACAATAATCTTCTCCCATCAATGGAGAGGAGAGAGTTGCTTGCTGGTTTGAGTTTTCATTCCGAGCGACCTGCCCGTCTGCTCGCCGTATGACTCCAGCAGGCGAGCCAAGGCTTGGCAGGCGGGAGCGAAGCAATCTCTGTCGCTAAATTCCAAGCTCTAAACTGTTTGGTCATTTATATTTTGTGCTTTGATATTACGTAGAAAATAACGCCATTTTCATACGGCACGGGTGGTGTGCGGCGCACCGTGGCTTGTATTCTATTTTCTGAGGTTCAGTGAGTCTACGTTCATTAAGGTTCTTTATGACATTGCTGAGCGCTCTCTTTTGACATTTGTGATTTGACTGGCATAGCGTTATAATGAAAATCGATGGAAAAGGGCACTTGGAAAGTTAAGACGGGGCTGGCTCAGACGCTGAAGGGCGGGGTGATTATGGACGTGGTCACGCCGGAGCAGGCTAAAATTGCCGAGGAAGCTGGTGCCTGCGCTGTTATGGCATTGGAACGAGTGCCAGCAGATATCCGCGCCGCTGGCGGAGTGGCTCGCATGGCCGACCCTACTGTAATTATGGCCATAAGGGAAGCGGTCAGCATCCCCGTAATGGCTAAATGCCGCATCGGTCACTTTGCTGAAGCTCAGGTGCTGGAAGCATTGGGCATTGATTTTATTGATGAGTCTGAAGTGCTCACTCCCGCTGATGAAAGCCATCATATTTGGAAACATGATTTTAAAGTTCCTTTTGTCTGTGGCTGCCGGGACTTAGGCGAAGCGTTACGTCGTATTGCTGAAGGGGCAGCGATGATTCGCACCAAGGGCGAAGCAGGAACAGGCAACATTGTTGAAGCTGTCAGGCACATGCGAGCAGTCCAGGATGGGATTCGCAGACTTCAAGCTTTACCTGAGGAAGAATTGGTGGCTGAGGTGAAAGTCCTTGGTGCTTCTCTGGAGTTAGTAATGGAGGTGCATAAAACAGGGAAGTTACCTGTTGTGAACTTTGCCGCCGGCGGTGTAGCGACGCCCGCCGATGCTGCTTTGATGATGCAACTAGGGGCCGAGGGAGTATTTGTGGGCTCGGGGATTTTTAAGTCCAGCGACCCCGCAACCAGGGCGCAAGCTATTGTTAAAGCTACCACCCACTACCAGGACCCTGCTATCCTTGCTGAGGTATCTAAAGGTTTAGGAACCGCCATACCCGGTCTGGACATAAAAGCTATACCCCAGCAAGAATTGTTGTCCCCCAGGGGTTGGTAAGGTGAAAAAAGGTATTGTCACAGGATGCGAAAGGTAGTTACCGACGATTTAGATGCGCTACTTGATATCTTGCCACTCCACATCCGTGAGCCTCTCTACCAGCAGCCCGATCACAGCGAGCTGTTGGAGGTAATCCTAGACTTAGGACGGCTCCCTGAAGCCCGCTTTCCGCATAGAGAGTTAGTTCTTAACTCCAGTTAGGTGAGCCAGACTGATATTGATTATGTGGTATCACGCATTGGCGAGTTCACCGGGGATAACCGTGCCGGCATCAACCACACCCTTCACCGCATCTCAGCCATACGCAATAGGCACGGTGAGATAATCGGCTTGACCTGCCGTGTGGGCAGAGCTGTGTTCGGCACCGTAAGAATGATTCAAGACCTTATCGAATCGGGCAACAACGTCCTTCTCCTAGGGCGGCCCGGTATAGGCAAAACCACTATGTTGCGAGAGGTGACTCGAGTGCTGGCTGAGGACTTCAAAAAACGGGTTATTGTAATTGACACCTCTAATGAAATTGCCGGAGATGGCGACATTCCACACCCCGCCATCGGGCATGCCCGGCGAATGCAAGTAGCCGCCCCCGCTGAACAGCACGCCGTGATGATTGAAGCAGTGGAAAATCACATGCCTGAGGTCATCATTATTGACGAAATAGGCACTGAACTCGAAGCCAAGGCAGCGCGAACCATCGCCGAGCGTGGAGTACAGTTGGTAGGGACGGCACATGGCAACACCCTGGAAAACTTGATAATGAACCCCACTTTGTCCGACCTTATCGGCGGCATCCAGACGGTTACCTTGGGAGACGAGGAAGCCAGGCGACGGCACACACAAAAATCTGTCCTGGAGCGTAAGGCTCCGCCCACCTTTGGTGTGGTGGTGGAAATTGTGGATTATTACAGGGTAACCGTACATCCTGATGTGACCGATGCTGTGGATGCTCTCCTCCATGGGCGGCCCCCAAAGGCTGAAGCGCGCTGGATGGAAGAAGACGGTGAGGTAAAAAGGGAAGCGACAACCTCTCCTTTGACATGGGAAGGCAAGGA
>JBAVCL010000039.1:0-3028 GCA_049586675.1 Dehalococcoidia bacterium
CCGAGTGATACCTTGCCTGATCCACCAGGTGGCGTAGGTACTGAACTTGTAGCCTCTTCTATACTGAAACTTATCTATAGCTCGGATGAGGCCAATATTCCCTTCCTGGATAAGGTCAAGGAAGGGCATGCCACGCGCGATATGCTTCTTAGCTATGCTAACCACCAGGCGCAGGTTTGCTTCAGTGAGGTGCTTTTCTGATGCTTTTGCTTCAGTCTCTATCTGTTCAAAGTAAGCTTTGAACTCATTGCTATGAGAATCGATTTGAGATAGGAACCTGTCGTCAGTCAAGAGAGCCTTTAGTTTTCGCCATGAAGTTTTACCTTTGTCTAGGAGCTCTAGCAACTGGGGGGGTAAAAGTTGACTGCTTATGGAAAGATTTACTGTGGCTTCTTCGGCCGCAGTGGTCCCTTTATCTATCCCCTTAGCGATTGCAGCTATTAGCGATGGATCTATAACAATGTCGATGGCGGAGCGAAATTTAAGATTCTTGATCGTCTCTACCACATTGTTGGAGGGATCGATACTAATACGCTCTTCAATAATCTGAACAACGGGATATGCCTTGGATAACGGGGAAATTACGTTAATAACTATGTCAACGGGTGAAGGGAATTGCTTGTATTTCCTGAAGTGGTTATCCTTGAGCCTTTCTACGTATCTACCCAGCTCTATCTTCCGGGATAGTACCTTCTCTTCGTGAGCTGTAAGCAGTGCCACCCTCCCGACTTCCTGAAGATACATACGAGTTGAGTCGTCAATTACCTCATATTCCCCTGGTGGTGCCTGAGGCTTGCTCTCTTCAGCTTCCTCGGGGAGGAATCCGTCGACTTCTTCCTTCTCTTCAACTTCCTCGGCTAAGGTGCTGACATCCTCAACTCCGGCTTCATCGCTGAGTAAGTCTTCAGCCACTACCTCATCAGTATCCAGGTTGATGTTTTTTCCTCTAGCCATTGTTATTTCTCTTTTTTGAGGAAGACCTCCTGAAGTTGCTGCCCGGAACCGGAATTTGTGGTTGTGCGAATTTGTTGGGGGAAATTCAGTCCTTGCCTTGCCAGACCGCCTCCCAGTCGCTCTTATTGTAGCACAACGTCCGTAGTTTGACAAAGAGCCGATTGCTCACTCCTTCAGTAGACCAGCTCTGCCCGTGTCTCTTGAATCTCTCACCAGTTCTGGTCGGAGAGGAGGCATCTCTTGGCAACGAAAAGTTATGTCGCAACTATTCTCCACGGGACGCTAGTGGCTTTGGCTTCAAAGAGATTGCACGAAAGTCCGGAATGTGCAGTATTGCTTTTATTTGCGTGCATGTGCTAGAATGGTATCAGTACGAACACAAGCTTGCGCGGAGGTATGCTCATGGTAATCACTAAAGAATGGTTTACAGTTGAGGAAGCTGCTGAATACCTGTGTGTATCTAGAAGAACTATCTACAAACTGACCAAGGAAGGCAGGTTGCCAGCTTTTCGGATTGGTAAGGAACGTCATCGCCGATTTCGTAAAGAAGACATAGATAAGGCGCTCCGTCCAGGAGAAGAGATTGCAAATGCAGAGATGCTTTTGAAGTTGTCTGCGAAAGCTGACCCGGTTCTTGCCGAAGTCTGGGATAATGAAAAGGATGCAGCTTATGACCGGGTATAAACGCGGAGATGTAGTCCTTGTCAAGTTTATCTTCTCCGATGAAACTGGAGAGAGGCAGCGTCCAGCAGTCATAGTAAGCTCAGACGCTTACCATAAAAGCCGTCAGGAGGCTATAATTGCGGCAATCACTAGCAGGACTGACCGGATATTGGTGGGCGACCACCTTATCAGCGATTGGCAGGAGGCTAGGCTGCTTTTCCCCTCCGTTGCAACAGGAATCGTAAGAACGATAAAGCAGGGCATGATAGCCAAGAAGCTTGGAATAATGCCCCTGCCAGATATGAAAAGAATTGAAGGCAACCTCCGAGATGCCTTGGGACTCAAGTAGGGTATTCTGGGGAAATAATACCTAATTTGTAGTAGGCCTGATTGGTATGGTGTCCCTGGAATTCTCAATTCCGAAGACCGGTACTAACGTCTTGGTACGTATGGGGACTTGACAACTGCTCTAGATATGTGCTAATGTTAAGATTGTCCCGAGTAGCCGAGCGGGGACCTGGCGCAAGAGTCGGGCGTGGTGGAAGCTGAAACGTGCTGGCAGTGACCAGCGCAAGGTAGGCTGAAGACGAGGCCCGATGATAGCAGGTGAAGGAAGTGAGGTTACTCGGGGCGTTTTATTTTTCGCCGGCCGAGCATCCTTCTCGCAGTTTGAAATGACCCAATAAATAAGCTTGATACTTGCGTGGATATCAGCCTATTCGAGTTTGACTCTTAACCAAAGTTCACCATCTACGCCTTTGATCTCGTGGTATTCTGGGGGCGTAATACCTGATTTGTAGCAGGCCTGGTCCTTCACTTTGTGAAGGATGGTATCCCTGGAACTCGCGTCCTACCGGCGTGTCATTGCCAGGTCCCCGGCCACTCCTGTCATTCCGGGCATATATGCAAAAGATGTTGTTATTTGGATGCCAATAGGATCCTCCATGGGACCGCCAAGACCACCGTTGTTTCCCTTTCCGGGATGATTCGTTTTGTGAAAACGGCTATTTTTTCGGGGGTTCAACAGCTCTTTTTCATACGTAGGGCGATTACATCCGGAAGATTCAGTTGTTAAAGTACGTACGATTCGTTTTGTCGGTTTGCCCTTTATATTTGCGAGCCCTGGGGGCTGGCGGAGTGACGCAGGGAGGCAATTTCCAAAAGATTCTCGACAACAGTTTTCAGGTAGTTGCGGTCGGTCGGGTCCAACCGGTAATTTGCAGAATACCATTTTACGAGTAATCTGGAGGCTTCTCTGATTACGCGGCGGTTACCAGGGTCGTACTGAAGAGAAGACTGTAACTTGACGCGAATGAACGCTATTTCAGGGTCAACGCCTTCCAGATTCGTAATGTTCCACAGTTGGGATGTTTCGGCAGGGCTAAGGGTACCGGAATAGAAGCCATGTTTG
>JBAVCL010000040.1:0-51631 GCA_049586675.1 Dehalococcoidia bacterium
TCAGTGGTGTAGTTAACCGCAAAGTCCCCCGGGGCAACCCCGCTGCCGCTAGCAACGAACGTGGTCGGGCCGGTGATGGCACCGGAAAGGATGTTAATCCAAGTCCAGTTCTCACCCGGATCAAGAACTCCGTCGAGGTTGGTGTCACCGCTGTGAGGCATTGCTGCTGACAGCGTGACCGGAGGTGTGGTGTTGACTGCTACCTGCGGGCTGGTCTGGCTAACGTTACCGACGGCCCAGGGGTTCGCCTCACTCACGTTCAGGCTGACAAAGCCGCCAGAGTAGACCTTTGTCGCGTTGACACTAATACCGGCAATGGTATGGGGGTTCTGCTCGTATGTGATGTAGTCCTCACCGATGCCATCATCCGCTAGGGAGCCCATGAATCCCCAGACGATGAAATCACCCAGCGAGGGAGCCACAATTCCAAGGTCGGCGGCGAGCGTGGACCAGTGTGTGATGGTGAACTCAAAATCCGGGGCAGCTGCACTTGGAATGGTATAGATTCCCGTGTGAGCCGGAAGCGGCGTGCTGAAGGCAAACCCAGGACTCCCCGGAGATATCGAAGTGTTGTAGGCGGCGACCTCGAATCCGGTTTGGATCGTAGGCCCGATGGGCTTACCGGCAATTACATCAAAAAGCTCGTCCTTGTTCAGGTCAAAGTAGACTGCAACATTTTCCGTGCTATTGAAGTCGGGCAGATCTTTTCCTTTATTAATTGCCAACCAAGCTGAAGTATGGCTGGGGTCGCCATCGCCATCGGCATCGCCAGCTATCCCGAAGGTATTTATCCCCACGTACATCGTGTCGGTGGTCGCGTTATAGGTGAGACGAAGGTCTACCATGTCCCAGCCACTGATTGTACCATTCGGTGCATTGCTTGGCAGGCCAACATCTCCTATTGGGTCAGGAATTATCAGGATACCCGGTCCGGTAAAGTCAGCCGTCGCATTACCCGTGAATGTGACTGTGGCTGCCCCTACCGGCGTTGCCAGTGTGAGTGCCATACCCAGCACCAGCACCAGCGCCATTATCGGATACAATATTTTCCCCTTCATTGTTTGTTTTTCTCCTTCCTTATTATTAGCTTTTCCCTAGCCCTATACCCACATCGACTGCGATTCAGGTTACATTACTATCGGGGCACAACGACCTCGCGGGGTTAATTCTCAGTTTGCAGTAAGCCCATAACACTTCCCAACCATAAATAAAAAAACCGACCCCAGATACCTAAGGTCGGTTTCACTATTAGCTCCCCGTCACCCAAGTGACCATCTAAAGGTGGCGGTTCAATGCCTCCTGTCTGAAAGGTAAAATTTTAGCCCAAATTAGAAGATGATGTCAACATACTTAACTTAACTTTTCTTACAAATCGAGATTTTTTAGGACTTTTTTCCTATGACTATTTTCTGATCAAATTGATACTTTTGGGTGATTGTGTAGTTATTTAAAGTAAGTTACTCTTAAGATAGATTAATTAAAGAGGAGATGGGAAAAGATATGGGAAATGATGAAAATATGAGTGACATGCTGACGGTACGGGAAGTTGCCCGGATATTCCATGTACATCCCAACACCCTGAGGCGCTGGAGTAACAACGGAAGAATCAAGGCATACCGCATTACTCCTCGGGGTGATCGCAGATTTAAGCGCGAGGAAATCGCCCAATTTCTAGCGGAATTGAACAGCCATGTGGACAACTACTGGCAAGAAGCTGAGAGCAGGCAACGGTCACAGTGGTGAGTAAGGCCACTACCCCAGTCGCCTGGGGAGCCATCGCGAAGAACCGGATTTGTCTTTCTCCCTATAGTGAACTTACTCACCTCGCCTTCTATTGTGTAGATATAGTCAACCAGATAGGCTCACGCTTTTGCCTGTCATTTTGAGCCCTTCACTTTTTTCATCCTGAGCCCTGAGCTTGTCGAAAGGCGAAGAATCTCGAGACGAAGTCGCTCCGACTTCCCTTGGATGTCACGATAGTACTACGACACTCAACCCGCTCAAGTGCAGAAAAATCGGGTTGAAGTTCCCGAATGGCCCTCTCGCTCTCCAGTACCACAAGTAAATCTTCGACGGAACCCGAGTATGGCGACTGGTGTTACACCCAGTGTCTCATTCAGGCCAGACGGCGGAATCCGACTATGGATGGGCCTGGAGGGGAAATCCATCTCAAGAAGAGTGTTGTGTTTACCAACGACGAGCTGTCCGCTTTTCCGCGTATAGAAACGGATTTCCTCTTCCGGCCAGTCTTGGCAGGCCAAAAGGACAAAAACGCTCGTCAATGTTGCGTGCCCGCAAAGCGCAACTTCAGTTGTTGGAGTGAACCATCGGTGATCAAACCCGTTGTCATTGCGAATGAGGAAGGCAGTCCCCGACAAGTCATTCTCGGCGATGGTGGACTGAAGCATGTTATCGTCGATCCATGAATCCAGTATGTAAACACCAGTCGGATTACCTAAGAAGACTTCGGAGGTAAAGGCATCAACCTGGTAGATTGGTATTTTCATTATTGTCATTCTTCATTCGTCGATCGTCTATTTTTATACACGTTCTCTATATTTATTCTATAGGCATGTACTGTATGACGAGGTAGTATGAAGCATCAAGGATTTTCCCATTTAGAATGATTTGACACGGAGGGTGTGCTGTGCACTATCAAAAATCCATTTCGCAAAAGAGGGATTTACTAGAAGGAGTGGCTGTTTTAAAATGTAAAAGAAGGGAGGGGATTTCACCCTCACCTTAATCTTCCCCTATCGAGGGCGAGGAATTTTATGTGAGATTATGTGGAATACTACTTATTGAGAAAGGAGCTATGCTATGAGCCGTGCCGATAGATTTTACCTGTTCCTAACAGTCTTCCTGCTTATCGCTGCAATAGCTGGCGGCATCACGCTGGCGGTGCAGCACAGCCGAAGCCAGCCTGTGGAAATCGTTCTATCTCAAACAGAGCCTCCCGAGCAGAGCGGGGAGCTTTGCATCAGCGGCGCTGTGGCTAACCCTGGCATTTATCCCTGGCAAGAAGGTGACACCATACAGGCTCTTCTTTGGGATACTGGAGTTGAATCCGATGCCGACCTCAGCCATATTGAGATTTATGTTCCACGGGAAGGTGAAGGACAATCTCCCCAGAAGATAGACATCAACCGGGCCGAGCCCTGGCTTCTCGACGCCCTGCCTGGCATAGGCGAGGTAATGGCTCAAAGAATTGTAGACTACCGTAGTGAAAGCGGCCCTTTCAAAACAATCGAGGACTTGCTTAAAGTCAGCGGCATCAACCAAGGGACATTAGACAAGATGAAGGACTACATAACGGTGTCGGATTAGAAGTCTTTTGAATCAAATTCCAAGGAATGCGGAGGCTGAGATACATGGTAACACTTATGGTATGTCTAGTGACGATAACTTACCATCGCCCACACCAATCTCTTGCCTATCTAGCTCCAGTAGAATATAGGAAAAAAGAACTTGCCGAAAATTCGTAGCCCAGTGTTACCCATATGGTCAGCCAGCACAGGGTATTGACATAGCAAATGTAGCTTTGTTAGTATGAAAGCACTGATATCGAGGGAGAATCCTCTTCCATTAATAAGGAGGGTAAAATGGCGGAAGTTAAAACGTGGAAAGGTTTATCAATGATGGTTGCCTTGGCATTGGTGCTGGCTCTGGCAGCAGTGGCGGTGCCAATGGCGGGAACGGTGTGGGCTGTTCTTCTGCCTACTGAAGTCTGGGTGAACGATGATGGCCCTTCCTGTCCAGCAGGTACAGGGAGTGGTACGCAGGCTGACCCTTATTGCAAGATCCAGACTGCTATCAATAATGTCGCCCCAGGTGGAACAGTGCATGTCTACCCGGGGAAGTACAATGAGAACATCATTATAGAAAAGTCGCTGACCTTGCAGTCCGTCAGCGGCGACTGGCAGGATACCATCATCGATGACATCATAAATGAAGCCGAAATTACCATTTCGGGCCATGTGGATGTTACCGTACAGGGCTTCGAGATAACCGCCGGGGCTTACGGTATATCTATCGGTGAAGTCCTCAGCACGGTGAATATCCTCGATTGCTTCATTCATGACAACCTTATGGATGGCATACGTGTCAGGAGTGGGGGTGATGTGCTCAATATCGAGAGAAACATCATCTCCCAGAATGGTCTTGCTGACAGCGAGTGTGGAATATATATCGACCAGGCCTGGAACACAACGAATATCCGCGACAATATCATCGGCGCCTGGACTTATTATCCAAAAGGTTCCGGTAGTCCTCAGCGCTACGGAGGCAACGGTGGTGAGGGCATCTACATTTACCAGGTAGGCAACACTAGCATGGTCGAGATCGAGGGCAACAAGATTTCCGAGAATGCCTGGGTGAAGGCGGACACCGGGATATACATTAACAATGTCTATGGAGAGGTTACCATCGCTGGCAACGACATCGGCGCCTGGGAGGATAGCCACGGGGGAACCTATCTCGGCAATATGGGACAAGGTATCTATGTCTTTTGGGTGTATGAGGGAGCGGTATTGACCATCGGCCCTGACAACCGCATTAGAGAAAACACAGATGACGGCATTGAGATTTATAATGCTCATCCTGCGGGCGCAGCCACCATCACCATCTACCACAATATCATTGATATCAATGGCTGGCATGGCATAGAGCTGGGCACGCCTTGCGAGGTTGACGGCGCTACTATCAGCTACAATACTATTACTTATAACCTCATAGGAATAGACATGACTGGTCCGTCTGACCACAATATCATCTCAGATAACGAGATAAGCAACAATGCCGAGGGTATCCGGGTCGAGGGCTATTATAACCAGATTCTACGCAACAATATCTTGAACAACCGGGGGAAAGGGTCAGGCATTGATCTCGGTACTACTGCCCTGGGAAATATCATCCATTGCAATAATATTGAGGGCAACCTGCCCTATGGCGTGTACAACGAAAACGTCGATGAAATGGTTGACGCCACTAGCAACTGGTGGGGAGATGCCAGCGGGCCTTCTGGTGCAGGCCCTGGCAGCGGCGACGCTGTCTCTGAGAATGTGAATTACAGTTCATGGTTGTCTACGGAGTTTCAGGACTGCCGTGAGTGCCAAGGAGCTCCTGCTACAGCAGTGCCCACCGTAAACGACTGGGGCATAGCCGCCATGATAACTCTGTTCGCGGCGTTGCTGGTTTGGACGGTGCAGAGAAGGCGATTGGCTTCATGAACATGTAATTAGCCTGAAAAGGTGATGATAAAGAAACCTGTGGGTTGGGCAGCTTCCCTGCCTAATGAGGTGTTATCTTAATATCCCTGATTATTCTGGCAGCTCTCTCGATTGGCGGCATGAGCTGATCGCCATGAGACACCGCAAGCTTCAAAGCTAAGGCATTAACCGAACCAAACCCTGGCTTCTCGAAGCCCTGCCGGGTATAGGTGAGGTTACAGCCCAAGCTATCGTGGACTACCGCAGTGAAAATGGCCCTTTCAAAACAATCGAAGACTTGCTTAAAGTCAGCGGCATCAGCCAAGGGACATTGGACAAGATAAGGGATTTCATAACCGTATCAGATTAGGCAGTCCTTGTCTTTTCACTCTGCTAAGCAACGTGGCTATCTTAATTTCCTTTTTTGTATCAAGACCGTATCATTGTGAGAATCATCTTGAAACTCTTTATTGCTCGCAGGGCATGTGGTTGATTGGCTGGCATTATGACCATCTCACCACCTATCAGGTGAATAGGTTTGCCGGAGATGACAATTTCTGCTTCACCCTCCAGGACATAAACCAAGGCATCAAATGGCGCCGTATGCTCACTTAAGCCTTGTCCTTCATCAAAGGCGAAAAAAGTGACTGTACCTGCCTTCTTGTCAATTATCGTTCGACTCACCACAGAACCTTCTTGATAATCAGCTAAATCAATTAATCCTATGGCTTGCCCTACAAGCTTCTCTGGTCCTTTTTGCTCCATTTCTTTCACCTCCAGTATTTTTTAGGCAACATTGTCTAACTCTTTCATAATAACCGGAAAGCCCTCTCCAAATCTACTGGCTGCCCTACACATTGCCGTCTAGCACCATGTTTCAGAGGATTTTGCTCAGTAGTATGCCTGGCGTTCTTACAGGATAGGCTGCTATTTTTTGAAACATATCGCCATAACCTATTGACAACGTTTGGCAAACGCACTACACTTTAATAGTTACATCGGCAAACTAGTCTGGTAGCTTGCTTATCCCGCCAGTCATTATAACAAGGGAATAGAGACTGGCGGGGATGTGCTTTTATGGGGCGACATAATTATGGGTAGAACTCGCGTCAAGTTTCTGAGACATTTAGGCATCGCTTTGATATTCCTACCAGAGCTTATTACCACGCCGTTCGGTGTGACGCTGGTACTTGTCGCGCGCTATTTAGCCAGAAGACTTGAGTCCAGGCAGAATAAGCGCCTCCGAGAAATAGTTAAGTATTATCTGGCTCACACCGGGCATTTTAGCGATGATGCTGATGGCAAATCCAGTGCCCCTGGCTCAATAGGGCGCCACACCCAGAGTGAGGAACGCCTGATTTCCCGGCAATATACAGGTAGCCGTAGCTTTGTGGCTAACCTCGCTCCCTCAGTTTTGCAGAATTGGCGTGATATGCGAGGTCGTACAGTACACCATACTATGGATATGCAGAGTCCATCCGGGCGTTATCAAGCTGGTGGTAGTTTTAGGGTTGAGTCTGATTGGTCTAATACATCCCCTAAAGAAGAAGAGGTAATTCATCACACGATAAATATGAAACGGCTTTCTCAGCGCTATGAAGGCCAGGGTAGCGCTGTGGCTCATTCCAGTTGGGCTCGCACCTCGGGTGCCGGGGAGGGAGTGACGCACCACTCCCTCAACATGAAGTTACTTTCTCAGCGTTATAATACAGGTGGTGTCAGACAGACGAAGGTAAAGCAGCATACCATGAACATGGACCTAGTTCGGCAACGTTATGGGTCGGTGGTGAGCTACACGATGGCTCTCAGAGCCCTCCACAACAACAACTTCTACTACGACATAGTGTCTAAAGGGAATGTCATCGGGGGTTACTAGTGCTCAAGGGCAGCTAATGCAGACCCTTCTGTGGGTACGCTGAGGAAGAGGAGGAGTACCAAAAGAGAAAGAAAAAACTATTTGTGCTACTGCTATGCTTTCAGGAACATTTAGCCAGAATGTTCCCTCTCCGAATCCGCTGGCTGGGCTCCGCCAATCGTTACTGAAGCATGAAATTGTTCACACTTCTTTGGCAGGAACGGCGCCTAAGGTTTCGATAAGGTAGCCTGTCTTAATTCCTACGTCCACCACAAAGCTCATAGCCGTCTTGGGGTTGGGTGCTTCAAAAACAACTACGCCATCATACCTCCCAAAGGTGATATAAACATCATGGATTATGATTCCCTTCGGGGCCTTGAGCTTTTTCAAATAGTCGATAGCCTCTCTGCCGTTTCCTTTCGGTGATAAAAGACTCATGAATAACATAGCTGACCTCCTTCCTTGTTCTATTACCCAGCCAAATTCGCTGGCTGGGCTACGTTCATTTTATTCCCTTGCTATCTGTAGGGCAGGAATGAAATAGAATCCGCTTAAGATTGCAAATAAATCGGCCCTTATCTCATCACTTCTTCGGGCCCTTCCGAAGATATTCCGCGGATTTCTTCCGCGCTGTCTTTCCTGTCTTTTTTTTGTCTGCTTTCTTCTGAGCCATCCGTCTCCTAGTAAACGCAATTCCCTTTACGAGATTATAGCAGCCTGGTAGACAACACACAAGAAACATAAGATTTGAGGATAGTCTGAGGCTGCCAACAAATCCCCTGGCCGGACTTGCTGCTATTCGCCTTTAGGCTGAGCAAGCCTCACCCTGATTGCATGGAGGTGACCGTTGGGGTCCCGTGTAACCTCAAATTCCACTTTTTGCCCTTCCCTAAGGGAACCATAGTCCACCCCTTGAAGCTGGTTGCGGCCAAAGAAGAGTTCTTCTTCCCGCTCTGTCTTGATGAATCCAAAACCACGGTCTGCAATTAGCCGTTTTATTGTGCCCTTTTGCATAGAATGCCTCTACAAATCCGCTGGCTGGGCTACTTCTCTTTTACGCAGAGATGCTCTACAACCTCGCCATGGCATTCTTTGATTTGTTCAGGACTGCATTCCTCTGGTTTGCCCTTTAGCCTCTCCGGGTGCTCGCATCCTTTTCTACTATTTGACTTGCACATTTCCATGACCCCCTTCATAAGACGCAAAGAATCTTCAATATAATTCATTTTACCACAGAGATAACCTAATTATATCTATCCTTGATGCAGGGCAAACTGGTAAACTAGGTCTCCATATAGTCATACAGGATTGGGAGCTCTTGCATGTGGCTTCTCTATGTTAGCTGTGCCTGGGTCGCCGGGGTGTTCCTGGGTTCCAAGATTAGCCTACCTTGGCTGGCCTTGTCCTCGGGGCTTATCCCTTTCGCGCTTATACCTTTCCTCCCCGGCAGCAAGAAGACCTTAATAGTAGCCGGGTTATGTCTATTGGCTCTCCTTGTCGGCGGGCTTCGCTTCCCATCAAGCTTGCCTCCAGCAGATGAGCATTCCCTTCGCTTCTACAACGACAACGGAACCGTAGAGATTCAAGGCATGGTAGCAGAGGAGCCTGACATTCGGGATAGACTTTGCCTGCTGACATTTTCCGCCAGCGCAATAACCGTCAATGACGAAAGGAAAGAGGTATCGGGAACTGCCTTGATTCAAGTACCTCGATACCCCACCTACCATTATGGGGATGTGCTTAATGTGACAGGAAAACTGGAGACGCCGGAACCATTTGACAACTTTGATTATAAAAGCTACCTGGAACGCCAGGGAATTTACTCGGTAATTTATTATCCCAAGGTAGAAATCCTGGGCTGTGGCGAAGGGTTGAAGCCTTTGCAGTGGATTTATTCTTTGCGGGAACAGCTCTCCACTTCCTTAGCCAGAGCCTTGCCTGAGCCCCAAGGTTCATTGGCTCAAGGTATTCTGCTGGGATTGAGGAGCAACATACCTGATTCTCTCAATCAAGCCTTCTCCAGGACAGGGACAGCGCATATATTAGCCATCTCAGGCTTGAATATTAGCATCGTTATTGCCATGTTCCTCAGCTTGGGCATTCTGGTCTTTGGCCGACAGCGTTCCCTATATATCTGGCTAGCTCTCGTGGCTACGTGGCTTTATGCTCTGCTCGCCGGGATGAATCCGCCAGTAATTCGGGCGGCTATCATGGGGAGCCTGTTTTTAATAGCTGAATATCTGGGAAGGCAGGGAAGCGCTATCATTGCCCTGGCTTTCGCCGCTGCGGTGATGGTGGGGATTCAACCGCATGTCTTGTGGAGCGTATCTTTTCAGCTCAGCTTTCTAGCCATGGCCGGGCTTATTCTCTTCTATCCTTATTTTCAGACTTGGGGAAGGAAAGGCATTGCTCGCTTGTTTAAGAACAGGGAAAAGATTGTACCCACAGCCAGTATAGTAACTGACGGCTTTGCCGCCAGCTTGGCAGCCATTGTAGCAATCTGGCCACTTATAGCTTATAACTTTGGTATAGTCTCCTTGGTTGCCTTGCCAGCAACCTTCTTTTCCTTGCCTGCTTTGCCTGTCATCATAGTTACAGCAGCGTTAGTTGCCTTCGTGGGGCTCTTCGCCTTACTTGCCGCTCAAATACTGGGCTGGCTGGCCTGGCTTTTTCTCAGCTATTTTCTTTTGGTGGTCCGGGGCTTCAATGCCCTGCCCTACTCGTCTTTCCAGGTGGCTACTATTTCCACCTGGCACATCTGGGGATATTATGTCATATTGGCTGGAGTTATAGCGTGTTTCAACTACCGAAACCAGTTGGCTGATTTTTCCTCCAGGCTAACTTCAGGAATAAAGAAAGTCGCTAAGGGCATTCCTAAACCTCGCCTCGGCTTTTCTATGAAATGGCTTGTCCTGCCCTTTTTGGTGGTAGCCATCCTAGTGTGGTCTATAGCTCTGACTATGCCTGATGGCAAGCTTCATGTAAGTTTTCTCGACGTTGGACAAGGAGATGCCATCCTGATTCAGACGCCCATTGGCCAGGACATACTCATTGATGGCGGCCCTGACCCCCAGAAAATTAATTTGGAGTTGGGCAAGAAGCTTCCCTTCTGGGATAGGACGATAGACCTCATGGTTTGTACTCACCTTCACGCTGACCATGTCACAGGTCTGGTCAATGTTCTTCAGAGGTACAAAGTGAAGGAGGTACTCGGGCCAGGGCCAGATGTATCTTACAACTCCTCTATCTATCGGGAATGGTGCAATCTTACTGGAGAAAAGCAGATAAAGTGTGACAATGCCAGTGCGGGACAAGAGATTGATTTGGGCAACGGAGTTAAGTTGGAAGTGCTAAATCCGCCGGAAAGCTTATGGGAGGGAACCAGCGATGATGTAGACAACAACGGAGTGGTGCTTAGGCTAAGTTGGGGCCGGGTTAGTTTCCTGCTTACTGCCGACATCGGAGAAGAAGTTGAATTCGAGCTTATCGGGCAGCGAGCCAATTTGAAAAGCACCGTGCTGAAAGTCTCCCACCATGGTAGTGAGGCCTCCACTTCTCAGCAGTTTCTGGCTGCTGTTGACCCCGAAGTGGCGGTGATTTCCGTGGGGGTAGATAACCCCTTTGGCCATCCCAGCCCCGAGGTGGTGGAGAGACTGATTAGCAGGCTGGGTGAGGACAATGTTTATCGCACAGACGAGGATGGTACCATCGAGTTCATTACTGATGGTGAAAAGCTATGGGTGAAAACAGACAGCTAGGAAATTTATTCGGTAGCCAGGCGCTTATAATGAGAGGCTTCCTGTCGTAGCAAGACACCATACAGGATTGCTCCTGGCCCTTGTCCTACGAATGTGTATCCTTCAGCTCTGCCCTGAGAAGGAACAATGAAGCCGTCGGGATAGCCTATCGCAGAAACTATGACGAAGCCGGGTTTAGACCAGAATTTTCCCGTCCTCGAGGAAGAGTGTGCCATCGACCCAGACCCTTCCACCTTGCCGGAGGTCGCAGACCATATCCCAATGGATGGCGGATTTGTTCTTGCTCCCTGACTCAGGATAACCTTTCCCCAGAGCCAGGTGTATCGTCCCGCCGATCTTCTCATCGAAGAGGATGTTCTTGGTGAATCGCTGGATCCCGGAATTAGTCCCGAAGGAGAACTCTCCCACATAGCGTGCCCCTTTGTCAGTCTCCAGCATCTTCAACAGAAACTCCTCATTCTTAGCCGTTGTAGCCTTGACGACCTTCCCGTCCTTGAACTTCAGCCGGACATCCTCCACCTCACGGCCGAAATGGCAGGCGGGATAAGTATATCTGATATGCCCGTTCACGCTCTGCTCAATGGGCCCGGTGAATATCTCCCCATCGGGAAAGTTCTCGTGCCCGTCGCAGTTCACCCACTTTCGACCTGTAACCTCGAGCTTGAGATCGGTATCCGGGCCCAGGACATGGATTTCCCTGGCCTTGTTCAACCAATCAACGAGGCGCTGCTGCTCTTTAGATATTTTTTTCCAGGCTTTGATGGGGTCAGGCTCATGGACTAAGCAGGCTCTGTATACAAAATCTTCAAACTCGCGGAGCGACATCTCCGCATCCTGAGCGAATGCCTGGGCCGGATAGAGGGTTCCGGTCCAGCGCAGCTCCTTCTTAGCCGCCCGCTCGAGCAATCGGTCGGAGAGGGGACGCCTAGCCACTGACCGGCGGGATTGCTTGGCAGGGTCAGTATTGGTGAGCCGTTTGGTGTTCGCATCCGTCCATATTCCAATGTTTGCTTCGATTTGCTCAAAGATGTCCTTCATAAATGGCGGGATGTAATCAAGCTGGGCATCGCTAGCATAGGTGTACAAAAGCTCTTCTTCCTCTTCCAGCTCGACCTGGAGAAAAGGGTGAGCACCACGCTCCAGCACCTGTTGATAGACAGCCAAAATCAACGGCGCACCCTCAGGGTCACCGGTGATCCGCACCAGTTGGTTCGGTCGCACTTTTACGGAATAATCGACCAGAATCTTAGCTACGGTTTCGACTCTTGGATCTGCCATTTTACCTCCTCTGATTTGGTAATCGTAGAATGGAGCAGTCTAGCAAGCGCAGCCCAGAGTAGTCAACTAGCCAACGTCCTAGCGATAGTCAATGCACATCGCACAGATAAGGATGGCATCACTGAGTTCACCACCGATGGGGAGAGGTTGTGGATGGGGGTTGGGAATTAAGAAAAGTTCGCCGGAGCAACAATGAGACATTGACGTTTTCATCCTATGCGGGTTGCCTGAATCATTTAATTGGAGCATCCTTTTAAACGAGACCCATAGCTCAGCCAATTAGGGCAGAGGTAGCAAGATATCGAAAGTTAACCATGGTTGATTTAGATAATGCCTCCGTTTACCGGCAATTTGATAAGTCAGGAATTCCCTAATGACCTGCTTGTGCTGAAGACTGAGACCATGCGTCTGCTCCAAAAAGGTTATGGATGCTTACAGAAACTTGACACAACAACAATTCCGTAATATTATAGCGGTGCACCGCAAAAACACAAAGGAGGGAAAAGCATGGCAGTTACAATCAATTCTCCCATAAAGGAGCTACTTGCCGATCCGAAGGCGAAAGCTATACTTGAGAAGCATTTTCCTGGCTTCTCCAACAATCCTCAACTGCAAATGGCGATGGGCATGACCCTGAAACAGGTTCAACCCTTCTCCAGGGGTGCCATCACCGATGATAAGCTGAAGCTCGTTGAAGAGGAACTGAAGAAAATCTAGATTAGGATTTCAATCTATTCTCAGCATAATAGAGAATCGCTGCCTCGGCGGTTGCTACCAGAAAATTTATATCCTCACATCTTGGTGCCGCATACCGGACAGATGCCCTGGGTGGTCTGATTCTTTTCTATCTCGTATTCCTTACCACCAAAGCCGCGGGAATCGCTTATGAATTTGCCGAAGCCAGAGGGCAAAGCGCTTTAACTCAGGTGATGAGTCTGGTCATTCTGGGTGATTATTCCAGTTTCTATCTAGCAATACTAAGTGAAGTTGACCCAACATCTACAGATGCCATAAACTTCGTGAGGCAGTACCTTGCCCAATCCTCTATTTCCAGTGACTGGGGCATAGCAGAAGGGCATAGTCGGCTGGGAAGATGGGTGGGTTAAGTCAACTTGCTGAAATCAGAAATATAGATGGTTCTCAGGTGGGTTTAGGTTCAATTGGAGCTTAGTATCTCTTCCAGAACAACTTTCCATCTGTCCCCCAGGAGCCTGGTGTCCAACTTGATTTGTGTGGCACCTATTTTAACTGCGGCACCAAGGTATTTATTCATAAATCCCCCCGCCCCTCTTATCTTAAGAGGGGAATTAGCTGTCTGGGGCTTTATGACAATTTGCCTGCCCTGTGTGGAAACGGAGCTTATCTCGGCCCTCGTAGCCAGAACCTTGATTTTCACTATGTACAGAAGATTGTCCACAGGCTGGGGCAAAGCGCCAAACCTATCCTGAAGTTCTCGATCCACGTCCTCTACTTCCTCGATATGTTCCACCCCGGCTAGTCTGTGATAAAGGCTTAATCGGGTATTTAGATTGGAAATATACTCCTCCGGTATGTGGGCGTCTAAGGGCAGGGATATGCTGGGAGATTCCTTTGCTTCCCCGACAACGAGGCTCTTCCTGGCTTCACCGGCTTGCTTTACTTTCAACTCCTCCACTGCCTCAGCCAGCAGCTGGCAATAAAGGTCAAAGCCCAGAGCCGCGATATGCCCGCTTTGCTTGACACCTAACAGATTGCCCGCCCCCCGAATTTCCAAGTCCTTCATGGCGATAGCAAATCCCGAACCTAGTTCGGTAGCTTCCAAGATAGTCCTGAGCCTCTTATAAGCCTGGGGGGTTAGCTGCCTCCCTTCGTCAAAGAAGAAATAAGCATAAGCCTGGTTGATACCGCGACCCACCCTGCCCCGCAACTGATAAAGCTGAGCCAGGCCGAACCTGTCCGCCTGGTCAATGATCAGCGTATTAACATTAGACATATCCAAACCTAACTGGATAATAGTGGTGGTCACCAGGATGTCATACTTTCTCGCGATAAAATCCGTCATCACCTTTCCCAATTGTTCTTCAGGCATTTGCCCATGAGCTATAGCTATTCGAGCTTCGGGCACTAAATCCTGTAATTTGCTGGCAGCTAAAACAATACTTTGAACACGGTTATGGACAAAGAAGACCTGCCCATTCCTCTCCAGTTCCCGCAATACCACCTGTCTGATCAGAGTGGCATCGTAACCCCCGACATAGGTTTGGACAGACAGGCGTTCTTCAGGAGGCGTTCCTACGATGCTCATATCCCTGATTCCGGTCAAAGACATGTGCAGAGTGCGCGGGATAGGAGTAGCACTAAGAGCCAGGGTGTCCACTTCCCTCCTTATCTGCTTGAGTTTTTCCTTCTGCACCACGCCAAACTGTTGTTCCTCATCGATTATCGCCAGTCCCAGGTCTTTGAATGTGACGTCTTTTTGCAACAGGCGGTGAGTGCCAATGCATATATCCACAGTGCCCTGGGCCAAGCCTTCCAGGATTTCCCGTTCTTTTTCCGGCGGACAAAAGCGGCTCAGCATTTCTACTCTTAAAGGAAAGGTTTGCAACCTCTCAGTAAAGGTCAGGAAATGCTGTTGAGCCAGCACGGTGGTCGGGACCAGAATAGCTACTTGTTTATTATCCATAACCGCCTTAAAGGCCGCACGCAAGGCTATCTCGGTTTTGCCATAGCCCACGTCTCCGCAGATGAGCCGGTCCATGGGCTTAGCTTTTTCCATGTCCTCTTTAACCGTCATGATGGCCTCAATCTGGTCAGGTGTTTCCATATAGGGAAATGATGCCTCCAGCTCCTGTTGCCATAGTGAATCTACAGAGAAAGCGAAGCCTGGAGCTACCTCTCGAACAGCATAAAGGTCAAGGAGCTCCTGAGCAATTTCCGCCACCGATTCTTTAACCCTGTTCTTGGTCCTTTGCCATTCCGGGGTTCTCAAACGGCTCAAGTGTGGTGCCTGGTCGCCAGCACCGATATAGCGGCTGACGCGGTCTATCCGTTCCGTAGGCACATAGAGCCTGTCACCAGCGGCATACTCCAAAACAAGGTATTCTCTCTCCACTCCATCGGAGGACATCCTGGCCAGACCGTGGAACCTAGCGATGCCATGGTCAACATGGACGACATAATCGCCGGGGGCTAACTGAGGAAGGAACCATTGGTGAGGTATTGGTCTCTTCTTGCCGGCTCGCGGCTGCTTCACAAAGCCAAAGAGCTCGACATCAGTAATAAAGGTCAGTTTGTCATCCAGTAGCCAGCCTCCGTCCAGTGAACCCTGAAGCACGGTGATGGAACCGGGCGGAGGTATCTGTTCTATCTGTGATGTGGGTGAAGTATGCATATCCTCTTTCTGGAGAAGTTCAGCCAACCGGTTTGCCTGATGGCTAACCACAAACACGCGCTGTTTTTGCTCTACCATTTGTTTAGCTGTTTTGAGGAACCTCTCCAGTTGGCTGCCATAACTTTGAGCTCCGATGAAGGGCCAGGCCTGTCCATAGCTCTGGGCGGCATCCCATGTTGCCAGCGCTAAACGATGCTTTCCTTTCATCTGCGACTCTAACTCCTCCCAGGTGAGGTAAGGAGCGGGAAGGTCCCGAGGCAGTTCCCTTCTTTCCGTCTTTGTGGCTCTTAATTCTTGAGTTTCTTCGTTTAGCCTGGTGACGGCAAGTTCAATTCCTTCGGGGTCATCGAGAACAAGCAAAGCATCACCGCTAAGGTAGTCAAGGACGCTGCCAGCCGCCACCTCAGAGCTATCAGCTCTTGCCCAGCACTCAACAAGATTGAGTGCTGGGTCTTTGGCTGGGGTGACAATCAACGAGGATACGAGACTGGTTGAGCGCTGGGTTTCCGGGTCGAAGTACCTCATGCCTTCTATCTGGTTGCCAAAGAACTCGATGCGAACCGGCGACTGGCTGCAGGGGGGAAAGACATCAATAATGCCACCACGTTTGCTCATCTGCCCGGGCACCTCGACCACATCCTCCGCTTCGTAGCCTAGGCTTTGCCATCGGCGTAGTAGCTCCAGGGGCTCAGCAGCTATACCTGGCTTTAGAATATGACAAGCAGCCACAAAAGCTCCTTGCGGGATGGTTTTACTCATGATTGCCAGAGCTGAGGTTACTATCAAGGGAGGTTTATTGTTCCCTTCGTAAAAAGCTAAGATGGCTAGTGCCCTCAACCTCTCCATCATTTGATAGCTGATAGCCGTTAGCTGAGAGCTATCATAAGGCAGGAAGTCGAGCTCAGGGAGACGATGCAACTCGGCGGAAGGTGAACACCAGACTCGAAGCTGCTCATGAAGCTTTCGGGCAGTCTCAGGCTGACCGGTCACCACCATGAGGGGCAAATCGAGTGCTTCGTAAAGAGCAGCGATCAAGTAGGGCCTGGCGGCATCCAGTATAATGGCCTTATGTTCGCCTTTTAGTGTGGACAGCTCCCCCACCAATTGTCTGTAGGCAGGCACCTCTTTGAGCAAAGGAAGCAAACAAGAGAGATTCATCTGTTGTCCTTCGTTAGCTATATGAAAGTAATAGTTTAGTTTTTCACAAGTTCGCTCTTAAAATCAGGGCTCTCCTTCAACATCCCCCTTAAGATAAGGGAGATGAAGGGGGTTATGAACATTTCCCAAGCTTTTCATAACTCCCCTTGCCCCTCTTAATCTTAAGAGGGGCAATTTTGGAAAGACTTTCCTGTTACCCGCGAAAACCGTTTCACTCTTTTCATTGTAACCAATCTAATTTAGAAACAAACTTGGGGTAACTAAGCTAATCCTATAACTTCTTCTTGAGCGAAGCCACCTTCTCCTTCATGCCCTGGGCCTTGTCTCGCCGGTCGTCAATTTTAACCGTAGTCAACACCCTGGCAACCCCTTCCCCAAAGATCCCTTCGTGCATCTTCTTTACCACTGCTAGAATCCTGTCCAGGTCACCTTCTATAATTGTCCCCATTGCGGTTACCTCGTATTTTATGTCCTTTTCCTGTTCCAGGACTTTAACCGCCCGTGCCACATATTGGCTGACTGAAGGAGTTTTTGTTCCTAACGGGACAACGCTTATCTCGGCTATTGCCATGCTCTCACCTCCTGAGACATCCAGATTTTGTAGTCACCTGATAAAATCCAGCCCTCCGCTTTTTGTCATTGCGAGCCCCGACAAGTCGGGGCGTGGCAATCTCATTGCCTCCCCCCCTAGATTGCGAAGCCTGTTCCGAAGCGTAAGCGAGGGATCTCGCTCCTCGCAATGACAAAGAGGGGAGCCCAATAAATTGGGCAACTACATTTTTCACCTGCCAATATATTATGTCAACTAAACAAGCGACCCTTGCCCCACTCATTGGAGGACCTCTATGTTTAGTTCTATTTTACCAGCAATGATAAAATATAGTTAACCGCATAATCCTTGTGTAAAATTCCTCTCCCTTGATGGGAGAGGATTAAGGTGAGGGTGAAATCCCCCTCCCTCTAACTCCCTCCCGCCAGGGGAGGGAGAATTATAAAGAGTTCTGCAATTGACTATAACTAGAAATATATGAGGGAAAAAGAATTAATTGGCAGCCTGGCCAGAAAGGCTGGCGATACTCTGATGAAGCATTTTCGCCAGGACTGGGCTTTGCTTAAAGAGCGAAGCACGGCTAAGGAAGCAGCCACCAAATATGATAAAGAGGTGGACAGGTTAATTGTTGGAGAAATTAAGAGATATTATCCTCACCACAGCCTGCTCGCTGAGGAAAGTGGGTTTCTCCAGGGTGACCCTGATTGGCTTTGGATTGTAGATTCTTTGGATGGCACAGGTGATTTTGCCAATTTCAACCCCTTCTTCTCCGTGTGCCTGGCCTTGATGCACCAAAGCGAGCTTCTACTGGGGGTAATCTACGCCCCGGCTATTGACGAGTTCTACTTTGCCGAAAAGGGAAAAGGTGCTTACTTAAACGGGGTAAAGATTCAGGTATCCGATATATCAGACCTCAGCCAGAGCTACATCTTCTACTGTGAAGGCGGAGAGAGAAATCGGGGAAGAACAGGCGAACTTCTGCATAAGGTTTACCCCCAGGTTACCGACATACGCAAGCTGGGTTCGGCGGGGCTGGAAACAGCCTGGGTTGCCGCTGGCAAAGGAGAGGCCTACTTCTCCACCAGGATTGAGCCCTGGGATGTCGCCCCCGGTGTCTTATTAGTTCAGGAAGCTGGTGGCAAGGTCAGCGATTTTCAGGGCAACCCCTGGAAGCCCCAGACAAGCGACCTTTTATTCTCCAACAAAAAGCTTCACGAGGAGATATTAAGCTTGATTTCTTCTCAGTGACGAGGGTATTTAAAGTTTAAGAATGTAGTTGCCCAATTTATTGGGCTCGCTCGTAACAGGTAAGTTTATCTACAGATTCCCCCTCTTAAGATAAGAGGGGGCAAGAAGAGTTATAAAAGAAGCCTGATAAATCAGGCAACTACAAAAATGCCCAAATTTGAATGAAAATCAAATGGACTACCATTAGATAAAGGAGGGGGAATGAGCGAGGCGAAAGTCTTCATTGTTGCCCAGTCCCGGGAAAAGGGCTATGCTAAGCTGGTATTCAAGCCCGGAATCACGCCTGAAGAGCTTGAGCCAGAGGGAGCAAGGTTTGGACAGTGGCTATTGGAGAATAGCTCAACTTCTTTCCTCAAAGGTCTTCACCAGTTATTCGATGAAGCCGAGATAACCAAGAAGATAGGCTTGGGCTACTAGCGGACTCTTATTATGTCATTCTGTGCGTGTGAGCCGAAGCCCTGAATCCTGTGCCTCTTGTCATTCTGAGCGCCGACTTGTCGGGGCGAAGAATCTATGAAACGCCATAGCATTATGTCAACAGAGAAGGCAATCATAAAGACAGTAGAAGGGAAAGAAATTACCATAGCAGCACAAACTCCTATCCCTTGTTTTCGCTGTGGCATCTGCTGCACCTGCTACCAGCCTCCGCTCACTCCCGAGGACATAAACAACATTGCCTCAGCCCTGGGAATATCAAGCTCAAAGTATATCTCTAAGTATGCTGTGAAGGTGCCAATAAAGGAAGGCTACTTGCTCAAGAGAACCAAGAAAGGCTGCATCTTCCTAGCCTGGGATGCAGATGGGAAAGCCCGCTGCACCATATATCCCTCGCGTCCTAAAGCCTGTCGGGAATGGACCCCCAGCCTAGTCAAGCCCGAATGCCTCGAAGGACTAGCTAAACTCAAGTCCAGAGGGCAAATAATGCTGCTGGAGGAGCTCTTCCCGTCCTATGAGGAGAAAAAAGAGCTTTACCTGTCTCTAGAGAAATTTCCTCCTCAGCCCTAACCTCTTACCTGCCCAGGTTTGTCCTGAGCGAAGTCGAAGTGCAAACTCCACGTATCAATTTCCATCCTCAACAACCCCACCGAGATTGCTTTGGCTGCATTCGGCAGCCTCGCAACGACAAAAAGGAGGTGTCATTGCGAGCACATTATTTTTATTGTCATTGCGAGCGAAGCGCGGCAATCTCCGGATTGGGAGGCGAGGATAAACCTCGCCACTACATTCATTTGTAGGTAAAGGGAGGAACTCCATTCCCCCCTTAGAATAAGGGGGACACAGGGGTTTACCTTCATAACTCCCCTATCCCCTCTTATCTTAAGAGGGGAAATCTTGGAAAAACTTATCTGTTACTTCAGGTGTACTTTGGACCTCGGCCTCGCCGCCTGGTTGCCCATATAGCCAGTGCCGCTGATACCAGCGCCAGCACGCCTACTATAGCCATCTTCTCGGTTGGAGTAGTGTTGACAGCTACGGTGCTCATAGCCACAATAGGCATCAACACGGCCCTCACTATCGGCTTCAAGCTGGGATGCTCAGTTATGAACTCGGCTATCGGTGGGCTGACTTTGTAATAGAAATCTACGAAGGCTTTCCCTACGGGATTGGTGAGCAAGTATTCATCTCTGAACTCACGGAGGACCTGTATTTCCTCGGCCATTGGCGTGCCGTAAGCGGCGGTGGCGATGAAGCACGGCCCAGTCTTCCCAGCAGTCTTGAAGTTAGCGGTGATGGCACAGTCGCCATTCATGGTGATATTGGTTGCGGTGGCGTTGACATCGGTGATGGTGTCCACGTCACCGGTCCAGTTCACAAACTGGTAGCCTTCCTCAGCCACGGCGACAAGATCGACTGCCGTGCCTTCGTAGTAGGTAAACGTCCCATTGCCAGGCTTGTTTACCAAGCCACCGGTAGTGCTGGATATCGTCAGGTGATATTGTATCGGCGATAAATTCTCCCATATTTCTGCACTGGCGTCGATCTGATTGGAAACTAGGCCAACAGCGGAAGCGGGCGCATACTGAGGCCCGCCGGGCCATGTATGCCCGCCACCTTCAATCTTATACAATATCACCTTGGTCCCATTCTTTCCTCCACTGTAAACATACCGGGTAACTGTGGTCGTATCTATGGCATCATCACTCCATACGGTTGTCGCTGGGCCGGTGGTTGTATCGTCGACGTCACGCCAGAAAGCGATAGTATCATCCATAGAACCCCATGCATCAGCTACGCCATTGTACTGAACGATCGGGTCGGTTGGACTCTGCATCGTTATTACGGTTAGCGGAGGGACGTCTTCAAATCCAAACCCGTTTACCGTCATTGGTGAACAGACCGCTGCGATGCCGGCAAATGTGCCCGGCAGCATGAGAGCCACATAGTAGGCAAACATGGCGCCATTGGACATCCCCGTGGAGTATATATGGCTTGTATCAATTTTATAGTGAGCTTCAAACCAGTCAATGATATCCGAAACAAATCCCACATCATCAATACCTGCGCAATATTGTAAGGTCCAGATTAAGCCAATATTCCACATGATATTACTGCCGGGTAGGGGCGATAAATACTGTGCGCACTCACTGAAATCCGGATTTGATGCATCTAAAGCTGTGCTATCCGGGAACACGGCAATAAACCCTTCTTGTTCGGCAAGCGCGGTAAAGTTGGTTAGATATATCTGCCCCTCTCCGTTGCTGCCCAAGCCGTGAAACGAAAACAACAGGGGGACCGCCTTTGAACCAGTGTAACTGGACGGGATATAGTATTCATACGTGCGGTTATATGTACCGGATTCATAGGACTCCATCATCCAGCCTGTGTGGAGCCCGGATGACGGCTCATCGGCGACAGTAATAAGACTCCCCGCGGACAACACCATCGCCATAATTACTAAAAGAGCAATAACGCAATATTTCTTTGAAGCCACTTTCCCTCCTCCCTGTTAAATTCTTTCCTGTACGCTCAGATTTTTAAAAGCCTTGCTGTTACGGCACCATAAAAATTGTTGCAGATGGTATTTTTTCATTATTATTAACAGGGACACTGGCAACTATAACTTCTTTTCTGGATATTAAGAGACCTTTCCCTCAGTCACATACTTTTAACCAGGATAATTATAGCAAATTCCCGTTTTGGGATGTAAACTACTAACGCTGCATGTCCAAATGTGGCTCCTAGCGGGATAAGAAAGGTTGAGAACTCACACATCCGCTTATTCTGTCAGTCCTAAGATTCTAGCGGCGTTGCCACCCATTATTCCTGCGATTTCCTCATCTGTAAACTCGATCCCTTGCTCCTTCACCGAATCGGGAATTTCGGTAAAGGCTTTGACCCACTTCTCTTGATTAACTAACAGCTTCAAAAAGGGGTAATCACTGCCGAACAGCACTCTCTGCCAGGGGACCGAGTCTAACAATGTTCTCAGGTCTCTGTAAAATCCCAACGGGCGGCGAAGCCGTGGCTGCCATATAGACAAATCGAGGTAAACATTTGTCGCGTTGTTACAGATTGCCACTGCTTCGGAGTACCAGCATCCACCAGTATGTGCCAGAATAATGGGCAGGTCAGGAAAGTCCATGGCTACCTCCTGCACATAAATGGGCTGGCAATATTTAAAATAAAGTGGCTTCAGCAACTCTCCTGTATGGAGTAGAACAGGAACCCCATATTCCACTGCTTTCTCATAAATGGGATAACATACTTTATCGTTGGGATAAAAACCGGCAGCTGGATGGAGTTTAATCCCCTTCATACCCCACTCCTTGAGAAATCTTCCCACCAATTCGGCAGCTTTGTTTCTTCTAGGGTCTATGCCGGCAAAAACAATTAATCGCTGGGGATATTTTTCTGCCGCCTCAGCATAAACCTTGTTTATCTCCTCAATACTTAGCTTGGCTTCACCAATTTGGTGAGCCAAACCCCAATCAGCTACCAATAACACACTTTTATCAATCCCGGCAGCATCCATATCTTCGACTATCATGTCACCGGAAATATCCCAAAACTCTGAAAATCGTCTTCGCACCTTTTCCAATGGCCTATTACCCCTCAGCGCTGAAACCTCTACCCAACCATCCTCAAAAGTTTGGGTAACAATATCAGGATTACAAAGGTGAGTATGAACATCTATTATCATATCTTCCTCCTAGAGACATCTTGTGTTGCCCTGATTATAGCACCACTACTGCGGCTGATTTTGTGCTTCAGTCTCCTATCCACTTTACTCAGGAAATTTTTTCCTTGCATGAGACTGCTCCGGCACCCTTCGACAAGGTCAGGACGTGCCTCATAATGACTTTAAGTGCTGTGCACTTGAGTAAAACGCTATCGTATAAAATACTCTATAATATATTAACAGTAAATGTCATCGGATTTAGAACAGCGGATTGAGACTCTAGCTCAGTGGATGTTTGAGTCCAAGTATCTGGTGGTGTTCACGGGAGCAGGCATCAGCACGGAGTCAGGATTGCCCGACTTTCGAGGACCAGACGGCCTGTGGACACGGCGGGAAAAGGGGCTTCCCACAAAGCCTATGCAGTTCAATTCAGTGAAGCCCAATAGTGGACATATGGCCATCGTGGAGCTGCAAAAGCTAGGCAGGTTGGCTTTTCTCATCGCGCAGAACATAGATAATCTCCACCTGAAGTCAGGAATCCGGCCAGATTTGCTGGCAGAGTTGCACGGAAACGTCACCAAGCTGAGGTGTAGCCGCTGTGAATTGGAACTGGATAGGTCTTCTGGTTTGGCTATTTGCCCTTCCTGCAGCGGCAAATTAGTTTCCAGCGTGGTCAACTTCGGCCAGCCCTTGCCACGGAAGGCTCTAGAGGCCTCCTACCAGCACTCAAAAAAGTGCGACCTTTTTGTCGTGGTAGGCTCCAGCCTTGTAGTTACTCCCGCCGCTACTATGCCCAGAGTGGCTCTGGAAGCCGGAGCTCGTCTGGTAATCATTAATCAAGGTGAGACTCCATTCGACAGGCTTGCCCATCTGAGGTTTTGGGAAGGAATAGGAGAAGTTCTGCCCCCGGCAGTAGACCGGCTCAAGGAGCTAATGAAGTCATTGAGTCGCCCGGAACTTAACTCAAAATGAGCCTACCTGCATACCTCATTCAATATCCCCAGTGAATCGTTGGCGGCAACGTCTGGAGACCCTTCGCCAACGTTCTTGGTGACGAAATAGAAATCTACTTTTATAGTTGATTTTGGATATAACAAGAGCTATACCCAAAAGCTCAAACTGGCTAACGAGATTACGCCTGTCACATTGTGTAAAGCTTGACGCTCACTTGTGGGAGATAGCCTTATCCCTTTGCGTTCTTGACAGGTTCTCTTATCACTATCGCCAGTATAAAGGATATGCCCAACAGTCCGGCGATAAATGTCAGCGGCAGCATGTACTGCCCCGTGATGCCACGCATGGATTCCATTACGGGAACGATGGCTACGGCAGCGGCGTTTCCGAGAAGCTGTAAATAACCAACGGAAATACCGGCGAACCGGGCACCGGTAATCTCAGCAGACATCGTCAGCATTATGGGCAATGCGGAAATCAGGAAGAAGCCCAAAAATATGGCATTGACTATGTTCGCCGCATAACCTTTGGCCACCATCAGTGCGATGATGCACACAGCCCCAATTGCCGATGCCAGTAGTAGAAACGGCTTCCTCCTTATTATTTTGTCCGAAACCAATGGTATGATGATGCAGCCGAGTATGCCGCTGAGAACCAGTATTGCGGAGATGATACCGGCATCAGTCGTGTTGTGAATCTGCTGGAGTTCATATAGTATCTTTTCCAACCATGTAGCCAGCCCATTGAAGACTCCGATACCGATCAGGGCTATAAAGCCGAGAATTACGAAATCCCGCATCTTGAGAATGTGTTTAATACCTTGCCAGCCCGTGATTTCCTGCTGGATTTCCATTTCTCTGGGAGGGGTTGCCGGATGAGCTTTCACCAGTGAGAAGAATAATAAGATACCCAGAACGCCCAGGACGCCATATATTAGCAGCATGGTCTCGAATCCCAGGTATTGCACCAGCGCTGGCGTTGCTCCCAACCCTACCATCATGCCGACAAGCAATGCCAGGGAGCCTAGCCCCACCGCAGTTGCCTCTTCTTTCTGGGGAAACCAGGTTGCCACAAGCTTGGTAACACCGTTTAGTACAAAGGGTTGTCCTATGGCAATTCCTATCTGGGATATCAAAAGAACGGTGAATGAGTCAGTATTCACCAGGCGGAGCATGGCGAAAACACCGGTAAAGAGCGCACCTATGCCAACACCATACTTAAATCCTTTCTTATCGATAACCATACCGGCAGGCATGGATAATAAAACCTGTACTAAAGGAAAAACGAGTGTGAACCACATAACAGTGCTTGCCGGCCAGCCGAAAGGAGGGCTTTCCATAAAGGTATCGATGGCCGCGAAGTTCAGCCAGTATAGCTGAGTGAGCGCGGATATATACATATAGACAGCCAAAACAACCCATCTATATTTATAGCTTTTGTATCCGCTGATTGCTTGCTCCATCTCCATGTTTTAAGAATCCATCCAAAAACTCGACTTTTTTAAATTGCCTCTCACTCCTCTGGTGGCAGGGAATGAGAAAGGGGAAATCTAACTCTATCCAAACAAATTCATCCTCTGCAACTTTCCGTCCTTATCGATATGCTCGATTACAATAGGAAAACCCTTCCCGCCAGTAGCTTTTACTGAAGTCTTGGCGAGCTCAAGCAAATCCATAGGATTGACGCAGGCCTCGGGCGGGAGAACACCCTTCTCCTTAATCTTCCCGGTAGCCATAATTATGGCGCCTATCGCCGCCGGGATACCGGTACCTTCACCCATCCCCTGTCCCCTCGAAGACATTGAGAAAATATAGGTGTCTTTGCCACCATCCTTATAACCCTTCACTACAATCTTCAAGCACCCCATTGGCTCGGTAATGCCTGCCTCTTTCATCAGTCTTTTTCTCTGAGCCAGTATAAAAGCGACGGCGAATTCCAAGGGAATAACCCTTTGCCCCTGAACTTCTACCGGTTCTTCATCCGTAATTCCCAGCCTCACCATTCCCTTAATCAACTCAGCGTAAGCCGGCGGCAGCACCAGCCCGAGATTAGTCACCCTTTTCACACCCTTCAGATAATGAGGCAGCGTTATGGTCTCAGGATGAGGATAAGCATAGACTCTGTAGGTGCCGACATTCTCAAACTCGGCCTCCTCTTCCAGCGCCATTCCGCTGTCCTCAAAGAGTTTAACAGCGGCAAACTTGCCATCGAGGAACACCGGTATGTCCATTTTCATGGAATGAATCCTGTGCTTCACCACCGCTGCTCCCTCTATCTTCTCACCACCGTGGGCATGATATATATCCACCGCCTCTACCTTATCGAGCAGAGAATCGGCACAGAACCTCACCAGCACGTTCGCCACTCCGGGAGAGCTGCCCATTCCGATAAGCGCCGAAACCCCAGCCTTTTTCGCCTTTTCATCCATGGCAAGGAGTGCCTCAGTAGCATCAAAATCATCGCAGACATCAACATAATTTATGCCGGCGCCTATCACTGTCTTTAATATAACGGGGCCATATTTGTAAAAAGGTCCAACGCAGTTGAGAACAACCGCCGAGCCAGCGATCGTTTTTCTGATGCTCTCCGGGCTTTCGGCATCGAGCTCAACAGCAGTGAGTTTAGCTCCTCTAGCTTCCTTGACCACCTTCCTGGCCGCTGCCATATTGATGTCGGCGACCACCATGTCGGAAAACACACCGCTTGATGCCAGCGTTTTTGTAGCTATGCTCCCCACAGCACCACCACCACCTAAAACTGTTACCCTAGACATTTTCCTCCTCCTTTCTAAAATCTAAAATGTGATACCCTTGCTGAACGGGTCTGCCCATTCCTTAAGCGCAATTGCCAGCTCCTGGTGGTCTTTGGCATACTCTGACAAAGGTATGCCCTGTATAGTAGCATCGATTGCCTGACGGAAGGCTTTGCCACCGGCGATCGGCCCCTTAGGATGCGCATGGATACCACCACCAGAGCCGATGACGATGTCATTGCCCAAAGCTGCCATCACCGTTGGTACCATGGACGGCGTGATACCTCCAGAGGCCATGGGAAATGTTGGTTTGAGGTGATACAGGGGGAATGTCAGGTTTCTAGCCACATTCCGAAACTTGTAATCTATCACCGGCGCTTTCCCGTAAGGGGCGGGAATGACGACGATGTCAGCACCAGCGAGGCGTGGCAGCTTGCCCAGGACGAGATGGGAGCTTAAGCCATGCCATGGTGACATATACAGGGCACCAGCAACATCCATGTGGCCAAGGATGGGAACATTGATACTGGGATCCTCAGCCAATGCCTGCATCACGGGAAAACCGACGGCCAGATAATTTATCATCAGCGCATTACATCCCAGCTCAACAGCGTGCCTGGCATTCTCGAAAACATTAGGTATCTTATCAGTTATGTTCACGGTGTAAAGGGTATGTTCCCCCTTCTCCTCATACACCTGTTTTTCAATCTCCATATAGCGCTTGACTCGCCCCAGTGCCGAATTGAAAGAAGCATCGGCTATCAACTCATCATCCTTGATGATGTCGCAGCCGCCGAGCGCTGCCTTTCTGAACAATTCCGCCCCAACCTTCAGGCGATAGCCAGTGCAAGGCTTAATCATGTTGTTGAGCAGGGGGCGTTTCTTCACTCCCAGGATTTTTCTTATTCCCTCGATGCCGAATTTAGGTCCCTTGAAGCCGGCTACAAATTTTTTTGGGAAGCGTACGTCTACTAGCTTGATGTCGCCGCCCATGGATATATTGCCTACCACCGTGGTCAGCAGCAGTGGTATCTGCTCACCGATGTTAACCTCCGGGTAG
Organism: Dehalococcoidia bacterium; assembly: GCA_049586675.1. GTDB lineage: Bacteria > Chloroflexota > Dehalococcoidia > GIF9 > AB-539-J10 > RBG-13-51-36. The sequence continues at coordinate 27,311 of JBAVCL010000040.1, forward strand.
GCTATTTGCACGAACCACTGCCTGGTTTGCAGGTTAGGAGGCACGGTGGACTCATAGTCCGGCACCTCATAAACCCCGATTACCTTGGCAATGTGTCGGCAACGAACATCTAGGGTCTCACCAGGTACCGGCACCCAGGTGCCTGTGCTCTGCTCCACCGCCAGCATAGGGGCTATAATGGGGACAGGAAGCGCTGCCGAATAGGACACTAAATATGTGCCGATGACATAGTCATCATAGTCCACACCATCCGGCAAAGCCAAGGGAAGTCCCAGAATTTCTTGCGTTTCCATCTCAACACCTCCTTAATGTGCAGGGTTAATGCCCCGCAGCTATATATTTAAACGGTCACCTCTGTCGAACCTTTCTTTATTCAGCTTTCTATAAAAACTCCGCAGGCTATGGTAAACCTCCTTATAGCGGTGAAACAGCGAGTCGTAAATCTCAGAATTCCCTGGCTGCGGCTCATAAACACTATCCACTTTGACTACCTTTCTCAGCGACTCAAAATCCGGATATATGCCCATCCCAACCGCTGCCACCAATGCTGCCCCAACTGCTCCCGCTTCCTGTGGCTCACAGACAGTTTCAATTTTTCTGCGAGTTATATCGGCTAAAATTTGCATCCAGGGCTTACCCTTCGCCCCACCACCTATGACCCTGAGACAGGGCAAGGGAAATTTGAACTTTTTCTCCACGATGTCCACAATCCACCTGATATTATAGCCAACGCCCTCATAGACTGCCCGCAGCATGTCCTCCCGAGTATGCTCAGCACTCAAATTGAGAAAGGCAGCACGTACATAACTATCATCTATAGGCGCCCTCTCACCATAAAGCCAGGGAGTAAACAGCAGGTAATTGGAGCCAGGTGGAATTCTGGTAACTTCGTTATCCATAAAAGTGTAGACATTGGGTATCTTGGGGTCGTTTTTTTCTGCCTTGTAGAACTGGTCAGCAATCCACTGGATACAACCCCCGGCTGCCTCCGTTTCAGCAAACAAAAATGTTTTATTGGGGTCTGCTGACTGAATGGTGGCCGCGCCGCATTTGCCCCGGGGTGTACGCCTCGTTACCACACCCACCCAGCCGGATATACCTAGATAGACATGCCCTTCGCCTTCGCCAACGGCACCCGCCCCAACTGCCGCACACGGGGCATCCCCGGCCCCAGCAATAACCGGTGTTCCCTGTAATAACCCGCACTCATTAGCAGCTTCACGCGTCAACTCGCCGACTTTATCAATCGGCCGCACCAGGGGAGGCAACTTGTGGGGGTCAAGCCCAACATAGCGAAATATGCCCTCAAGCCAAGTTTTCTTTTTCAGATCAAGTCCGAAGACTGAGGCTCCTGTCCACTCCATGACCATGTTACCCGTGCTGCGGTAAAAAAGATAACCAGCAACATCGAGAAAGCAACACATCTTGTTATAGATGTCAGGCTCTTCGCTTTTAAGCCATAACAGCTTGGGCATGCCATCCTTGCCACCTACCACAGCGCCAGCAATCAGAGCAAAAACACGGGGACCCAGAAATTTCCTCATCAATCGTTCGGCCTGTTCCCCAGCTCGAGAATCCATCCAGATTATAGCCCGCCGCAAGGGGCCACTCTTGGAATCCATGGGTATGATGCCAAGCATCTGTGTGGCATAGGTAATACAAAGCACATCTCCGGGTGACACCCTGGTACGTTCAATGAGAAGTTTGGTAGTCGTCGACACTACCCGCCACCAGTCCTCAGGCTCCTGCTCTACCCAGCCCGGACTCGGATAATAAGTCTTGTAAGGCTCAAAACACTTGCCTTGAACACGCCCTTCAGTATCCACCAGCACTGCCTTATTGCCGCTGGTGCCCACGTCATGGGCAATTATATATTTGGCCATTTCCCGCCGCCTCAAAGCCTATTATATTGTGCCCGATAAATCAGGCAACTACAAATGCCTAGTCTTGATGCAAATACCAAAGAAGTTTAAGAAGATATCCCCTTAATGAAACCTTCTATGGCTTTATTGACTGCCTCCGGCTTCTCAGCGAAGGCGAGGTGGGTGGCTTGAGGAATAATTACCACCTGGGAATTGGTAAGCTTGGATCCTAAATAATTGGCGTATTTCACAGGGGTCAATACATCCAATTCCCCGCAGATAATAAGGGCCGGTAGCTTTATTTCTTGAACTTTGTCCATCAGGTCAAACTTATCACAACAAAGGTAGTCATTGAGCATGACAGTAGGACCAATAGCCTTCTGTTGTTCTATGACTTCCCTTTTATAATCCTCCGGGATTAGGCGATGCATTCCTTCCAGTACTTGATACCACTCCTGGAGATTGCCCTTAATAGCCTCCTCAAGCGGAGTTAAATACCTTGGGTGAACTCTGAGCCTGGCTCCACTGCTGATGATGATAATCCCCTTCAACTCCTGGGGGTATTTTAGGGCATATATCAGAGTTACGGCTCCACCCAAGGAGTGTCCAGCCAGGACCACATCCTTATATCTCTTCCCTCTGATACACTGTCTGAGCCAGTCAGTATATTCCTCTACGCTATTAAGGGTTTGCCCCTGGAGATGTCCGGGTAGGTTGATGGCATCGCTAGCTGGGAAGTGGTCGGTTTGATAGCGCCAGATACCCCCATAAGTGCCTGAACCGTGGATAAAAATGAGCCTCATTCTCTTATAATCTGGTAAGATATTAAGACATTATAACAAAGAAGGGAGGTACCAATTCCAAGATGACAGAAATCCAAAGCGTCTATTTTCTTGAACCAGGCAGTAATAACACCGAGAAAACCTTCGAAGTAGCTAAGAGGAGAGCCGAGGAGTTAGGGATAAAAACCATAGTGGTCGCCTCTACCAGTGGGGAAACTGGGTTGAAGGCTGTGGAGGCATTCCCCAATTATAAAGTAGTGGTAGTTACTCATACTACAGGTTTTCGGGCTCCTGATGTTCAGGAATTAACTCCGCAAAACAGGGCTAAGATATTGGAGGAAGGGGGGTTAATTTTGACTGCCGCCCATGCCTTTGGCGGGGTGGGCAGGGCAGTTCGGCGCAAGTTAAATACCACACAAGTGGATGAGATTATGGCTTATACCTTAAGGGTCTTTGGACAGGGCACCAAAGTAGCCTGTGAGATAGCCCTTATGGCTGCCGATGCTGGTCTCATAAGGACAGACGAGGAGGTAATATCTATCGGCGGCACAGCAAGGGGAGCAGATACAGCATTGGTCGTTAAGCCAGCTAATACCCACGACTTTTTTGAATTGAGGGTCAAGGAGGTCTTGTGCAAGCCGAGACTATAGACTATTTTGTTTGCCTTGGTGAATAAGTCAAACCACAAACCCACTAGAGAAAAAAAGCATAACGAGTTACAATAAAGGGTTAATTTTTAGAAATTCACACCGATGGAAGGAGATAAGCAATGATAAAGAGCCAAAGTTTGCTAACCGAAGTCGAGTCCAAGGAGCTTCTTAAGAAGGCAGGGATACCTGTTGTTGAAACAAAGCTGGCTCGAAGTAAAAAGGAGGCTATTTCTATAAGCAAGGAAATGGGCTTTCCGGTAGTGTTGAAGATAAGTTCCCCCGATGTGGTTCACAAAAGCGATTCCGGCGGTGTTAAATTAGGACTAGCCAACACTACTCAAGTAGGCAAGGCTTACAGCGAGATTATATCCTCCGTTAAACAGGCATACCCTGAAGCCCAAATTCAGGGTGTATCGGTGCAATCGATGGCTCCGCCAGGAGTGGAAGTGATTGTGGGCATGAGCAAGGACCCTCAATTCGGTCCTGTACTCATGTTTGGTCTCGGCGGCGTGTTTGTCGAGGTGTTAAAGGACGTCTCTTTCAGAATAGTCCCAGTTACTGAAAGGGATGCTAGGGAAATGATTAAAGAAATAAAGGGATATCCCATACTGGAAGGGTACAGAGGCCAAAAGCCAGCCAGCATCTCAGCACTGGAAAAGCTAATAACCAAGGTGTCTCAGTTTGTCGAGAAAAATCCTCAAATAAAAGAGCTCGACCTTAATCCTATATTTGCCTATCCTGATAAGGCTGTAGCTGTTGATGCCCGAATAATCCTGGAGTGATAATCGAACGGTCACTACCCCACTGACCAAAAGTTTGCTAACTTGAATTTCACCAGACAGACTGAGGTTCCCGAGGATTACCTTTGTTTGAAGAAAAGCTTAAGGAATTAGAGCCTATCTTTTACCCCAAATCTGTGGCCGTCGTCGGGGCATCGTCTACCTCGATAAAAATCGGCTCGGTATGGATCAGTGCATTGCTTTCTGCTGGCTTCGCGGGATCTATTTATCCTGTTGGCTCCAGTGGCGGCAAAATTTTCAACCTCGAGATTTTCCCTAACCTCAGACTAGTCCCTGGAGAGGTAGACTACGTCATTGTCGCCATTCCCCGACAATCTGTGCTGGAGCTCCTCGATGATTGCGCCAGTAAAAAAGTCAAAGCTGTCCAATTCTTCACTGCTGGATTCAGCGAGACGGGTACACCACAGGGCTATAAATTAGAGGAACAAATGCTGGAAAAAGCACGACAGGGAGGTATTCGCATCATCGGCCCTAATTGCATAGGGATATATTGCTCCGAACACAAAATGACATCACTCATGGGGAAAATTGGTGAAGTCGGTCCCGTTGGCTTCATTTCCCAAAGTGGCGGCATCGCCGTCAAATTAATCGAAATTGGGATAGCTCGCCATATCAACTACAGCAAGGGGGTCAGCTTTGGCAACGGCATTGATTTGAATGCCAGCGATTTTTTGCAATACCTGGCTGCTGACCCTAAAACCAAAGTCATTGGTGCATACCTCGAGGGAACGAGAGACGGAGCTCGTCTTTTCAATATAATGAAAGAAGTGGCCAGGGTTAAGCCGCTAGTTGTCTGGAAAGGAGGGAGAACAGAAGCTGGCGCTCAGGCTGCCATGTCCCACACCGGCTCTTTAGCCAGTTCAGCAGCCGTCTGGTCAGCAATGTTGAGGCAAGCTGGTGCTATAGAAGTCCATAGTTTAGAGGAATTAACTGACACCCTGCTTATCTTCCAACAACTTAACTGCTGGCAAGGTGCCAACGTAGCCATTGTTGGCGGTCTAGCTGATGGGGGTGGTGGCATCTCAGTATCCGCCGGCGATGCCTGCATGGAGAATGGGCTCAAGGTCCCACCTCTCTCCTTTGAAACAAAACAGGAACTGAGCAAGCTCCTGGGTGAAGTAGGTAGCATCCTGCGTAATCCTGTAGATGTAAGCCAAGCACAGGACATGGCAACTCTATTCCAAGCTATAGATTTAGTGGCAAGAGATACCGTTATCGACATCGTCTTAATTCAAGAGGATATAGACATCCTTTTACCAGTTTACTCCCTGAAAGGACTGGAAGAAATAAACGAATTCTTTATAGAGCTTAGTGGCAGGCACAATAAGCCCATAATAGTCATTTTACCGCCTGGCTCCGCTGAGCCAGAAAGATTGCAGATAGAGCAAAAGCTCCTGGCAGCTTCCATCCCGGTCTTTTGTTCCATGGAACGTGCCGCGAAAGCTATTTATAAGCTTACTCAATATTCTTGTTGGCAGGAGACTAAATAAAACCAGCCGCAAAAAACTGCAGCACCGCGCAAACTTGATAACCCCACAGTAAGAATCTCAAATCCAAACCAGGATACAAAACCACAATGCGAAAAATCGACCTAGAATGGACTGACGACGATGTAGTGCCCGCCGTAGTCTACCCTAACCTGGGATTCCTATTCCAGAAAATGCTCCATCTAAACTTGAAAGAAGTAGCCCCCAGCCATGGTGAGTTAATACTGGATGTCGTCTGCGGCAGGGCTATTGATGGTGCACAACTATGGGAAAAGGGGAGCGAAGGTTATCGGGCTAGAACCTTCCCATGTAATGATAGCCCGAGCTAAACAGTATCTCAGTGAAAGCAATGCCCGAGTAGCTTTAGCCCGAGGAATAGGGGAGAATTTACCCTTTAAGCCGCACTCTTTCGACAAAGTTATGTCTAAGGGGGCGTTAGACCATTTTTTCTCCCCCAGCAAAACAGATGAAATGTACTCCAATTCATGAGCCAAAATAACACTGCTTCAGGAAAGTCCATAGACCTTTACAATGCTTGCACCACAAACTATAATGCTCTGTCATGTCCGTCATAAAAAATGGCAATTTGCTTGCCATCCTGGCGAAGATATCTCACCTGTTAGCTATCCAGAAAAAGCAAGGCTATATTGTTGGCGGCTTTGTCCGTGATTGGCTTTTGGAAAGGAAGACCAACGATATAGATATTGCTGTAAGCGGTGATGCTATAGCCATAGCTCGGAAAGTAACCAAAGAAATAGCAGGCAAATTTGTACTCCTTGATGATGTCAACAACATAGCTAGAGTGGTAGTGATTGAAGATGAGCAGCCAAGAAGGACTTCACAAAATCAAGAATTGCGTGGTGCTGAGTGGCATTTTGATTTCTCTCCTTTTACCGGGGATATTGAATCTGATCTTGACCGCCGCGATTTCACCATCAATGCCATGGCTCTGGAACTCAGCCAATTTGTCACTGCCAGCGCGGCCACCACTACGAGTTCCCGAAAATCGGCAAATCCTCCGGCTCAAAAAAAATCCCCCCTGAAGCTTATCGATCCTTTTTCCGGTAAGGCAGATTTGAGGGATAAAATAGTGCGGGGGGTAAGCGAGCAAATATTTGAAGCCGATGCCGCAAGACTCTTGCGAGCAGTGAGGTTAGCTGCCGAGCTTGATTTCACCATAGAGCCAAACACAGAATCTTTAATCCTCCATTATTCCCAGGCTATCACTGAAGTCTCGGGGGAGAGGGTCAGAGAAGAGTTACTTTGTTTGCTCGCTCTGCCCCGGGCTGCTTACTATCTGAGATACTTAGACCAACTTGGCTTACTGCTCGCTCTAATCCCGGAGCTGGCAGAGGGCAAGGGAGTAGAGCAACCGACAGCACACTTCTGGGATGTCTTCGAACACTCTCTACAGACCGTAGCTGCGTTAGAATTCCTCATTAGAGAAAGCGATTGGGAGTACAGCAACGATGCTATGCTGTCTACTGCTCCTTGGTCCGACATGATAGACGGGCATTTGTCCCAGGAAGTTTCCAGCGGAAGTAACCATAAGGTTCTACTCAAGTTAGGTGGGCTATTCCATGATATTGCCAAACCAATGACAAAATCTATTGATGATACAGGTAGAGCTAGATTTTTAGGGCATACCAAACAGGGGGCAGTCATAACTGCGAACATTTTGGAACGGTTGCGATTTAGCAATCGAGAAATAAGACTGGTGGAAAGCCTTGTCTACCATCACCTCCGTCCAGTTCAGATGGCAAATGATGAATTGCCTACTCAACGGGCAATTTATCGCTACTTTCGTGATACCGGCGAGGTTGGTATGGATATTCTATTCCTGGCTTTAGCAGATTATCTGGCCAGCCGCGGGCCCCTGGTATCTATGGAGGAATGGAAAAAACATTGCCAATTGATAAACTACATACTGACGGAGCATGATAAGCAGCAAGCCAAAATCTTGCCGGTGAAACTCATTGATGGCCATGATATAATGAACAAGTTTGACTTAGCACCAAGCCCACTGATTGGCAAACTCCTCGCCATGGTCAACGAGGCTCATGCCAGCGGTGAGTTAAGCACCAGAGAAGAAGCATTAGCTTTGGTACGTAAAGAGTTGGAGAGGTAACATTGTGGCGCAGCTTGTTATAAAAAGTGTATCTAGTACCTTTTTCTGTTTGTTTTTTGATATCATAAAGGACGGGTGATCAATTGAAGAAAGGCAGCAAGGGTTTACTTATCTTTATCGTAATTCTTTTTGGACTTGCCCTGTGGGTAGTCTTACCCAATCACGAAATTCTAGGCCGGAAGGATTTCACGTTAGGGCTTGACCTCCAGGGTGGCAGTCGGTTGGTTTACAGCGCTAACTTGAGTGAGAAGGACCCATCACTGACAGATGCCGAGGCTCTTGCCAGTGTAAAAGCGACAATCGAACGGCGGGTTAATGCTTATGGCGTTAGTGAGGCGACAGTCCGGACAATGCAAAACGAACAGGGTAGTTTCATTGAAGTTGAACTTCCGGGGGTGAAAAATATTGATGAAGCTCTCAAGCTTATTGGGCAAGTTGCCGAGTTGGATTTCCGCGAGCAAGTGGTTGGGGCAAGTGGAAATACGACATGGGTTATAGCCAAGGCAGTTGGCAGCAATGGGACAGAGGAAGAACTTACCGGAAAGTATTTGAAACCCAATGCTATGGTGGAGACGGACCCACAAACAAATAAGCCAGTAGTAGCTTTTGAATGGAATACGGAGGGTGCGGCTCTTTTTAAGCAAATCACCACCCGCAATTTGAATAAGCCCTTGGGCATATTCCTCGACAATGGGCTTATTTCAGCACCAACGGTGCAAGCAGTGATTGAAGCGAAGGGAATAATTACCAGCAGCACCTGGACTGTACAGGAGGCCAAGACATTAGCGATACAGTTGAACTCGGGTGCCTTGGAGGTTCCGCTAACAGTAATTGGACGCAGCGACGTAGGGCCCACTTTGGGGACTGATTCCCTGAACAAAAGCTTGCTTGCCGGAATAATCGGCTTGGCTCTGATAATCCTGTTCATGATAATCTACTATCGAGTTTCTGGCTTGGTAGCCTGCTTGGCTCTTATTGTTTACACAGTCTTAAACCTGGCTGTCTTTAAGCTCATTCCGGTGGTCCTTACACTTCCTGGTATTGCCGGTTTCATCGTTTCTGTAGGTATGGGGGTAGATGGCAATGTCCTTGTATGTGAGCGCTTGAAAGAGGAACTGAGAAGTGGGAGCACACTGCAAAGAGCAGTGGAGCAGAGCTTTGCTCAGTCCTGGTCAGCTATTTGGGACTCAAATGTAACCGTCTTTATTGCCTGTGCTGTTCTTCTTTGGCTCGGCACTAGAACTGTATTTGCCAATCCCACGGTGACGGGTTTTGCCACCACCCTGTTCATCGGCGTGGCTTTGAGCATGTTTACTCAGGTTGTGGTCACCAGAGCTTTCCTGCGCACAGTTGTGTCTAGTGGTGCGGTAAAGAGCTCGCGTGCTTATGGAGTGTTAGAAGCATGATCGATTTTGTTGGTAAAAAACACTGGTTCTTTCTTATCTCGGGTATATTAATAATCATAGGCATAATCTCCCTGGCTGTTTTTGGGCTAAAGTGGGGGGTAGATTTCAGCAGCGGCACCGCCATAACCTTGCAGTTTGAGAAGGAAGTGGAGCTAGGCCAGTTGCGCCAGGAGTTAGCTGATTTGGGTTATAGTAGCGCAAGCATCCAGCCTGCTGCTGGGGGAGAGTTTATCATTCGTCTTCAGACAATATCCTCTGACGAATATACTCAGCTAAAGGTAGGATTGGAAGCAGGACTGGCTACCAACATTACAGATAGCAGCCTTTACACAGTTTCACCGATTATAGCTATGGCGACGGTACGCAACACGGTTATTGCTGTGGCTATTGCTTCAATAGGCATTCTACTTTATATATCCTGGGCATTCCGCAAGATGCCTAAACCCATTCGCTGGGGCATTTGTGCCATTCTGGCTCTGCTCCACGATTTAATCATAGTAATTGCCGTCTTCTCTATCTTGGGTTGGGCAACTGGTATGGAGGTCGATTCCTTATTTGTTGCGGGAGTATTGGCAATCGTTGGCGTTAGTGTGAATAATATCGTAGTGGTCTTTGACCGCATCCGAGAGAACTTGAAACGTGGAGTCAGTAGCGATTTTGAAGTAGTAGCGAACTGCGGCATTATAGAATCGGTCGGCCGTTCTCTGAATACCAGTTTAGCTACACTCTTTGTTATAGTGGCTCTTTATTTACTCGGCGGAGTAACTATCCGTACCTTGATATTGGCGCTTCTCGTCGGCATTACTACTGGGATATACTCTTCCTTGTGTATTGCTGGTCAACTGTTGGTGGTGTGGGAAAAGGGGGAGTGGAGTGCGCTGCTGCCTTGGGCTAAGAGAACTGCCTAGTCGGAAATATCAAACCAATTTCTAATACCCAAGTCCTAAACGCTAAACAAATTCAAAATCTAAATACCGAAACCCAATCCATTTCTAATTTTGGTTTAGTATCCCTCTAGGTGGTGTATTCTTTTTATTTCCTGGATATGCTCGTCAAATCCCTCTGGCTTTCTTGCCGCTGGTGCTTTCCCCAAAGGGTCATCTATCTCCGAATTACCCAGAAGCACATCAAAGATAGCTTTTATGGAACAAGCAACTACCTGAAGATTATAGCCACCTTCCAAGGCAAAAACTAGACGTCCTTGACACAATTCGGCAGCCAGTTCCTTTAATATCATCGCCATTTGAGCAAAACCGGTGACACTTGCCTTCATCATAGCTAGCTGGTCAGCCCAATGAGCATCGAAGCCAGCAGAAACCAGGATAAGCTGCGGCTGAAATCTCCGGGCTATTGGAACCAAGACCTCGTTGAAGGCTTTTAAACATTCCTCATCGCCCCAGCCGGCGGCCATGGGAAAATTCACCGTAGCGCCTTCTCCTTCACTCACTCCAGTTTCATCCATCCATCCTGTCCCGGGATAAAAGGGATACTGGTGGGTGGAGAAGTAAAGGACTTTAGGGTCGGCATAAAAAGCATCCTGAGTCCCATTGCCATGATGGACATCAAAATCAGCGATAAGAACGCGGTTGAGATTGAACGTGGTTAGGGCAAATCTAGCAGCTATTGCCACATTATTGAAAATGCAGAAGCCCATTGCTCCATCATGAATGGCATGGTGCCCTGGTGGTCTAACTAGAGCAAAGGCGTTATCCACTTCCCTCTTCATCACTGCTTCTACAGCCGCCAGGACTCCACCGGCAGCATATAAGGCTGCTTCGTAAGATTTCGGAGACATTACAGTATCAGGATCAAGCCAACCACCACCTTTTTCTGCTTTGCCCTTAACATAGGAGATGTACTCCGGCGCATGTATCATCTCCAGCTCTTCTAGCGAGGCAGGACGCGGAGGCAGACAGGTGAGTTTCTCCTTAATTCCAGCCTCTTTCAAATAAGACATCGCCTCTACCAGCCTGCGAGAATTTTCCACATGGTCGCCGGTATCATGTTCCAAATAGATTGGGTCATAGACCAGGCCTGCTTTCATACTCGCATCATATCAAAAGCACTCCAACAGAAACAATTAGGGGCGAGGCTTTCCAGAGCTCCACTTGGTCGGAGTTGCTTTTTATCACGAAAAACATCTATGCTGATGAAAATGTATACTTCTTCGAACCGGCAGGCTTTGTAGTATGACCAGAGAAGAAATAAAAGAGTTGCTCAGCGAGGCAGAGAAGAGGTTTGCCTCGGAAGCAAAGTTGATACAGTTGAAATCCGGCAGAGTCATTTTCATTGGCGATACTCATGGTGACCTCGAAGCCACGGAAAAAATTATCCACAGGTATCTCAAGCCGAAGAATAAGCTAGTTTTCCTGGGAGACTACGTTGACCGGGGGCCAGCTTCTCTGGAAAACATTAACTTTTTACTTGGGCAAAAAATTAAGCACCCCCATTCACTTTATCTGCTTATGGGAAATCACGAAGGCCATGCTCTATTCACCTTTTACCCTGCTGATTTCTGGGAAGGGATGGATGCCGATCTTCGCCAGCGATATAGTGAGGTCCTTTCCAAGTTGCCGCTTGCCGTATCCACGCCAAATGGAATCATTGCTCTGCATGGGGCACTCCCCGATGTGTCAAGTTTAGAAGATATAAATAGGATAAAGCCAGGTAGTGCCGAATGGCATCAAATAACCTGGGGGGACTGGCAGGAAAGGGCAGGGAAGTTCCTGGGGATCGATTCCTATACTGGGAGGCCTCAATTCGGGCGAGGTTGGTTCCAGGAAATCATGTCCCGCTTGGGCAAAAATGTCCTAATAAGGTCTCACCAGCCAGATGCCCCAGCCACAATGTATGGCAGAAGATGCCTTACTATATTCACCTCTGCAGCTTATCGACATTATATTTCTGAGCGCACCATAGCCTTAGTTGATTTGAAAAAAGTGGTGAAGGACGCGGACGACATAGAGATAGAAATTGTTGGGTCTACGTTTTTTAGAGTGAAGAAGAAGAGTATGGGACATTAGTACTGGTGCGGCGGCTGTGGTGTGATCTGGGGCTGGGGGAGATAATCAATGGTCTATAGCGGCAAAGCGCTATTGAGGCACCAACGAACGAGGCATTCCTGACTCCGGTGGTGAGCCACGTCACGTGATACCAAGACCTGCGGCTAGATTAGCATCAATAGCTCTTCCCAACCGTGCATTAATTGTTGTGTCTTTTGCCTTGGCCAGAATTTCCTCGAGAAACTCGCCACAGCTAATACTGTAGCCAACGAGGATTACTGTCTGACTAATGCCACGGCCTTGACACCAGCACCCCCAAACCCCAATACACTTAATATCTTTTCTTTTGTCGCCTTCCCTTTTTAATGCCTTTGCCTGTTAAGCTGGCTTGGTTGATAATCTGGCGGCCAAAGTATTCGTCATGCTTTTAGGCAAGTTGGAGGCTCATCCCCAACCACCACGGGCACCGGCTCCCATTTCGAATGGTCCGGCTGGCCAATTGAATCCCAGTTTCATGGCAGTGTCAACATCCTGTGGGCTAGCGACACCTTCATCAACAACTTTTCGCGCCTCTGCTCCAACCCCGCGGTAGAAGATGCGATTAGCTACAAAGCCAGTGTCACCGGGTACGTCCTTTACACGGATACTTGTCTTGCCTAATCTCTTACATATTTCTTCTGTTATCTGTATTACCTCTTCTTTGACGTCAGGGGTATATGTCACCTCCACCAGCCTCATGATGTTCGCCGGGCTGAAGAAGTGCATTCCAATAAACCTGTCCTTGCGTTTTGTTGCTGCTGCTAGGTCAGCTATGGTGAAGAATGAGGTATTGCTGGCGAAAATAGCCTCTTTCTTGACTATCTTATCTAGTTCACCAAATACCTTTATTTTCAGCGGCTTATTTTCTAGTTGACCGCTATCGCCACCCCCTATTGCTTCAAGAACAAAGTCGCAGTTTTTTAGGTCCTCAACCTTTGTAGTAAATTTAAGGCGTGCCAGAGCTTGGTCAACCTGCTGTTGAGTCTGTTTGCCGCGTTCGACACCGCCCTTGAAGCCAAACCGCCCATTAATCATTGTGTCTTTTGTCCTGGCCAAGATTTCCTCGGTAAGGTCACGACAGATAACATTGTAGCCGGCGAGAATTGCCGTCTGGGCAATGCCGCCACCCATGACTCCGGCACCCACGATTCCGATACTCTTGATGTCCTCGATTTTCATTTGTTACCTCCTTTTATCTTTTATTGTAATAGTTTAGTTTCTTCTGAAACCTGCATATAATTTAACCACATTCTATAGGTTAGATCGAATACAATTTTTGGTATCATACCACAGAGCTGGCATTTCCTCCGCACTTTCCTTGAGAAGAAATCACCCTCGGGCTTCATGATAACATGCCCTCAAAAGTGTGTCAACAATGTGTCCTGGCTGACCACATGTGTCCTCGTTCAGTACCTTTAGAGCACCTGAAGGGGGTGCATGGCAAGCCTATTGGTTGAATTTCAAATCGTAAAGGCGTTCCGCTCCAAATCCTGAATTCCAAATTCAAAACCATTAAGGTCATTTGAATTTTGGTTATTTTGATATTGCTTGGGATTTAGGATTTTTTCTATGCCATAGTGGCTATGTCATAGCCCTGCCCGTGGGTCTACCAACCTGCAGCTACATTAGCTAGTAATAATGGAACAGGGTATCTCACAATAACTCTTGTGCCACTTTTTCTGTAAATCACTATGATTGCTTATAAAGCGGCAGTTAAATTTCATTAAAATCTTCTGGTACCCTTCGTGGTTTTGCTTCTGGTGAGATCCAGCCGCTGCGCAAGGCGAGAGTAACAGCGTGGGCTCTATCATTAGCATTTAGCTTACGAAGGATAGCGCTGACATGATTCTTAATTGTTTGCTCGCTGATTGATAGGATACGGGCGATTTCTTTATTTGAGTTGCCCTCGGCAACGTAGGTTAGGATCTGCGTTTCCCTTTTGGTAAGGGGAGCAGCTACGCCTTCCATAGTTCTCGTAAAACCTCGAAATTGGTTTAATACTTGCTTAGCAACTCGGGGTCTGGTCATCAGGCTTTCATTGATGGGGTATTCACCACTGTGGGCTCGTCTTATGGTGTTGGCCAGCTCGTCGGCAGAGGCTTTCTTACTCAAGCAGGCTGCGGCTGCAGTCTTAATAACTTCAAAAAGCTCTTCATCATTAGGGTCAGGGCTTAGCACTATCACTTTAGTATTAGGGTAGTATTGGGCAATTTTTCTACCCAGTTCAATCCCGCTGAGGCTAGTCAGGTCAGAGCCAAGTAAAACAACATCAGGAAGATTAGCTTCAATTAGCTCGAGTACATTCTGAGCTGGGTCGCATTCCAATATCTCCAGGTCAGGCTGTCGAGACAGTGCCTCATGCACCCCAGCTCTGAACAGTGCTTGCTCATCAATTATTATTACCTTGATCTTATCCATCAGCTACCTCCTGATTAAGCTTTAGATCTTTAATTCAAACACCCTCTTGGTTATTTAGATTTAGCTCCAGTGATTTATCGTATAATGTATCCTCTTTGGTGTCAATAATCCATATTATATCACCTCTCACCGTCAAGCGTTGGGGCTTGACAAGTGCCGTTGAGGTAGTATAATGGTAATAGGCCAAAAGTACTAATTAGGGGGGTGGTATAATGAATCGGCGAAGGTCTAATATAGAGATAATAGCTGATATGCTCAGAGTGGGCGAAAATGGCGCTGGCAAGACAGAGATTATGTATAGCGCCAATATGAGCTATGCTCAGATACAGAAGTATCTTGGTTTTCTCTTGAGCCACGGGTTCATTAACAAAGTGGAGGTGGGGAATCCCATAGTTACCTACCACGTAACGGGTAAAGGGGGAGAGCTGCTCAAGAATATAGACAGCATAGTTGAAGTACTCGAGTTCCGAAATGGCCATAATGGCAATGGAGCTTGAGGCTGGTATGCTGTAGAGTTAGAGAGGGGTGCCTGGCACTAGTATGAGGTCACCCCTTTTAATATAAAAAAAAATATAAGGAGTGTTATGATAGGAGCGGTATATGTCTGAAAAAAAGATGCTAATAGTAGATGCTGAACTGGTGGAAAAGGTAGACGACAATCGGGGTGATATGGGCCGGTCTGAGTTCCTCAACTTTCTCATAGAGAGTCAGTTAAAAGAGAAGGAGGAAAGTAAAAGACATGACGGCGTGACCCGAGAAGAATTTCACCAGTTTCAGGAAGGAACGAAAGAGCTATTGCGCAATTTCCTGGAATTCTTTATCAGCTATGGTTTGGAATTAGGCAAGCAACCTAACGATAACGAATTCGAGCAATTAGCTCGGAAATTGCAGAGTCTGGGTGGCTCGGCAAAAGTAAAAAGCACCTAACTGCTTTCGCCGCATTTCCTCCATAATCACATTCTCCACAGCTTCAAATAGAACTATCTTCTAGAAAATAATCTCTTCCCAAGCTATTCTCAACCTTGTCATACTATCTTCAGGATAATGAAGTCTTATTTGTCATTCTGAATGATAAAGAGAAAGCAGGAGGTAGAGCTATGACAAGGCTGCTTGATTTAGTGCGCGAGGGGAGGAATGATGAGTTATGGCAGATGTGTTGCGGCTTTCTTTACCTCAGCCTGGAGCAATTTATGGCTATCCAGAAGAGGCTGCTTCTGGAGGAGATTGAGCTATTAAAGAACAGCGAGATGGGCAGGAGGGTGATGCGTGGTGTCATACCTCAGACGGTGGAAGAATTCCGGGAGCAGGTGCCTCTGACCATCTACTCCGATTACTTACCTGAGCTTGTAGAAAAAAGGACAGACGTGTTGCCGACCAAGCCTGCTATATGGGTACATACTGAAGGCAGGATTAGTGAGTATAACTTCAAGTGGGTACCCTTATCTGAGAGGTTTTTATATGAATTTGAGCGGGTGGCTGGTGGCGTTGGGCTTTTGGCTCTTTGCAATCCTCAAGGCAATTTTGTGATCAAAGAGCACCTCAAGTCTCTATCGACCGTAAATTCTCCAACTTATGGATCAGGGGCTGTGGGATACTTGATGCAACGAGCGCTTGGCTGTGACTTCCTGCCTTCCAATTCTAACATGGACGGAATGACATTTCAGGAGAGGATAAATGCCGGCTTTGAAGAGGCTTTATCTCAGGGACTTGATGCTCTGGGTGGTTTGCCCTCTATTCTGGTTTATATTGGTGAAATGTTCAGACAAGGAACAATAAGTGTAAACACTCCTTTTTTATTAACGCATCCCAAAGCATCCGCTCGCTTAACAAGAGCGCTAATTAAGAGCAAGCTAGCTCGTCGTCGGATACTGCCCAAGGATGTGTGGTCCCCCAAAGCGATTATCGGTGGGGGGACTGATAGCGCTGTCTTCGGGAAGTGGGTGGAGGAGCTATGGGGTAGGAAACCTCTGGAGGTATATGGTGGCACTGAGGGCGGTCTCTATGCCACTCAGACCTGGGATTATGACGGTATGACTTTTATTCCCAACCTCAACTTCTTTGAGTTCATCTCTGAAAGGGAATTGTTCAAAGAGCAACTGGATCATTCCTACCAACCGAAGACTATCTTGCTGGACGAAATAAAAGCTGGGGAGAATTATGAGCTGGTTATCACCAATTTTCATGGTGGTATTATGACGAGATATCGGCTTGGCGACATAATAAAGATAACCTCATTGCGAAATGAGAAGCTCAATATTGATATCCCTCAGATGGTATTCCATAGCCGCGCTGACGACATTGTAGATATGACTGGCCTTGGTCGGCTGACAGAGAAACTAATCTGGGAAGCGATTGAAAACAGCGACATTCCTCAGGTTGATTGGGTAGCACGCAAAGAAATAATTGATAATAAGCCTGCGTT
Organism: Dehalococcoidia bacterium; assembly: GCA_049586675.1. Taxonomy (GTDB): domain Bacteria; phylum Chloroflexota; class Dehalococcoidia; order GIF9; family AB-539-J10; genus RBG-13-51-36. The sequence continues at coordinate 44,307 of JBAVCL010000040.1, forward strand.
GCATTTCTATCTGGAACTTATAGAGGGGTATATTGCCAGTGAAGGAAGCCTGGCAACAGCGATATTCGAGCAATTCAAGAAGATAGATAGAAAATATCGTTGTAACTTCTTTCGGCTTATTGGCGATGTGGAAACTATGCTTGGCTTAAAACCGGTAAAAGTTACTTTACTTCCCCAGGGTGCCTTTTCCAGTTATATCGCCCAGCGTCGGGCTGAGGGAGCTTTATTGGAAAGTCTGAGGCCGCCGCATGTTAACCCATCTGACATGGTGCTTTCTTTACTGAGAGCTCCTAAGGTGGTGGTGGAACCCGTGCCAGCAACCGAAATCGAGCATGCGGCTGTTCGATGAGATGTCAAGTTCAAAATGACATAAAAATGGGTGCGCTATGATAAGGCCAATTGAGTTATTGCGGCAGGGCAGAAAAGAAGAGCTATGGCAAATGTGCTGTGGCTTTATTGACCTCAGCCTGGAGCAATTTATGGCTATTCAGAAAAGGCTGCTTCTGGAGCAAATTGGGCTACTGGAGAATTGTGAGTTGGGTAGCAAAGTGATGCGTGGTGCTAAGCCTACCACTGTGGAGGAATTCCGGGAAAAAGTGCCATTAACTACCTATACTGATTATTGTCCTGAACTTATAGAAAGAAGGGATGACGTATTACCAGCCAAAATTGCCAGCTGGGTGAGAACTGCAGGTACGTCTGAAAAACCCTATGTTAAATGGGTACCTCTTTCGGTTAGCTTTGTTCGTGAAATGGAGAAGGTGCAGGCAGCCGAGATTATTTTTTCTGGCTGTAATAGTAAAGGTGATCTCTCCAAGCTTAAGGAACATCTCAAAGTGCTGCACACTTTAGGACCTTTGGAGTATGGAACGGGTAATCTAGCTCACGTAACAAAACAAGCAATCAACTGCGATTTTTTGCCTTATCAAGTAGAGGGGCTGTCTTTTGAGCAGTGCGTAAAGCTTGGCTTTGAAGAAGCACTATACCGTGGTCTTGACGGTTTCGCTGGCATAGCTTCGGCATTAGTCTATGCCGGAGAGCAAATTAAGATGCGAGCGGGAAATATAGGCATCCGCTTTTTATTAGCTCATCCTAGGGCGCTATTACGAGTAGCCAGAGGACTAGCTAAGAGCAAGCTGGCTCGCCGCTCGCTGTTGCCTAAAGACCTGTGGACAGTGCGAGGGATAATATGTGGTGGCAGCGATGCTACAATTTTTAAGAAAAGAGTGGAAGAATTATGGGGCAGGCGTCCTCTGGAGCATTATGCCAGTTGTGAAGGAGACCTATGCGCTCTACAAACCTGGGATTACGAAGGCATGACTTTTATTCCCAACCTTGACTTCTTTGAGTTCATCCCTGAAAGGGAATGGTTCAAATGGCAGTTTGACCATTCTTACCAGCCGAAAACTGTTTTGCTGGATGAGGTAAAGGCTGGTGAGAATTACGAGATAGTCCTTACCAACCTTCATGGCGGGGCCTTTGTCAGGTATAGGATTGGCGATATAATAAGAATAACCTCGCTGCAGAATGAGAAGTTGAACATTGATATCCCGCAGATGGTGTTTTACAGCCGGGCTGATGACCGCATTGATATTTCCGGATTTGGGCGACTTACAGAAAAGGTGATCTGGGAAGCGATTGAAGGCAGTGGTATTCCTTATAAAGATTGGACGGCGCGTAAAGAAGCAATCGGAGATAGGACAGAATTGTGTCTCTACCTAGAACTCGAAGATAATTATGTTGCCAGTGAAGAAGCTGTAGCGACGACGATATATGGCGAGTTGCGAAAGCTGGATAATGTATACCACTATAACCAGTACGGCGCCTTTGGTGACCCGGAGACTATGCTTGGCCTGAAGCCTATAAAAGTTACCTTTCTCCCTCAAGGTGCTTTTGCTAGATACATCTCTCAGCGTCAAGCTGAGGGTGCTGATTTGGGCACCATCAAGCCACCGCATATTAATCCTTCGGATAAGGTGCTTTCCCTGCTGGGAGCCCCCAAGGTGCTGGTAGAGGCTGCGCCGGTGACTGAAACCGAACGTGTAGTTGCTCGATAGCAGTAGCATAGTTTAAAGAAAAGCAGGATGTCTTGCCAGAACAAGGAGGGCGAGGTTTTAACCTCGCCTTTTCGTTTATCCCTCTAAGTCCTTTGCAGATTCTTCGCCCGACAAGTCGGGGCCCAGGATGAAAATGGTGAAGCTTCGGGTCCACTTTATGCTGTGAGAGCATGTGACCAAGAATACCTAGTACTTTTAGGGGATTACCATAGTACCTCTTGACAGCTTCCAAATTTATGTAATAATAACTTTATATTAAAGTGATTTGTAGAAATGGTGACGCAACAGTCATTGTGGGACACAAAGTACCGAAGCAGTAACGTGGAGGGGCTCAAAATGACGGGGAAACTTGTGTTAGAATTCGTGTGTTTAACTATGTAAAGGTAATATCATGAATGTTCAGACTTCAATTCCCTTAATTGCTACGATTGTTTATATCCCTTTATTTCTTGTTTTACTATCTAACCGACCATGGGATAGAAAGCAAAAGTTTTTCTTTCTATTCCTCATTGCAGCAGTCTCTTGGAGCTTTAGCACCTTCCTCGATCGCAGTGACTTGGGAATTCAAAATAAAGAGCTGGAACTTAAAATTCTTATTTGTCTTGTCTTCTGGATGCTAGTTCAATTCCATTACTTTTTGTATTCTTTTTACCACTCTGAACGCATCAAGATTCCTTGGGCTTATCTTTTCTTAGTAGCCACCATTGTCCTCGCAGCGTTAGACTACATCCCACGGAACGTCGAAGTCATTGCCAGAGGCACCGTCATTGTTGACTATGGTATTTGGACGTTTGTTATGGGCGCTCTTTTCCTGTTCACCATAGGTGTCAAGCATATATATTATTTGCTACAAAGGCACAAGATTTCACCTGACCCAGCGGAGCGTAATCAGATTGTTTATTTACTTGTTGCTATTGGCGTCTTGGCAGTTTTTGTATTCAGCGCCTTTACTCCTTTGGGAAACGAATATGCTATACCCCATATTGGCAACCTTATCGTTGCTTGCGTCTTAACCTATGCTGTTGTGACCCATCGACTGCTGGATATCAGAGTTGTATTCCGCCAGGCCGCTATCAATATAGTTCTCTACGGTGGTGGGCTTGCCATAGTGGTATTACTTTTTAGGCTCGCTCACCAGTTCATCGGCTTTGAGCTTAACTCTGCCTCTTTGTCGGTAACCATCGGCTTGGGAATTCTCGCTATCCTGCTTTTTGTTCACAAAGTTCGTGATCTTTGGCAAAGTAAGGTGGAGGAAGCCTTTATTGGAGAAAGATACTCCTACCGCAAGCAGTTATCTCAGTTTATAACTGGGATATACAATCTTCCCACCCTGGAGCAGTTGGGCAACGGATTTATATCACTGCTTGCTCAGTCCCTTGACTCTCGGAGAGCTTGTCTGCTTTTGCCTCAGGCTGGAGACGGAGGTTTTAGTGCCAGATTTATCTATCCTCCCGTGGAGGATAATCCTACGAGGGAGTTGAAATTAAGGAAGGACAGTCCTGTTGTGACCTGGCTGGAGCGCGAAAGCACCATATTACCGGAAAGGAATCTCGCAATCTTTCCTGAATTCCTATCTATATGGGAAGAGGAGAGAGAGGAAATCCAATTAACAGGGGTAAAGATGTTTGTTCCCTTAATGAACAAGGGGAAGCTTGTGGCTGTCGTGGCAATAAGTGAGAGGCGAGATGGGAAGCTTTATGACGTTGAGGATATTGATTTATTGGAGTCTATCACCGCCCAGGCGGCAGCGAGCATGGAAAAAGAGTATTTCCATGAGCAATTAAGAGAACAAGATGAAGAAGTAACTCTGCTTAACCGTCTAACAGCAATCATAACCTCCAGCATGAGCATTCAGATGATATTTGAAGGTTTCGCCCAAGAATTAAAGAAAATGGTGGATGTTGATTGGGCAACAATTGCTTTGATTGACGGAAGTGAGCTTTACTTTATCGCTCTATCCAGCATCATAGGTTCTGCTTGGCAGCCGGGGGAAAGGATATCGCTTGAGGGGACAGCTACGGAGTTAGTGTACCGTGAGAGGCAGGCCGTGTATGAAGCTGATCTGAAACGATACCACAGATTCTGGACCGGGGAGCATCACTTGCAGCAAGGGATTCGTTCTATTGCTTACCTGCCCTTGAGTGTCGCAGACCGTAATATTGGCAGCCTGATTTTTGCCAGTCGCAAACCTAACGCTTACAGTCACAGGCAAATAAAACTTTTGGGAAAAGTGGCTTTGCAGATTGCTGCGCCAATTGAGAATGCCCAACTTTATGCCCGTATGGAACAAAAGTCTCGTATTGATATGCTTACCGGGCTATTTAATCGACATCATTTTGAAGAGCGACTCGAAGAGGAGATTTCCCGAAATTCTCGTTATGGCGATGTGTTCTCTATATTCATGATCGATCTAGATAACTTTAAGACCTACAACGATGTACATGGACATCCCGTCGGGGATATTCTTCTGAGCCAGATAGGGAAAATTATCAAAAGCTCTGTCAGGAATGCCGACCAGGCCTTTCGCTATGGCGGTGATGAATTTGTTGTCATTTTGCCCCGGACAGCTAGTGATGATGCCCATGTTGTAGCTGAACGAGTTCGAGAGCGGATTGCCGGGGAGATGAAGAAGAGGTCAATTGCTGTGACTTGTAGCATTGGTTTGGCTAGCTATCCTGCAGACGGCGTGCTAGCTAGTGAACTTGTTGGCGTGGCTGATACTGCTCTTTATCGTGCTAAGCGGGCTGGAGGTAATCAAATCCTCCTTTCTTCCAAGATTTTAGCCGAGACGCTGGGCAATGGAGTGATTTATGCCAAGCGTAACGATTTGAGTGCTGTTTATGCCTTAGCCTCAACAGTAGAGGCTAGAGACCCTTATACTTATGGTCATTCTAAGAAAGTTAATACTTATGCTGTGGCTTTGGCCCAAGCGATTGGACTATCGCCCGATGAGGTATCTATGTTGAACACTGCTGCTTTACTTCACGACATTGGCAAAATTGGCATTCCCGATAAAGTGCTTGGCAAAAAGGGGGAGCTTAATGGAGAAGATTGGGAAGCAATTAAGGCTCATCCGAGGTTAGGGGCAAATATCGTCGGTAACATACCCAATCTAGTTCCCTGTGTAAGTAGCATTTTACATCATCATGAGAGGTGGGATGGTGGTGGCTATCCAGAAGGGCTTAAAGGCGAAAAGATTCCCCTGGAAGCTCGCATTCTCGCCATAGCTGATAGCTTCGAGGCTATGACTTCTGCCCGCCCTTACCGTCCTGCCTTGTCTCTTGAGGAGGTGGTAAAAGAGCTCAGGCAAGGTGTAGGGAGTCAGTTTGACCCTAAGTTGGTAGAGGTCTTTATTGGCATTATCGAGGCTGGACTTCCTGAGAGGGTGAAGATAGGTCAAGACTCATCCAGTGAACAAATGGGGCCTTAGTAACGACGGCCTTTAGACCGTAGGACAGGGCTAAAGTATCACCCCTACGGTATTGAAGAAATCCTAAGCAGGTATAAAAAACTTGTATCCTTTACCTGGTTCGGAAGTAGTCATATTAGTTCACTTCCTGAATTAAAGCTATTCAGGTTGATGGTGGTCCAGAATCTGAGGCTGCTTTTGGAGAAGGGTGCCGGAAGAGAAATATCAGGTTGTTCGTACTTCCACCTAATTCACCCAGGTTAAATAGCTATATGGAGCGAGCACACCTGACATATACTGAGGAGTTTTGTGAAGGGACGGACAGCTCCTTCAATGCTGCTGAACTGAAAGATAAGCTACACCAATCTTTGGGCTATCTCACCACCGTAGAGTATATTGAAAAGGAATTTGCTAAAATCCGTAGTCCAGTATTACCCATGTGGTCAGCCAGCACAACCTATTGACAAAATTATTCGAGGTTTGATAAACTAATATTCAAACCAATTCATGTGCATTTGGTCCAAAACCAAAGGAAGGAGGCAAATTACGGGGAATTCATTTTGTCATTTTCGTAAGTCGTCAACAATACCGTTACGGTTTTGGCTGGAAGCTAGAAAAGGAAGGGCAAAAGTAACGGCTTTATGTAAGTGAAAAATCACCTTCGATTAGTGGCCCGTTGGCTTGAGCTGAGCCGGGCCGATGAGAGTATAAAAAGGGCGAGACAAGAAAAAGCAATACAAGAATTAAAAAATTAAAAGTAACACAAAGGGAGGAAGAATGAAAAAAAGAGCATTGTATTCCATAATGGTGCTGGCGCTGGTGCTGATGCCGTGTATGGCACTCACACTCCCAACGCCGGTAGGGGCAGCCACAGTCATATTCACAGGTAATGTGTCGGCTGACTTTACCGGACCACCGCATGTCTTGATAATTCCTGACCCAGTAGGGGATGTTGGCATACCAACCACGCCCATACCGGCACCGCCTGGTACAGTCAGTGGCTGGGACATGGTAGACCTTCGGCTCACGTATGATGCGAATCTCGACATCATGTACGTGGGGATGAATAGCTACGGGATAGTTGGCGATGCCGATGGCGATGGCGACCCCAGCCATACTTCAGCTTGGTTGAATAGCAGTGCTGGTGGTAAAGATCTACCCGACATGAACAGCACGGAAAATGTTGCGGTCTACTTTGACCTGAACAAGGACGGGCTTTTTGATGTAATTGCCGGTAAACCCATCGGGCCTACGATCCAAACCGGATTCGAGGTCGCTACCTACAACACCGTTATACCTCCGGAGAGTCCTGGGCTTGCCTTCCTTGTGCCGCTTCCGCTTCACACGGGAATCTACACCATTCCAAGTGCAGTTGCCCCGAATTTTGATTTTGAGTTCACCATCACGCACTGGTCCACGCTCGCCGCCGACCTTGGAATTGTGGCTCCCTCGCTGGGTGATTTCATCGTCTGGGCATTCATGGGCTCCCTAGCGGATGATGGCATCGGTGAGGACTACATCGAATACGAGCAGAACCCCCATACCATTGCCACCATTAGTGCCAACGCGACAAAGGTCCGCTCCGGCGGCTCTGTCAGCCTGAACGTGAGTGAGTGGAACCCTTTGGCCGTCGGTAACGTTAGCCAGACCAGCCCGCAGGTAGCAGTCAACACCACACCTCCGGTCACGCTGGCATGGCCGCCTTTTAGCGGTGACGACAACGGCAACCAAATTCTTGATCCGGGTGAGAACTGGACTTGGATTAACATCCTTTCCGGTGCCATCACCGGCCCGACCACGTTCGTTGCTAGCGGCAGCGGGGTTGCCCCGGGGGACTTTGCGGTTAACTACACCACTGA